>DATETN010000102.1:0-4475 GCA_035283645.1 Pyrinomonadaceae bacterium
TCGTTACTGGCGGTATCGTGCGGAACAGCTTGAGAAAGAACGCGGTGTACCTCGATTTCCAATGACTTGATGGCTTCGAGAAACCGTTCCGGGTTCCTCGGCGCGAATTCAACGATTCTCTCGCCGTAGTACTGAATACCCGCAAGGACAGTCTGAGCAAACTCGCGAACATTCTTTCTTCCGTTTTGATCGCCGCTGTTTAAGGCTGGAGCAAGCCACTGTTTCAGGTAATCGATATTGACGGACAGTTCCTTGACGAACATGTGAGGGCGCGCATCTTCGTCGATAAGGGACAGGCGTCCATAGATGTGATTGACCATCTCATCAAGGTTTGTACGATGACGGAACCAACCCAGACTCGGACTGGGACAGATTGCCGGGGTCACCGATGAGTTGAGACCGTACTTTCGTAGGGCGCTCCCGCCAAGCTCGTGGCAGATACAGGACTTTCCGATCACCTTCTCGACCTGCGCCTCGGTAGGTTCGGGCGATTGTTCTTTCAATACGGCAAGTCGCTGGTGTTGATAATCATGGGACGCCATGCAGAGTGGAGTACCGGAACTGGAGACAGCAAATCGCAAGTAACCCTTCGGGCACGGAGATCCCGGATCGCCATCCGCGGCCCGCTTCCGCCGCGCTTCCTCGCTGGGCGAATCGCGGAAGTTCCAGAACGGAATACCGATAGGCGAGCTGTCGCTCAAATACACGTCTTCGGGTTGGC
This sequence comes from Pyrinomonadaceae bacterium, assembly GCA_035283645.1. Lineage (GTDB taxonomy): Bacteria > Acidobacteriota > Blastocatellia > Pyrinomonadales > Pyrinomonadaceae > PSRF01. The sequence continues at coordinate 722 of DATETN010000102.1, forward strand.
AGTCGAGGAGGCGCTCGAGCAGGCTGTCGTCCACCGCGGTCACATCGGGTGCCAGGAGAAACGGCGTCGCCCAACCGGTTGCGTCCACCCCGTAACGACTGATGAGCATTGAATGTTCGGCGGCAGTGCCGATCCCACCTTGCACGGTAACTCGCATGGCGAGCCGCGCGTCGGGTATGCAGACATCTTTCGCCTTCCAAGACTCGACACAAGTGTTCCAAAGCGACTGCGCAAGTTCCTCCCGCCTCTGTTTGAATTCCTCGAGAATCGGTCCGAGCAACTGTCCGCCGGAGGGGAAAGCATGACCGCCGCAGTTTAGCCCCGATTCGATTCGGAACTCGGAAACCCATAATCCACGCTTGGCCAGAAATCGACCTTGAACCGCGGCGGATCGGTAGTCGCCGACTTTCAGAATAATTCGCTTCTTTAGTTTGCCGTCCGTGCCTGGAAGAAAGTCTGGGAATTCACTCATGTAATTGTAAAGGCGCTGATTCAGTCCCGCCGAAAACACAATCGCAGAACGTAACTTGCTCTGCGCATACCCACGGAGTGCCGCCATGGCGTCGTTGAATTCCGGCGGCAGTTGAACTCCACGACGGTAGCGAGCGCAATCCAGCTTCGTCATGATGTTGACGTCAATGCTGCCGGGCTGGATGCGGTTTCGGAGAAGCGCTTGTAAGCGTTCCCTTTCGGACGGGACGGAGGCACTCTTCATCTCTAGGTAAAGTCTCCGCAGGGGTGTCTCCGGTAAAAGTTCAAATAAGCGCTGGATCTCACTGCCCGGCTCAAACGGAGCGCTCTTCAAAGCCTCAACCTGCCGTTCAACGATCCGTCCCACTAAATTCAAATAGGCGGTGATGCGCGCCGCCCGCGGGTCCGGGTGATTATTCTTGATGGCCTCGTACGGTTCCCCTTCCCGTAATGCATGATACCGTCGAACCTTTTCGATCAGCACATCGTCTACCAGCGAAATCACCGAGGAAATGCCAAATCGAGCAACGCGTATAGGGGTATCGATTGTAAATCCTGTCCCCATCACGGGTATGTGAAACTGATGACCGGCGTGGTTACAGATATCGTCCATTGGTGGACCACCTCAGACCTGGCATACTAATATAGCTGTGTGAAATCAGCGAGGAGTCAGCTCTGGCCTCCAGTTTCATGATTCCTCTTTCACAGATATTCAGACGGAAAGTCCGGGCGAGTTCAGGAGCTACAGGAGCCTGACGCTTTCGTTCCCGATGGTGCAAATGCTGATATCAATCCCAAATGACAGTGGCGAGTTTTATATCAGTGCGTTCAATTTGGATGGAACGATAGGAAGTTCCTTTTCGGACACGGCCACCGACACCTTCCAACTCGTTCCAACGACCGCGTGCCGGCAACCCTACGTCTCTTCGAACCGACCCCAGACCTCGATTTTATAGCAGAGAGTATCCGGTAGGTGGTCTCAAGTCAATTCAAACCGGGGTGTCCAGTAAACCAACGCTCAGGAAACCACCGTAAGACCCAAGGCGGGGAAATCCCGACCGAACGCCAAGCACGGCATACCGTTGAGCCGGGAGGTGACGACGACGAAAGAGATAGCGTCGCAAAAGTCGATGGTCGATGGGGTCGCCGGTTACAATACGACAATGTGTGATTGCAAGACCAGGCCCGACTCTCCAAATCGCAGGTCGAGAGCCCAGAGCACCGGCTCTTTCAAGAAACGATTGAGCGTCAATCCTGCCAAACTTGCACAAGTGACTAGTCGCGTCCGCGGCCATCCAGCATTACGCAAGTCTGTCACGTCCATCGTCTACGAAAGGGAAAGGCTCGCAACAATTGCTTCGATATCCGGGCCTGACTGTGCGCCCTGCCCCGAACCCCTGACCGTTGCCGATGGCAGCCGAGCATGGTCAGGAGCCTCGTTCGTGGCGGGAGACAGAATTCTTAACGACAAATCCCTTCATCCGTGATAATTCTTACGCACCGGGACGCAGCGATCTACGAATGGAACTACGCATTGCTGTTGCGGGGGAAGTCAGCCGATGATTAGCCCATGGGGTTTAGGACAAAAACTGTTGTCTGTCGCTGCCGTCGTGCTTTTGCCCCAGCTCACCTGTGCTGGCTCGTTCAAGCTAGGTTCTATAAGTACCAACCCGGTCGGGGAGAGCAAGAAATTTTCGCCCCTTGCGAGCTATATTGCGCAGCAGTTGAAATCCGAAGGACTCGACCAAGGAAAGGTTGTCGTGGCGGAGAGCATCCCTGCCATGTCCTCATTGTTGCAAACGCGACAGGTCGATCTTTACATAGACAGCTTATTCCCGTCGTTGGCTGTAAGCCGCCTTTCCGGCAGCAAGCTTCTACTTCGGCGCTGGAAGACCGGACAAAACGAATACCGGTCGGTTATTTTCACGCGAAAAGATAGCAGCATTGCTCGATTGGAGGATCTCAAGGGCAAGGTCATTGCCTTTGAGGAACCCTTCTCTTCGACCGGCTATTTTTTTCCGAAAGTGGATTTGTTGAAAATGAAACTCCGATTGGCGCCCAAGACGCAAGGATCGGACCCTGTGAAAACGGACGAAGTGGGTTATATTTTTAGTCACGGTGACACCAATACACTTTTCTGGGTGTTGAATGGAGCGGTGGCGGCCGGGGCGGTCGATGATCAGAAGTATTTCATGTTTGCGAAAAACCGCGACAGCTTCAGGATCGTTCATGAGTCGGTTTCATTTCCGCGCCAGCTCGTCAGTTGTCGAGAGGATTTCCCTGCCAAGCTAGTGGCGAGAGTTAAGGAACTTTTGCTCAACATGCATCATTCTGAGGAGGGTGAGAAAGCGCTGCGAGACTTTGAGAGCACTACCAAATTCGAGGAAATACCGGTTCAAGCCATCGACCTTATGGCAAGATTAAAGAAATATATCGATGCTGAACTTAAGCTCCAACGATAGCTCTCGGTTCTCCCGGCTGTTGTTAGCCAGGCACCAATCCTGATGCCAAACCTGACCAGCAAGGTTCAAGAGCTGAACCCGATGGTGCGAAGGCTGCCAGGAGTGAAAGCTTTGACACAATTTGTAAACTCAGGTACTTTGCCGCGAAAGACAAACGGGAGGAGAAAAAAGCTATGGTTTATAAACCAGCGCGAAAGGTCGACGTTCCGCCTGAGCATTGGGACCGATTGTATTCCCCGGTAGCCTGCGCGGTGATGATAACCACCGTCGACAAGGAAGGGCGGGTGAATGCGGCTTCATTTGCCACCTGTGTGAGACAGAATCATGAACCGACCTGTATTTCGTTCACGGTGGAGATAGATAAGGACACTTATCACAACGTGCTGGCCACCGAAGAATTTGTAGTTAACATTCCGTCCTTCGACCGGGAGATTCTTGAAAAGGTAAGAGTGGTAGGCTTACCCTTCCCGCGCGGAGTCAACGAACTGGAGAAGGCCGGCTTTACCGCCATCCCGGCCAGGGTGCTGAGGCCTCCGCGCATTGCGGAGTGTAAAGCTCACTACGAGTGTAAAGTTATCTGGACCAAAGAATGGCTGCATCGTCTCACGGTCATGGGACAGGTGGTGGCCGGTTCCGTCGACGAAGATTGCATCGACAAGGACGGCTACGCGATCCTGGAGAAGCTTCGTCCCACGCACTATTGCGGCAGGGCTTTTGACAACAAATTTGTCGCCTCTTACGAAGTAATGGAAGTCGATATGGTATACAAAGGGCCCGAGGCGCAACATAAGCCGAAGTAAGTTTGCCGATTGGGTCTCTAT
>DATETN010000103.1:0-78669 GCA_035283645.1 Pyrinomonadaceae bacterium
GACATCTTGCAGCCCGGAGAGCGCTGCGCTTCGACAAGCAATCGGAATTTCGAAGGACGCCAGGGACGGGGCGGGCGAACGCACCTGGTCAGCCCTGCGATGGCGGCCGCTGCGGCGATCACCGGTCGTTTCACCGATGTAAGGAACTGGATCTACAAATAAACGGCACTTCATCATGAGAGAATTTCGCAGGCACTCAGGAATTGTGGCGGCACTGGATCGAAGCAATGTCGATACGGATCAGATCATACCCAAGCAGTTTTTGAAACGCATCGAACGGAGCGGGTTTGGGGAGTTTCTGTTTTATGACTGGGCTCACCTGCCGGATGGAAGTCTGGATCCTTCTTTCGTACTCAATCAACCTCAGTTTAGGAATGCGTCCATCCTGTTGGCCGGGAGGAATTTTGGATGCGGCTCTTCGAGAGAACACGCACCATGGGCACTCGCAGATTGGGGTTTTCGCGTTATTGTGGCTTCATCCTTTGCGGACATTTTCTCAAACAACTGCATGAAGAACGGTCTTTTGCCAGTACTGCTCGGTGAGGACCAGGTTCAGCGATTGATGGCCGGGGTACAGGAGAATGGTAAATATTGCGTAACGATCGATCTAGAGAAGAGTTTAGTCACGGATGAGCAGGGCTTCTCGGCTGCGTTCAAGATAGATCCATTTCAGCGTTACTGTTTATTGAACGGTCTCGATGACATCTCATTGACGCTGCGGCATGAAGCTGAGATCGCAGCATATGAAGCAGCAAGAGCGCGGGCGGCTCGCTCGCAATAGCCAACCCAGAAGATCATTCAGAAACGCTTCTCGCGGGTGGCTATTAACCCACTCGCGTTCCATTCGGCACCTGCCGCTCGGGTACAGCCAACACCGGTGTGATCCCATCCGCATAGCCAATGTCGAACAGCATACCCTCTGAAACTGGATCCAAGTCACTGGTCCCTGAAATTCTTCGCAAGCTCAGAGCGTTCTCTGAGTTCCTATCCTCTCCTCGCGCTTCATTGTTTTTCAGATCCTTTCATCCGCGTTATTCCGCGGCTCGTCTTAGGTAATTTTCATACCCACACATCGTTAGGCGCGGTGTAAGCCCCGCCAGCCTCGCCTGTATTCACGGTGCCTTTCGGCTCGATCAGCATAATGCTGCACTCACTGCTGGCGTTTGGTTTGTGCTCGACACCTTTTGGCACCACAAACATCTCTCCGGCACTGAGTTCCACACTGCCATCTCTAAACTCAATACTCATCTGGCCTTTGAGAACAATAAAAACCTCGTCCGTTTCAGCATGGGAATGCCAAACAAACTCGCCTTCCATTTTGGCCAGCTTAATCTGGTAGTCGTTCATCTCGGCCACGATTTTCGGCGCCCAATGATCGGTGAACTTTTCGAGCTTGGCTTGGAGGTTGATTGATGAGTATTTCATGAAATCGTCATTCCAAAATCGCGAAAAGTCTCATTGTTCTGCCTACTACAAGGTACACACTGCAAACAGGAGTACTGGTTCAGTTTCAAATCTTGAGTTCGAATATTCAACGGTTCTTGGGAACGCGGGCGTCTCGCCCGCATTGAGCGCGCAGCGCGAAAATTGATTGCGGAAAAGAAGATGCAACAAATTGGGCGCCGTGCGGGCGGGGACGCCCGCGTTCCCAAGAGCCGTTGAATTTTATTTTCAAACTGAACCACTACCCAAACAGGAAATCAATTGTGGTGTTGTCCTAAACTGGTTTCTCCGTGTTCTGGGTGTCTCTATGGTGTCGCATTGCTAAACAGACCACCTCCGACCACAGAGTACTCAGAGTTAGCACAGAGAAAAGGTCAACTAGGACACTACCTCAATTGGGATGGGCACGAAAGCGTCACACGAGCGGGACATCATTTCCGGGCTTTGGGCCAGCTAAGCAGATCGCGCAGATCACCGAAGCCATTTATGCTAACGATGAATGCGACGACAAAGAACGTGGCCGCTGAAACCGCGAAGATGATTAACCACAACAGTGCACCCGTTCTCATGTTGTTTCCTCAGCACCAAGCTTAACAGGCGGAAAAGCCTTTTGCGTTGTTAGGGACCCGATGACCATCCCCGTAAAAGCGAGAATGAAACTGAGAAGGCCCGAGACGTTGACATCCGTGATGAAAGACATCCAGGTGGGCATCGAGCCACGCCACTTCTCAAGAATCAGAAAGCCAGCTGGGGCCATAGCTCCCATGATAAGCGCGCAGTAAGCACCTACAGTGTTAGCTCGACGCCAATAGATGCCTGCTGCAACGCATCCGAGAGCGCCTGCTGTGTACATTGCGCCGGTGATAAAGAGGTATTGAAAAGCCGTATCGGGAATCTGATACCAAAGTCCGAAGACCAGCAGGAAAGTGCCTATCAAAGTTGCGACGAGCCTGGTGATCCAAATGGTCGTGCGCTCTCCAAAATTTGTCGTGCGCAAACAGGCAATCACGTCACGCGTGGCGACGGAACTCCACGCCAAAAGATAAGCGCTGTAGGTCGACATTGAAGCTGCGAGCATTCCCGCAACAAGCAAACCGAGAAATCCATGAGGTGTAACCATACCCAAGAGTTTAGGCATCGCCGCGGTTGTCGATTCTCCAGGCCCGAGGTACGCGAGGGCGGCTACGCCCCAGAACATAGGGACCATGGCCCGGCCAGCGAATGTCAGACTGGTGTAAAAGAACACCTTTCTCGCTACCTCAGGACTTTCTGAGGCGAGCGCCTTTGAGGTACCGGGTTGCCAAAGAGCTCCTGCGGCAACATTACTGATCAGTATCCAAACGATAAACATCCAACCAAACCGCGGGTTAACCAGGGGGTTGATTCCGCCGTCGCCATATTGTTCTGTGACCATTGCGGACATGCGCGTCAGGTCCACGTTCAACAGAACAGTGATGGTTGCCACGATCATGCTCAGCGAAAGGATGACAAACTGTAAGAAGTCCGTTACGACCACTGAGAACATCCCGCCCAGAACGGTGTACGCAATAACGATCACCACCATCACGACCATGATTAAGGCCACAGCCTGTGGGCCGAACCCCATCACTTCGGAGAGAAATATTCCATCAAACTTAAGGAATATGCCCATGTTGAGCACTCCCCCAAGGAAAAGAATGATCCCTCCAATCAAGCGCACACGACGGCTGTATCGCAATTCATAAAACTCAGGAATGGTCATCACCTGATGCCGGCGCAGTGCGGAAATAATGAAGCCCGTCTTGCCCACGAACATGTAAGCAAGCATGGCAAGCAGGCCAATGACAAAGCATGAGAAACCCGAAACGTAACCCAGCTCACCGAAGTACATGAACGTGATGGTTCCGATCTCGGTAGCGGCGAAGGTTGCTACCCCTAATGAGACCTTGATGCGCCGGCCCGCCACCAGATAACCGCTCAGATCTTCCACGTAACGTTTCACCCAAATTCCCAGGGCGATTGTCAGGAGCAGGTAAACAATAAGTATGAGCCAGTCGAAGAGGTTGAACGTCATAAGCGCGTCCCGAAATACCTGTGTTTACTTTGAGCGTTGGTTACAGTAGCAATTCACCTGGCTGCCGGAGCGAGTAGGAGGGCCGTTAATGCTACATACTTGATTCGAGCGGCAGCGTTCCGATGTCCGTGTCCGGAAGGTGAAAGAATCTAATAGATGAACTCTTAAATCTACAAGCCAGTAAAAAGTTGCGTCCAAAACTGTCTGTAAGATTTCCACTTCATGAAGTTGATGCCCCAATGAGGACTAGCGCCCGTCATCCAGCATGTCACACGGCCTCCGCCCAAGCTTCGCTCGGCCAGCAGCGGGTGCCACTTACCCTGGTTTTCAATCTCAACAATGCTCCGGCAATCCGCCCGCAACCGGCATTCATTGAAGCCCAGTAGTGGTGGCACTGTCGACCAATCCAGTCCTCTAACGGCAGGGTGATCTGGACTAGAGCAGCGCACCAGATACCTGGAAGTGGACTCCACCAGATCGTCGTGCGTTAGGCATTCAATCGGTAGCGCATCATGAAAACGCGAGCGCCCCCAACCGCCCTTGCCGAGCTCACCGGAGAAACTTAGCCATCCCCCATTCATATGGAAATGGCGTCCCCCGGTTATCCACTCGCGCAAGAGATCAAAGCGGTCCGGAAAAACCATCGGGGCATCACCCACTTAGCGCGCTGAAAGAAGTCCGGGTGCAGCATCAAACATTTGGTTTCGACGTCTGCGAAAATGATGGTGCTGGCCCAATTCAATCTTTCGTCAAAAGCTTCGGGCGACATATGGTAAAGCTCCCATGAGGGTTGAGAGACAACTTCTGCAGAGGGTATCGCTCGGAGCGCATCAACGAATGGTTGCGCATAGTTGACTAACTCCACATCCTTGCTGGGGGCCTCAAAGGGTGACTCGACGTACTTCTGACCAATGTGAATGCACCAGTTGCCGACGTGCCAGATGCGTAGGTTTGGATTCATGTCACTCTGAAAGTGGCAAATTGACTTTGCTGCGGTCTTGAAAGAGTTGTGCCAGCCCCCGCGTTACAGGATTGCATCTCTTAATGTTCAGGTCGTGCCTTTACTGAGATCTCGTGCGCGGGTCAAAGAGCAGCGGAAAAAACTGCCCCTCAAGCTTCTCTCCGGAGGGAATTGGCGGCACTCCTTCCAGCAATGGTTCTTCTGAAACAGAGCGCACACCGTCACGAACAACGTTGATTACAACCGCCCGCCGTGACCGGTCGCTCCGGTTCTCAAAGGAACCATGGACCATCAGTGGGTGAGGAAAGGAACTCTCGCCTCTCTTAAGTTCGATGGCTTTCGGCTTGAACTCACGCTGCTGCGCTTCGCTGAGCACCCCCAAGATAGTATTCATGTCGTTTGCAAAATCTGCGCGAGGCAGCAGGTTCCAGCGATGACTGCCGGGTACATAATGAAGACACCCATTTTCACGAGTCGAGTCGTCGAGACCAATCCAGCATGAAAGATGGGCCATCGGTTGCGTTCTGGTCCAGTAAGAATAGTCCTGATGCCAGATCACAACTCCACCATCATGTGCAGGTTTGTAGAAAAGCTGATCGTGCCAGAGGCGGATTGGACCATCGAGAAGTTGCGACGCCGGAACACAAAAAGCGGGATTCCAGAGGAGATCGTGAAGGCCCGGCATGATGCGCCAGGCTCCCAAAGCATGAAAGAGGATCTTTGCCGGATCGGCCGATTCGTTGGAATTGAACTCATAAAACAGTTCATTCCCGGGATGGCCCGGGTCGACAAGTTCACGCAGCTCTTGCTGTAGCACTCTAATCTGATCTTCGCTCAACAGTGTAATTCCAGCGAGGTATCCGTTTTCCTTGTAGAACTCCACTTGCTCATCGCTCAAACGATACCTAGCCCATCCTTCTGACGTGGTGGGCTGCTGAAAGAGGCTGGTAACCTGGTGGTGACGTTTGGATAGGTCTTCAACCATAAAACACCATCTAGGGAACGATCACGCTCTTCCTCAGTGCTTACGCAGCTCAACCTCGCCTTCGATCTCCACCGGGATATCGAAAGGAAGCTCTGCCAGGCCAACTGCACTTCGTGCGTGTCTACCCCTCTCAGGGCCAAACACCTCCAGAATGAGTTCGGTGAATCCATTAATGACCGCTGGTTGCTTGCTGAAACCGGGGGCCGAATTGACCATTCCGAAGATCCGAGTCCAGGCGGCGATGCGATCCAGGTTGCCGAGCTCGTGCTCCAGACTGCCAAGGATCGCTAGCCCTGTAAGGCGAGCTGCAAAGTAGGCTTGTTCGAGCGTGACTTCACGGCCGACTTTACCGAGGGGCTGGGCCAGTGAGCCGTCAGCGTTGGTTGGACCATGTCCTGATATCAACGCGCGGTTTCCAACGACCTTAACCCAAGGGAACGGCAACCGCATACCTGCCGGCAACTGCAACGGAGCGGGAAGAACCAGTTGCAGTTGTTTTAGTCGTTCAGCAATTTCCGACATGTAACCTCCTTATTTTGGAAGGTCTCTTAAATCTTGAGAATGGTTCGCCAGCAGAATCAAATAATTACAATCGCGATCCGAGCAACTGGCCTACCTGCACCCTTCGGGTTTGCACGGTTAAAGGAGTTCTTCGTTTAGGATCCTTAGTAGCTTCGCAAGATCGATATTCCCTCCTGATACAACGCACACTGACCTCTTACCTGCCCCGTTCACTCCAGCGAGAGCTGCGGCAACAGACAGCGCCGCAGCGCCCTCCGCCAACACATGAGTTCGAGCAAGCAGCAAACGGATAGCGGCAGCCGCATCGTGGAGCGGGACCGCTAACGATCCATCCAGAAGCCTTGATGCGATGGGCCACATCTCACGGGGAACACTTCTGCCTCCGGCTCCATCAACAAAGCTCGGCGTATGAATAATATCCACCGGCTTGCTGGCGGCCCACGCTGCCGTTAGTGGTGCTGCGGTTTCTGGCTCGCAGGCGAAGATCTTTGTGTGCGGGCGCAGTTGGCGAACTGCAGCGGCAATCCCACACGCAAGACCGCCGCCACCATAGGGAACATAAATAGTGTCGACGTCCGGAATGTCCTCCAGGATCTCGAGACCAATTGTCCCATTGCCCGCCATCACTGCCGTGTTCGAGAAGGGATGAATAAAGAGACCTTTACATGACGGGAATTCGTGCGTTACCAGGATATTCCACCAATCAGCAAAGGGTACTCTAAGGATGTGCGCTCCAAGTCTTGTTATGGCCTCCAATTTTGTCTCGGCGGCCTGCTCCGGGACCACGACGGTGCAGGGTATATCCCTTGCTCGTGCATGCCACGCGACTCCCTGCGCCATGTTCCCTGCGCTTGCGGTCCATACACCACTGCGCAAACTCTCTTTGTCGGCGGCCGCTATTGCGTTTCCCGCACCACGGATCTTGAAGGATCCGATAGGTTGAAGATTTTCAAGCTTTAGATAGATTTCGCTCGGTGCAGAGTCCGTATCAAGCCGCACTGTCGGTGTTCTGAGGATCTGAGGTGAGAGCTGTTTACGAGCGGCTTGAATCTCTTCCAGAGTTGGCTCGGTAACAGTCGGGATGTTCATGTTCGTTAAACTTCAGTCGCGTTCACCACTTTTAAAACAGCATAGGCCACACGGCTGGGCACTATAAACAAGTCGTTGCCAAACTCACGCCAGAACCCCCAAACGATGCCTGAGAAAAGCGAAAGCGCAAACACGAAGGCACCCAAGAAAAGAGCGCGACGCCTGAACAGGCGGGATAAAGCTAAACCACTCTCTTGTAATCATAGATGGCCGCTCTTTTATCATAAAGGTGGATCTGAGGTGTGTCGGACAGCACAGAGTAGATGCCTTCTTCGACACATCTGATGGTGTGGCCTTCTGCGACCACTGCTCTCAATTGGTCGGGCAGCGTCATGTATGAACTCGAGACTATGTCCGACGAACTTTAGTTTGTCGTTTCCATAACTCCGGTGGTTCTGAAATATCGGCGTCCTGAATACCCTTCCGCGTGTGGACGGACGCGCTCCGCAAACGCTCATGCGGTGCGATTAGAATCAATGTTATCCGAACTAGTTCGCAGGGTTGGATTGTACCAACCCTTCCAGCATGTCGCGCTTCGCCGAAACAGCAAGACAATTAACGGGTTGGTCCACACCAGCGTGCGCCAGAGCGGCCATTGATCAAAGCGACGGGTCGAGGGAAGTACCCTTACTTCGTCTATTAAGAGAGCCTTGGCGCTTTGCCGCTTCGCCATTCTGTTCAGACGCCAATAGAAATCAACGTCCTCACCCATAAACAGATTTTCATCGTAACCATTTAACTCGAAGAACAACTCCCGGCGACAAAACTGAGTTGCGCCTTGGGCCATTCCCATCAACCTGCCCAGAATTCGCCAAAGCTGAAGGTAGGCCCGGATTGTCACCTTCTTGGGCCGGTATTCTGTATCCACTGCGCCTCCAAAACACAATTCATCTAACATCACATCGGCGATGTATACCAAGACGTTCAAAACAGTGGCGAAATCAGAGACGGAGGTTGAAGCCACTTGGGATGGTGCATATGAACTTGCCAAAGCACAGGCGGGCTGATCATCACGAGGGCTGCGACACGATGACCCTGCGCTTAGAGGGCTTTCTTACGTGATCGGAACTCTTCGGCTTCGATTCTTCTTAGCAGACTACAACTTTGATTGTAGGCATGCGCTTGGCATCGGCGCCAACACCGACGACAGCGGATTGCGTTTCAGCTTTGGTTGTCATTGGAACCTTGCGCACCATATTACTTCTTTCCCCCGGTATATCACTCACCAGAACGCGACTCGTGTTCCCGTTGGCATCGCGAAAGAAACATTCATCGGGCAGGCCCCATTTCGTCCTTCCGGGGGTGTAGCCGACATAATTAACGCGGATGGAACAACAGCACCTTCTCCTTGTTTCCATGCGGAAGAAATTTGAACGTGCGCTCTTGTCCATCCACCTTAGCCACCACTACTAAGGGTTTATCATCGCGCCACGAGTTTGAGAAATCGGTTCGAGTTTTCCATTCGCACCAACGCCAGTCCATTTCGGAGTTCGGCGTTGTAGGCAGGCGCTACCCCCGACTACACCGGAAATTTTTCCCGTATTGCGAGTTTGTTCGACTGAAAATCCAGGGTTAAACAAGGGTCTCTCAGTTTCGCGCAGCACAAAACCATCTATTCGAGCATCGGAAGCAGCCTTGATGGCAGAGAGGCATCAATCAGTGCCCGTAGGCTCGATCTTATAATGATATTCTGAATTTGGGTAACCCACGTCTACACCATTCTTCTGGGAACTAGAGTCACATGGAGCGTTTGGTCACCGCGTCGAATTGTCAACTTGTAAGCAGATGGCCGCTCAAACAGCTCCAGGAGTTTGGTGATGTTCAGATCGGTATTGGATCTGCCATCGACCTCCATGATGATGTCATCCTTCTGAATTCCGGCTTCCGCCGCTGGCGAGTCCTCCAGTACATCCGTGATCCGAAACGTCTTGAGATTCTTGTCCTCAGCTCGGAGAGCGAGCCCGGGTGTCGCACGATCAAAGAGTTCGGAAAGCTCCTTTGTCGGTTCAAGAATGATGCGCAGATTGGTGTAATCGAGGAAGAGTCTGAATTTGCCCGCGATCCGCTGTCCGATGTTCCCGGCATAGGAGGTGGAGGCAAAAGCTCCGTCCTTATCTTCTGAGAACAGCGTCGTAGGATTTGTGATCTTGAAATTACCGATCCTCAGTTCCGCGACTCGTCCGAACCTGCCTTGCGATTGTCCGCCTGCACCCCCAACACCGATGGCTCTAATGGTTTTGGTTCTCCCGTCTAGCAAATTGTGTTCGGCGACAAAAGGACTGTGGAGCGCCAGCGCACCGCCGGAACCAAGATCGATAACAAACTTTCCTCGAATCGGTTTTGAATCCATGGGAGTCACTTCGGCTTCGATGAGTGGATGACCCTGCCCATCCAGTTTCATCGGAATAATCTCCCCGGTGCCTGTGTATTTGAATTTACTTTTATCATGCAGCTTGAGTAATTGGGCTTGATAGTCAACCTCAACCACGAATTGGCTAATAAACTCTCCGCCGATAATTCCGTCCAGTTCTTGTCCAAACCTTGCCGCCACGTTTCGGAGAGGGATAGCCAGTGAAATAGGTTGAGAGAAGCCTTCGAGACCTGCGAGTGACCATCTCGCATCCTGGACCATCGCTCCGGTCAACGTCTGACTGCCGGCTCCTCCGACCCTGACTTGCCTTTGAAGATTAAGTCCGAGTTCTTTGGCGCGATCAATGTCGATGATCGCGCGCCTGGCGCCGGTGTCAAAGACGAACGACAGCGGGGGTGATTTGTCTACCGTAACCTTCACGATGATGTGGCGCGTAACCATCTCGAACGGAATGGAAACTGGCGCAGTGGTGGTTGACCTTACGGGCGCAGTTTGCTGACTGAGCGCTGTGGCCAACGCTAAAGACAAAAGGAGGATTGCCAGAGGGAGTATTGTCTTTCGCTTCATCCGATAGGTGCTCCAGGGTAAGTTGGTGATCCTTGATTTCACGCGGCAACTGCGGATTGGTTCCAGGAACTGAGGGAGAGATCGTCGATGACTACCGCAGCGAGAGATAATGGGGGTGCCCTAACGCCTTGGCCCGTCAGCGATGGACGCCTGCCGATTGCGAAATTGGTTGGACTAGTGGCCAGCCAAGACCCACCCGCTACCGCGAAGTGGTACTGACAACCACTGTAATCTTCACCTCCGACGGGTACTGCTTCGAATGATGCACCGCATTTCGCGCAACCACGCCTTTGGTTTCGTCCCAATTCCTTCCACCAGTGTTCAGGTTCCGATCAAACCTGGGGAAGTTGCTGCTGGACACCTCAATCCGAATCCTGTGGCCTGCCTCGAAGAAGTTGCTCGTCACCATAGGTCCCAGGGTCACCTTATAAACCTTGTGTGACTCCATCCAGACATTAGGTTTGTCGTAGCCGTCGCGATACCGCATGCGCTGAATGGTTTCATCTAAATTGTAAGCGCGTCCATCTGGATAAACATCGATCAGCTTCACAGTGAAATCTGTGTCTTTTGCATCCGACGATACATAAAGCGTCACTTCAATTGGACCGCTTACTTCAATTCCCTCTTTAAGTGGATCAGAGGTGTAGACCAACACATCGGGGCGTGTTTCGTTCTTGCGCTGATCGAACGAGCCCGGTGTGATCGCGTTTCCCGTGCAGCAAACGTTGCCACCTACGGACGGCACGGGATTCATCGGATCGTAATCAAAACCGTCCGGGTTATCCGCTCCCGGCGGTGCCTCAATCAACCCCCCATCGCCGTTGAGCGTGTTTGCCTTTCCGCGGCTCGCCAGAAAGAAGCTTACGGTTTGCGCACCACGGGGTGGCCATATATCTGACGCCTGCCATTTGTTGATGCCCATGGTGTAATAACGCACCTTAGGCATCTTTTCGAGAATTCCGTTCTGCTCACCTTTGAGGAAGTAATCAAACCAGCCGTAGATGAGCGCGTCGTAGTCCAACCTCGCATCGCCAACGCTGCGTTCCCCAACGACCGTGTTCTCGGTCGCGCGCCTGAAGGCACAGTGAAGCGTCGGCGCAATCACTGCATACTGGTGATTGGCAATCTCGGGAGACGCAGTTTTCCTCACGTGGTTGTACGCAGCGAGATTTGGGCCAACTGAAACGTCATACCACGACATAAACCAGAATCCGGGAATGTCGATCTTCATGTTGTCGTGCCACAACCCGCCTTTGTACCAGGCTGGATCATTTGGCGCACGCTCGATCATCGCGCCGCCTGTATCGACCGGCATCGGATCGGCGAAGATGCCTCGCGGACCATCTATGGCTTTCACTATGTCTTTTACGGGAAGGTGGCTAAGGGCCCTGGACCAATCGACGGGTGGCAACTGCTGTGCGAGGTCAAACGCCTTCGAAGCGCGAACCAGATCCTCCTGCGAGGTGTCTGGGGGAAACATCGGCCGCACCTGGTTCTGCTGGCCATAGAGCCAGGAGATGAACAACATCTGGACCGCACCGCCTCGGTACCAGTTCCCCTGCTCGTACCAGGGCCGCACGCGTCCCACCCCAGCACCGAATCCCTGAGCAATCATGGTGGTAAATGCGGGATGCCTCTGGGCCGCGACTGCCAGCTGCCATTCGGCGGTTGAGGAGCAGCCGATTGTCCCGACCTTGCCGTTGGACCAGGCTTGTTTTGCAATCCACGACAACTCGTCTTCGCCGTCAGAGAGAGGTGGCCCGAGGATGTCGTAATTTCCTTGTGAAAAGAACCGACCGCGTTCATTCATCTGAACAAATGCATAACCGCGCTTTACGGCCTCGAGCTCGTTTGAGAGATCGCGTGGCGCGCCATTGCGGACGTCCCAGTAATTGAAGTTGTATGGTGTGCGCACAAAAATGGTTGGATATTTTCTCGATGTATCTTTCGGCCGGTAGACGTCGGTCGCGATTCGAATTCCATCGCGCATCGGGACCATCAACTTGCGTTCGACAATTGCGATTGACTGTAACTCGTTCTCGATCGCGTGACGGCGGGCGATAACTTCCGACGTGATGCCGCGACCCTGTGAATATACAGTCTCGTTTGTGAGAGTTTGAACAAGAAGGCAGACAGCGACTATGGCAAGTGTCGCGGTCCAGAAGGTCCTCTTTTGCATGCGTGCTCCTTTAAGAAGAATGCTTCATGGTCCGTTAAAGTTATTTTGCTTTGGGATTAAACTCAGGACGACATTTAACCAGACCACGTCGTCCGCCTAATGCATCCGGCTTCAATTCCACCACCATAAAAACATCATCCGGCACCGGGTACTCGGACTGTAATCCCTTCTGACTGGCCGGAATGAAACCGAAGCGCGGATAATACTCGGCATGTCCCAGCACAACAACCACGTCGTAACCCAAACGTGCGCACTCTCTCAATCCCACTCGTACCAACTGCGAGCCGACGCCTTGCCTTTGATAGTCGGGCAACACCGCCATCGGAGCCAGACCCATTGCGCACGACTCTTCCCCTCCGACCGAGACAGGACTAAAGAAGATATGACCGACGATTTGATCATCAACAACAGCCACGAGAGAGATGTTTGGTTCGGCGGCCGCGCGGAGAGCATCGACCAGTTGTGCTTCATCCGGTCCTCCGAAGGCATGTTCGTTTACCCGGTGCACTTCCTGAATGTCATTCGGGGTCTCGGGACGAATGGAAATGCGTAATGTCCTAGAAGAAGTACTTACGTAATTAATGCTTGAATTGTTTAGTGCTCACCTCGATCGAGTCAAATCCCATCTTGCCAACCCGGGAATCTACCAGGGATCAAGAACTCATTTTCATATTGAGCCTCATGAATCTCAACGGCCCATTTCTTCTCATCGTGAGTTGTTTGAATGATGAAGCTTAACTGAAATCCGTGTTTTTGGATCGTAGCCATTGTGATTAGTGCTTGACCTATTCTGCAACTGACCATTAATCTGCTGGTCTTCTTCTCCAATCTTTAAGCTAGCGATTCGTTCAATTTGAAGGGGGACCATGAAACGAGTTCTGCTTGTCGTTGCAGTCGTCGCATTGTACCTACTGCATCAGGACTTTTGGTTCTGGCGCACGGCTCATCCACTCGTCTTTGGTTTCATTCCCATCGGACTCTTCTATCACGCCTGTTTTGCGGGGGCCGCTTCCCTTTTGATGTGGCTGTTGGTTAGACACGCCTGGCCGGCACGGTTGGAGAGAGAGAGTGAGGCGATTGAGGCAAAGGAGGACGCAAACCTTTGATTCCCGCAATCGTTGTCTTCCTTTATCTGGCCGTCGTTCTCTACATCGGCATTTTTGCCTTTCGGCACGCCAAATCAAAGCATGAAGCAGAGGACTATTTTCTCGCAAACCGTTCCATTGGTCCGTTCGTCTTTCTCTTCTCACTGTTTGGCACCAACATGACGGCCTTCGCGATTCTCGGCTCATCGGGACATGCGTTTTCGAATGGCATTGTCACGTTTGGCTTGATGGCGTCATCATCGGGTCTGGTGATTCCGTTAAGTATTTTTCTCATCGGCACACGCGTCTGGGCGTTAGGAAAGAAATACGGGTTCATGACGCCAGTGCAGATGTTTCGCGACCGTTGGGATTGCAATCACATCGGTACGGTGATCTTTGTAGTCCAGGCTGCTCTCCTGGTGCCCTATATCATCATCGGGATTATGGGCGGCGGCACGACCCTCAGCACCATCAGCGATGGTTGGGTGCCATTCTGGTTTGGCGGGGCCATCGTGGCTTTGGTCGTCATGAGCTACGTCTTCTTTGGCGGAATGCGCGGAACCGCCTGGGTTAATACATTTCAGACGGTGCTGTTTCTATGCTTTGGCGTGATTGCGATCATCGTAATAGGTTCGGGAATGGGTGGCTTTAGCAGTGTCGTGCAGCAGATGTTGGCCACGCCCACTCTGGCGCCTTTGCTCACGCGTGAGAGAATCTCGCCTTACTATTTTTTCAGCTACACCTTCATTCCACTCTCAGCCATCGCGTTTCCGCACATACTGATCTTCTGTCTCACGGCGCGGAAGATGCAGCAGTTTAAGAAAACAGTGATCTTTTATCCGATCTGCATCATGGCGATCTGGCTGCCTTGCGTGTTCCTCGGGGTGATGGCCAATCGCGTCTCAGACGTGCCCGAAATTCGTGCGAAGCAGGAGGCGCGCCGGGTCCTCGCTACCCAGGGACGAAACATGCCACCTGAAGCGCGCGACGAGTTGCGCGAGCAAGCCGCAGGTGACGACGTGATATTACGACTGCTGGAACGCTTTGCGCCCCTATGGCTGGCCGGACTATTGGGCGCGGGAATCATGGCTGCGGTGATGGCGAGCGACTCGCAGATTCTCGGACTCTCAACTATGTTTACGGAGGACGTTTTTGCGCATTACGGGGGTAAAGCGCGCTTTGGTGAACACATTCAGGTGCAAACCGGCCGGCTATTCGTGGTACTTCTAACAGTGCTTGCGTACGTTGTCGCCTTGCGGGCCCCGGAAACGATCTTCGAATTGGCGATTCAGTATGCGTTTTCGGGTTTTGCTGCGCTCTCGCCTCTGTTGGTTGCCGCACTCTTCTGGCGTGGAAGCACGAAGTGGGGCGCGCTTGCGGTCACGCTATGGACAGCGTCAGCCGTGATTGCGGTAGCAGTTTTTCAGGCGATCGTTCCGGCACCGGCCCCAGGTCCATCTACGGTGATTTGGTCGCTGGGTGGAACGGAGATACTAGCGCGCACACCGGGCGGAACGTCGGTGTTTGGCTTCATGCCTGTTGTGCCGATGGTGATTGTGTCTGCGTTGCTGATGTTTCTAGTATCGCTCGTGACGCGAAAACCGAGAGCTGAGACGTTAGCTAGGTACTTCTGATCAATCACATCCCGGATCGCATCATTTCGTCGCGTTTTCCCTTGAACTCAGAACCGGCCTTCCACTCCGGGTAACGGTCGCCCGCAGCTACCCGGTAACCGATGATCGTCAGCAGCTGAGCGTCCTCAACGGCCCCAGCCAGATCCCAATCAGGTTTAATCTCGTCCGACGGCTTGTGGTAATCCTTCTCGGTGTATTCGTCACGCTTCTGTTTGCTATATCCGGGATCTTTTCCGATGTAGTCAACTCCTGAATCCGTATACAACGCCGGCACGCCTTCTTTGGCAAACTCAAAATGATCTGAGCGATAGTAGAATCCCTTCTCGGATTCCGGATCCGGATTGACAACGCGGCCCTGCGCTGTCGCCGCCTCGCGCAACAGATCAACAAGCGTGCTGTTGTCATCACCCACCATCGTCACGTCCTTTGTTCTGCCCCATTGGTTAACACCATCCATATTGATGTTTGCGAGCGTCTTGTTCAGAGGATAGAGCGGATTCATGGCGTAGTACTTTGCTCCTAACAACCCCTTCTCTTCCGCGGTTACAGCCAGAAAGAGGATGGACCGCTTGGGAGGCGTTTGCAGTTTAGTAAAAGCCTCCGCAATATCGAGCAACGCTCCGGTTCCTGACGCGTTGTCCAGCGCACCGTTGAAGATCTGATCACCCTGCAGCTTAGGGTCGCGGCCCAGATGGTCCCAGTGCGCCGTGTAAATCACGTATTCGTTTTTAAGATTGGCATCCGAACCTTCCAGCTTCGCAACCACATTGTTGGAGTTGATCTCTCGCAGCGTATTCTTGACATTAAAGGTTGCTTTCGCGTTCAGCGCCACCGGCTTGAATTCCTTGGTGACCGCCGTCTTCTTCAGCGCCTCAAAATCCTGTCCACCTGCGGTAAACAACTCTTTTGCGCGGTCCAGTGTGATCCATGATTCAACGGCGATGCGATTCATGTTGCGGTCAGGAGTCTGAATGTCGAAATTCTCACGGGACCAACTCCCGGAGACGACTTCGTACGGATACCCGGCCGGGCCGGTCTCGTGAACGATAATAGCAGCGGCCGCACCCTTCTGCGAGGCGATCTCATATTTGTATGTCCAGCGACCGTAGTAGGTCATCGCCTTGCCTTTGAACATCTTTTCATCGAGCTTTGCGGTGTCACTCGCATCGGGCACCGCCGGATCATTGATCAACATCACGATGGTTTTTCCGCGCACATCGACACCTTTGTAATCGTCCCAACCATATTCGGGTGCAACCACACCGTAACCAACAAACACAATATCCGAATTCTCGACTTTTGATTCGGGAACGAACCTTCGTGATACCGCTACATAGTCCTTGGGGAACTCAAGATTCATGGTCTTGCCGCCGGCCGTAAAAGATGCGGTTGGCTGGCCTGTGAAACCCACAAGTGGAACTTTCTGTACGTAGGTGCCATCGGGATTTCCCGGCTTCAGTCCCATGCGCTGAAACTGATCAGTCAGATACTTAACCGTAAGCTCTTCTCCTTTTGTGCCTGGACCACGCCCCTCATATTCGTCGGTAGAAAGAACCTTTGTGTGTTGAAGTATGTCGTCAGCACGAATCGACTCAAGCGCCGACCTGAGTTCAGCCGGACCAGCAACAGCCGTTGACGACGAGCCAACATTTGTATTTGTACTGGTATTAGTGTTGGTCGGCTGCATACAAGCCAACATCAGCAGCGACAGGCAGGCAAGCAGAGTAAAGATCGTAGCGCGTCTAATCATAATTACGTGCCTCAACTTGATTTGATTGGATTCTGAGCAGAACTGTTCTAAAGGCTAAGCGATAAGTTAGTCAAGGCACGGTGGAGGCCTAAACTGCTTTCCCCGTGCCAGCTCCGTGTTCTCGGTGGCTCCGTGGTCGCGGCATTTGCTGAACAAGCCTCCACCGAAACCACAGAGTACGCAGAGTGCAGACTCAACTCACCCAAAGCAGTAGAGCTTTCCATCCTGCGCGCCGATTACAACCTTGCCGTTCGCAATTGCCGGAGAGGCTGAAAGAGCAGCGCCTGCCGTAAACTCCCAAACCTTAGCGCCCGTGCCCAGGCTCAACACGTAGAACTTGCCATCGTTCGAGCCGATATATACTCGATCTCCCGCGATCGCAGGCGAAGACTCTACACGGGCCCTCGTCACAAACGTCCACAGCGCTTTCCCTGTTGTACTGATTCCATGGACTATTTTGTCTCGACCACCAACAACCAGAAGATCATTTACCACCGCCGCAGAAGAGTAGAATGGAAACTTTCTTTGCGGGTGCTCATAACGCCAGCTGATTCGGCGCTCAGCGAGACTCACCGAAAGTACATCGTTTTCAAAGGTCCCGTAGTACGCGTTCCCACCTCGAAGCGCCGGCGAAGCCCCGGTGTAGGCGCCGGAAGAGACGTTGACTACTTCACGACCGTCAGCCACCCGAATTCCCCGGAACACTTCGTCACAGCCAGCAATGTATGCTATCCCATCGAGGATACTCGGCGTGGAATGCACTGGTCCATCAGTTCTTACTTTCCAGATCACCGAACCGTTCCGCGTGGATAGACAATATAGGTTCTGATCGTACGAGCCAATCAGAACTCGATCACCCACGACTACCGGAGACGATTTGATCTCCGTGCCGGTCTTGAACGCCCAAAGTTTTTGGCCACTTCTGGCATCTACAGCATGGAACCAGCCTGCCAGATCGCCGACATACACCACGCCATTGCTGTAAGCCGGCGATGATTCCCCTATCGGATCGTCGATCGTATAGCGCCAGTAGACCGCACCGTTTTCCAGATTCAGTGCGATCAGCTCGCCTTTTTGCGTGCCGACAAAAACAGTGCCTCCGACTATCGCCGCCGAAGACTCGATCGATTCACCCGCATCGAAAGTCCAGATCTGTCTTAGCGTGCCGGGAACGCTGCTCTGTGATACACCTGTGAGCTGATAATTGCCGCGAAACTGCGACCAATTATTTGAGGGCGCGTCCTGAGCACGAACGGCCCCAACGCAAGACAACAGAAAAGCAGTAAGCACAACGACCAAAGCACTTTGCATTGATTTCGAACCGTTCATGATCTTAGTGGCTTTGCACAAAAAGTACGAAGTAAGCTTTTTCTCTGTGCGACCTTTGTGTCCTCTGAGTCTCCGTGGTGAAGGAACTCTCCGAAAACACAACCACAGAGTCACAAAGAACACTGAGGTCGCACAGAGAAGACATTTGAGCAGACACTCTTTGTGCAAAGCTGATCTTCGCGTAAGGTTTTTGTGTCTCACTCATTAATTAACAAGTTACTGATAAGCGAGCCGGTACACTTCAAGGGCACCCTCATAGTCAAACGGCCTGGGATTGAAACGACCTGTCCACTGCTCGGCTGCATCAGCGGCAAGCGAGGCCAGCTCTTCAAACACAATTCCATCGCCGTTCAAACGTGTCCGTAGCGTTGCGGCCTCTGCCAGTTGCTCCAGTCGCCGGGCGAGAGCGCCTGCCGGATCTTGAGCCGTCCGGCCAGACACACTTAGAAGCTCGGCATATCGTTCAGCAGAGGTCTCTCCGTTCCAACGGACCACGCTCGGCAGCAGCATGGCTAATGCTTCTCCATGAGTTGTCCCATAGTTGGCCGTCAGCGGATTAGCACATGCATGAGTCGCGCCGAGCATGGAATTCTCAATCGCAATACCCGCAAAGCAAGCGCCCAACTGCATTGCTTCTCTCGCTCGTAGGTCGTTGGGTTGCCGGAGTACGGTCTCGTAGTTTGCTTCAAGTAGGCGCCATGCCTCGCGCGAGAACCCTTCAGAAATCGGTGTGCGTTTTGTACTCACCCACGTTTCAACGGCGTGGGCAATTGCATCAAATCCAGAGGCTGCTGTGACTTCGCGTGGCTGCGAAAGAGTCAACTCTGGATCCAGCACGGCCACACGGAATGCCAGACCCTTATCGCCGCAAGCGAGCTTCTTGTGTGTTCCGGCATCGGATAGCACCGCATAACTTTGCACTTCACTTCCAGTCCCGGCGGTGGTGGGCACTGCAATCATCGGCAACAACGGGCTGTGCGTTTTACCGTAACCAACGTAATCCTGCACACGTCCGCCATTGGTTAACAGAAGATTGATCCCCTTGGCACAGTCGAGCGAACTGCCGCCACCCAGGCCAATGATAGAATCTACATTCAGACCTACGGCAAATTTGTGCCCCGCGCTTATTACCTCGCTGTCTGGGTTGATGCCGAAATCGTGAAACGGAAATGCTTCTATCCCGACTTGATCCAAGAGTTCCAGTACGCGGGTAGCATACCCCGCATCCTTCATACCGGGATCGGCTACGAGCAAGGTTCGGCGAAAGCTAAACTCTGTTGCCAGCCCACCCAGCCCCTGAACAGAACCTGCCCCAAAGACCAGACGTGTTTGCAGTTGGAATTCAAAACCCATTTTCCGACAGGAACGATCCGCGAACTATGCGAAAAAGTCCGGCGCGCATTTGCGCAACCTTGCGCTCAGTTCGAGGATCGCGGAAGTGAAACGTCTATCTTTGCGTTGCAGCCGTCGCTGGCGTCTCGGCCAGCGCATATAGTTGATTACGATTAGAGATATACAACACACCGTTGGCCGGAACCGGGGTCGAGTATACCGAGCTGCCCATGTTGATCTCGGCCAGAACCTTCTTGGTTTTTCCTTCCTGCATGATTACGACGTCACCGTCTTCGTCCCCAAGATACAGCTTTCCATCGATCAAGATGGGCGATCCCCAGACGGCGGCAAAGAGATCATGTGTCCAATAAACCTGGCCGGTCTTTGCATCCAAGGCATGCAGAAAACCACTGAAGTCAGGTTGATAGACTATTCCATCCTTGATCGCTGGCGTTGAAATCGAACGGCGAATCTTGTCGTAGTGCCAGACTCTTCCCGCCGTAGTAATGTCGCCACGTTTGGTAGCGTCGATGCAGTACATGTGACCAATACCTTCGCCATGTTCAGGGTCTTGTCCATTAGCAATGTACACTCGGTCTTCGTACACCACTGGAGTCGAAATCACTTCATTCCGAGTCTTGGGCCAAACAGAGTCCTTCGGATTTGTGTCAAACTCCCAGAGCTTCTTGCCCGTGAGCGCCTCGTAACCTCGGATCCAACCGTCCCCCTGCGCATGGATCGCCTGGACGACGCCTCCTATGGTCCCTACGGTCGGAGAACTCCATTGGCCATGCAGAATGCGATCTCCAACTGAGTTATCCTCCCATACCAACTTACCAGTCTTCTTGTTAACGGCAATTATGGCAGGAGCCTTAGGAGACGGAACATTGACGTGGCTCTCATCCTGTCCATTCGAAGTACTTACGTAAATCAAATCGCCGTAAGCCACCGGAGAGGAGTTAGCAAGATTATGCGGCAACGATCCGACCTCTTCGATCATGTCGAATCTCCAGACTACATCCGCATTGAACTCACCAGTGAGACTCTCGTCTGTTACAGGCCCGTCGTTCTCCTTATCGCGGAAACCTTGAGTGTCGAGACACATCAGTTCGGCACGATTGGAGACGTAGTAAACGCGATCTCCTTCGACGAGGGGTGACGAAGCTATGCCTTGATAGGGCCAGTCATTGACTCGTCCCGCGGCAAGTTTGTCGTGCACCATCTGCCAAAGAAATTGGCCGTCGGACTCGCGAAAGGCCATCAAAATTCCTCTATCTCCAGTGATCTTGGGATCGCGCAGTCCTTCGTTGTTGGTGCCCACGAAGATTGTGCCTCCCGAGACCACCACATTGCCGTATGTCTGCGAACCTAACTCCGCCACCCACTTTATGTTCTTCTTTGACTTAACGTCCCAACTGATCGGTATTCCCTTCATTCCGGAGATCATGTTCCGGTCAGGTTTACCTCCCCACATGGGCCAGTCGCCACCGGGATCCGAAGCTTCCACCCCAGGCAGGCTAGAAGAGAAGATCAAAAGGACGCCTGTGATAAGCGATAGGGTCAAAGCTCTCAGTAGAATTGGTCTCGTACCCTGATTATTGCTTCTTTTCATGAATTAGTTACCTTTGTTATTTCCTGGTTAATTTACTGGTTCACGTAAACCTTGAGGTTGTCAAAGTAAACCTCAGCCAGCGCATTACCAAAGATGCCGGGCGCCCCTTGCCGGTTGGGGATGTGATCGATACGTTCAAGCATCCAGGCTGCCGGCTCCGCCTCACCAACGGGCCATGCCTTGCCCCGGGCCCGCACCTTACCATCGGGAAGATTCTCAACTCTCAATTTTAACCGATACCAAGTATCCGGCTTCCAAGCGTACGGCATAGACACCGTGCGCTGAGTCTCCGGCTGCCATGGTTCAAGATGCAATGCCTGGCTGTTGCCGTAAAGGGTCAGAACATAACGCTGAGAGATTACACCCGCATCTCCCTGTTGCCGGCGGCGCTGCGTTGCTAAGACATCAGTTTCAACCGTGAAATTGGAAAAGTCTGATGGGCCAAGATATGCACGAGCACGACTTAACAGAGACGACCCTTCGGTGGTTTTTACTAAGACCTTATTTCCATTCACCTCTCTTACGGTGTACTTCATAGTAGTGTTAACCCAACTCAGCGGTAGTGTATTCACGGGCCATGACTCAAAGTTCTCAGTCCAGGGTAATGGCGGAAAAACCCGGAGCCGGGCTGAACCGGACAGCGTCCTAACTGCAGCTTTAACAAGTCCGGCTTGAGCCATTCCATCGGCTTGGGCCACATACTTGCCGTTGTTTATAGTTCCCTTTAACTGATCAAGTGACCAATTAGCCGCCTTCTCTTCGCGAATAAACCTTCCCTGTTCATCGAAAAGACGTACACGGAAATCAACGGTGTCCCCCGGCTTGAGGATGAGCTCCGTCGGTACCACTTGAAGGTGAGTCGCAGGTCGGTTTGGATTTGGTAGACCCTCAAGTGGGGCTGGTTTGTTGTTACTGGAATTCGTCTTGCGACCAAAGCAGTAAAGGTTGCTGTCGCTGACTACATAAACACGTCCGTTCGAAACGGCGGCAGAGGCAATAATGATCTCGGGACGTTCTTCAGTGCCCAACTGATCCTGGTCCAAAACCTTAACACCGGTTGCAGAGGGCTCGAGAATAAAGAACTTTCCGTTCTCAGTTCCGACATATAGTTTGCCGGCAGCCAATACCGGTGAAGCTTTCTGAATAGTACCAAGGTTTTCTATCCACAACTGCTTTCCCGTATTGACGTCGAACGCAGCAATATTTGCCCCATTGTCCAACTGGTAGAGCCGGTCACCGTCGATGACCGGCGAGGAGAAGCCCCCCTGCCATCCGTACGTCTGCCACTTCACATGCTCCTTTTTCAGTTCACCCTTGGCACTGGCGTCCACAGCAACGATCATCCCCATCTCACTGGAGTTAAGATTCTCTTCGCTGTGCGTCAGAATCGCTGTCGTTCCCCGCACAACCACTCCGGTATTTAAGCCGCGTTTACTGATCTCATATCTCCAAACCGGCTCGCCAGTTTGCGGTTTAATAGCGTGGACAACTCCATCGCTTGCCCCCTGAATTAACAGACGGATTCCGTTAATTTCAGCAATGATTGGAGGCGCATAGGTGGTGTCGTAAGGACGACCTCCAGGCGCACTGATCCAGACCGATTCCCCTGTGCGCTTGTCGAATGCCATGAACCGATGGGCACCGCGCCCGTGTTGTCCCCACATGAAGGTGACACCGCTGATGATCACCAGGTCGCCATCAATGATCGGAGAGACCGTGCGGCCACCATGCGTCGTTAATAAGCCAAAGTCCTCACCGAGAGAACGCTCCCAGAGAACCTTGCCGTCACGTGAGAGACCCAAGAGCGTTCCGCCAACACCAAGGACATACACGTTTCCGGTAGCGGGATCCGCCGCAGGCGAAGCCCACGCAACTCTGTGAGGGGGGACATCACTCAGATAGATATTGAACCTATGCTCCCAAAGCAACTTTCCCGTATCGGCATTGAAACAGATAATTCGCTCTTGCAGATCGGCACCACTACCTGCAGTGTTTTGGAGATAGAGATGATCACCCAGGACAACTGGTGTCGAGCGGCCCCCATAAGGGACTTTCCACGCAAGGTTTTCACCTGAAGGTGACCATTTCACAGGGAGAGTCACTTCAGGGGAAACTCCATTTCGCTCTGGCCCACGCCACTCGGCCCAGTCATTGCCATTGACCGGTGACGTCAGCAATAAAACCGCGAACGTGTACGAAAGTACGGAAAGAAACTTAGCCATTTCGGATTTCCACCTAACTCTGGATGTGGAGTTGATCTTCAGAACATAAAAACGTTTACTGGCATGCAACTATAAAGATGTAGAATACGTAAACTCGCGTTGCAGAGATTCAGTTTTTCTGACCCTGGCAAATATATCTGCGTGAAATTTACCATCGACTGTCCCAACTCCAAAACGGCGGAGGGGTTCATGAGACACAAGACAGCCTTGCTTCTGGTGCCTTTTTTGTTTGTTACCTCAATAGTTTGTGCACAGAACTCCAATCAAGAATTGAATGATCAGTTTTGGGAGTCGGCCCGAAGGGGCGATGCAAAGTTGGTTGCGGCTCTTCTAGACAAGGGAGCCGACGCCCCGGTAAAGGAGGATCCGAAACATATCTGGAAGGTCTATGCCCTCGATAAAGACACCGGTCGGATACTCTGGGAGCGAACCGCCACAGAGGGAATTCCTAAGGTAAAACGTCATCCCAAGTCCACACATGCAGATTCCACGCCCGTTACTAAAGGTAAGTACCTCGTAGTTTTGTTTGGTTCGGAGGGTCTCTACACCTATGACCTGAATGGAAAGCTTTTGTGGAAGCGAGATGTAGGGGTCCTGGACTCTGGGTGGTTTTATGATCCCGATTATCAGTGGGAGCACGGCAGCTCACCCATCATCTTCCGCGATCTCGTGATCATTCAGGCGGATATCCAGAAAGACTCTTTTATCGCCGCATACAATCTAAAGAGCGGCAAGCTGGTCTGGAAAACACCTCGCGAAGAGATCTCTTCCTGGGGAACACCAACCGTTTATGAGGGTAAGGCGCGCTCGGAGCTGATCACGAATGGCTCCAAAGCGATTCGCGGATACGACCCCAACACTGGCAAGGAACTTTGGCGACTGACCCCAAATTCGGAGGTGACGACTCCGACGCCAATTGTGGCTCACGACCTCATATACGTCACCAGCGGTTATCGCCCAATCCAACCCATCTACGCAATAAGACTGGGCGCCACGGGAGACATTACTCTGAAGGATGGGAAGGACTCATCAGAGCACATTGCCTGGAGCAAAACTCGAGGTGGTCCATACATGCCCACGCCGGTGGTTTATGGTGACCCACTCTACACTTGTTCAAATCAGGGGGTGCTCACCGCTTACAACGTTAAGACCGGGGAACGCATTTACCAGGAGCGCATAGGTGGCAAGGGTGGCGCTTTTACGTCTTCGCCAGTAGCTTCTGACGGCAAGCTCTATTTGGCAAGTGAGGACGGCGACGGATTCGTGGTACGTGCGGGTCCAAAATATGAGTTGCTGGCAACGAACCACGTTGGTGAGGTGACGATGGCCACGCCAGCAATTTCAGATGGACTTGTGATAGTCCGAGGAATCAATCACGTATACGCGTTCGGTGAACCCGGACGGATGTCTAACCCACGAAGAAACTGGACTAGACCCGCTGAAACACGGAGAAATCGAGATGAACACACAAGGACGGCTGGCCCTGGCTCTAATCATCAGTCTTCTCGCAACTACAGCTTTACTCGAGATTAAAGCCGGAGCGGCAAATTGGCCGCAATGGCGTGGTCCATCGGGCATGGGAATCTCAGCTGAGAAAAACCTGCCGGCGGAGTGGACCCCCTCCAAGAACATCAAATGGAAGACCCCAATCCCCGGTCGGGGACATTCCTCGCCTATCGTTTGGGGTCAGAAAATCTTTCTTACAACCGCAATCGAAGGAGACGTAGTTCCTGGCGCAAAAGCTGTCACGCATATGATCGGTGACAAGGAGTTTCTGCATCCCGATAGCGTCGGCGCAGACCGCAAACATACGTTCAAGGTTCTCTGCATCGCCCGTGAGACGGGGAAGATCCTTTGGGAGCAGACTGCCTTCGAGGGTACGCCTTACGACAATCGCCATCGCAAGAGTTCATTCGCCGCTTCAACGCCGGCGACTGACGGCAAATTGGTTTACGCGTTCTTTGGATCCGAAGGAATGTTTGCGTATGACATGAAGGGAAAGCTCGTTTGGAAGGCTGATCTTGGCAAGCTCGGCACGGTCGGGATGGGGACGGGCACATCACCGATTCTTTTTGAGAACCTCCTGCTAATGCAATGTGATGAAGAGAGCGGCAATGCTTCGTTCATTGTGGCCCTCGACAAGAACACCGGCAAACAAGTCTGGAAGACTCCGAGAAAAGTTCAGGTCAGCTGGGCGACGCCAGTTTTGGTCAAGACAGCCAAGCGCGCTGAGTTGATAACCAGCGGCACTGAAGCAATTATTGCGTACGATCCCAGCACGGGTAAGGAACTCTGGCGACATAAAGGTGTGGAAAGCAATGCGATTCCTTCACCCGTGGCCAACGCAGATATGGTGTTTGTTTCTGCCGGGTTCCCGCAAAAGATTGCAATGGCAATAACCTTGGGCGGCTCGGGTGACCTCGCTGACACGGTTGCGTGGAAGTATGCAAAGGGTACCGCATACGTTCCTTCGCCAATTCTCTACGGAGACTATCTCTACCTGACGACTGACCGCGGCATCCTTACCTGTCTGGACGCGAAGACCGGAGAGGTAAAGTACGAGGGTGGACGCGTACCGATTCCCGCGACATTCACGGCGTCGCCTGTAGCTGTCGACGGCAAGATTCTCCTGACGAGTGAAGATGGTGACACCTTCATCGTTAAAGCTGGCCCAGTACACCAGCTTATGACCACTAACACTGTTGGCGAACCGGTTTACGCATCGCCTGCCATTGCTGATGGTCGCATTTTCATTCGCGCAGAAAAGAACCTCTACGCGATCGGAAACTAGTCTTTGTAACACTCTCCAACACAGCCGTCGCAAAGCCTCCGGCAAACTGGCCACAATGGCGGGGCCCAGACGGACAGGGCGTCTCGGCTGAAACGGGACTACCGAGCGAATGGACCAACTCCCGCAACATCAAATGGAAGACGCCAGTTGCAGGACGCGGACACTCTTCGCCTATTGTGTGGGGACGAAAGATCTTTCTGACTACGGCCCTGGAAGGCGAACGTATCCCGGGACGAACGCCCGGAGTCAACACAATCTGATGGACGGCACTGACTTTGTTCACCCCGACGCGGTGGGAGCGGATCTGAAACACACGTTCAAGGTCATTTCCCTCGATCGCGACACTGGCAGGGTTCTTTGGGAGCGAGTTGCTTACGAAGGGCCGGTTCATGACAGCCGTCACAAAAAGGCCAGCTTCGCTTCCTCGATAATAAGGATTGGATGGCGGATTGTTAATCGGGATTGGTCATTGGTGATGGGTCAATCGTCAATTTGTAATCTGAAAATAATGGCTGCGCTCCCGTTTAGTCAGTAGGATCCATCAGTTTAAACAATCCCCCCTTTTCAGAGCCCGAAGGAGCAATAAAGATGTTTGAGGAACAAGAATCAAAACCGTGGCACGAGTCAAACGTGAGTCTCATTGCTGCGTCTGTGGTCTTACCACCAATTGGGATTGTTCTGATTTGGATACGCCGGGGGTGGGCGGTCCGCACAAAGATCGTCGGGACCCTCGCAGTTATTCTCCTGATGGTTGTGTACGGCTATCTTTACAGAGTCATCAGTACATCTCGGGCCAACGAAGCGCATTACGCCACCTTAGAGCAACATCGCGCCGAGCAAGCCTCCGCGCCTGAAACTCAGCCGCAACCAGCCGCTTCAGAAATTGCTCAGCCTCAAGCGAATGTTAGCCAAACCGCAGCGAGCACAGATGCGGCGCCAACCACAAATTCTGACACCGCCTCGGCCCATGCCGGACGTAACTATTGGACCAGCTTTAGGGGCCCGAACCGAGATGGTCGTTACGAGGAGATGCAGATTCTCACCAACTGGCCGGCGCAGGGTTTGACTCAGGTCTGGAAGCAACCGGTGGGAATTGGGTATTCCTCGTTTGTCGTCGCGGATGGCCGCGCTTACACCATTGAACAGCGCCGGGGTAAGGAAGTGGCCACTGCTTATGATGTGGAGACTGGACGGGAAGTTTGGAGCCAGGGATGGAACGCAGAGTTCACCGATTCCACGGGCGATGGACCACGCTCAACTCCAACCTGGGACCAGGGTCGCATCTACGCACTTGGCGCAACCGGCGAGCTGCGATGTCTCGACGCACGGAATGGTGCCGTGATTTGGGGCAAAAACATCTTGCGTGATAACGGCGCCTCGAATCTTCCCTGGGCCATGGCAGCATCACCACTGGTCGTTGATGACAAAGTCATTGTGCTTCCCGGCGGCAGTGCCGGAAGTTCGGTCGTGGCCTATAACAAGACCACCGGCGCTCCAGTCTGGAAGGCTCTAAACGATCGGCAGGGCTATGTTTCTCCAATGCTCGTCAGCCTGGCAGGGCGTCGTCAGGTGATAATCGTCAGCTCGACGCGCATTGTCGGACTCGCTCCGGAAGATGGCGCAGTGTTGTGGAGTCATCCGTGGGACACTGATATGGGAATCAATGTCTCGCAGCCAGTTGTGGTCGATGCTAACCGGTTTTTCGTTTCATCAGGCTATGGCAAGGGAGCAGCGTTGGTGGAAATTGGCAAAAACGGGAATAGTTTTTCCGCGCGAACTCTCTGGGAAAACATCAACATGAAGAACAAATTCAATAGTTCGGTTCTTCATCAAGGACATGTATATGGGCTCGATGAGGGCATCCTGACGTGTGTTGACGTGAACACCGGAGAGCGAAAGTGGAAGGGCGGCCGATACGGTTACGGACAGGTCATATTAGCGAGCGGTCATCTTATCGTGATGAGTGATACAGGGGATTTGGTGCTGGTGCGTGCCACACCGGAGCAGCATACGGAAGTGGCGCGGTTCACTGCACTACAAGGAAAGAGCTGGAACTATCCGGCAATTGCCGGTGGAAGACTGCTGGTAAGAAATGCGACAGAGATGGCGGCCTACAACATCGCCGCCAGATAAACTTGTTCCATTGGTTGTTCGTTAGCGGATGCACCGACCTATTAGCAATGAGCATGACCACTAACCACTGACCACTAACCACTGACCAGGTTTTGCTGGTGCAGACGATCTACCACCGTCAAGGTGGCCGAAGGTCGAGGACCTTCGGCCACAACAACGAACCACTGAGAATTACTTCGCTTTCACATCGAATGCGTAGATGGTGTTCTGGTCCCGAATGTACAAGCGTCCTCCCGCGACCACAGGATGTGCCCAGGTCGGCAGTGATTCCTGCTTAATCGTGAACCGTCCCTTCTCCCTATAACCCGCCGGAGTTGCTTCGACTAAACCAACCACTCCGTTCTCACTGAAGCAGTATAGATGGCCATCTGCAAAAACAAGCGAGCCCTTGCCGACACTTCGGTCCTTCCACACCACCTCGCCACTATCGAACTTCATGGCGGTCAAAACGGCGCTGGAAAAACCGTAGAGATGATCGCCCACGAGAACTGAACTGCTGTGGTGGTTCCTCATCTCGCGCGTAAAGTAGACCTCGTCGGCGCGCACGCTGCCTTCTGAGTTCTTGATTTCAACCAATCCGCCCCCGACACCATAATCAGAAGAGATGAAGACACGGTTCGCCCGCGCAATAGGAGTGGCAACATTCGCGACGTCGTTCGCGGGACGTCTGTATTCCCAAAGCAGCCGGCCATCGCGCAGATCCAAGCCCATTGCACGTTTCGACGTAAAGAACACGACCTGGTTCACGCCGGCAGCTTCCAGAGTGATTGCGGACGAGTAACCCGCCGAATCGCTCTGACTCTTCCAAATAAGTGACCCATCCTTCTTGTTAAGGGCCACAACTGAAGCTCCCGGTCCTCCGGCATTTATCAGTAGCTTATCGCCGAGTACCAGGGGTGATTCGCTGATGCCCCAATTTATGTTCGACCCACCGAACTTCTGCAATACATTCATGGTCCAAAGCAAACGACCAGTGGTGGAATCGAAGGAGGAGAGGTCGCCATTAGCCCCCAGTGCATACCCCTTGTTGCCGTCAATAGTAGGCGTACCTCGCGGTCCGTCGCCGCGGCTGTCGCGATAGGCAGTTCCATGCGGGGTGGCCCAAGCTTCGCGACCCGTAGCTGCATCAAAAGCAATTATGAACTCGCGATCACCACGCAATCCCATCGTGAAGATTCGCCCCTTGGAAACGGACATCGACGAATACCCAGTCCCAGCCCCAGTAGCTTTCCACGCCAGCGGCGGACCTCCTTCAGGCCACTGTTTCAGTAAGCCCGTCTCTTTCGAGATTCCGTCGCGATTATGACCGCGCCACTGCGGCCACTCACCAGTTGTTTGCGCAAAGCTCGATGCGCAAAAGAGAAGTAACAAGGTCGCGGTAAGTACAGGACGATTCGTCATAGTCTCTATTCTCCAAGTTGCCATTATGAATGTTCTCTGGGGGAGACTACTACAAGATCCAAGCTTCAGGGTTCGTTAATAAGGTCGACTACTTCCTCTTGAAGATTCGTTTTGTTTCAAACGAACCATTTGGCCCGTCAATGTACATGTCAATGATTAGCTCGCCGTTTGCTGCTAACGTCCACTTGCGGGTCAGCTGGCTAGTTACTGTGCCTTTTGGAGTTTCGCTGGTGGTCACATCATTAACGACGATACTCCTTCCGCCAGGCAACCAGTTCGACGTCCGTTTCCCTTTTGCGGGTGGAGCATTTGGAGGTCCTTGGGGCGTGAACTCATGTTCTTTTCCGTCAAGCAGATAGCTGTCCTTTACCGAACGTTCGTTGTCCGGCTGGATCAGTTTGGTCTCCAGCTCGATCTGGTCACCAGTCTGCTTAACCACCATCGTCTGTTGCATGTTGCCAGGCATCCCAAAACTGCGGGCGCGGTCCATTGTCCAGTCACCACTGAAATCAGGTTTTTGAGCAGCACCAATAATTGTCGTAAACAACAGAACTCCAATGATTGCGATTGTTCTTGGCGCCATTCTCGTTACTCCTTCAGGCTGTAGGTAGGCAGATATCAAAGTTCACGGCACGGTAGGTTTTGCCATCTCTGCTCAATTCGCTAACCGGCCTAATGAGCTTGCGATGCCCAACGAGCTGGTCACGCGATCCTTACTGTGGTGTCCTCGACTCTGCATAGAAAGTCTTGTTGATTATCTTCCATTCACCATCGATCTTCAGCAGAGACATGTAGTCAGTGAATCGCACCGCCGGATAATCCAGTACGATCTTCGCCACTGCTGCATTCCCGGTGATGTCAATGGACTCAATCCGTCTCTTCCTCTGGGCCTCATCATTTGCAGGTTTGCCGGCGGCTCGCGCGATGTACTCCTCGCTGGTTAACTGCCAGTATTTGCCTTCTCGCACAGCGAACAGTTTCGCATCTGGATGGAAGGCTTTGCGGAAATGTTCGCTCAGTCCGGTGGCATGCCCCTGCAGGTAGTGCTCCAGTGCCTGTCGGACGCCAGCTTCTTCGGGGTTCTGGGCAAACGCCGTTATGCTGTTCGAAGTTGCGGTTATAGCAACAGCAAAAAGCAAGATTTGGAGTCTCTTCATAATTCCTCCTAAAACCCACGTGGTAAGAATCAGAACAGAAGCTTCGCCCCAAACTGTATATGTCTTGGATCCCTCGCGGACGTAATTCTTCCAAATGTCGGTGACCCGAAAAAGTTGTCAGGCAGCCCGAAATTTGGGTGATTAAAGAGGTTGAAGACTTCTGCGCGAAACTGCAAATTGACCCTTTCCGTCAGCGACGTGTTCTTTACAAGAGAGGCGTTAACGTTTTGGAAGCCTGGTCCGTCGAGAATGTTCCTCCCGGCGTTGCCAAAGGTTCCGGGAGCAGGAAAGGCGAAGGCTGCCGTGTTGAACCATCGTTCAGGAGTACGGCTGCCGGCGCCCGGATCACCCACAAGGTTTGGTCGGTCGTTTGCGCCAAAGCCCAAAAGCGAGCGACCAGTGCCACTGTTGTCTATTTCCGGCAGCAGCGCCACGGTAAAGGGACGTCCGGTCTGGAGAGTCACTATTCCAAAGGTCTGCCACCCAGTCAGTATTGTTGAAAGCCAGCCGTTGTTAGCGAGGTGTCTGCGCCCACGCCCAAAAGGAAGCTCATACGAGTAGCTCAAAGAGAATCGATGCCGAACATCGAAATTCGAACGTCCCCGCTCGCTGCGCAGGTCATATGAGTTCTGGGGAAAGTTCGGATCGCCAGCACTCGAAAAGAAATTCGAGGCGTCATCGATCGACTTGGACCAGGTATAGGAGATCAAAGTGGTTAAGCCACGGCTAAATCTCTGTTGGAAGCGCGTTTGCAGGCTGTGGTAGTTAGAGTTAGCCCGCGACTCAAGTATGTCTATGTCATCAAATCTTGGATTCGGTCGCGGCACAAACGGTAATCCAGGCGGTAAAACACCCGGCTGCGGCTGGTTGATGTCTCGAGCAGTCAACAGCTTTGTTCCCTTTGACCCGACGTACGCCACCTCCAGGACACGGTTAGTGCCAAATTCTCTTTGCAGGTTCCCGTTCCAATGTTGGAGATAGCCAGTGCGAAGGTCACGTTGGATTGCAAGTGCTGAATCCGGCAGCGGAAAGGGAAAGAAAGCCGGGAAAGGATCGCTCAACGTGAGTGGCAATCCAGGTAGCGAAAAGAAGATATTGTTATCGAATAACGGGGCATTGAAGTAGAGAGCCTCTCCGGGCGCCAAAGGTGATTGGTCGTAGTAGATTCCATAACCGGCGCGCAGCACAGTCGCCTGATCTTCGCCGATGGTCCATGCAAGTCCTACCCTGGGGGCGAAATTGTTCTTGTCCGCCTCATAACCCCCACGCGGTACGCCATTGGTACCCGGCGTAACGATCATGCCGGTGGCGACGTCATACACCCGGGAGCGATCTGATGCATCGACTGCGGGTGAGTTGTATTCGTATCGCAAGCCGGCGGTCAGCGTCAGTCGTGGTGTCACTCGAAAGCTGTCGTCGAGATAAAAGTTATAACTTCGCGTGCGTAACTGCTGCGGGTTGTCCACTCGGGCCACGCTCGTAAGTAAGGGAAAACCCAGCAACAGATCAGCGAGAGCGTTACCCGTGATCTGGCCGAACGGTGAAAACTGGAGCCGTCCCCGAGACTCGACGTCTCGGAATGCATTCTGTTGGGTAAAGCGGATGTCCAATCCGAATTTAACCAGATGGTTGCCCGAAACATAGGTCGCAGTATCAAGCACTTGATAGACATTGGTGACGCTGTTCTGTGGATTATTCCCTTCGTCGCCGAGCGGCGAGAAACCTGTCACCGTAATAAAGCTCAATCCCAGATCCCGCGGATTGGGTGACACTACGGGCAATCCAATATCCCGATTTGTTCTGCTTGCCTCCTGCCTGACTGAGGCTGCGACGCGGCTGAAAGCAACCCGGGCCTCGTTGACCAATTGGGGCGAGAAGACATGGGTCTCGCCAAACATCAGGTTCTGACTCCTGCGTCGCACCACATCGCCAAAGCCAGGGACCAGCGCAAAGGTTGCGCCGGTGAATGGTTCCGTCAGGTCTCGATGACCAAAGCTATAACGAGCAATAAAACTGGACGTTTGGCTAAATCGATGATCGAGCCGGATGTCGAAACTGTCCGTATCGTCGCTCTGCGTGGGCGAGGATACGAAGTTCTGGAACGGGACGTTCCGGTTTGGAAGTGGATAGAGGGCGGCGATTGCTCGGCCCACTGCGTGTATAGCGAAATCTGGAATGGTGCCACCGGCAAAGGGTTGACCGGTAAACGGATTAGTGGGGATTCCAAACAAGCTCTCGGAAAAGTCTCCCGAGCGTTCGCGCAACGTGGGCACATTTGTAACTCGCGTGGTGCCTTCACGGGAGCGGCCGCCTTCGTAGTCCACAAAGAAGAACGTTCGGTCACGCTGCAATGGACCACCGAATGACCCGCCGAATTGGTTGCGAATGTACTTTGGTTTTGGTTCGTTAGCTGGTGCAAAGAAGTTCCGAGCATCAAGCGCGCCGTTTCGATGAAACTCGTAGACCGAGCCATGGAATTCGTTTGTTCCCGATTTTGTTACAACGTTCACCTGTGCGCCTGGGTTGCGGCCGAAAGAGGAATCGTAGGAACTGGTCGCCATTTCAAACTCGCGGATCGCATCCACCGGAGGTCGAACGGCAAAGGTGTTTAGTTTGGGATCTACGTTGTATACGCCGTCTAACAAAAAGTTGTTACTATCTTCACGCGCGCCGTTGACACTGAAGGCGAAGTCCCCTCGGACGGAACCAGCAGAGCCCGGCGCTGGCGGGGCGGCGCCCGGTACCAGCAGTGCGAGTTCGAAGAAGTTGCGACCATCGAGCGGAAGACCAGTAATTTGATTGTTCTCGATTACAGTACTGATGGCAGCCGAGTCCCTCTTCAGGAGTTCAGACGGTCCATAGATGTCCTCTGGACTGTCCTGAATTGAACCAACTGCTAGTACGGCGTCAACACGTACTTCTTGGTTGACAAGCAGGTCGAGTTCACGGGTAAACGTGGAAAAGCCTTCTTGCTCAACCGTCAAGGTGTAGCGCCCCAGGGGCAATGAGGCGATCCCATAACTGCCCCGTTCGTTAGTCGTGATGGTACGAATTGCTCCGGTTTCCCGGTTGACAACCTTTACTCGAGCACCGGGTACTACGGCGCCGTTAGCATCAGTAACATCACCGCGTACGGAGCTAAGATATGTTTGGGCAACCGCCAGCGAAGAACACGAGACCAACACCAGCGAGATCAGAAGGGCGAGTTTTGTTCTCAAAATCGTCATCTCGATTTCCAGAAATTCGGAAGGAAAAATGGTTTTTTGTAAGCGTTTATGTGCTTAGCGACATTATTACCTGAACCGCGGAAAAGTCGCTAACGAATCTTGTGTGCTACCCGATCCGATACGACAAACGAGCATACGTGGTTCGACCTTCTTTTGTTTTGGAGGAACTGTAGTCCCGCGAAACCAATGGGAGCGAATGCACGTATTCACCTAACAATGTAAGATAGTTGGTTGCTAAAATGCATCTCCCCGGGTGATTTCAATCTCTTGTCCTGAGAGACGCGCGGTAAATCGAGGAAAACAGTTCTGATGAAGGAGATACAAAATTCAGTTTCTGCCACCGTGTTTAGAGCGTGCTTGGTACTTCTGCTTTGGCTCGTCTCAGTTACCAGCATTTCAGCTCAGACGACCAGTACAATCACTGGTGAGGTTCGGGATACCAATTCGGCCTTGCTTGTGGGAGTTCGGATCAGCGCCAAGCATCTTGATACAGGAGTAACCCGCACCACAATAAGCGAAGCACAGGGGAGGTTCGTATTTCCCGGCCTGCCGGTGGGTGTTTATGAATTGCGAGCGGAACAACAGGGGTTCGAAACAGTTGTGAGACCCAATGTTCAGCTGACGGTGAATGATACGGTCGACATTCACCTCGTTATGAAGGTCTCGGGCCTTACCGCAAGCGTGACGGTCATCAGTCCCGAAGCCGCCGTCAACACGACCAGTGCTGAATTGAGTTACCTAGTTGGTGAACGACTGATACGCGACCTACCGCTAAACGGCAGGAACTATACTGATCTCGCACTCCTGCAGCCGGGTGTCATCGCTTATACGCACCGCGACGGTGGCTCGGTGGTGGCCCACGGATTAGGAACTAGCATCAATGGGCAGGATCCACGGTCGAATGTATATCTCCTTGACGGTACCCCGCAGAACGACTTCACGAATGGACCAGCCGGAAGCGCAGCAGGCACAGTTTTAGGAGTTGAGACCATTCGAGAGTTTCGCGTGGAAGCCAACTCGTATGGCGCGGAGTTCGGAAGAAACTTCGGCGGCCAGATCAATGCTGTGTCAAAGTCAGGTAATAATGAATGGCACGGATCACTTTACGAGTTCCACCGCAACGACAATTTGGACGCACGCAATTTCTTCGATCGCGGCAATAAACCCGAATTCAAGCGTAACCAGTTTGGCGGCAGCATTGGTGGCCCTATAGCCCGAGACAAAACATTCTTCTTCTTTGGCTACGAATCACTGCGTGAAGCGCTTGGCCGCAATGTTAACACTACCGTCCCTGATTTGAACGCACGAAGCGGCATACTCACAAGGCGGGATGCCAATGGGAACGTGATCACCGAAACCGTTACAGTCAACGCCGCCGTCCGACCTTACCTGGACGAATTTCCTCTTCCTAATTCTGGTCAGTTGAATGTTGTCGGGAATCTTGCTCCCTACAGCTTTCTGTTTAACCAGCGAATAACGCAGCACTTCACTCAAGGACGGGTGGACCACGTCTGGAGCGACAAACATCAATCATTCGCACGCTATACGTTTGACGATGCGGATCAGCAACTACCGACTGATTTTCCGCAGTTTCCGCGCGCGTTTCGGTCGCGGAATCAGTTCTTCACGGCCGAACATCGGTTCATTCAAAGCGCCGCCACGATTCATACGCTGCGGTTTAGCTTTAGTCGCACTCGTATTGGTCAACAGGTTGAAAGCAACACAACTCAACCATTATCTCCGTTCATCCCGGGACGCGAATCCATGGGGAACATTGACATCGGCGGCTTTCCCCGTTTCGGTCCACAAACATCCGTCAGTGTGAGGCTGACCCAGAACGTTTTTGGCATGGAGCATGGCTTGGCCCACACCCGGGGACGTCACCTTTTGAAATTTGGTGGCGTGGTCGAGCGCTATCAGGACAACATGGTCAATCCGACCTTTTCCCTGGGTATCTGGGCCTTCCCGAATCTGCGCAGCTTCCTGCTGAACACGCCACAGAGCTTTCTCGGCCTGACGCCGAATGGTGCACTCGATCGCTATTGGCGGTTCACGTTCTTCGCCGCCTATGCGCAAGATACATTTCAGGTCCATCCAAGGCTGACGCTGAACGCTGGGCTCAGGTATGAGGCTTCAACACTGCCAATGGATCTCTACGGGCGTGATTCCGCCCTGCCTTCGCTCAGCGATCGGGCGCCGACGATTGGACCACTTTATCGGAATCCCACGCTCAAGAATTTTAGTCCCCGCGTCGGGTTTGCGTGGGACATCTTCGGTGATGGCAAAACCAGCTTACGAGGTGGCTATGGAGTCTACTTCAATACCAACAATCAACAGAACCTGATTGTGACGGTAACCAATCCGCCAGCTACTCCTAGAATTGCGATTGGTTTCACGCCGACTTCTCCGTGCCGTCCGTCGTTCCCGGCTGCGCCGCTCTCGTGCGCTTTTGCAAACTCGATTCGACCTGTTCAGTTTGATCTGGACAACCCATACGTCAACATCTACAACCTCAGTCTGCAGAGGGAACTTCCCTGGGATGCGGTAGTGACGATAGCGTACGCCGGGTCACGCGGGGTTCACCTATTACGTAGCAACGATGTGAATATCGCGGCGCCGCAGATTCGGCCAGATGGCACTCCGTTTTTCCCCGTCGGTGCACCCCGTCAGAACACGGCCTTTTCAACAATCGAGCTTAAGAGCAGCGATGGCAACTCCTGGTACAACGCCATGATTCTCGATGTTCGAAAGCGTTGGAGCCGCAATTTTACTATTCAGTCGTCTTACACGTTCTCGCGCAACATCGATACCACCCAGGCGTCAACGTTCTTTTCCGATGCAACGAATGGCACTACAACCGCTTTCCCAGAGTTTCCGAACTTGAACTACAACAAAGGGCTTGCTGATTATCACGCCAAGCACAACTGGGTAATGAACTTTACCTGGGACATCCCTTATGGTCGCGGATTGACAGGGTTGGGAAAGACTATCCTAGACGGGTGGCAACTTGCCGGCATAGGCAATGCTCGCAGTGGCAATCCCTTGACGGTCTTCGTTCAGGCTAATCGCTCACGTTCGTTATGGCAGCCTTCGCTTGGACCAGGAATTGGCCGTGACCGCGCGTCCATGGCGCCCGGATTCACATATGAAACAGCAGTTCTTGGCAGTCCAGATCGATACTTTGATCCACGCGCGTTCGTTGTGCCTGCTGCCGGAACTCTGGGGAACACCGGCCGGGGTGCGTTTATTGGACCAAACTATAGGACGTTTGACTTGGCGCTAATGAAGAACACGCCATTGACTCGATGGTTCGGCGAGTCCAGTAACCTCCAACTTCGTTTCGAGGCCTTCAATCTCTTCAATCGGGCGAACTTTGCGCCTCCCGCGTTGACGGCATTTGCCGGTACTGCGGACAACGAAGCACCATTAAGTACATTCGGTGTGATTCGCTCAACCGTTTCATCGTCGCGGCAGATTCAGTTGGGCTTGCGAATTTCCTGGTAGAGCCAACGTAGGTTGACGTTGACGGGACGTACAGGATTAATAAGAGGGAAGACGATAGAGGAAGTACGAGTAAGACCAAAAAGAGCGGGCGGGGACGCCCGCGTTCCGATTTATGCGGGCGGGGACGCCCGCGTTCCGATGATGCGGGCGGGGACGCCCGCGTTCCCAGTCCACTAACCGGAGGTCTGAATGCTCTGGATCATCTTCGCTTTGGGCGCGGCTTTGGCTTGGGGTCTCTATGGCCCAGCATTGCATCGCGGGCAAGTAGCGCTCGGAAGTCCGATGCGCGCTCTTCTCTGTGTC
This sequence comes from Pyrinomonadaceae bacterium, assembly GCA_035283645.1. GTDB lineage: Bacteria > Acidobacteriota > Blastocatellia > Pyrinomonadales > Pyrinomonadaceae > PSRF01. The sequence goes on from DATETN010000103.1 coordinate 37,651, forward strand.
GGAATTGCTTACTTTCTTATTGGAGTGTTGGTGCCGGTGGCGAACCTCTCCTACCAGGGTGAGCTCACAGGATTCACAGGCAAGGGAACGGTTGCCGCGATTGCAGGTGGGGCGTTAGGTGCTATCGGCGCCATCTGTATCATCCTGGCATTTAAGTCTGGTGGCCTGCCCACCTATGTAATGCCACTCGTCTTCGCGGGGGCACCGATCGTTAACGTATTCTTTTCAATGTGGCTGCATCCACCCAAGGTGGTACCCAATCCACTGCTCTACGTTGGGTTCGTGATGGCGGCAACCGGGGCCGGTCTGGTCCTTTATTTCAAACCCCAATAGGCGTAGCGGAATCATTTTTTACCTCAGCTATGAACGTTTGAAGTGGCTTTGCGCCACAGTACAAGAATCGTTGTCTCTAACTCTTCGCCAGTTTGCCAATACAGTAGAGATTTGAAGCCGTGCGAATAAAGATCTGTCCATCTGAGATGGCAGGCGAGCTCAAGCAGTAATCATTCAGCGCATTCTCCGCGAGAATCTCAAACTGTGGACCGGCCTTGACCACGGTCGTCAGCCCTTCCTCGTTGGTGACATAGATCTTTCCGTCAGCCAGAACCGGCGAGCCGCTGTAGGTGCCGGGCTTCAGACGCTGCTGCCCATAAATCTCCGCACCTGTCCGGGCATCGAGGCACCACATGATCCCGCGGTCATTCACGATGTAAAAGTACTTTCCGTCCGTTACGGGAGTAGGAACGTCTGGACCATTCACAGTGGACCAAGCCACATGTGAGCTGGTGATATCACCACGGCCACCTGCCCGAACTGCCAGAAGCGGCTTGACCCGCGTTGGGACATAGATCAGATCATTGAAAACCACGGGCGACGCAACAATGCGATAGAACGGGTTGTTTTCCGGATTGAGACCGTTGGCGCGCCAAAGCTCCTTTCCAGTAGCTAAATCGTGGCCGGTGACGCAGTCACCTCCCGTAATAACTAACTCGAGGTTCTTGCCATGGCGCAGCAGGGCCGGAGTTGAGTAGGAATCCGGTGACTCGCGAATTGCATTCGTCGGGCGCTCTACTTTCCAGACTGTCTTTCCGGTCTTTCGATCGATGCGCAATAGATACGAAGGATCATCTGTCTTCATTCCGTGAAGCACCTGCACATAGAGGGAATCTTCATGTAATAGGGGTGATGATGCGTAACCCCAATTCAAACCAAACTCGCCATAATCCTTCTGAATGTCGCGAGACCAGAGCTCTTTGCCGGCAAAATCGAAGCCTTTAATGATGCCAGTACCGGTCATGACGTAAACCGATTTACCATCAGTCACCGGAGACGGTGAAGACATATTCTGCTTCCGCATCTTCACGTTCCCGCCCGACAATAGTTTTTTCCAGAGAGACACGCCCTTGTTGCGATCCACAGCCCAGAGGTAGATATCGTCGCCGTCCGCAACGTTCAGAAACAGCCGATCTCGCCAAACTACCGGAGTCGAGCCGCTCCAGGACGGCATTGCTAGCTTCCAGGTAATATTCTCCTCAGTGGTCCAACGCAGTGGCAGATTCTTCTCACTGCTAACACCATTGAGATTAGGACCGCGCCACTGGGGCCAATTCTCTGCGTAAGCGATTACAGCGAAAGAGATCAGGAGTAGGAAGCTGGCTACAGTTTTCATCGTCTCCTCCTTGGGCCGAATTCGGAAAAACCATAATTTCACTCCGACTTCAGTGCCGGCAGCAGGGGCCGCTTCAATACTGATAACGCAGCAACAAGGGATGCCGTTAACCCCGTTAGCAGCACTGCAAGCAACAACACCAAGAGCGAGATATTGAAGCCGCCACCACCGCGATCCATTAGTGCGGGTGCGATCGCGAGAAGCGCACAAGCAACCCCGGTGATTAAACCAAGGCCCACCAGCAACGCGTTTTCAGCAACGATCATTCGAGTGAAGTGGGAAGAGTTATATCCGATCGCGGCAAGCAGCGCCAGTTCCCTTCGTTGCTCGAAGACATTTCGTAACAGGACTGCTGACATGCCAAGCGTACCAAGAATCAGCCCCAGTCCACCGAGCATTTGAAAGGTTGAGAGATACGTGTTCTCGACGCGATGGTAATTTGCCAAACGCTCAGCGGTTGAAGTCGCATCGAAGCCATACTCCGACAATCGTTCTTCCAACGTTGCCAATAACTCTGCGTTGGCTCTCGGAGTTTCTATCAGAAAAAACTTGAAACCCTGCTGTTCGGGAAACAGCTTCAAGAAATTGGCCTCAGACATAAGTAGCTCACTCTGGAAGATACTGTCTGAAAGCGCAGCAACTACTCTGAGTCGAACTTCCCCGCTACCTACTTGGAGAGGAATGTCATCACCCACAGCGCGATGCAAAACATACGTCAAGGAATTCGCATCAGCAATAACAGGTACCGCACCGTCGGGAAAAACTCGATTCAACAGTGCCCAGGGGTTCTCTGTCTCTCCTCCCCAAACGGCTCCTTGAAATGCAAATCGACTCTCAGCAATAAAATCGTTAGACGCTGCCAGTATTCTAGGGTTCTTCGGTTGATACAAATTTAGACAGCTCGCATCATCACCTGGTCGCAGCCGGAAACGAGCGAACGTTACGCCTGTCAGCGCCTTGTCATCGTGGGTGTTGCTTAGATTTAGCGCCTCGCGACCCTCTTCGCGGTTGAGATCATGAACGATGGGAAGTAGAGACTCAGCAACGATCGTGTAACCACCGGTTCCTGACTTTCGTTCGGTTGAGCCAAAGCTGTCACGGCGAAAGGCATCGACCGCAACGATAATGAAAGCTGCAGAGGCGATTAGTGCGATGCACAATACGCTCCGGACGGGACGGTTGGTTGAGTTCCTGAATCCCAGTCGCCAGACCCCCCACCTGCTTCCCGTTTCAACCGGCATCGTACTGGCCCGCCGTAACCAGGCTGATTGATAACTTAGTGCTGCTACAAGAAAGCAGAGGCCGCTTCCGAAGAATCCCGCTACCTCGCTTATGTAGTTCCCTGACGCTGCCAGTAATAAAGCGAGGCCGAAGACTGCTAAGACCAAGGCAGCGTAGATAGATACCGGCCGCCCACGGTACTGAACTCCACCCTGTTCGATATTGCCCAGGATTAGGCTACGTGTGGACTGTCGCGATACTCTTCTCAACACCAACACAATGCAAATTGATGCCGCTAACACGCCGGCGCCCGCCCCAATCAGGACCGTTTGCGTCGACAGGTGAAGTGTTAAAGCATTGGTCCCGACTGCATCACGCCACCAAGTGCGCAAGCCAAGAATCATCAGCGCCCCGTAACCCAGGGCCCCGGCGATTCCAATCAAACTTCCGACAAAAGACAAGATCAACCCTTCAGTAAGAAAGATGCGGCGCACGGTTGCCGGCTGATACCCGATTGCTCGAAGGATGCCAATTTCACGCAGACGCTGCTCAATGCCCAAGCGGAAGAACAAGGCCGCAAGCAGCAGGGCGGAAACCACGAGAAAGAAACTGAAGTAGAGAAAATAGGCGCCGAAATCAGTCGCGCCCTTCGAAGCATCCAGTCCCTGTGACCGCACTGGTAAGACCTGCAACCCCATCTCAGCAGGTGTCAGCTCTGAACGCAGTTGCGCCGCAAAACCGCTTGCGCCAATCAAGCGCACAGAAGTCAGCTTTCCGAACCGGGACTGCCACAAATCTTGCCCGGTATTAAGTTGGACAAATGCTTTCGGGGTAGTGCGATACTGGTCCCAGTAATCCTCGTCCTGCTTTCTCACTCGTCCGAGATCGATAGGGAACGGCGGATCCCAATCCGACAAACTTTCGGATTCAGTGATACCCGGATACTCCGGCACCAGATCTCGATCTGCTGCTATTCCAGTGATTGGAGTGACACCAACAAGTTGGAAGTCAGTTCGGTGCGTTTCCAAACGTCCGCCGGAGTGCCAGAGGTAATACTCGAGTGCAACCCTGTCGCCCCGCTTAGCTCCCAAGTCTTGCGCTGCCCACTCATTCAGAACTAGCGACGGCAGCGCTGATGAAGCCGCATCAACGGGCGGCGCTGTTTGGTCCAGCGAGGCGTCGGCATTCGAGAGTTGTTGGAATGTTGTCTCATCAACAGCAGTCACCAACGAGTACGGAATCGACTTACTCCCAGCCTCAATTGAGTTGGCGAGATAAGAAAGAATTGGCAAAGTCCGGAACGAACCCTCGGATGCAACCTTCAGCGCCGCGTCGGCGATCGGGTCACTCAAGACTCTGCTTTCGGTTTCCAGCGAAACCTGCTCATCACTTAGGACGCGCAAGTTGATTCCGGCATCCTCTAAGCCAACTGTGTCCTGAAGGAGCGCTTGGAGCCGACTAATTGAGCCTTCAATACCATCTCTAGAGTCTTCATTCCCACGATTAGCTTCAGACAACAAGATGGTGTTGGCGCGTTTCTCCTGACTGAGCTCCTTCTGCAAGGCCCCAAGCGCAATGAAAACAGCGCGAACGCCACTTTGACTGGGTTGTAAAGAAAACTCTCCAAGATCGGCAGCCGATAGGATGGCGGCCACCTGCACCCGGAGAGTTCCAGCAAGATCTTCCTTTCTACCATGCAGGGAGTCGACCGGAATTGCTGAGTCTTTCTCAACACGCAACACGAGGGACTGGCCCAGTTGAACACCTAGGTCTGTGGCAAGGCTATGGCTCAGAAAGACTTCTGAGCCCGTTGCCGGTCGGCGATCACGCCCGTGGAACTGCCAAAATCTTCCATCTACTCCGTAGACCGCAATTTCATTGGCACCTCTGCCGCTGTCGAAACTTACTGCTCCTTTGGTGGCAATCAGAGGACAAACATCAATGAATCCTGACAAATGGAACTTCGGGTGAGACTTGAGATCGCCCGCGAGTTGCTCACGAAAGAATCCCTCAGCAACAATTGCGGAATCAGTTTGACCCAGGCGCTGGAGGAAGATCTCCCGCAGACTTCCACGCACCGAGTCGCCAACCAACAAAGCTCCGGCGAGCACCGCAACTGCAGTGGCAACCCCCAAAATCACAACGACATTTGTCTGCCAGAAGTATGTGAGGTTCCGCTTGATAAGTCCCGAGGTGCGCATCACAAGGCCTTGAGGTGTCCTTCCTCCAACTCACACCGGTTGGCAAAGCGCCCAGCCAAATTCTGGCTATGTGTGACGACGATGAGAATGGTTTGCTGTTGCTCGTGCAGTTGAAACAGCAAGGAAGCGACACCTTCGGCGGTTTTCTGATCGAGATTCCCAGTCGGTTCATCACACAAAAGCAATCGCGGCTTCATGATTAACGCTCGCGCCAATGCGACTCGCTGCTTTTCACCTCCAGACAATTCTGCCGGCCGATGTTCCAATCGATCGAGCAACCCCACGGCGCCGAGTAGATCCCTCGCTCGCTGATCTTCATTACCGTTGTTCTTTGCCACCAAAGTTGGCGTTAACACGTTTTCCATCACCGAGCACTGAGGCAACAGACAGTGGTCCTGAAAAATGAACCCGATGTTGCGATTGCGAAACGCAGCAAGTTGAGTCTGGTTAAGTTTAAACGGATCCTGACCATCCAAAGTCACTGTTCCGATTGTAGGTGGCTCCAACGCTCCAAGCATGTACAGCAGCGTGCTCTTACCACTGCCTGACGGGCCCGTGATTGCGAGGGCCTCACCACGTGAAATAGAAAATGACACGTCAGAAATTATGCGCAGGGTTCCGCGTGGCGTAGTGTATTCCTTCGAAATGTTGTCAACGTTAAGCAGTTAGTTTCTCCAGTTCTTTACCGGTAGATGCTTGCAGGTTGTTGAGTCTTGATAGTCTGCACGGCGTCGTAGGCTGCAAGCGCACGATCAGCCATCTGTCCCACGTTGTAGTGTTCGCGAACTTTCACGTACCCGGATTCTCCTAGTCGCTGTGCAAGCGCTGGATCATTCGCGAGTCGAAGGATGCCTTCTGCGAGGCTGTTGTGATCATCTGGTTCGACCAAGAGACCGCCACCGGTCTTTTCAACAATTTCTGTGAAAGCACCGCGCCGAGGTTGAACCACCGGTACGGCACAAGCCATTGCTTCCAGCAGAAAGAGTCCCTTCGGCTCGTTGTAAGTGGCGGGCACAGAAAGCAAGTTAAGACTTCGCAGGAACGAGATCTTCTCTTCACGATCCAACACGCCGCGGTAGCTAAACTCAGCGGCCAACCCCGCAGCTTTCATCTGTTTTTCGATCCTCGCAAGATAGCTTTGGTGTTCGGGAGCAAGATAACCCGCGACCTCCAAACGTGCGGGTGGGAAACCCGCGTTCTTTCGCAGATGTTCGTAAGCCCTGGCCAACACGTGCAAACCTTTTTCAGGCGCGACGCGCGCGAAATATCCCACGGTGTATGGAGAGTTCTGAGTTTTGCCATTGCGTCGTTCGTAACCATCTAGTCTGATTCCAAGCGGCACGACGGTAAGCTTCTCTGCTGGAATGCCCAGATAGGTCTGCATGAACCGCTCGTAGTACTCACTCACGGACAGGAACAGATCCACATGTTCGCGGTTGGCCCGAATCAGATCAAGAGCTTCGGTCTTGTAGGGCTCGAGTAACCCCTCAAGAAACAGATCCTCTCCCTGCAATGTACAAACGATTGGACGCCTGAGCACCTCCTTTAACGGCTTGGCCAGGCCCAGCAGCAGCGTGTACGGCAAACTTATTACGTCGAATGGCTTCTCCTGCTTTAACCAATCGATTAGCTTCTCAATCTCCTTCCTTTGAAAGCCTTGCATCCCTTTCAGCATTGAGACAGTCATTTCCCCGAGCATCTTTGGACTAGTTGATATCGACCCTCTGGATGCAAGCCGCAGCATGGATTTGGAGTCCCACAGCCGGTCCAGCCATGCTGGAGTGCGGCGAAATAAGGGCACATACTGCTCAAGGTAGACGCTGATGCCGCCAAAAAAGACCTTTGATTGGCTGACGTTTGTTTCGTCAGTGAGCGTCGGTGTATATACCGGCAGAAGGGTAACATCATGTCCACGCCGCAAGAGTTCCGTGGCCAGAGCGTTGTCCCTGAGACAACTCCCACAGTACATCTTGCCGGCTCCGCCTGTTAAATAGAGGATTCTCACCGGCGCATTCAGAAAGAGGCCGCGCGTTGGAATGCGCGCCGCGAATATAGATGTTCGAAAAGGTTGCCCTCGTGAGGTTGGTCCCAACTAACTTGATTGGTGGGAACTGGACCAATGTTCAATCGATCAACATTGGGGGAAGCTACTAGCCGCTGAATGAAGTCTGAATCTCTTGTAATAGCTGTCACGACGAGACTGGGACTGAGGCTTTCGACAATGGTGTTGGCTTCCACTTCAAGAATGCTAGCGAATGGAAACAGGAATTCCTTATTCGCGAGTGGGTGCTCCAGTGTCTCGCAGCGGATAATCGTCGGTAACAGATAGGTACAGCCATTCCATTGAACCACTCGCTCGCCAGACCGGTAGCGGGCGGTGATGTCGGAGGCACCAGCTTCCACGAGACCTTGATCGATTATTCCCGAAATACGATCGGCGATACTCCCGTCAGTAAAAGGCGCAATTTGGGCATTCTCATCCTCAGCTGGTTTGGGTTTGATTCGGGCAAGGCGTTCGGCGAGTGCCTCGCTGATTGCTTCTGAGTAACGCGGCGTCCAGACAGCTGAGGCATTGACGCAGGAACGGCCACCATTCTCGACTATCGACGCAGTAATGACATCCAAATATTGCTCCCACTCGTCAACGCAGTCTTCGCCAATGATCACTTTGCTGTAACCTGGACCATGAATCTGCACCCGAGTGTCATTCTCCCAGGCTCCTACAGTTGCCGTGTCGCCAAATACCATGCCTCGTCCACAAATGCGCAGGATCTCGCTCCCGCCAGCGTGATCCGTGGGGTAAAAACTGAATACGCTGGCTGGGGCCCCGGCAGAGATCAGGGCCTGGATAATCCTAAACGGCGTCCATGGTTCCGCGCTCCCCGGCTTTAGTACGAGGGGAATTTTCAGGGCGAACGCAGGAATCCAGAGCGAATGTACGCCGGGTGAATTGTTAGGCAAGACCACTCCCAGCGCGTCTGTACAACGGAAAAAGCTGACGGTGTGGCCGTCGACTTCGCCAAAGCCACGATCCAGAACGTCCCATTCGAGGCTGCGTGTTAACCCGCGAAGCACGCTTTCCATCTGAAACATCATGCTGTGGATCTTCAGCATATTCTTGCGAGCCATAACATGAGGCAGACCAGTGGTGGCAGAAACCTGGTACACGTAGTCATCGGGAGTCTGTGCATCACCTCCAATCGACAGTGTTCCTCCAAGAAAGATCTCGGCGGCTTGACGACAAATTTCGATAAGCTGGCGTGTCGAGATTCGGCTTAGAGCACGGCGCGTTTCAGCCTGATCGCGCAGATCACGACGAATGAGTCCAGCATTTGCCTGGCTGACTTCGACAAAGGGCTCTGCGGTTCGATGATGGGCGATGTGCACTACATCGAGACTGGTATATGGCTCACCGTGTCGAAGGATTGGAATCTTAAGCATGACTTTGGTCTAACGCTTTGCGTTGTTGTTGTCGTGGGGTTAGTACACCCCCTCCACAACCGTTCCTTGAAGCCCAGCAAAAGGCCTTACATTCCGCACTCCGTCCCAAGGATATGGCGCGCATGGCGGTTCCCTTTCAGCAGCGTCGCGCTCAAGAAATCTCGGCATAAAAAACTCTTTTGTCAAAGTTGTCAAACGCACTCTGCCGGTCTCCCCATAAGCCACTATCCGATGGGGCTGATCCGGGTCAACCACTTCAATAATTGCTCGCGGATGTGGTGGATAGTAAATAATTGCGTAGTTGTCTTTCGGATCGCGGGGCTTGTGCACCGCCAGCCCCATAAGGGTGTTGCCGTAGGTGGCGGCAAAGTATGCCCCTTCAAGGAGTTCCTCAACGGCGAATCGGTGAAACTGTGGTGTCATTTCGGTCCCACCGCAAAATACTCCTGAGATGCCCATCCTCTTAAGCGAGACCCTTTCGCAGAGCGCTTCCAGAAGTTTCGGGGTTGTAAACAAGCACTTGATGTTCTCGTGCGCTCGCAGCAATGTCAGACCCTGTTCGATGACGTGTTGTTTGTACTGTTCGGCCATCTTGTTCTGCCCCATCTTGATCAGTTTGACTACCCAACGCGGATCAAGATCGACCATAAAACAAACGCCACCCCGATACTGGGCTAGATGCTCAACTGCCAATCGCAGCCGGCGCGGTCCAGTAGGGCCAAGCGACAACCAGTCTGAACCTGGCGGAAAAAACTCATCAGGCAAGGTGCGACTAAAAGCTTCATAGTCCAGCCGAAAGTCTTCAATGTTTATCCGAGATTTTGGAACGCCGGTACTGCCACCCGTTTCAAAGGTATAAATCGGACGATTCGAGAAGGCCTTTGGCACCCAACGACGAACTGGGCCCCCGCGCAACCACTCGTCCTGGAAGAACCCGAAGCGGTCCAAGTCTTCATACGTTTGGATCTCCTTACGAGGATCCCACCCAAGCTTTTTTGCGAAGTCTAACCAGAAAGGACAGCCGGTAGCTGGATCAAAATGCCAGGCGATTACTTCGCGCACCCAGGCGTTGAGAACCTCTCGCGCCTTATTGATTGCCTCAGTTGCAGGTTCCGCAGCAGACATGCTTCTTTTTTACAAACAGAGAACGGAGTTACGAGAGCTTAAACGCAAAGATAGCAGACTAGGTTTTGGAAATGTACTTAGTGGATGGGGTTTTCTGACGCGTTCAAGCGCTACCATCCACAAATTTGGAGCGGTACTCCGGCTCGGGCAACATGCAACCGTCCAACTTTCCGAAGATGCGATATCGATTCAAGGCAACGAGTTTGTAAACTCCATCGCGGATGATTCCAGGTAAGAAGCGAGTTAACCCAGCGACCCGCCAGATGCCTCCCAATTCGGTTACGGCATGCAGAATGGCGTCTGAGCGAGCCAAAAGTCGCTCATTGGGCGTCCCATAATTGAGTACCAGATAGACAGTATCTAAATCTTCCGGATTTAAGCGATGGCGGCTCAGCAGTTCACGCGCGAAGTTGCTCTGAAGAGAGGCAAAACGCAGCCGGTCAGCATGGTCTCGCTTAAGCAGAAACTGATTCAGCCGGTTGCACAGTCCACAAACCCCATCATAGAGAATGATTGACTTTTCACGCATATTTAGACTCACCCTTATTGTAACTCAAGGAAACCCGACTAACCGACGGTTAACCCTGTGAAAAACCCTGTTGGTATCTCGGGCTATCTGTTTTGCGCAACGATGCCGTTTTCGTACATAAAGGCCCCCCCCTCAGCTTGCTACATCTCCTGCGATAGTGCATAGTATGTGCGTTAATCCTTCTCTCGCGCATCAACGGTGATGCGCCCCGCGCAAATAGAGATAGCCCGCGCTGGCGTTTTTGGATAGTTCGAGAGCAGGCTGATTTCAACTCTAGAAGCCGCTCGCAAGAGCACTCCGAACCCGGTCCTTCGCTGCTACCGTTACTGCCGAAGCCAATCCGATTCCGAACGCTTCTGTTTGTTCCCTCATGGGAAAAGGTAAACTGAATGACAATGAAACTCTACGTAGGTAATCTCTCGTTTTCGACTTCAAGCCAGGATTTGCAGGATCTCTTTGGCCAGGCCGGTACGGTTCAATCTGCAAGTGTCGTTGAAGATCGTGACACCGGTCGTTCGCGCGGCTTCGGCTTCGTCGAAATGTCCAGCAAAGAGGAAGGCACGGCTGCGATTGAGCAGTTCAACGGCAAGGAAGTAAACGGACGGAATCTCACCGTTAATGAGGCAAGACCCCGCGAGAATCGTGGGGGTGGCTCACGTGGCGGCTTCGGCGGCGGTCGTGGCGGCGGCGGATACGGCGGGAAACGAGGTAACGGTGGTGGTGGTTATGGCGGCGGTAGTCGCGAACCGCGCTGGTAGGCTGCCGAACCCGCTAAATACAGGGGGTCAGCGACAAAAGCTCGCCCCCTATATTTGTCACCCCAAATGACGGTGTTATACACCAAAACACAACTTGAAGGATTTTATGAATTTTGCCCAATTGGGGCTTGCCCGTGAGCAAAGCGAACGGTGCGAATCTCTCGAATATTTTCAACCTACACCTGTTCAAACACAGGCAATTCCTATCATATTAAGCGGCCTTGATCTCATCGGCAGCGCCGAGACTGGTACCGGTAAAACGGCAGCGTTCCTGCTTCCTATAATCCAAAACCTAAATCAGACTGGAAATGCTGTTAGGAATCAACGTGTTCGCGCGCTGATTCTCGCTCCCACCCGCGAGCTAGCAAGTCAGATCCAAAAGAACTATTCTGAATTGAACTCATCGAAAGCAAACCGCAGCGTTACGGTTATCGGTGGTGCGGCAGTGAACGGCCAAGTCAACTCACTTCGCCGTGGTGCAACGGTGGTGATTGCCACTCCAGGTCGTTTGCTGGATTTAGTGGAGCGGCGCGCGATAGATCTCTCGCACGTCGAGATACTCGTGTTAGATGAGGCTGACCGTATGCTGGATATGGGTTTCCTGCCTGCGATTCGCAGAGTACTTTCACTAGTCCCAGAAAACCGACAGACGCTACTTTTTTCAGCAACGTTATCTTCCGAAGTTGAGAAACTCGCTCGGGCACACATGAAGCAGCCTCGGGTGGTGGAAGTGAACCCGAGAGGGCGAGCGGCACGTCTGATCGAGCAGACAGCTTATTCTGCAGCCCCCGAGCACAAGACGGCCCTACTGCTGGATCTGCTTGAGCGCGAGAATTTCGAGCGGGTCCTGGTGTTTACCAGAACGCGGCGCGGCGCCGAAAGGCTTTCGCACATACTGTCGGCTCGCGAGCATAGCGTTAATCGAATTCACGCAGATCGCACGCAATCACAGCGAGAAACCGCGCTGCTCAATTTTCGAGAAGGCCGAACACGCATTCTGGTCGCAACCGACATCGCCGCGCGTGGAATCGACGTGGAAGCAGTGTCGCACGTTATTAACTATGACGTTCCTGCGGCGCCCGAAGATTACGTACATCGAATCGGACGCACCGGTAGAGCGGGTACACCCGGAAGGGCCATCACCATCGTTACACCCGTTGATGAGTTTTCCATGCGCGGAATTGAGCAATTAACAGGCGAAACTGTGAAGCGAATTTCACCGTCAAGTTTCGGTGGCAGACCAGTCGAAGTCGCACAGCAGCGAAGCTCAGCGTATATTCCGAAACGTGCGGCTCTGGTTCGGTCTTTTCGACCACGACGAGCCAGTAGGTAGTTAAGCTACGACCGCCACGGTACCCCGGGCGGCAAAAACATCAATTCAGAGAGAAACCACAGGAGAACCGTATTGGCTAAAGATGATTTGATCCCGGCAGAAGGTACGATAATTGACAAGCAGCCAAATGCCTTTTTTAAGGTCCAGCTGGATAATACAGAGCACGTCGTATTGGCCGCTGTGTCTGGCAAGATGCGCAAGAATAGAATTCGCATTTTAGTGGGCGACCGCGTCGCCGTCGAAATGTCACCTTACGACCTCACCCGTGGGCGGATTACTTATCGATACAAATAACAACGAGGAGAGTCATGACTAAAGCAGCAACCGCACCGGTAACCGCGGTTAAGACGTATGCGGTGGGCGAACGGGTGGAGAAGTTTTGCGCGACCTGCGGCGAAGAGCGGGGACACATCATCGCGTCAGTAACTAAACGAGGAAAAATCACGCGAGTGGTCTGCCCGAAATGTCAAACCCGCGGCACGTTCAAAGCGAGCGCGCCATCGGAAAACCGGCGTCAACCGGCGACCGGAGCTCCATACGACCGTAACCGCAGCTATCGAACCGGACAAATGATGGTTCATCCCATGTTCGGGCCAGGAGAGGTTACCGCTCTGATTGAACCACAAAAAATTGACGTCTTGTTTGCCGATCGCGTCCGCCGGCTTATCCACGGCGGTCGCGACTAACGGGGGAAGTTCATTCGATAACTGGGCCCGACAGTAAGTAGACGGCGAAAGAGGCAAGCCAGTGTTCGCCTGCGTATTCTCCACTGGTAACGTGTAACAGGCCGCTTTGTGCATGTCGTTGGGCGGAGCCCAATAGCACTCCTCGAGCAGGATCTCGTCGTGACAGGACCTGTGCCACTCCCCGCATGCACCAGGCACGGCTCAGATTTAAGCCATCCAGATGCACGAGTTTAGGATCGCTGCGATCGGTGACAATCGCGGGCTCAAGTAACGACTTGGGTTTTCCCAGCGCGAGCCCCGGCAGAAAGCGACGCAACCACAACCTAAACTTATTCGCCCCCATAACCCGCCTTAGCAGATCAGCTTCCATCAAAGCAGGAGAGAAGAAGTCTTCACCACCGGGTTCCCAACGAGCTGCATAATCCACGTCTTTGGCAAAATAGGTACGACTGCGTTCGGTCACTAATTCCTTCAGTCTCGCATGGCCAACGGTATTTGCGTAATCCCAGGCAAAAGCTAAACCGAATGCGGTATTGGGATGAACACCCGTTCTAATTGGATAGGTCTGTTTCGGAAGAAAGTTGATATACCGCTGGGCAATTTCATCGGCCAGTGGATGCAGATTACGTGACCAACTGCGCCCATCTCTATCATCCCAAGTATGGAGTTCCTCGGCCAGCTTCAGCAACCAAGCCCACCCGTAGGTGCGTTCAAACGACTGGCGGTTCGGCTGCTTCATGTACTGAACCTCGGCGGCAATGTTCGCTTCACTTAGATTAGCTGACAGCGCTTCGCGAATCTGGGTTCCTTCAGGAAGGGCAGGAAACTCGCGCAGCAGTCGAATCAACATCCAATGACCATGCACTGACGAGTGCCAGTCGTAACATCCATAGAAAGCCGGGTGAAGTGCCCTGGGACCCTGCACATCACGTTCGTCACTCATCACGTGTTCAGGTTTGTTCGGAAACTCACGTCGCACGCATTTCAGCGCGAGCTTTGCAAATCCCGATGCCTGCGATTGGTTCAACGAGAGGTCACTACCTGAAGATGCCACGGTATTGGTGCTTGTTCCTGCGGTAGCGCCAAGCAGTACAAGAGCGAATGCAGTGTTCTGTATCCGCACTCGGTTGCTCCTTATCTTTTTGTTCTTAGTGTTTTAGTAACGGTGCGAAGGGTGACCAATGTGGATGTGTGGGCCCGTCGCAGTTCCCGGAATCGCGGAGCGAAACGCCAAAAACGGAATTCCATTCCGACGAAGGTAGTTCAGTAAAGCCTGCCCTTCCACTCCGTCAGGATGCAGCGACACGTCAATCGAATCTCGGTGATCTAGTCGCCAGCGATCATGGATCGTACCCTGACCAAAGACAGCCACCGGCAACGGTCGCCTAAACGCGTCCTCGAAGAAGCGTTGAACCTTCCAGGCGTCTGCCAACCCCCATCGTGCGCCCCCACTGAAGCGAATGTAAGAAGTGTTCCTAACTCTGTTCGGCGCTCGACCCGCTTTGGCAATTCTCTCGGAGGCTTCCGCCTCGAGCAGTGCCCCGGCGATCTGCGAATCGGCGGTCGTCATCTGGTGCTCGACTTCGCCCACTTTGATAGTGGCGATGCTGGCTGTCTCTTCGCTCTCTTGAAGCTCGGTCTTCGAGATCAGCCCTGCAGTAAAGAGAGACTTTGACTGAGCCAGCCTCGCCTCGGCCTTTTCAACGTTCTTCTTATAAATTGCGAGTAGCTTTTCGAGGCTCGCCTTGTATTCGCGCGTAGCCTTCACATAATCGTCTCTAAGTTTCTCCAGGCTCTCTTTTGGTTCAACGGTGCTTTTCGCAGAGGGGCGTTGCTGCTGGACGTCGCCCAGTGCGATAGGGGTAAGGAAAAGCGACGCCAACACCAGAAGCGCTGACAAAGCTGGCCGCCAATCATGATTTTTCAGTTTACCGTTCAAGCAATAATCCCGCCTCGAGTCTGTTTCCGAGCCGCGCGTGCCAATTCAGAGTTAATCTCACCACCGATAAGGATAGCGACTCCGGTCAGATAGAACCACAGCATCAGTATAATTAACGCGCCAAGTGAGCCATAAGTTGCGCTATAAGAGTCAAAAAAATAGAGGTAGAGGCGAAAACCCAGTGAAATCAGTAGCCATAACGCAATTGCAAGTGCCGACCCTGGGGTAATCCATTCCCAACGTTTTTCAGACTGTCGGAGATCCGGCGCGAAGTAGTAAATAGAGCTGAATCCGATCATCAGAAAAATAAAGGCGATAGGCCATTGTAAAACTCTCCAGACCCGAGTAAAAGCGCCCCCCAGACCAAAAACGCCCGCTATCAAATCTCCAATCCTTCCTCCGTAAAGCACTATGACTAAAGCAGAAATGATCAGCAGCGCGAGAAGTAATGTCAGGCCAATTGACACTAGCCGCACGCTCCACCACGGCCGGCGCTCCTCAACCTCGTAAGCTACGTTCAGTGTTTGGCTGATGGCGCCCATGCCATTCGACGCTGCCCACAGAGCCGCGAGCAAACCGAATGAGAGTTTACCGCCGCCTTTCTGGGCAGTCACTTCGTCCAGAGTAGCTTTGATCAACTCGACGGCCGAATAAGGCATGACACCACCGAGGTAGATTAGAAGCTTGTCTCGAAGTTCTGAACTGGACTCCGCGAAGTAACCAAAGAGAGTCATCAAAAATAGCAACAGTGGAAACAGCGCCAGGAGAAAGTAGTAAGAGAGCTGCGCCGCATGGCCCCAAACGTCATCTTCCTGGATCTGTGACCAGACACGCCGTGCAATTACCTTCAATCCCAGACCAGACGTGGTCCACGTTCTAAACATCAATCTTCCCCGATCGTTTTGAATCGATGCCACCCCGGGAGGTCGCGAGGGCTGAGTGCCGAGAGAGGCAAGTTAAGCGGAGGAACTAAGCAGAAACAGCAAACCTATTTCACCATTGTACCGGTGCGGCTCCAGCGAGTATTCGTGACGAAGTCGATCAAGAAGTTACCACTAGTCGGAGCACTTTCATCATACGACCAGTAGACAAACATGGCACGTCCGATCACGAGGTCACGGGAGACAAACCCCCACCAGCGACTGTCCTCACTGTTGTTTCGGTTATCGCCCATCACGAAATAGCTTCCAGCAGGAACCGCAATTTCACCCCCGACTCCAACGAACTCGAAGATCGGGTATTCCTCTTCGTCCCTCTCAGGACTCCAGTAAACGGTGTAGTTCTCTCCGGGCTGAGGTTGCGGATTCTGTTTAATCTCCAGAGGTGCTCGATCGTTGTGATCGACTGCCTCAACGCGGTGCTCCGGCAACACCACGCCGTTTACCAGAACATCTCGGCCCTCAATTCTAATGCGATCACCAGGCAGACCGATCACGCGCTTAACATAGTTTGTAACGATTGGTTTGTTGTCAGGTCTTTCATCGCGTCGTGGATCATATTGGTTGCCTGGGTATTTGAAAACGATGATATCGCCACGCCTTATCTCGCGCTGCGGCAGAAATGGCAGCGACTGCCCGGGTGCAAATATGAACTTATTTACCAGCAGATGATCGCCGATGGTAATTGTGTTCTGCATCGACCCCGTCGGCACCTTAACGGCCTGAACGATGAACGTCATGCCAAAGAGTGCCATGATTACAGTAACTACTGCGGATTCAAAGTACTCTCGCCAAACAGATTTTGGCGGACCGGCGGCTGGTGTTTCAGTCGTCGTTGTCTTCTCATGACCATTGCGACTGAACAGCTGTCGCAGTGAGAAAGGGCCGGCTTTAGTCTTGTTCGAAGCCGACGAAGTAGTAGTGGATTGGCTGCTGATAGGGTTACGCTTCATTCGGAAACATCCTAGATACGTAATCAGGGGCGGTCAAGTTTAGCCCTGGTTGTCGAATCGCTTTCCCTGAGGGGACGAATACTCGAATAAGGAACCCTCTAGCCTTCGGACCGAAAGTGCGGTAGCGACTAGGCATCAGTTTCAGATTCCCCTGATTTCATTAACTGCAATGCATGTTTTGCAGCCGCGGCTTCGGCGGCCTTTATGGACCTGCCTTCTCCACGCACTGTCCCGCCGTCCCATGTCACCTCAACATGAAAGGTGCGGCGATGTGGAGGCCCAATGGTTTCAACTACGGTGTAACGTGGTGCCACCCGATGCTGACCCTGGAGAATCTCCTGAAACATGGTTTTGTAATCAGCTTCTGCCGCGGTAGTGGGATTAGCCAGCTGCAACTCTGGACCAAGCGACCGTTCAAGAAATGCCGTCGCCTCCTGTAACCCGCCATCAACGAAGATTGCGCCTGTTATCGCCTCAAAAACGTCAGCTAGTAGTGCGTTTTTTTGGCGCCCCCCGCTCTTCTCTTCGCCACGACCAAACCGCAGGAATTCTCCGAGACTGAGTCGCTGGGCCACAACTGCCAGTGTTGGCGCACTGACAAGGCGGTGTTTCATGCGCGAGAGTTCACCTTCGGTTGAGGACGGATAAGCTCTAAACAGATAGTCAGCAACCACCAAACCCAACACAGAATCACCAAGGAACTCGAAGGCTTCGTTATGCAGTTGGCGAGCCTGAAAGCCGGCACCGGGAGCCACCTGTTCGTGGGCCCAAGAGCGGTGTGTGAGGCTGCGCTCAAGCAAGGCGCGATCGCGAAATTGATAACCTAGAATGCTCTCCAGCCGGTCGAGTTCAGCTATGTGGTCTCCAAGTGTGTTCAAGCGAACCGATTCTAACAAAAACGCCGGAAGCAGTGCCGACTTGACGATGCTTCCGGCGTTTTTTCAATTGTCAATTGGGTTGGGCCCAGTAACGTCACATCACGGGCGACCCGGAGAAGCGTTGTTTGCTCCGGTTGTTGCGGCCGGCTTAGGCTGCGCGGTCGCTGGTTGAGTTGTACCAGTGCTAGTTGACTGCCCTGTTCCGACACCTGAAGAAGCACCCGGAGCTGCTGCCGGCAAACTCGTCAGCGGAGTGGGCTGTGGCGGAAGCGGCTTCGACATAATCGTCGCCACCATTTCATTCAACCCAGTGTCGGACTGATTGTTGCGGTACTTGTACCAGGTGGTCAGGCTCTCTAACCATTCTTTCTTCTGGGCCTCATACCTTGGGTTCGTGCCCGCAAGCGCCACAGCTCGAGCGTAAGCATCAATCATGCGATCTATAACCTGATTGATGTTCTCCAGCGCTAGCTTACTTTCGGGCGACTCGACCTGGCCTTCGAAACGGGATTTGTAGTCGGCAGACAGCTTGGCATAGGTGCCGCCTTCATATCCGATAGCGATAAGGTAATAAACAGTCGGATCCTTCTTCAATTCACTCTCATACTGCGCTGCTTTGATAAACTGTGGCAACGACTCGGCCAGATTTGTTCGATTCAGGAAGCCCAACGTGTAGTAGAGATACGCGAGAGTTTCATCTTTGGTCTTGAACGGTGCCCAATTCTCTGGCGCCTTTCCCGCCTCGATCATTTGAATAGCTTTCCGGGCATAGCCGATCGCGTCTGCATTAAACTGTTCGTTCTTTGCGAGAGTGGCCAAATATCCGCCGTAACCCAGATCGATCAAGACACGGATATTCTCCGGCTCGTCAGCCAGGATCTGTTTGCCAAGCGAGTAGGCTTCCGCAAAATTCTTATCGTTGTACAACAGTGGTTGGACTTTTAGTTTGCGAGCTTCCTTGTCGTATGCGGCAACCCAACGCTTCAAATATTTCGTAATGTCGGTGTCTTCTGTTGGGCAAGCGTCCAAATATTTTTTGGCTGCTCCATATGCTTTTGCCGGATCTGTTGTACGGTTCTTAGTAAAATCTGCATACCACGCCGTTTTACCCTCATCAGTACACTGGCCTTGCGCCTGTGCATCATCAGCGGTTGTATCAAACGAATTCGCCACCGCTGTAAATGCGAACATTGCTACCAGCGTCGCAATGCTAAGTAGATTAATAAGCTTCTTCATTAGTGTGTCCAACCTCCAAGGCCTTTCTTTAAATATATCCATTCAAGGCGAATAAACAGCTTCGCTTGGGCAAACATCAGGAGATTAAGATGCAAACCTGAAACCACTCGTTGCCGATTTAGCCGCACCTGAAGGAGAACGAACGGGATTGCAATGCCAAAATGTGCCTGAACAAGAACGCCCGCAATATTCCTGCAACTGTTGCGGACCTGTCAAGGCTCTGCAGGTAACGGGGAAAGTAAAACTTGGCCCTGAAAGAAATAGCGCCGTCGACCTTAGCTCGACGGCGCTGGGTTTTGAATAGGAGTGGCAACAAGACTAGGGCAGCAGGGCTCTACGAGGGCGACCATCGGGCTGAGCGGCTGTTTTGGCCGTGGGAGTCGATGTCGGTGCGGCCTTTGTCGTACTCTTCCGTGGATCTGGGTTGTTTCTTTCGATCGTCATAATCACTGGTTTCACCGTGTTACGTGGAGTAGAAATACTCGGCGCCGGCGCTGACGTGGCAGCATTCGCGCCAGCTGCCTCTGATTCAGCTTCCTCTTCTGCGCTCTCCATTTCGGCGGCTTCAGCCTCAGCAGTGTCTCTTTCTTCCTCGTTCAGGTCAGCCGCCTTGGCGTCTTCCGAAGCATCATCAGGTTTCGCGGCGATCTGTAGGTTTATGGGTGTTCCGAATCGCGAGTTGAGTTCCCGATAGATCTGACCCGCAACGGCTGCCGGGAAATGACGGCGGGCGTCAGGGCCCTTGGCAATCACTACTACAGCCAGTCTGGGATTGGCCAGAGGCGCGTAGGATGTGAAAAGTCCCACCCAACCTCCGCTACCAATACAAGTACCAGTTTTGCCGGCGACTGTCTGCAGCGGGTCGTAGGCCTTCTTACCGGAACCATAATTTACTGCGCCCACCATGCCGGGAACCATGCGTCTTAAGTATTCGTGCTGAATTCCGATTTCATTCTTAACCTTGGGCGCAAACTTCGCCTGTTCCTGTGGGCTTTTAGGGATGTAAGGTACCAGCAACTTCCCACCATTTCCCATCGCGGAAACCAGGGTAGCTAATTGGACTGCTGTGACCTCAAATTCATCACCGTGGGAACCCATTCGATGAAGCGAGTAGTTCTCCTGATCAAGTGGTAGGTGGCCCTGGTATTCGTTGACTATGTTTATTCCCGTGCGCTGGCCAAGCCCCATTAGCTTGGCGTAGTTCACCATCTTCTCAAACCCAATTTTCCCACTTATCTGTTGGAAAAAAGTGTTATTTGAGTAGGCCAGTGCATCCGTAAGGTCAATTCTGTATCGATCAGAGACTTCGGCGGTGTCGGTAGGTTCAATTACTTTCTCACTCAAGCCCGCCAATCCAGTGACCAACTTAATCGTCGAACATGGTTTGAACCCTTTTCGGTATGCCCACTCTTGATTTACGGCTGCGTAAACACGACCGGTCATAGGATCCATGACGACCACGGTGCCGGCGTGATGACCGAGCGCGTTAACGGCGACCCGTCTCACTTCAGGGTCCTCGCCTGTCGGATCATCCTTCCCGATCAAGGCGATTGCCTCATCACGCATTGCCTTCTCGAGCGCTCGCTGGCGAGCGATTGCTGCTCTTCGTGCGGCCTCGGCACGACGTCTGGCAGCTGCACGTTCGCGACTATGCCGAGCGGCAACCTGGCGCAACGCCCTGGCGCGTTCACGCTTATTAAGTGGCCGGCCAAGTCGTCGTTGCAGTGACTTGACCGCCGCGTTCTGCTCTCGTGCGATCAGTTGTTGCTGGCGACGACGCTCGCGCGCAGACAGTTGACGAGTCCGACCGCGTCTGGATGATCGTGCCGTTTGGCGATTTCGTGATTTACGGCCTTTCTTAGCGGAAACGGGTTTACGTTTTTGGGTTCTAGAGGCCTTTTGCCGGGTGGAGGGAGAGCGCTTCTTACCGAATGCAGATTCTGCGAAAGGAATTATGAGAAGAACAGAGATTAAGATTGCAAAAACACGGAACTCGAAACGCTTATTCAAAGTCATCAGGGGTGTCTTACCTTTCCAAGGGATTTGAGCCACGCTCACTTAAAGGCTTGAGTCGGGGCCGTATTCTCGGGCGCTAATCTAAAATTCAGGCACAACAACTTCTGCCGCGCCCCTTTCCTCCTGCATATTTCAAAACTTTGCAGTACCTAGAGTGAAAAAAGCTCTCTCTAGTAAGTTCTTTGATCTAACTACTTCCTTTCTGCAACGTTTAGGTGGGAGTGTTCCCTAATGGCGGTCCCTGGGGACATTGATCTGAGACCGCCGCAAATATAACATCAGCGCCAGACAGGCGGCAACAGAAAAGTAATCAATCGTACATATTTCGAGTTCAAAGGCGCTTTTGCACACGTCGACTACACTGCGATTTGCCCCCACGACAACGCTTTTGGTGTACAACTCTTCTTAGTCTTGTCATGAAACTGCCTCGATTCGCAGAGAGTTTCCGAGCCCGCCTGCTGTTCCTGCTCGCGGTGCTTTTAGGGCTCACGCTCGGAGTTCAGTACTACGTGAACCTCCGTTCCGTTCGCAGCAACGCACATTTAATCGTGGAGCAGGAACAGGCAATTATGGCAGGCGTAGCTCTGGGAGTTAACAGCCTCAGTAACAATAAATATCTCGACGAGATGAAAGACAGCTTGCGCCAACCGCTGCTGGACAAGGACAGCGGTAGAGTGACCAATGTTCTTGTGGTTGATAACGAGGGTAACGTTTATGACAGTTTGATCAAGGCATATGCGCCAACTCAGCGCGATGATGGCTCCACTGTCTACTTAAAACTGCCCGATCTTCCGCTGCCGCCACTCACCAGCGCGGTAGAGATGGTTGACGAAGATGAACCCCTGCCAAGTTGGCTGACTACTTCTGGCCGTATTGCGCCTGGTGAAACGGGTGCGTTCTACTTTCCTGTGGAAACAAACAAGGGGCGCTGGTACGTGATCGTGGTACTTGGCTCCGCACAGAGCCTAAGGGACATTCTGAAACAACAAACCTCACGGTCCGCGTTGTATACCCTTGTGCTCCTTTTGATTACCACACTCATAACTGGGTTCTTCGTGTGGCGGTTCACCAGACCGATAAAAGATCTCTCGATCGCAGCACGACGCGTGGCGGGTGGCGACTTTCGTTATCGCGTCTTTTCGCAACGCCGGGATGAGATGGGATCGTTGTCTGCTGCGTTTAATGAGATGACTGCTCGTCTCGAACGGACGAGAGAACTGGAAACTCAACTTCACCAGGCGGAGAAAGCCGCGGTCGTCGGGCGACTGGCTGCGGCCATCGCTCATGAGATCAGAAATCCTCTGAACTACATTAATCTTACACTTGACCACCTGAGGTCATCCTTCGCCCCCGAGGATGACGAACGTCGCGAGAGATTTGAGCGACTTGCTACGCAACTCAAAGCAGAGGTGGCCCGAATCAACCGTCATATCACCGACTTTCTGAAGTATTCCCGACCCTCCGCACTGGAGTTACAACCCACGGACCTCCGCACCGAGGCGGAAGATGCACTGCGGTTAATTGCCGTTCAAGCGTCCGAGTGTGAGATAAAAACAACCCTGGAAGAACACGGCGAAGTTCCGATGGTGCTGGCTGACAAAGAATCTCTTCGTTCAGTTTTCACCAACCTGCTAATAAACGGTCTGCAGGCCATTGACGGACGGGGAGAGCTTAGGGTTGTAATCTCCGCGACAGATGGTCATGCACAAGTTGAGATTGCCGACAGTGGTCGCGGCATTGCCCCCGAGGACATTGCAAAAGTCTTTGAGCCTTACTATTCGACAAAGGAAACCGGCACCGGTCTGGGCCTGGCGATCGTAAAGAAAGCAATCGACGATCACGGAGGATCGATCCGCGTCAATTCAAGGCTCGGCAGCGGCACGACTTTTACAATCACATTACCCGGAGAAGGAAAGGAAAACGGCGAAGGCAAACTTGAGGTTTGAGCTTCGCTCAAATTCAATATGGCGCGCAAAAGCATACTAGTTGTCGACGACGAAAAACCGCAGCGAGAAATCTACGAGGAGATTCTTTCGGCAGCCGGTTATGACGTTACCACTGCCGCCTCTGGAGAGGCGGCAATGAAATTTGTCGCGGACCACAGGTTCGATCTGGTATTAACCGACTTGAAGATGACGGGCATTAGCGGAATCGAATTGTTACAACAGCTGAATGCGCACGATTCTTCTCTCGGCGTAATTCTGATCACTGGACACGGGACAATTGAGTCGGCGAAGGAGGCATTGCGAATCGGCGCCTTTGACTACCTCGAAAAACCCGTAGACCGAGAACACCTGTTGGAAGCGGTAACTCGCGCGCTCGGCAAATCAGACGAGCTAAACATGGAGATTGTCTCGGCTTCACCAAAGATGGAAGCGGTGAAGAAGATGATCGTGAAGGTGGCCCGGTCGAATTCTACGGTGTTGATTCGTGGGGAATCCGGTACTGGGAAAGAACTCATCGCGCGAGCTATACACAATCAGTCTCCTCCTCGTTTGACTGAAGTGTTCCAGGCTGTGAATTGTGCCGCCATCAACGAGAATCTGCTTGAGTCCGAACTATTCGGACATGAGCGAGGATCTTTCACAGGTGCTCACGCAGAAAAGAAGGGTCTGTTCGAAATCGCGAACCGCGGCACTCTGTTCTTAGACGAAATTGCCGAACTCGATGTCGCGATGCAGGCTAAGCTGCTCCGAGCCTTGCAAGAGCGAAAGATCCGGCGCGTGGGAGGTACTCACGAGATCAATGTTGATGTACGGGTAATCGCCGCGACGAACCGCGACCTGCGAGCTATGGTGGCTGACGGCCGCTTCCGAGACGACCTCTACTACCGAATCAACGTGTTGTCCATCGACGTGCCACCCCTACGAGAACGCCGCGAAGACATTCCGGTATTGATTGACTATTTTCTGAAGAAACATACGCGCAATACGTCGAAACTCGTGCGAGGCTTAACTCCTGAGACCCGTCGTTTGATGGAGGACTACAGCTGGCCAGGCAACGTGAGGCAGTTGGAATCGGCGATTGAGCGCGCAATTTTGCTGAGTGAAGGTGATCAGATCACAATTGAAGACTTACCGCTCGAGATCCGGCAGGATTCTCGGCCGGCGGCCGAAGGCGCCTTCAAGTTACCCCCTGAAGGAATCAGCTTCGAAGATGTAGAAAGGGACCTGATCACACAAGCGATGGAACAGACCGACTACAACATCACGAAAGCTGCCAAGCTGCTCGGGTTGACCTTCCGAACCCTGCAGTACCGGCTTGAGAAATTCGGCATTAGAAAACCTGAAGGCAGGAAAGAGGTTGCAGGATAAAGGAAATGACATCGATGCGGCTGCTACTGATTCTCGCGATTACATTGTCATCCCTTTTGTGTTTAGGTTGTAATTCTCCCGCTACTCCGAATTCCAACGTAACAGTTGAGATAGGCAAAGGCATCGCCTCGGCTGACGTGGTTCGGGTTAAACCAGATCCTGTAATGATCGCAGCTGGCGGTACAGCTGATGCGGTCGTGAGACTCAGAATTCAGGAAGGGTATCACGTGAATGCTAACCCACCGACCGAGCCATATTTAATACCAACGGAGTTAGAGATTGACCGCGGCCAAGGCATTGCAGTGAATTTTATCGTCTACCCCGATGCGATTAAGAAAAGCTTCTCGTTTGCCAAGCAACCTCTTGCGGTTTACGAAGGGGAGACGATTGTCAGAGTTTCCCTAAAGGCGGACGATACCCTAGCGAAGGGAGAACGGCATCTTTCGGGAAAGTTACGCATCCAAGCATGTGACGACGAAGTCTGCTATCCGCCAGGGACCGTTGACGTAAGCATTCCGATTACTGTCAATTGAGGGATGCCGTGAAGCTGTTTTGGGTAATTATTTCCGGCGTTGCCATGACCGGGGCGGCGTACTTTTTGTGGCGGCGGGATCTGGATAGGGCGTTCATCATAGCGGCGATTGGATTAGTTGCCTGGTTCTTGAACTACCGAATGCAGATGAAAGAGGTCGCCCTAATCGCTGATGTAGAACGATCGGGGTTGGAAGATAAGGATGAAGAGAATCAACGCAACAGGACTGCTTAGCTTATTCAGTTTTCTTCTGCTTTGCCTATTTGCGAGCCCTCGGGCTTTGACGGCTGCGGTATCGCAGGAAGCCGAGGTACGAGGCGTTGTCCTCCGTGTGTTTCAGCAGCTGAAGGCGCGAGACTATGGCTCGCTGTACGACGAGCTGCCTTCTTCCTCGCGAAATCGAATGTCGCGTGAGCGGTTTACGAATGCGCTAGCCAGAGCTCAGGGGATTTACGTCCTGGACCGAATGGATGTTGGAGCGATACGGGTCGGGAACGGCATTGCTGTCGTTGATACTGTGCTCTTTGGCAGAGTGGCCAAGCCGTTTGAGACTGAAGGTAAGATCGTGGCCCAGCAGTACCTGATCCGCCAGGATAGTCGATGGCGCGTTGCAACTGGGGACTCAGCAACGACGCGACGGTTTTTGGCCAACAACCCGGAATTCAGCCGTAAATTCCCAATCAAACAGCCGCGAGTCTATATCAAGAGAAACGGCGCCTGGGTTGAGTTCACACCCGGCAACGCCCGTTCGGCGACCACTAACTAAGAAAGAAATCGTCAAAAGATAGCTGGGCATCATCGACAGGTTCAGCGTATTCACCATGTCTGATTCGATGACGCGGTACGTCGAGAGCTTCGCGTACTGCGTCCAGGTGGAAGCGTAAGATTCTGGGTGTAACACGAACAGAGGGGATTCTGCGCTTACGGGCGAGGCGCCGAACTGTGGATTCGCTTACTTGCAGCACCTTGGCCAACTGGCGGGCGGTGAGAAACTCTTCGCGCTCTACTTCCTCGTTCATAGTAAAACAGATGCTAGCGCAACTGTTTTCTTGGAAACAAACGTAAAACGCAGGGTATTCAATGTTCTCCGCCGCGCCCCCTACCTGTTATCTGCCAACTACCAACTCAACGACTGCAATCCCGCCAGGCGCCAGCTCCACTGAAACTACTGAGATGTCACCGCGTCGTTCAACTGTTAATTCTCGATCACTGGTCCATTCGTTTGCCGCTTGAACCGTACCGCGTCTCAATTGAATCACTGCCCGCACCGCAGCACTTCGATCCACCGTGGCCATTCCCTGCTGAGGCTTGAACACGTCGTTGTTATTCATGAGCGTAATCACCCAACCGCGCGCATTACGGTTAATCAGGTACTCCACGTCCCCAGTGATACGGAACGGTGACGCCTCAGCAAAAACATGCTGCAACATGTGAGCCGCGAACGGTGTAATACGCTCGTCCAGACCGAGCAAGTCGGGCAACGTTGAGACTATCACCAAACCCTTTCCAACTTTGTTCAATGTAACCAGCGAATCACCGCTCACGGTCGTAATGAAGGGTGTTGCGCCTTTTAGATCGACTCTCTGATATCTAAAGAGCTGGCCGGACAAATCTTGGTGCTGTTCCCCGGGCCCGACACAGACCGCGCTTCGAGTTTCTGTTGCTACGCCGGTAAGACGGATGCCAACGAAGCCCTCCGGAACACCCTTCAGTTGCGCGGTGTTCAGTACCAAAGTGCCACCCACGCGAACATACTCGGATAGTCTTTGGACCCAACTCGGAGACCAGGCTATGTGGCCCCCGACAACAACTGCCCGGTACTTGTTGAGGGCCTGCGTTGGCTTAGCTCCCACTTCCGCAACCAGGACATCAAAAATATTTCCGAATGCGCCTGAAACGAAGGCCTGCCGATCTCCACTTGCCGGCTCACCCTCAACCACCATCCCCGGGAAGTAAGCAGCTCCCAAAAGCTCCCGCAGCGCGCGGTCGCTTCGATTGATTTGCGAAATCCCAAGGGGCCAGTGCGGATAATCCGTCATCTCCCAACCGTGAGCAGGGTCCAGCAGGAATGCGACAGGAATATAGGGCGTGCCACGGTCGGCTGCGTGTTTTTCGGCGAAACCAATAAATTCCTGGGTTATGCGGCCCAACGGATTCAGTTGAAATTGATGCTCACCTGGACCAGGCTTGAAGAACTGATCGCCGCCTTGCTCCAGGTAGATGGCCGAGGCTCCGGACATGTAGTAGAGGTAGTAACTCTTTCGGTACCACGAAAGTGACGGTCCCATTGTGACGCCGTAACGCGAATGAAAGAAGTTGTCTGGACCAGCGAAGTTCTGAACCCTTGTGAATGTGGTTGCAGAGTCGCCAAAGTTTGGGGCGTGATAGTAGAGGAACTTGCCTCCATACTGGCGGGCGGCCCCGCGCGTGAATGCAATGCGCATCCCTGTCATTGGCTGCACCGCCGCTGTTTCAATCCCAATCAAATCAGTACCCCAACTCATTAAGGCGTGAGCAAATGACGTACTGGAAGTTGATTGGGCCGGTATTAGCTCCTGCCACATTGGTCCTGTCTCGGTGTGGAAGATCGTAGACCACTTCCTATTCAACGCATTGGTGTAGAAGGTGCGATGTGCCTCAAGCAGTTGGTTGCGGTTCATTGCCGGCGTGATTTTCAGATCGGTTGCTGCGGAGTCCCAGACGTAGCCCACACTCTCTCCTGAGATCCAACCGAGAAACTGATCGCGAAGCTCTCCCCTGAGCAGGCGCCACGCTGCCTGACCTTGCTCCGGAGACACCCCAACGGATCCATAGTTGATTAGCACCGCAAAAGGAGATTTCGTTTCGCGCAAATAGCGGAGGAATGGGCTGCCTTCTGACAAATACTCTCCCAGATAGTTAATGTATATGACCGGCACAACGAGCTTTGACGAGAAGATCGGTACCTCGCGTACTCCTTTATAGCTTTTGACAAACTCCTCAATCGGTTCAGCATGGAAAGGATAGAGCGGTCGTTCGTCCAGGGGTTTGTCGTACAACGACCAGAAGTCTCTCGCTATATTCCACGGCATGAGAAAATCTCGATTCGCGATCTTAGTCGCCTGCCAGCCTTCCGGCGCAGTTACAGTCGCTTCGGAAAGTAAGGTAGAGACTTGCGAACCCCTTGCGAGAGACTCGCGCAGGTACTTCATTGCCGCGAAATCCGGTTTCTGTCTTCCAGCGGGTACAAACTGAAGATCATTGGTGACGAGCACACAATCCACGTGGCGACGCGCACCGGCCCGCTTCTCAATTCGCAGTGAAATCCGCGCCGGTCCCTTTTGAAGCTTTGCTGACGCGCGGTCCCAGGTGAACGCCCATCCCCAGTACATAATCACCTCGTCATGTGGGTCTACGACCGGTTTTGAGCCAAATTCATGATGATCTGCCTGGGAGCCGTTCTGCATTACCTCCAACACAAAATTCTCTGAGGCAGCGCCCCAATCCGCATATCTGACCCAGAACCGATAGTCACCAGCCACGGGTATCTCTATGTCCTGGTAGATCTCGGCTTGTGTTTCATCTGCGCTGGCGGCTGCCGAGTTCCACTCGCTTTCTCCGCCTTGTGTCCATTCCGCTGAGACACCTGGTCCATTAATGCCCCAGCCGGGAGCTTTGAGTTTCGGTAGATTCATCCACGAAGGATTGAGGATGGGTTCTCCACGCGGATTAGTGGCAAATCCGCGCATATTCTCGGCCTCGTACCAGAGATACTCAGGGCTGTTCGGAGGTGGCGCCGCGGGGACTTGCGCGGACAGACTAAGGTTGAGGAAACAGGCGACGACAAACACCAGGATAATGAGAGCACTGAGATTCGAACGCGGACAAAGTGAAAGGTGAGCGGACACTCGCTCAATTGTTAGGGTCAGTGTTGTCCTGTTTCTGTCTGCCACACTCTGCGTCTCTTGTCGATTTGCGCTGCGAAAGCAATCCTGTTTGCTCGCAAATCTGTCGCTTCGTATGTTTTTGATGAGGGTGAGGTCTCCTGGTTAAGGTTGGTTTTCTAATCGGCGGCGCTTTATTGACTTATCCAGCTACTCAGCCTCCCTGCCGGTGGATCACCCTAACGCTTCCAAACACTCCTGCAACGTTCTTTGTCGACACGTGAACATCGGTGTATCGCGGAGCGTGTAAGAGCTTGCCTTCGTTTCGCGAAGTTCCTGCACCAGATCCAAAAAGTCAGCCGGGTTATTGGTCTCAAAGGCCACCACGAATTCCTGGTCGTCGAGCCCGAACGAGTAGGTTGTGTGAAGCTTCACCGAACGGTATTTACTCCCGATGCGTATGTGCTCGTCCATCATCTCCTGTCGCTGGTCCGGAGTGCGCGCGTACCACTCGCGCGTCTTTACGAACGGATATACAAAGAGGTAGTCGGATTTTCCGGGTACGATGTGCAGACGATCCTCAACATGCTCGGGATTGTCTTTATCGATGTACATCGATCGCTTCGTCATCGAGAGAAAAGACTGCGTTGGCTCAATGTACTTGGCCATTTCCGTACGATTCAGTCGCGATGTCATCTCCTGAATGGGATCGAGTTCATAGCCGATCCGCCAGATCATAAAATCCACATTTGTGCGGAGACCGACAGTGGAGTACGTATGAATTAAGAGCTGTTTACGGAATTCGCCGACGGTAGCAATGAATTCACTTCGGCACCGATCCTTCTCAGGTTGATCCAGCAGGCGCCATTCGGGACGAGTGTGATAGAAGGTGAAGTTCACAAACTGTCTTGGCAATTTTGATTTCTGTTGTTCAAGCTCGACGCAATTGGGAGCCAGGCGGAGTGATCCACGAATGGCGGCATTGTTCTCTTTATCCGTACTCATGTCTTCACCTCAAACTGCAACACCCGCAAAGGACCCAGGTAGGACTCGAATGAATGATGGGCGGCTTGTATTCTGCCGAGTCATCCACATGATTGCAACTTGGTAGCGGCCTGAATCTGACAGATGGACATGATTGAACAAGATAAGTGAGGGAGGGCCCGTCATGCCATTAACGTTTCATGTGGCAAATCCATGCTCTGCTTATCCTGTCATAGTTTGAACGGATCCGTAATGTCCCTCGGAGTTGAGGCCCTTCCCTGCCGTGCGCTTGAATGAAAATGTCTGTTAGCTATACTGAGTTGCTCGCCGAGAATTCAGCATTGACAGGATAGAACAACAGGAATGACCAAACTCTTCAGCATAGTAGCGTTGGCCCTTTCGCTTTTCGTCGTTGGATGTGGCAAGCAAAACACTGAGTCAACAGGAACAGTGAATCCAGCGACTCCGACGACCTCGGTGCCCATGGCCACGGTAGATGAACTAGCTGCCGCTAGAACCAACTACGCGAATCTGTGCCAGACGTGTCATGGGGAAAGCGGGGACGGGGGAACCGTCACCATCGATGACAAGACTTTAAAGGTCCCTTCATTACGAGCAGGGCATGCGGTGACGCACTCTGACCAGGAGCTGGTGAAGCAGGTGCTGGATGGCGGCGATGGCATGCCGGCGTTTAAGGAGAAGGTATCAGCAAGAGAAGCTGCGGACCTTGTCAAATTCGTCCGACAGCATTTTCAAGGGAAGTAGGTTCCGCAATTCAATAAAAATCTAGCTGACATCAGCGAGTGGGTTTTACTATTCCTCATTAACCAATTACTATTTACCGTCTTTTGCACCCGTAGCTCAGCTGGATAGAGCGTCTGACTTCGAATCAGAAGGCCGCAGGTTCGAGTCCTGCCGGGTGCATTTTTTTGCTCCGAATCGGCCCCCTTAGTTTTTCTCAGGATCGTTTCCGAATGCAGGCAAAGCATGCCCGAATCCGTTACTTCAAACACAAACAGAACAAAGCTGGCACTCATCGGTTTTCGCTACGACGAGAATTCCTCTTTTATGAAAGGCGCAGCAGATGCTCCGCCTCAAATCAGGGCTGCGCTCCGTTCTGAGGCTTCGAATCTCTGGACCGAATCAGGTGTCGATCTCGGAGTCGAGTCGCTCTTCTTCGACGCTGGCGACGTTGAACCCGTCCCCGGCACCGAGATGTTTTCATTGATCGAAGGCTCAATTGATACGCTACTTAATGATGGACTGAGGCCGATCTCTCTCGGAGGGGATCATTCGATAACTTACCCCATCCTGAAAGCTTTTCGGCGACGGCACAACTCCCTGAATGTTCTGCACTTTGACGCCCATCCGGATCTCTACGACGACTTCCAGGAAAACCGATACTCGCACGCCAGCCCCTTTGCTCGCTCAATGGAAGAGGGGCTGATCTCGCGGCTAATTCAGGTGGGAATTCGCACCACAAACCAACACCAAAGAGAACAGGCAAGTCGGTTTGGAGTAGAGACAATTGAGATGCAAAACTGGCCACCGCACGTCTCGCTGCGATTTGATGGCCCTCTATACATTTCGTTTGACCTGGACGCGCTCGATCCGGCGTTTGCACCGGGAGTTTCCCATCGTGAGCCGGGAGGCCTCTCAACGCGGCAAGCTATTGAGGTGATTCAGAAGCTGACAGGAAATGTAGTGGGAGCCGATATCGTGGAGTTTAATCCGCGCATGGATCCACTGCACATAACTGGCACAGTGTGCGCAAAAGTTTTAAAGGAAATTGCTGGAAAGATGATTGTAAGTGAATAAGGAACGATCCACGATGCCGAGCATGGAACCGTGGATCGCCGAAATAACTGAACATATCTACGCTGCTACCCCTACTTCCCCTCTCTTCTCGATCGGTATGTACTCTCTAGTCCGATGACCCAAGTATACCTGTCTTGGTCGTGCAATCTTCTGTTCGGGGTCATCCAGAAGTTCAACCCATTGCGCTAACCAGCCGGAGGTTCTCGGAATAGCAAAAAGCACCGGGAACATGTCGACGGGAAAACGCATCGCTTGATAGATGATCCCAGAATAGAAGTCGACATTCGGATAGAGCTTGCGCTTGACGAAGTACTCATCCTCCAGGGCAATCCTTTCCAGCTCAAGGGCGATGTCAAGCATTGGGTCCTTGCCTGTAACTTCAAACACTTCGTAGGCTACCTGCTTGATGATCCGAGCGCGCGGGTCATAATTCTTGTAAACACGGTGTCCGAAACCCATTAGCCGAAAATCGCCTGCCTTCACCCGCTTGATATACTCCGGCACCTTCTCGATAGAACCTATCTCACGAAGCATGCGCAGAACCATCTCGTTCGCGCCGCCATGCAGTGGTCCATAAAGAGCCGCAGCAGCGCCTGCCAGCGCTGAAAACGGATCGGTGTGTGCGCTGCCAATACTGCGCATCGCGTTTGTGCTGCAGTTTTGTTCGTGATCCGCGTGCAAGATGAACAACACCGACAAGGCCCGCTCCAGCACTGGGTTGGGCTCGTACTTCAACTCGGTGGTCTTGAACATCATGTTCAAAAAATTGCCTTCATAGCTCAAATCGTTATCGGGATAGGCATATTGCATCCCGATCCGATGGCGAAAGGCAAAAGCAGCAATCGTGGGGACCTTGGCAATCAAGCGATAAATCTGTTTCCACCGGCTCTCCGAATTAAATATGTCCTTGGCGTCGGGATAAAAAGTCGACAGCGCACCCAACGTGGCCTCAAACATCCCCATCGGATGAGCATTATAGTGAAACCCATCCATGACCTTCTTAATGTTCTCATTAATAAAAGTGTGGTAGGTGATGTTGTACTTCCATTCGTCTAGTTGAGTTCGTGTCGGAAGCTCACCGTTGAGCAAAAGATACGCCACCTCAAGATACGTGCTCTGCTCGGCAAGCTGATCAATGGGATAGCCGCGGTATTCGAGGATTCCCTTGTCACCGTCGATAAACGTGATTCGACTCTTGCACGAAGCGGTGTTCATGAAAGCCGGGTCATACGTCATTATGCCAAAGTCTTCCTCATGAACTTTGATTTGACGCAGGTCCATCGCCTTGATCGTGCCGTTCTCAACTGGGACGTCATATTGCTTTCCGGTGCGGTTGTCGGTAATCGTTAGAGTGTTGCTGCTCATGGCATTGTCTCTTTCTAATTGCAGTGATCCTTGCGGTGCTCCCTCGGCACGAGATTACGCTCCCACGCCTCGCCGATCAAATCTCTTGACCATTTTGTTCGCTTAAGCTGAAGAGTTTTTGAACCTTGAGTAGGTGAGGGCCATAAAGACAAAAAGGTGACCCACCGCACAGGTCACCTTATCTCTATTAGCGCAATTAGCTTTTGGTTATTTCCGCGCCGCCTTTATTTCGCGGTCCACTCGCTTCTTGGCTTCCTCGGCTTCGCCTTTACCGAGGCCCAGATCCTGCAGAGTCTGACCCATGCTTCGTCCTGAAGCCAGGCCAGACAATATTGCTGGGCGTGTGATGCTGGGATGGCGCGTACCCAGATTCTGAGACAATCGTGTAGCAGCCACAAACTGACCGAACTTGAGATCTGGATTTACAGCTAGAGCTGCTTGATAGTCACCGCGAAGATCATTTGCATTCATTTTGAGCGTGCGCGCGATTCCCGGATGGTCCTGCAGCTCGTCGTCCGCCTGCCGCATGTTGCTGCGTGCTCTTCTAGCTCGTTCGTGCCCTGCATCGGAGCGACCGTTAGATCTCTCTGAAGCAGTTCCCAAACCTCTATCCGACCGGCCACCAGAACGTTCCGAGGCGTTACCTAATCCGCGATCCACACCGATACCTGAGGGAGGACCGCTTGGATTCCCAACACCGCCCCCGGCGCCACGACCGCCGCCGGCGCCTCCACCGCGTCCTTTCCCCTGACCAATGACGCTTACTGCCATCGCCATCGTTACCAAAGCGACCATTAAAACGGTCATGATTTTTCTCTGCATAGCTACCTCCGACAAGTTGTTCTGCGTAAGAAGGAACAAGAGGGAGAGGGGTGTAATCCTAACAGTTTTTGAAAGGATTTGGGATCCCTCGAAGGAAATGTAAAGGGAATGCAACAAAGCCCCCTACTTTACGTTGAGGAGTTCCACTTCGAAGACAAGTGTCGAGTTTCCCGGTATATCTGGGGGCCGGCCCCTTGGCCCATAGCCGAGGCTTGCGGGAATCACCAACTTTCGCTTGCCTCCGACTCGCATTGACATGAGACCTTCGTCCCAGCCTTTGATGACCGCGCCTACTCCGATGCGAAAGTCCGAGGGTGTTCCTCGATCGTAGGAACTGTCGAACTGTTTTCCATTTTCGAGAGCACCCTTGTAGTGGACTGTAACCGTTTGTCCGCTTTGCGGCGTTGGGCCAGTTCCCTCCACAATATCGGTGTACTTCAAACCGGAAGCAGTGGTCACTTCAGGCCCACCGCGACGGGATACAACATAACCGACTACTGAAACTGCCAGTAACACGACGACTATAATTGCAATCAGTCGAATGGATCGGGCCTTCCGCGAGTGGGGGAGTGGTCCA
This sequence comes from Pyrinomonadaceae bacterium, assembly GCA_035283645.1. Classification (GTDB taxonomy): domain Bacteria; phylum Acidobacteriota; class Blastocatellia; order Pyrinomonadales; family Pyrinomonadaceae; genus PSRF01. The sequence continues at coordinate 71,849 of DATETN010000103.1, forward strand.
GTGGCAGCGTAGGTGCCCTTGGGTCTCTTCTTTGCTTTGCCGCTTTTACGGTGTCGACTTTGAGGCAAGCCTAATTCTCCTGATTAAAATTAGCGGGTTGGAACTTATACCGTCATTCACTCTCTAATACAACTACCTTCATGAGGGGCAAATCTCATCGATTCCGTCTACTCCAGCTTAAAAATGCCGCGGGGCGCTCGGTACTTAGTGTCCCAATCCACATAAGGAACGTCTGTCGCTCCGATCACATACTGTACAACTCGCCATTTGCCGCTTACGTTTCTAAGCAAAGCTACTATGCCATCATCGAATGCCCCTGCGTCAACCGCTTCATGATAGACCGTACCGGTGTAATCGATCGTGCTGCCGTCCGGCCGTTGCGGTACCCCCAAAAGAAAGGCCCAGCCTCTCTCAACCTTCAGGTGATCAATCTTAAATATTAGATCCTGCTTCAACTGTCTCTTAACCGGAATGCGCAGAGCATCAACTATTGCCTTCCGCTCGGGTGAGCCTCTCTCCGGTGTGTAGGGACCAATTCGTACTGAGTTGCCTTGGATTGTGCCGCCCGACTGCGCTTTGACATTAGTCGTGACAAGCAAGGCCAACAAAGTTAACAGTACAACTAAAGCATTTCTCATGCGCACCGCGAAGCTGCCTCCTCTTGCGAAATTTTCGTTGCAGCCTATCATTGAACCCAAGGTCTACCAAAACGAAGGATGAGGAGAAGCTCCAACCCCGTTCGTGCGCAGCTATCTTTCAGAAGTAGAGCCGGTGTATCGAACAAGAATTAGTGAAGTTAATAGGTTCATCTCAGAAAGCGTGCCGCAATGGAGCGAACGGCTGAAGAGTTGGAACATGCCCACACTTACGACACGAAAGCCAATCGAGTATTGACACTGAGAGATAAGTTTTGGTGGGTAGCCGAGTGGGCGTCGTTATAGGTTCATAGTTAATCGTGATTTCGTGGGTCGAATCAGAATCCGACCCGCGAAATCACTTCAGAACGCGAACTTCACGGGGTGTTCTTAGCTTGCGCTTGCACTGCAACTCGCGACAACCGAATGTTTCCATTGATGCCGTGTGCCGAGATGGGACTCCCGCCGGTACCGACATGCGCCGAGTACGAGCCGTGCTTTTCTTCCTCAAGCACAAAGTCAGGCAAGTCTGAAACTACTCTTCCATTCATCCCTCGCGCCTCGATCTCGGCATTCATTCCCTCAGCCAGCCGAACTTCGATGTTGCCATTGATCCCTTTGAGTCGAACGCCCGAGTGTTCCAAACCTTTGAGGGCGACCGTGATGTTGCCGTTGATGCCATGAAACTCGGCGCTACCGCTTGCTTGACCCACATCAACCTTGCCATTGATTCCGTGAATCTCGACTGAGCCGTCGATCTCTCCAACAATGAGATCACCATTTACGCCACCAGTAATCAAGGACACCTGTCGTGGGAGCCTAAGGGTGACGCGCTCATGGGGGCTTGAGCCAAAGAGCCGGGCGATAAAACCCACGTTTTCACTTTTGCCCTTGATCTCAAGGTTTGTGGCGCTGCTGTCGATCGAGATCTTTCGCCGACTGAGGGACTCCCGACTCTTTGCTGTTCGTTCGACATAAAGCTCGGCGGTAGTTGTGTCGGCAGTCTCGATCCTGACTACACCATTAATCCCAGCAACACGTACCGTGGCGCCGGGTGCCAGTTCAAAACTCTTGCGGATCTCTTCGCGAACCTCTGCTCCTTCTTGACCCGAGCCCGAAAGCTCATTAACGTGCACGAATTCTCCGCCATGGGAGCGCACTATTCCAGCAATTGCGGCGATGATAATAAGTACAGCGACTATAATCAGACGTTTCATGGGGTCGTCTCCAGTAAAGGGTTTTCGCGATCCATCCAAGCCTTGTAACGTAAAATCCCGGATAAAAGTTCTCGGATTTCTCTAAGAATCGCTGGACGTCCGCAAGTACTTGATTTGGTTATGTTAGTGATTAGTCATGATTCACTATCTTCTATCTCACACCTAACAACTGACCCAGCAACTATCCGCTAAAACGAGCGACCAATCACAAGAAACTATCCCGCAATACCCGTCGCCTGAAGATCGTTGTGATACTAATGGCTAGTGCTATATACTCCGCCCCTCACGCGTTCTGTGCTGTTGGGGAGGGGTTATGATCATAGGTTTCTCCAGCTCGCTTCCGCCTCGCTCGATCGCCTTGGCCATATTGATACTTCTCGCTTCCGTGCAGATAGTGCTTGCGCAATCCGATGGCGGAGTAATTGGCGGGTCGCGTCCTAATACTCCTGCCGGCACCAACCCCATCAGACAACCGAGCATTCGCGAACGACAAATGATAATGGACGAGATGAGGCGCGAGGCAGCGAAACCTCGTGTCGAAGAAAAGGATCGGCTGGCCCTCGCGAATATAAAGGAAGACTTTACTCGACTGCAGGAAGTAAACAACCGCATGTTGGCCGAGAACATTCCCCTTACAGTTCCCAACTTCACGGATGTTATTCAGAGTCTGGATGAAATCAGGAAGCGTGCTGTGCGGTTGCGCGAAAACCTGTATCTGCCAAAAATCTCCTCCGATGAAAAGTCCAAAGCGCCTCCCAAGATCGCAGATGCAAGCGCCCTAAAAACTGCATTGCTTATGCTGGATGAGCGCATTATGAGTTTTATTGAGAACCCAATCTTTCAAAAGCCAGGCGTCGTCGACGTAAAGCAAGCCTCGCAGGCTCAATCTGATCTGGATTCTATCGTCGAGCTTAGCCGAAAGATTGCGAAGGATACTGAGCGCCTAAAAAAATCATATTTCAACCAATAGAAAAAGGCGGGGCTCAGTGAACCCCGCCCGTTAAAACAACCCAACCTCAATCTCTCAGAACTGGTAACGCAACCCAAACTGCATTACGCGACCAGCCTTGTTTTCGTTAAGCGGAGTCTGCGTTGAGGTGTATCTGCCAAACTCCGAACTTGGTGATCCACCCAAAAAAGGATCTATATCCAAGCCGAGGTCAGCAATCGTGTTTGCATCAAACCGCTGCGTGTTTGTTACGTTGAAGACTTCCCACCGAAACTGCAGTGAGTGACCTTCAAACGGCATTTTGAACGTCTTGGCAAGACCCATGTCGAGCGTGATGTACCCTTCGTTCCGAAGCACGTTTCGGTCACCGACCTCACCTGACCGTGCATTTCGGAAACTGCGATATGCTGCTTCCGGATCGCTGAAAAGGTTTGGACTTCCAGCTCCAGTCGGAGAAGCCTGGATCGGCCGCGCGCGTACACCGTTTGACTGGACATTCCAATTAGTGGCCCAGATACCGCCATCAAAGGGGGTCTGGACCGGCAAGCCGGAGTTCCAACGGAAGATTCCCGTCAGCTGCCAACCACCCAGAATGGCATCAGCGACTTTCGGCATGTCGCTGAAGAACGTCTTGCCTCGGCCCCAGGGCAAACCGGCGATCCAGTTCGCATTCACGATATGGCGCGCGTCAAAGTCAGAGCTAGCGTAGTTCTGATCAATGTCGAGTGCGTTCACGATGAAGGCCGTGCCATAGCTGGTTGAGCTTTGCAACCCGGAGGCATTATCCAATGAATGGCCCAGAGTGTAGTTCACATCGAACGCAAAATCGTTACTGAATCGCTTTCGCAACGTGAATTGGGCCGAATTGTAGTTCGACCGCGCAACGGTGGAGAACGCCGACAACGCGGCAAACTGGGGCTGATAGAACATGTTGTTGGCTCTGGCCGGACCGCCACCGAACGGGCAGGTGGTGCAGGAAGGACTATCGTCCCAGAGCAATTGCACGAAGGTGTAATCGGTTATGTCGGCACCACCCAGTGCTCCTGGCGCTATCCAGGCATATGAGGCCTGAGTCGCAGTTAGCGTCGGATCGCCCCACCAGTCGGCCGCAAACGGAAAGAGATTCTCAAAATATGGAATGCTCGGCAACGAAGTGATCGGGGTATTCGCGTAACGAGCATCGATCAGCAACCCCATCGCTTCGTAAAAGGTCATTCCAGACTGCGGATCGCGCAAGTTATTCAACTGCATGATGTCGCGGGTTGCAAGCAGATCGCGCGCAAACCTGCCGACATAGCTGGTCTCAAAGGAAAAGCCCTTCCCCAGCTCGCGTCCATATGACAAGTTAACGTTGTAGTTGTAGGGCGTAGTGATTGTATCGTCCAGTGATACTTCGATCCGCTGGTCTTCATCCGCCGCTACGGTTAAAGGAAATACCAACGTGCTCGGAATCGGAGTGGTCGCGGTTGGGAAGGTGAGCGACCTCACGTTGGGATTGAATCCGGTGAACAGTGGACCCATACCAAAGGCACGACTATCCGTGACGTCGAAGGTGTTTGCGTTGATGTTTCTGGCAGAAGTGAATCCGGCCAAGTTGTTTAAATCGAAGTTAACCGCCAGTTGACTGCCGATGCGATCGTAGGTCATGCGGAAGCCACCCCTGATAACTGATTTCCCGTTGCGCCCGATCAGGCGGCCCAGCCAATTGTTACCCAGGTCGGGAGACCAGGCTAAGGAAACTGCCGGGGCAAAGTTGTTCCAGTCCTGCTTGTAGTAATCAGGCAGATTGTTCGCTTTTCCACCCAGATTGAAAGTGATGGGATCGTTGAAAGGGATTCCGCCCTCCGAGCTTGCCACGCGTTGCCTGAAGTAGTCGCCGAGGCTTGGAGTTGGAACAACTTGAATTCCATTGGCCTCGTAAACTGGGGTTGAGGTTGACCAGCGCACACCATAGTTCAGTGTAAGATCGGGACTCAGTCGCCACGAATCCTGCCAGTAAAACTCATACTCTTCGGTTTTGAACGCGCGTTGCGTAGGCGTTCCGACGGCCTGAAGTGAGCCTGAGGCGTCGTAAACCAGATTCGCGCTGTATTGGGAATACCGGCCAATGACACTCGCCAGGGCATCGCGCGTGTCGTTGTTGAAAGCGGGGTTGATGTCGCTGAAGGGCCTTCTGAGCACAGCGCCAGAGCTGTTGTAGAAGGATGGGTTGATGATGGCATCATCAAAAGAACCGGCCAAGGACTGGCGGCTATTCCGAATCAAGCGGACGTTGCCCCCAAAGCTAAATGTATGGTCGCCACGTATCCATGAGATGTCGTCGACGAAATTATGCACCGGGGTGACGCGACTCAAACTGCGCCGGTAACCAAGCGGTGCGAATATAAACCTGAAGGTGACGCGATTCTCGTCTGATTCGCCGGTGTCCGTGAAAGCCGCACGTGTAAAGCCATAAGTGAAACGGTTTACCAGATTACTCGACTTGGTCCAAGTATGGCCCGCTGCCAGCCCCCATGGATGGTTCCAAATGCTTAGCGGCGTTGTGTCGGGAAGGCACTGAATGTTGTCAGCAGGAGAGTCTATACCGCAGTCAGGGCCTCCATAAACATTCCTCGTAACGTGATCCCACTGGTAATTCCCGCGAAGATATAGTGTTTGCCGGTCTGTCAGATTCATGTCAAACCGGGTGATGTAAGTATTTAGTCTGGCGGGTGTCTTCGCGTTGAATCGAAATCCGCCGGTGTTGAGACCATCACCTACTGAACTATCATTAGCTGGATACCTCTGCGCAGCTTGAGCCAGGACCGCTAACGTCAACGGATTCACACCAGGTGTATCGCCGTTGGCCGCAATGTACCCTGCATTGATCTCAGGAGGCGTGAGACAGTTCACACCCGCGGGCGTTCCGGCCGGGCAGTCGGGATCGCTGTCGCCGCTTGCGGTGAAGTAACGTACGATTCCCTGGCCCAATGTTGGCAGAGGTACTTCACGTACGACAGGCGTTTCAGAAGCCTCACGAAAACCTTCGTAAGTGAAAAAGAAGAACGCTCTATCTTTTTTGATCGGTCCGCCAATAGAGCCACCGAATACATTGCGCAAAAGCTGGGGACGCGGCGCGATGGGCTCGCCCACCTGTTTCAACCCAAGCTGCACAGGCAGATCGTCAGAAGCATAACTACCGGCAGCATTGTTAAAGAAATCGTTGGCAGTAGTGGCAGTGTTGCGATGAAATTCGTACAAGGAACCGTGCCAATCATTGGTGCCTGACTTAGTAACGAGCGACACTTGGGCTCCAGAGGAGCGCCCCTGATCGGCATTCGGGTTTGAGGTAACCACACGGAACTCCTGCAACGAGTCTGGAGTCGAACGTAGGACGCTGGCGAACGCTTCATCCGTCACTACGTCTAATCCGCGCTGCTGCTCATTATTATCAACGCCGTCTAGCAGCACGTTTGCCTGGTCCGAACGCCCCCCATTAACATAGCCGGTGCGGGTGACGCCTGGCTGCAGACTGAGAAGCCCCACGGGATTTCTGGCATTTAGCGGTAACTCTGATATCCGGCGATTCTCGAATGTGATGCCCAACGTGGCATCGGCAGTGTTCAGTGGCGCCTCGGTGCCTGAGGTCACGACTACCGTTTCGGTTACCGCTCCTACCTCGAGCTGGACGTCTACGTCCAGAGGAGTGTCGACCAATGCGGCTACATTCTCTACCGAAGCTCTCTTGAAACCCGCCGCCTCGATCTCTAATTTGTACGTATCAGGTGGCACAGCGGTGAACACGTAGTTTCCACTATTGGTAGTGGACTGTGTCCTCCTAAAGTTCTTTTCGATGTTTGTGAGAGTGACAGTAGCGCCCGCTACTACATTTCCTTGCTGGTCTCTGACCGTTCCTCGCACAGTGGACCTCCCGGTCTGACCTTGCACCGGCCATACACAGACAAATCCGAAAAATAGTAGAACCACCAGTCCTAAACTACTCCGAAAAACATATCGCGTTTTCATAATTTCCTCCGAGTT
>DATETN010000104.1:0-21104 GCA_035283645.1 Pyrinomonadaceae bacterium
TTCGGCCCTAATCCGGTCCTGAGTATCTACAATTTGAAGCGCGCGTCCTCGAAGCACGGGAGCGACACCTTGCGCGTCGGCTCGACGGATTTGCGCCAAAAGAAATACCAGCAGGAATAAATTGATCACGGTAAGACCAATCGCGAGTCGTTGTGTTTTCATAATGTTGCTCCGTTTGTTTCAGCAACCGTCGAATCATAGAGAAAGTTGAGAATAGGCTATCCCCGCTCCAGTCCAATGATCCGTTGAACCAAGCACTGCTCCGGGGATGCCCGACTGATCGGTTAACCTTTCGTGATCCGCTTCACAGCTTCCTCCAGAACATTATCATGGCCGCCTATGTAATATTCCGGAACCGGCTCAAGCAGAACATCCGGGTGAATGCCGTTACCGTCGAATAGTTTGCCGTCGGACTGGAACGAGGCCATAGTACCGATGCGCAGCCGTAGGGGCGTCGCGCCTAGTAAGATCTGCTGCGAAAAGGCGCTGCCGCCGCTGCTTGGAGTGCCGAGTAGCAGGACGTTCTTCATTCCCTTTAGCCCGGCGAGAAAGATGTCGGTCGAGCTGAAGGACTTGGCATTCATCAGAACGATTACCGGCTTGTCATAGTAGTAAACGTCCGGATCGTCGAGGCGGTTAAGAGCCATGTAGTGCCAGTCGCTAAATTGGCCCTTGGGCAGTTCCCACTGAGGCTTGAAGACGTTTGCGAACTTTGCGACAGCCTGGCGCTCGTTCGGGGCCCACGCCTTGGCGTCGGCGCGATACATGCGGTGGTTTTCGGCAAGATAGCTCTCCTTGTGATCGCTGTGCAGACGATAAGCCGCGGCGGTGAAAACACGCGGAGGGGCATCCGGGGCGGCCAAATACGAATACAACAATAACAGGGCGTCGCGATCTCCTCCGTTGTTATCCCGAACGTCCACGATCAAGCCGGCAGTGTCACGAAATTCAGGCATCCATCTCTTGATTTCGGGTACGGACGTGGCTTTGACCATGTCCGGGAGCCGCAGGTATCCAATGTTGCCCCTCAGAAGGCGTGAGCCGCCCGTCGGCCAGACGCCATAAATCGGAAGCGACTTTGCGATGGGCAGCGTCAGCGTCTTGTGACGCATGCCCTCCTTGTCCTCTAATTCGATCTCGACCGTAGCCTTGTTTGGCATGTTCATTACCTTTCGCCAGTAGTCGAACTCGCGCAGCTGGCCTAGGCAACGGTAACGGATGTATTGAGGTGAGCCCTTCGAAACGAGCACAGACGCTGCCGCACACCACTGGGCCACGCCCTTGCGATCAATCTTAGTTAGGAAGGGGAAGCCTTCCGCCAAGAACGCTCTCCGCCCTGGGTCAAAGGCGACAAACCGCTCGCCTTCGGGTTCGATCAGGAATGGCAAACGCCCGCCGGATGGCAACTCATAGCCAGCGACGCGGGCGTGGCCATCGACACCAAGTGCAATGATCTTCTGCAGCTCGATCCCAAATTCGTTCAAAGAGATGCCACCATCAATCCGCTTCCGCAGGTCGCCAATCGCCGCATCGAAGTTGGCGTCTTTGGCGTAACGGTAGGACCAGCGTTCGTCGATCGCGACCTTGAATGTATCCAACGCGCTTGCAGCGACTTTGGGTTCCAACCGAGGCTGAAATTTGTCCTGCCATGGAACTTTAACTACCAAGCTGCCTGCTACGACGCTAAGAATGAGCAGGGGTTTCCACAAATTGATTATCAGTATCATTCTGAAATCCTAAATTCTGCTCCCTAATCGTGGCTAAATCTGCCAAGGAAGGACGGCCTGTACGGGATCACTTTCTCACAACGCCCCAAGACTAATTATTAATATCTTAGGCAAGGGTGAATCTTAATATCGATTTGGTTATTTCAGCAACCTCGATAACCAGTGCAGTACGTTGAGCGCGAACTGACGGTTGCCGTTGCCTGGCACGTTCATTCCGAACTTCTTTCCCTTTGCGGATTGCCATCAGTGAACCTGACAATTTGCGCTGAAAATAGTCCGGCCTCCCCTAGAATCACCACGCGCCCCTTCCCGAACATCATTGCAATTCCCTGGGCGCGCCCGCTGACGGAACTCGAATGAGAGCCCGCAGCTTCGTTTAATGCACCCGTGCCCCGGGCCGCCGCATCCTCTGCATTCAGATCTCTCGGGCTCGCCGCCTCTCGTGTAGTGACGCTGAGCTTCACCAATGAGTTGGCGCCGTCTGGCACACTCAGCGACTGGCCGGTGAAAGACCTGACATTGTTCACCTCTTCAGAAGCATTGCGCCCGCGTAATATCGGTGAGCACCCAACAAGCCATTCTTACTTGAGAAAACCAATTGAGTAGTGACTAACGCAACTGCAGCGCCCAGATGCTATGCCGAAGCCAGTTATGGGACAACGAAAAATACGCGAGCGGCGCATTTAGGGACGCGAACGGTCACGCCCTTAGGGTGACTAGCTTCGCGTGACTGGTGGTCCGAAAATACACTGTTGAAGGACAATGCCCACGAATGCCCGGATTTTCAGGATGGCTTGTTAATAATACAGACTTGCCAAATTCTCATCAGCCTGAATCCGCCCCACGTTCACCAAATAAACCACCGGGGCCGCAACGCAGACCATTCACATCATAAGAAGCACCGCTCACGTATTTGAGGTTGTAACGTGAGTGATAGCGCCTTAGGATGCGCCTTTTTACCGCAAGGGCATTCCAGGGCGCCATTAGCCCACAGGGTTATCTTTAGATAACTCTCGGCGATGATTGTATTGGGAGTGCAAACTCGTCGTTTATTCCTATCGGCTGTCCGAACATGGCCTTAAGCTCGGCCTCTGAGCATTAGTGCGCGCTTCAGCGCTTTCGTGGGTACCAACGAGCAGCGCGTTCGTATTAAGGTGCGTCGTTGTGCCGACCAAAAGCGTTCTGCCGTCCGAGAAGATGACGTAGTTCGCGCCACTCTCGGAAAGCCAACTGGCCTTGCCTTCGCCGTAAGAGAAAACTCGATCAATTCGATCGAAGCCGACTAGTTTCATCGCGGTGATTTTTCACGGGCTGCTCGAGATAAGTTCGCGACGCGAAAGTTACGGCTGTCAAATCCAGTACTTTACTCGATGGATTCGTTGGGAAGGTTGGTCCCAAGGCGACATTGTATTTTGGGGTGGAGTTAAGACTCGCTGGTTGCAAACGACCGTATGTACTGCGTGTGCCGTTTGGGTGCTTGCTGGCTTAATGGTTAACTCCTACGACCACCTAAGCCAATTAGATGGCAAAACCGCTTTCGAGATTGACTCAGTGACCAAGGTATTCACCGCACTGTTCGAACATCGGTTATTGGCTTAAGCATGCCGCTTGTGAACGACGGCAACGATTCACGAAAATGAGTTAAACTAATGAAGAGCATCCTCGTTATTATCATCTATTTAATCACGTCGATTGTGGCTTTCGGAAGCGAAGTTAGAGGACAAGATGCTGCTGAACAGCCGGAACAGATTTCCTTTCCGACTCAAGATGGAGGGCTTATCTACGCCAACCTATACGGAACAACCGAACGCAGTGTCGTGTTGGCCCACGGAGGCCGATTCAATAAGGACAGTTGGGAAAAACAAACGAGGATACTTGTCAGGGGTAGCGCCCGTCCCCTGATCCTAACGGGTTGCACTTTAGCGCGCTCATCATGGACGCCGATCACAAAGCGGCTAAAAAGCGGAAACTGGAACCTGTGTTTGCGGGAACGACACCGTGAGCGAGCCTTGATCGTTCGACTCGGGCGCACGGGCATAGACTTACTATGGCGTGCGCAGTTTGCTTCTTTTTCTAACTGGACGAGAGGTGCCACATTTAATAATGACATGTGGAAAGATAGTCGTTCGCCTCAGTTAACACGGGTGCGCAGGTAACGACGGTGCTGGACTGAAGTTGAGAATACTGACAGAAAGAGGACAAATATGCGCAAATGTTTATTAATGATTCCATTGTTTTTAGGCTCGGCCTCGTTAGCCATCGACGATCCCATCGATCGTTGGGCGAAAGCTGTGGGCGGACGTGAAAAGGTAGCCGCAATCAAATCAATTTATCGCGAGGCGACGCTTGAGTTCGGGGGGTTTCAGGGAACGATTAAGGTCTGGCACACAACTGATGGGAAGTATCGCAAGGAGGAGCAGATCGCCACTTTTTCAGTCATTGAAGTATTCGATGGCGTCAACGGTACTGTGCAGCGGGGTGCGGAGCCGCCGCGACCAATGACTGAGGCCGAACTTGCCCTGACAAGTTCGAGGCGCTTCGCGAATTCGAACGCGATGTTCTTCGTTTTTTTTCCAGAACGCCGCCGCGGAAGTGTCGCTGTCGAGAGTAACGACTCGATTGTGTTTAAACCGGAAGGAGGCATCGAGTGGCGCGTAATGCTCGATCCGCAGACATCGTTACCGAAGACGATGGTGCACAAGGAAGGTGATCGAACGATTACCGTAACGTTTAATTCGTACGAGACGGTCGATGGCATCAAGTTTGAAAACGAAATCCATCGTTCCGCAGGCGACCCATCCCGCAGTTCAATTATCCGTTTCACAAAGACCGTTATCAATCCTCCGATCGATGCCTCACTATTTCTGATTCGGACTCAGGCGGGAAGCGACCGCACAGTTAAACCGATCCCTTAGAATATGCTGAATGGCGGACGGTCCGGTCATGATCAATTTTACTTACCCGAATCCAGATGCCAGCCTACGTTAACAAGATCATTGCCGCGCCGGACAAACATTTCCGTAGCCCGACCGCTCTTGGTCACGCGTTTATTATTTGCCTCTATTTCATAAAGGTAGGTTGTGTAGATAATGACTGTATCACCGTAAATTTGCATCTCCGTTTTGGGGAATTCCAATCGCACTAATTTTGCTCCGCTGTCCGCGAAGCCTTGGGCTCCCGCCAGGATGGCTGTGCGGTCAGACCACGCCTCTGCGTCATTGTTGATCGCGATCGCTTCATCCGGAATGAGTCTTTCCAGTGTCGCTCGATCATTGTTGAAATAAGCCTTCCAAACGGCCTCCCGCTCAGTCAATATTTTTTGGCGAATTTCCGGTGTAACGGTCAAGGGCTTCGACATTTGTTGTAAACGCCAGTCAGGGTCTATTACCGTGTGAGACGCAACCTGAATCCAACTTCCTTTTCGCTTAGCGTAAACATCCATTATGCGAAATCGACGCAAGGTAACCGTAGTATTACCAGCTTTTCCTTCAAACTCTCCGAAAAAGGACGCGACCGCCAACTCGGGACCATAAAAATTTACGTCAAAGTCACTCATCTTATAAGTTGTGCCGGGTGGGAGGTAGGAAGTGAACTTGGGAGCGCCCGCAGGTCTCGGCCATTCGATGTAGTTAGCCCTCATGTATTCGTCTATGCCTTTGATCGGAGTGGAGTAACCATCCAAGAATCCTCGCCAGTCCTCCGAATGCGTCGCGTATATCTTGTCAACGTCACCGTCAATAAATGCCTGGAAGATGCTTTCTATGTGCGCGCGGATGGCTGCCGCATCCGCAGCTCGATCTTGCTCTTTTGTCGAGGTGTCGATTGCAACAGAAACCATGGCAGGCGTCGTCGCAGTAAAACACGTAACGACCACGGTCAGAGAGAAAAGCACAAATACGAAGTTTCTTAAAGTCATTGAATTACCTCCTAAAAGGTTGCACTCATTGCCTGTAAGGATCCGCTGATTGATATTCGTGTGGAAGAGTCGTCCTATCGAAAGATCTACTCCCACGTCTCCCCAGGATATTCTGTGAGGTATTGGTGACTGAGACCATGGTCCCTTGCCGGGATTAGATTTCGAACATGTCGCGGCAATATGAACTGCCTGAGAACCTGGCGCTATTTATCAGTCCAGGTCATCACATCGAATATTCAAAACGCTTTGCGCTGCATCCTACGACGCGGGCATTTACCCGACAAGTATGAATACGTAAACGGCAGGATCTTTGACGCGAGCGGTTTACTTCGTCGGTAATCAAGGGCGCATCAGTCCGGCTTCGATCTTCGAGAAATCCATTTTGAGGCGTACAAGTTGGCTGCAACTGGCGGGGTCGTATTTGTTGGATGGTTAGCAAGCGTAAGAGCCGTGTGCTTACGACATTAAATGATCGCGCGCGTGGGCTCACTAAACTCACGAAGCGCGCGTGAAGAGTCTGGTTTTGGGGTTCGATTAATCTGATAGTCCGTATTCATTACTTGTCGCGTAAATGGTCGCTTGTATCAACAGATAAACAGACGCAGCCAGTAATAGTGGTGCGGAATACACCCCCGGCATCAAACGTCCCAGATAGAATGAGCCAGCGATATGGAGTAACCCATTCCCAAGCATTATTGCACCAAAGAAATAGGATAAAGGCGTCATCCACCAGGCACCCCGAAAGACGAAGGGCGAAAGGAGGAGCAAAAAAATAATGGATAAAACCAGACCGGTTAGCCAAATCTTAAATGTGAAGGTGGGTAACGGTAAGGAGGGAAGCCTTTGGCGGACTGAGAGGACGATGGGATTATAGACAGATAAAAAGTCCGTGAGGGCTTCATCAGTCGCATGAACAGCAAGCGCCAGGCAAAGTGCTACCCATGCACGCCCGTAATTCCTAATGCCTGGCATTGGTGCATTGGGGGGTTGAGTTTTGCTGTTCAGGGCACTCACTGCTTTAACCTGAATCCAGCTTCTACCGAAAGCGTCGAACGCCCGGTATCACCTGGCACAATTCTTCGGTATCAAGTTCTCCATAAGAGACACGCTGATGCGATCGCGGTGTACCCGGTTGTTACGAACACATACAGGCCCTCCCTGCGTTGAGATTTTGTGTTAAGCGTTGTGAACTCAAATCAAAAAGTCAAAACGCTCGCTCCGACCAACCAAGCGCACCGTTGAGCCGGTAACGCACCGGGTAACGTAAGCAGCAAACGAAATGGCGACATCCGCAAAAGACCGAACACGTCAAAATCGCAGGGCGTGGCGACCGTTGATTTCCCTCGTTTTGACGGCCAGCACGTACTTGGCTAAGGAACCGATGCGGCGCAGCGTATCCAAGCGAATGCGCGCAGCCTGGTTGACCGCAGTCTCCGTCTCACGGCGGATGTAGGCGCCCTGGATGGATCGCCGTGGCTGGTCCGTGTGATTTGACGTGTGGCCGTGCCAGACAGATCCGTTGTAGACGATCACAGAGCCTGCCGGGCCGCATGCCAGAACCTGTTGTTCGTGGTATGCGGCCGGATCGTGCATGATCTCGCTAGGGACTGTCGACCATGTGTGGGAACGTGGCACAAAACGAGTACCTCCATTATCCGTTTTGAAGTCGTCCACCAGCAGGATGAAACCAATCATCGGCCACCCCTTCCGGTCAGCCCTGAAATCCACGTGAAGCGGTTGTGCCTCTGCACGTGGCCGCACAGTTCGGGCCAGAAGTGAACTGAGCTTGAAGGGCTGGCCGATCATGCGACAGCACGCTTCGAGAATAGGGCGGTAAATATACAATTCGTCAAATTCGGGGCCGTGATTCACTAAGCCGTGGACTCGCACAGTTGTACTACCGATTCGAACATCAGCGGGAGCGGCTCCCGCCACCGCTGCATCGTAGGCCTGGGCCAACTGCTCGAGCTGTGGGGCTGTCACAGGACCAGGAATAATAACGAAACCTGAAGTGAGCAGTTCGTGCTCGACATCAGGCGACAGTGCGCAGCCCGCTGCAATTTCGTTGAACCAATCGTCCATGATTAGGCCATGTAGGCAAATGGCTGCCTGCTGCTCCCAACGCTGGAACCGCCTTCACGCGCTGCGAAGTCGAAGTCGACTTTCGAGAGCGTGCGAACGGCGGCCATAACCTCCCTCTCGTATCGAATGTTAGCTCCTTACTCTAACCTATTAGTTTCAAACTACCTCAGAAGTTATACTTACCAATGACCCTGCCGAAAAAGGATCACCTAAAGTGATCATTGGGCGGCAATCTCATACTCAGACTGGACCAGGCCACTGGCGTACTGGCGCGTCATGACGTGCTTGAGAATGACGTCGCGGTCAGTTTCACCAAAGAGCGGGATTCCCGCGCCGATCAGAACTGGTACGCGTGTGATAATGAGCCGCTGAATTAGTCCCGCCCGAAGAAACCGCTGAATGGTCATGCCTCCATCAACATAAATATGCCCGATTCTCCGAGCGTCAAGTCGAGCCACGATTTCGGCTGGTTCTCCCGACATATGCTCGACTATTGCGCCATGCGGTGCGGGGGCAAGCTTACGCGTGCTAAGGACGAAAACGGGCTTCTCGCCATAAGGCCACGTTTCGAAGGCCAGGACCGTTTCGAAAGTGTTGCGACCGATGACAAGAGCATCGATCGAGGCCATGAATTCCTCGTAGCCGTGTGGTTCGCCGCCACCCGGTGGAAGGAAATCGAGACCACCGTCCTGCCTGGCGATAAATCCATCGACGCTTGTGCCGATAAAGACCGATATTTTCATTACACGCTCCTTACTGTTCGTTGCTGCGCACGGTTCGGCCGGGCAAGCGCAGAGGCCTGGCCCACTTTTCTTCATGGGAGCGCCAATGCGCAGTGTTTGCCCGTCCGGATGGGCGATTGTGTACCTTGCGGAGACCCCAAGGCTTGTCCGTGGGCAGTTCCATAGCGATGAGACCGAAGGCTCAGGGCACGGGCATGACTTCCGTCGATTTCAGCCGGCGACGCCAGTCGCAACACAATCCAATTACCTGTGGTGTAATCGCTGTGCTCGTGATATTGCTGCATCACTTTAAAGCCGCCAGGAATTTCTTGTCCCGTTTCCGCGATGCCTTCAGCCTCGGCGACACGCCCTCGTGATCTTCGATGTCGGGCGAAGCACCGTGTTTCACCAACCACCTGAGTAGCGATGGATCAAACTCCTTCTCCAGTCCATAATGTAAAGCCGTCTTCCCTTTTCGATCCTGGTAGTTCACGTTGGCCCCTTTTAGCGCGAGGAATTTCGCCGCGACGAATTTTTTCCAGCACCAGCAGGCCAGGAAGGGCGTTATTTCCACCACCACATCGACTGGTGCTCCCGCGCGGATTAATAGATCGAGTAACTCAATATCTTCATACCAACCGGCAGCGTAGAGAGCGCCGCCCGGGGCTCGCGTCGGCTTCGCCCCGCGTTTGAGAAGCAGCTTGACCAGCGTGGGATTTCTTCCGCGGCCAACGGCGAACCAAAGGGCATTACAACCGCCGCACGAGCCCTGGCCCACTTGCGACTCAATATCTATTCCGAGGTCAAGCAGGAAGTTCACCATCCGCGCTGACAGCGATTCGGGAACCTTCAAGTCCGAGCAAGATGCAGAGCACGCGATATGCAACAGGTTTCGGCCTTGACGATCCGTTGCCGTGAGCAGCGATGGCTTCGCAGCCAACAGCTCCCTCGTCGACTCCAGGTCCAGGTTACGGACTAACTCGATAATGCGGGTCTTAGACATGCAATTTCTCCGCTTAATGGCGAGCGCTTTCGATAAGGGGCCGTCAGGTCGCCTGATACTGGATCGTATTCTCCAATGAAACAATTCCTGTCTTATAAACTTTGTGACTGGTCAGCTTCAGTTTTGTTTGCTTGGCCGGAGGTGGAAGAAGAGGAACTCCGCCACCTAGAAGGACCGGAATGATGGAAACCTCCACTGTATCAACCAGCTTGGCATCGAGGAGACTACTAAAGAGGGAGCCCCCGCCGAACACCCAGATGTCCTTTCCCGACTCCACGCCGGTTACGATCAGGCGCAAGCGGCGCGAGCATCGCCTTGCGCCACGCCGAAACGCCGGCGCCGCTTGTCGGCTGCAGCGTCGTGTTAGGCCGTCGATTCGCTGAAGCAGAGAATGTATCCGTCGGAGTCCTCAACGTAGAAGTCCTTACAGCACCACCGCGTTTCTTCAAGCGGTTTGGCGATCAACGCGCCACGTGACCAGAGTTCGTCATGCAAAGCCGCCACGCCCGTTACAGAAATGTACGCATCCAGATGTTCATGCTGCTTGCGGTGTGCCCTGTCGCTGACCGTTTTGGGAGCACATTTGAGATGAATCGCAAAGCCGTTGCGGCTCACGCTGGCATAGAACGACTCGTAGCAGAAGTCCAAGTCGAATCCAAGCTTGTCGCGGTAATACGCAATTGTAGTGTTGAGATCGTCCACCAGAAACTGCGGCGCGATTCCAAGGACCTGCGGTACTGGCACTGTCTCCGTGATCATCATATTGATCCTCCGTCATGTTCGGTGCACCAATCCTAACGCGTGCGCTTCAGGATAAAGGCGGACATCCCGTGATAGCCTATGGACAAGGAATGAGAACAAGAAAACGTACATAGAAATTCACTCCAACAAAGAGATTTTGTAACGTTTTATTTTCCACTGCAGCGTGTTCGGCTTCACGCCCAACAGTTTGGCTGCGCGACGCTGGTGCCAATCGTGGGCCGAATATCTTCTCCGATTTCCCACTCGCTGTTCCCGTACATTTTGGAGCGGGCCATAGTAAAGTCGGGCTTTGTAACTAAACAATCAGTAAAATGCGAACGGTGTGTGCGTTGATGCGAACGGTTGTATTGAAGTGGGATTGCCCGAACGTAAACGATCAGTCGTGCAATTTCTGGTTTCGCGAACACTGCCTGTCTTCTTCAGAATGGTCTCAGCGTCGCAAGCATGAATATCTCAGTCTCTTCAGACCATCAATGAGTAATGCGGAAGCGCAACACAACCAGGTGCCCGCGGTTATTTCAGCAGGGGCGGGACAGGGTTTTGAGTCGTCACTCCCTGACACACCGGACGGAAAATGCTCTCTGCTTCTCGCCACCGCTTTGACGATGGAGAGCTTGCCCGCCTCGAGCAAAGTTGTAGAACCATCCACTGGCCGGATCACTCTCTGATGCCGTCCAGTAGAATCCGTGAGCTTCCAATCGTGCATAATGGCCATCATCGGAGCGGCCACCGCCGAGCAAGGCATTGAATCCCGAGCCCCCTCCGGCCAAGAGTGCCTTGTACGCCGCTTTACCCCTGTTATCCGAATCCTCGCTGACGCCACCGTAATCCTTCGCCATCTGCCACCATTCCTCGTCCGTCGGCAATCGCCATCCATCTCGCAACGATTGACATACTCGCCGCGCCGACTCCCAAGTGTACAAACGGCCATACCGACGGCAATTCAGTTCCGCATCCTCGTAGCAATAGGACGGCATAGTGTTGACGTCCAGATTGTGCGTCGTCCACTGTTTGCCGTCCGTCATCCGCTTGGAGGAATACATCGTGCCGGACGCTTTCTCGGCTTGCGCTGAAAGCCGCTGCAACGAGGTGCTAAGAGTCCCAACCGCTATATTCAGCGCGATTGATACGACACAAACTCGAATCGGCCTGGTCTTGTGCTTAACAATACTCATGAACGACCTCCATCGGGCACCGGGCGCTTCGCGTTTCCTTCATTTCTGCAAGTTGAATCATATAGGTTCCTTGCGGAAGAATCTCAACTCGACGGCGGCTTCATCCCAAGCATGCGCATGTACGTAATAATATTGCCGTAGTGCAGATTCGTATGAGCCACATTGCCGATCAGAGGACGTACCTGACCAGCTTCGCTCGCATACGCTGAATTACACTTCTCCAATGCCAGCTTCAGCTTGGGAACCACCGTCCCCTTGTCAGTAGATCCTTTCTCGATCGGATCGGACCATTCGACTTTTTGTCCCGCTGCTTGGGCACAATAGTAGTTGTAGGAGTCCGCAATGTGACCAATTAGCTGTCCGAAAGTGCGCACCGTATCTGCCGGCCGGTAGTTGTACTTCTCGGCGGGCACAGTCTCGGCCGCACTTGTGACCCAGTCGCTCACCTCAGCCCAGCTTCGACGCATTTCGGCCGCCATTTCATTGCCGGCTTGCGGCGTAGCTTTTAATTCGCCAGCTACTTTCTTAATCATGAAGGTACTAGTCTGGTGGTCACCACTGACTCGACCTGTGGAGGTCCCGCTGACGACGAGGACGCAGCAAACAATCAATAGGCTTCTCAGTTTCATAATGTTCTTCCTTTCATCGCGAAATATTTCACTGTCGGTTACGTAGTGACCTGGAATTTCAGCAAGGGCGGGAGTGACGCCTATTGCTTGGCATCACCCGCGCCGTGCACGCTATATTTTCCATCTATTAAAACCACTGACGTCTCGACTTGCCGATCTGGAATCGCCCAATATTTCTTTAGGAGGCGATTCTTCTCCTCTTCCTCCACGAGACGAAAACCTTGCTTCTCATAGAAACGGATCGCCCAATCGGCAGCCTTCCAGGTTCCGATCAAAATCGGCTTCTTTGCAGCTTTCATCAGTTCCTGAAGGCCTGTCGAAGATCGGCTTCGATTTCAGCGTGACCTTTCTTCCGCGCCCAAGCCAGCGGAGTTGCCCACGGCGCGCCGGATTTATTCGGATCGGCGCCCCTCTCCACGAGAAGAGCGACCATTTCCCGCTTTCCCCAATGGGCGGAGTAGCCCAGCGGCGTTGACTGATACTCCTCGTCAATCGCATTGATGTCGGCACCGTGATCGAGCAGCAGGCGGGCCTTGCGAACATCACCAGTGAAGGCCATGTCGTGCAGCAGAGTGAATCGCCGCCAATTCATGTGATTGGGGTTCATGCCGTTTTCCATCAGGATGGCGGCAATCTCATAGTGCTTGAAGTAGTATCGTGCTCCCCACTTCGACAAATCGGGGACGCTAGCGCCATAGCGCATGAGCAACTCCAGCATTTGGCGATCTCCGTCCTTAGCCGGCATACACAGAATGCCCTCCCCCCAGAAGGCGCCTTCGTCCAGGGCAAGCTCTGGGCGCTCCTTCAAAAGGGCCTCGACTTCGGCATGCTTGTTCGTGCCCACAAGGTCTTGGAACCGTCGCTGGGTTTCGTCTTTGTCCCATTCAATGGCCCCGGTGTCGCCCCACTCGTGAGTCAACTCGGGATTGTCGAGACTCTGCTTCAGGAATTCCACGATCTCACCAGATCCGCGGTCCTCCGCCAAAGTCACGAGTGGCTCCAGGAACGGGTGGTTGTTATAGGTGGGATCAAGCGCCCCCTGTTGCACCAGATATCGGACGAGATCGAGATGGCCTTCGCGAACTGCGAGGTGCAAGGGCGCCGTGTAGTCGTATTGACAGGTGCGCAGCGCCGGACAGCTTGATATCAGCTCCTCTACCCGATCCAAATTGCCATCCCGACTGGCAGTGAGCATCTCCCACACCTTCGTGGTCGTCGAGCGATCGCCATGAAGGCTTATCGGCAATGTTCTCATCATTTCCGGAGGTTGGACCATCTTACTTAAGCCCAATAGCGACGCCGGCTGACGCCAGACAAAGCTAAAAGAACTGCCGTGATTTAGAATTGCTCAAATCTAGAAACGTGCTTCTTCCCGGTCCAGCTAGACTAGAGAACAGGGCGTTTGACCTCTGGTTTTAAGTACGACCAGTGGCTGTGAATGATCTTCCACTTGCCGTTAGTACGACTATAAACCTCCGTGGAGTTCCACCGAGCCAGTACTGTCTCTGGTTGATCTGCTAGTTTTCCGTAGCTGATCAGGTTAAAGGTCAACAGCGCGACATCGCCGTGGCGCTGAAGTTTGGCTCCGACCATTTCGTAGCGGGGATCAATGATTGGGCTTTTGACTCTTGAGAACAGCGACTTCATGGCTTCCAAACCATCGACACGCTTTTCCTGATTGGGATCAAAATAGGTTACCTCAGGAGCATAGAGATTGAGGAAACCCTGGGGATCACCTGTAAACCAAAGGTCCAGTGCCGAACGTTCAAGTGCGATGATCTCTTCGGTGAGTCGATCAGCGGACTTGAGTTTCTGCGCGGTCGTCTTAGGTGATCCTGTGATAGCCAATGGCAAGAGAAAGAGGCTCCAAAGAATGACTTTGATCATCTCGTCTCCTTTCATATGAATCTGCAGCGTGCCAAACGTAGGTACAGCATGCAGCATGGATTGCGGAGAGCCATCGACTAACTTTCATTAGCAGTTAGTCGCTTGGCGCGCCCACTCGTATCCTCCCCGAAGGCTAGTACCAATCCATTGCGGTCTCTAATCACAAGCTCAAGCTTTTCGTAGTCTCGGGGCACTGGTCCTTCAATGATGTATGCGCCGCGTGCCCGCAACTCCGCCGCCAGCGCCTCGACGCCAATAACCTACGTCGAGCGATGTGATTTGGCCGGCTCCTGAGGGAGCGTCGCAACAGACGTGGACCAGCATTCAAGGCAGCATGACATTCAGTTAATCTTGAAGACAATTCAAACAGAGTGGGCCGCATCCTACGTCGTAAGCACTCTCGTCGCAATAATAAGTACGCGAGCGGCGCTTCTAGTGTCGCGAACGGTCACCCTCCGATGAAATAGGCGTAATCCACCGTCATCAGGCCGGCGCGAAGCGATGTTTCACAGGCGCGGGTAGATGACAACTTGCGATCCGGACGTACATCCTGGTGCCGTACTGCCGGAATCCGAACGCCTGGGCCAAAAACTTCAGCGCTCTGACGACATCCATATAGTAGAGATACCGTGTGTTGGCCCCTCACTGTCTCCTTCTTGCTTCATACTTCAGCGTCGCTCTTGTGCCTTGCCTACCTGTTCGACAAATGTAGCGATAGCGTCATTTGCCCTCCCCAACCCTCGTCAACAGAGGTTATGCGCTCCTGAAAGGTGATGGGGCTCTTTCTTGTGGGATCTTTGGGTGAGGGAAAGAATTGCACCAGGTTCGTGCCAACGAGCACTACTCCACCGATCTTGTCAGGATGATCGACGGCGAGTTCAATCGCCGCTACCGATCCCGGATTGCTATCCGCGACAATCACTGGTTTGTTCATCTTTTCCCTGCGGATTAAGTCAAGAATGTCTCGCTGGAGCCGACGTGTCCAGTTCAGCTCAGAGAAACTTGAACCGTCGGTCGGTATCGAGCGGGCCGGTGTCCCATTGATTCCCGGCGGTGTGACAAGGTAGAACTTGTATTGAGATTGATTTCGACTGATGAAACCATCAAAAGACTCTGCTCCCGAATACATCCCCGGAACCAAGATCAACGTCCGGCCGCCTCGTCCCTTCTCTGTAATAAGGGGCGGCTGATCTTCCCGAAGGGTTTTATAGTCTGCGGGTAATTGGAGATTGTTGCGGCTCAAGTCTATCTCCAGCAGTCCGCGCTTGGGCCTCTCCGCAGAGAGATCAATGGTAGCGGACCCGGCACTTGGAACATCGTCGTTCCAGCGCTGATTTGAACCGACGGCTGCAAACAATTTCATTTTTAACTGGTCGGTTATGTCTGTGCGCTTCACACCGATTAGAATCGAGTCGCCCTCTACTCGGATTTGCAGATTGTTCTGCCGCAGATTATTGAATTGCTTCGCGTTGGCCCCGGCTGCGTCGCTAATCCCGATCGTTCCCTGATAGCCGTTATCGCTACTCGTTACCCAGGCAGTGACAAGTTTGTCGAATCTAAGAGTCTTGTTTGCGCCCCACCAATTCATCTTAGCCGCTTCATCACCGCCAGTGTCGAACACGATATTGACACCGAATACGTGCTCATTCGGAGTGCCATACAGACTGACGCGGAACCATAAGAAGTCTTGTTGTTTATCGTAGCGATAAGAAAGTTGTGCAGCATCGGCAAGCGATGGGTCGCGAGCATCGCCTTTGGCGTCACCAGCCAGCACCGTCCAAACTTGCGCGGTAACTCCCGTGGGCCCGATTACTATAAAGGCCAAGAGCAACACGATCTTTAGAATGGGATACAGCAGTCGTTGATTGTAGGGGTGCATGTCGTCTCCTTTCTTGACATGCGTGATTCTGGCTTTCGGCGACGGCCCCGACAAGAACGAATCAGCCGACGGCAGGTACGAAGCAGTGAATGGTCAATTCTTTTGACGCCGTAATAGTCTGGTCACCCGCGCGCGCCGCCTTCTGCTCACGGGCACGGAAACTCCATCTTGCAGAAGGAGCAATGTCGCTCCTTGTCCCTTCCGCAACTCGCATACTCGATTGATGTTGACGATCGCCGAACGATGGGTTCGTACGAAACAATCATTATCCAGGCGTTGCTCCAGCGATGTGAGGGACTCGCGAACGAGATGGCGACCGGCCCGAGCGTGAATCGCTGCATAATAGTCATCTGCTTCGATCCAATTGATCTCGTCAGCATCAATCACGAGATCGCCCGTCGCTGTCGGCACTACAATTCGTTGCTTAGCCAGCTCTTTTTCGTGTGTCGCCAACAATGCCGCCAGCTTGCGTGACAGATCGAAAGCTTTAGCCGACCGCAGCTGTTGACGCATCCGTTCGAGCGACTGCGCGAACCGCGCCTCTTCCAGCGGTTTGACCAGATAATCGAGCGCATGGGTGTCGAACGCGCGCACCGCGAATTCGTCATGGGCCGTCACAAAGATGACGGCTGGCATGTGCTTTGAGCCGACTTCACGGAGCACACCGAACCCATCCAACTCGGGCATTTGCACGTCAAGAAAAAGCAGGTCCGGCTTTAAGACACGCAACGCGAGTATGGTCTCACGGCCATTTCGGGTCTCGGCTACAATTGCAATATCGCGGTGAGGTTCAAGCAGTTGGCGGATGCCGCGCCGTGCGAGTGGTTCGTCATCGGCAATTATGGCACTGATTTTATGCATCAGGTTGTCTCCTCAATGGGAAACGTACGGTTGCGATCGTGCCACCGCGTGGGGCCCCAACCAGTCGGAGTTCTCCTGTTTTGCCAAATAGCGCTTCGAGGCGCATGCGCGTATTGCTGAGACCAACTCCAGGGTCCGACATTGCGTGGTATCCAGGTCCGTTGTCCTGTACGCTCAACACAATGTCGCCGTCCGACTCTCGTGCCGCCACTTCAATCAGTCCCGGTGCGCTGCGTTTCGCCACGCCGTGACGGACAGCGTTTTCCAGGAGCGGCTGCAGGATGAACTCCGGCACCAGCGCATTGCGGATCGCGGGGTCGATGGACCATCGCACCTGAAGCCGATCTGAAAAGCGGACTTGCTCAATCGCCAGATAGCGCTCGATGAATGCCAGCTCCTCATCGAGTGTTACCTCTTGCCGCTTTTCGCTTTGCAGTACCTGACGCAAGACACCGCTGAGCAGCTCAAGCATCCGCGATGCAGTGCGCGTGTTTTGGTCGCGCACTAACACCGTAATGGCGTTGAGGCTATTGAAAAGAAAGTGAGGATTAAGTTGCATGCGAAGCGCACTCAACTTGGCTTCTGCAAGTTGGGCGGCCAGTCGCGCCTGCTGCGACTCACGCTCGCGTGCCTCCCGGTAGTAGGTGAAAGCGTATATACAACCGAGCACTGTGAAATATAAGAACACGGACCACGGGAGATTTGTCAGAATCCAACTGGAATAGTAACGTGGAAGAGACTCTCGCGCCGGACGTAGATTCAACAGGTGTGCCATCAAAACACCTATCGTGGTCCATCCAACACACATCACCAGCGCGCCTGTAAGATGCGCCGCGACCGTGCGTCCAATCCACTCGCGTCTTAATGGATAACGCTTAGCGAGAATGTAAATAATCGGGGTCAGCGCGCCGAAGGCAAGCCATAGCGTGGTGGCGAATGTGACAGCCCCCCAATCTACGGTGCCGCGCCCAAACCGCGAGTTTATATACGATGTGAACGCACTCAGCACGGCGGGGACAAGACTTGCGGTGCAGATGAGGAGCCACAATGGACGCGACCTTTCGACGCCATTGATTAAACGTAGAGCCATGGACAGAGTTTACGACGGGACCTGCATTTCTGAAGCATCCTGCAGCCGGGGGTCGTTCGTATGCAGCAAACGGTGAGCGAGAGATTATCAACGAGAACGAACAAGAATGCTTTCTAGCTCGCTATGTCGACGAATTTCCGGTCCAAAACAATCATCGCTCGTTGTCAACCATGGCTACTTCTACTAAGTATCTATTAAAAATGCTCCATAATACTTGCGGCATTGTGCATCACCTGGCTGAAGAAGCAGTTCACAAGCTATGAGCATCGTGGCCCAGCCACCGATGTATGGATGGGTCACGATCCCTGGAGGAAACTCAGGAGGTCTGTCTGGAAGCTCCAAAAGCGGATTTACCAAGCCAGACTTCAAGGCAATATGGAGTTAGTACGCAAACTTCGGAGATTGTTGACAGTCTACTGACTGCCAAAACCAAGGTGCTGTGCAGATTTTTCCGGTATGTCGAACTATTGAGCCCAGAAACCCTTGACACTAAAAACCAGACTGCGTTAACGTCCGCTTCATCTAGCGCCCAGAGTTTCGCTAAAGACACCAACCCAGAAGGTTACAACGTTACATTGCCCAGCAATCCCGAGCCATCGGTTTTGCCGTCAATCAGTCCCCTAGTCGGCATTGTGAGGGGTTCCGATTTTTGTGTCGGAAAGTAGTCTGGTAAGTTTACATTAGCCGCCGGCTCCCAAGCCATCAAGTTGGATTTTCACCGTCATACGTATCAACATGGTGGACCTGCCGTGGTCGTGGGTATTTTCCCCATCAGGATATACCTCCTGACGGGACAAACATTTATTGCTCGAACTTGCGCCTAGCTGCAATTGCAGCTAGGATGGCTTTGGGCTTCGCTGTCGCCAGGAGACTTGATCTTCTCTGCGCCGCGGCGACGCTTATCACTTTTGATGTGAAGCGGCTCCGCGCATTGGCTGTCGCAAATGGTTATGGAACTCCAAAGAGCAGTTGAATGCGATTAAAGATTCAGTGCAGTAAGCGCCCAGCGTTTTAACACGGTCACACTGGAACCACTATGAGTTGGAAATCCAGATATGAACCTACTCTTTGCCTCGGGACTGCTGAGCAGGATCGTGCTCTGACGTACTCTCAGATGAAGACTTTATCTGATGAAGTTTTAATGAGACTTCTCCAAGAGGAAAATCATGATGCGCTCGCCCTGCTTTTTGATCGCCACCACCGGCTCGTCCTCCATGTTGCTTCGAAAATTCTGCGCGATACCGGTGAAGCAGAAGACTTAATGCAAGAGGTGTTTTTTGAAATCTTTCAGAAGGCGTGTAGTTTCGACCCAAAGAAGGGCAGCGCCAAAACGTGGATCCTCCAGTATGCTTACCACCGAAGCTTGGATCGTCGTCATTACCTACGTGTCAGGCAATTCTATAATCAGACGGAGATTTCTGACTTAAATATCTCGGAACCTTATTATTCGTTGTACAGTTGGAACGGTTTGTCGTTCCAGGAGTGGGCGCGTATCCTTAAACAAGGCATCGTAACTTTGAATGAGAAGCAGCGAAGGACCATCGAGTTGGGGTACTTTCAGGGACTCGAACTTCGCGAAATCGCCACCGCGATGGATGAGTCATTGCCGAACGTCCGGAACTACTATTACCGAGGGATCAAGAAGCTCAGAGATTTCATGCGGAGTCGATCTTGTTTCGAAAAGAAGTCCGCCCACTCACGCCTGGAGGCCGTCGATGCACGTTCGTGAGCACGTTCATCATGAGCACTTCGAAGAACTCTGCGCGCTGGCGGCGCTGGGTCAAATTTCGGCGGAGGATTTTGCCGAATTCCGAGCCCATCTCACTGTTTGCGCTCCCTGCCGAACTGAGCACGCGGACTACATTGACCTTCTCCACACCAAGCTTCCTTTAATAGATTCGCCGTCTGGATCTTTCGGTAAGCTCCATGGCCTCGTTCCGCAACGTAACAAATACAAGAAGCGGTTCCTAACTGAGGCGCGCAAACGTGGGATTGACTTTTCAGCAGAGGTGGAACGAAGCGAACCTGTTTGGGAGAAGCTGACGAAGTGGTCTTATCAATCGTTCAGTTACAAGTATGCAATTGCTTCGATGGTTTTGTTCTTTCTCCTGGTGATCGGCGTGCTTGGCTTGAAGTTGAATGAAAGCAATGCACGCCGGCGAGCAGGCTCAACCGAGATCGCCGAATTAAACAGTCGGAACGAAATTCTACGCCGACAGGTCGCTGATCTTTCGCGCGCCAGGAACCCGCCGGCGACTGAAGCTTCGAAGACGCCCGCACCTTTTCAAGTTCCAATTGTTACTACGCCTCGGATCGAGCCACCCAGCAGAGGTTCCGGACCAGATGATTTGCTCGCATCCGAGCTTTCCAAGGCCCAGGACGAGTATGCAGCCATGGAAGCCCGCTCTAAAGCTCTCGAAGAGCAACTGCGGCAAGCTTCTGCGCAGGCTCAGGCCCTCCAGGTTGAAGCGGAAGCGGCCAAGAACACGTCGAACAAGAATACGGACGAGACGGTTAGCAAACTGCGAGAGACGGAGCGGGCCCTCGCCCAGATGACTGAGGAGATCAAGAACCTGCGCGATAGGCGCGCATCGGATGCTACGGCAATTGCCGCACAGGAAGCCCGCGTCAATGAATTATCCGGCAAGGTGAGAGAGCAGACCGAAACACTGGAGCGCGAGCGCCAGTTATTGACCGCCGGCCGCGATATACGCGACCTGATGGGCGCACGCAATCTTCACATCATTGATGTGTACGATGTGGATGGAAAAGGCAAAACTAAACGCTCCTTCGGTCGCGTATTTTATACAGAAGGTCGTTCGCTCATCTTTTATGCCTTTGATCTGGGCAACAAGAAAGCTTCTCAGGAATACGCGTCCTTCCAGGCGTGGGGCTATCGTGACACATCGAACCAGTCGGTCAAAAGCCTCGGCATCTTCTACGTGGATAACCGGAACCAGAACCGCTGGGTGCTGAAGTTCAATGACCCCAATGTGCTCGCGCAGATCGACGCAGTGTTCGTAACGATCGAGCCACGGGGGGGCAGCGCAAAACCAACGGGCCAGAGACTACTCTACGCTTACCTCAATAACAGACCCAACCATCCCTAGACCATCTTAGGTCTGATCGCTGAAGGCTGAACGCTTACTAGAATTTAACCCTGCTGACACAAACGGTTCAGTTGCGCCGTATACCAAATTAAAGGGATACCGACAGTTTAAGATAGTTGAAGTCGGAGTCCTGCATCCATCCCAATCAGCCCAGGAGAACTAGAGACCATGAAGCTGCGCTGGCTTTGCCTCGTGTTGTGTATTTGTGTATTCAATCCCTCTACTACAAATAACGTTCTTGCAGCGTCCCTTGCAGTCTCA
>DATETN010000105.1:0-67973 GCA_035283645.1 Pyrinomonadaceae bacterium
CCTGGAGCGTCAATTACAATTACATTTTCGGTAGTAGATAGTACTTCGCCGCCAATTCTTCTCACTGAAGAAAACTCTGACCGCGCGATAGCGTATAACTGTGCCACGTTTGTTCCAGGGCCCTTCGCAATAACTACAGAACAGAACTTTAGTTCAGACAAGCGTACCCGAGTCATGCTCTTTGTCACGAATCTTGACTCCTCGACGGGCACCTTTCCATCGGACATCGTAGTTCACGCTGAGAACTCTCAGTTGGGGGCTCTTTCCCTCCCTGTCGAACACATCGTAAGAGTGCCGAATTTTGAGTGGCTTACTCAAGTCAGGGTCATATTGCCGGATGGACTAGTGAATGCGGGTGACGTGTGGGTTCGTATCATTTTGCGTGGAGTTTCGAGCAACCAAGCCCATATCAGCATCAGGCAGCCGGCCTTGGCCGCGGTTGTGCTGCCTTCGCGAATGACGCTCCCCGAGGATTGGTGGATAGCTCCTAACCGTCGACTTCGATTCCCGAGCGCAGCAACCTGGCCACGAAAAAGCTAAGAACCAGTAGTCCAAGCCCGGATCCAATCAGTTGGGCGATCGCCGCTCCGGTCGCGCCCATCCGAGGAGCGAGAATGAGTCCTGCGACGCCTATTAGAACAGCGCGCACGATCCAACTAATTGTCACCGCTTGCGGCCGAAGGAAGTAGTGACAGACTGCCTCCAAGGGCGCTTGGAGAATCAATAGCAACATTGAAGCTGCCAAGTAAGCGAAGATTGGAACGACTTCCAGCCACTCACGTCCGAGAAACCAGGGCACAAACTTCGCGACCAAAAACACTACCGGGACGCAGGCAATAATCAGTATCAATGCTCCTGTAAAGGCGCGCCTGACGAACTCGGGTAGAGTCTTGACATGCTCGACTTGCCGAACTTGTACCAAAAGATATTCGGAATAGGCGGTGAAGATCGCAAAAAACCCGAGGCTTAGAGTCAAGCCAAGGCCGAAGATGGCTGTCGCCTCAGGCTGCTTGAGCGCCATTAATAGAAAGGTTCCCAGATAGAGACTGAAGATAACAATGACGTTAGACTTTCCCTGCCAGAGGGAGTAACGCAGCAATCGTCGTATTAGCGCTCGGTCCGGCCGCTGGGTAGTTCTGCCGATGACGAGTGATTGGGCCAATCCGGAGAGCAAACTAGCGCCATGGTAAGCAATAAAAACCGCGAGAGTATATGCCGGTAGCACTAAGGCTGCTAGCGTTGTCACACCTAATCGCAAGATGGCTGTTCCGCCCTGCGCAAGTGTTGCATAGGAATACTCCTGACGCGCCAAGCGAAAGCTGTAACCGTAATCCACGAGCGAAGTGCCGACTGCTCCAGTTACGATGCAAGCCACAACCCAGACGGGTACCGCCGACCATGAGAGGGCTGGAGCGACCAGGAGGAAGGCTGCGAGTAAAACACTGCTGCTGCAGACGATCAGTATCAGCCCGGCCGTTACTATTTCTCGCGAACGTGCCCTTAGCTCTGGAATGGCCGTCAACCGCAACATTCCAGCATCTACACCCATCATGAGGAAACGGCTGATCAGGAGTTGGCCACTGATCGTTACCACAAGCAGACCGTAGGTCCTGAGTTCCAGCCGATTGGCGAGGAAGAGCATTACAGCGGCATTTGCCAACAACAGAGCAAACTTTCCAACCAGCACCCAAGACAGTTGTGCCCAGTGCTTGCGATCTGGCAACCACAAACCAATGGGGCCGCCGATGGCGGCCCGTAGCCCAAACTTCTTACGCGGTCTTAAGACTGAGGGAAGCGCTTCCTTCATGTGGTTGTTGCTACACCACTCGGAATTTCCAGGGGACGCCCATCCATATATTCCGGTATGGGTATATTGGCGGCTTGAAGTACAGTAGGCGCGATGTCGTAGATTGAACTGACGGGTAGGTGCACTCCGGGGGGTACATCCGGGCCAGTCACCAAAACAAAGCCTCGGGAAGAGTGACCACCTGTTCGAGCATCCTGCTGCTTGATTTGAAGCGTTCCGAAACGTGGCGAATAGACAGTACTCCACTCGAAGGACTGATCCCAAAGCACAGTCAGATCCGGTAGCTGTTGAAGGAACGGACCATGGAAGGTTTCGTGGGTCAACGTGACTTGTTTGACTAGAGGGCGCCCACCTTTTTTGTCAGTTAGCTCGTAAAGCGCATCTGTGATGTCCCGGCAAACGCTCTCGTATTCATCGCCCGGTTCTACCAGGCCGTCCCGATCACGACCGCGGACACTTATTCGAATAGCGCCTACCGAATCGTTGTTCGGGATCGCAAACGCGCGACACCCCTTCCATTTCTTTCCTCCCCGGTACCAAAGGAAGAGAAGTTGATCCTGGGCGAATTGCGGCAACCTCTCCTTGACCGCATATTGAACTGGGCCTGGCACCACCATTTTGACAATTCGCCAGGGATTTACCTTCGCGCCATGCGGTTCCTCCCCCGAGGCAACTCTATGAGCAGGGTTCGTACCATAGCCCCAGAGGTCGAGCATTTCAGGCAAGTTCCACGATGCGTGAAAGATCGGTCCCATCCCGTGCCCGGAAACAACCAGGACGCGCGTGGCTGGATCTACGAGCGCCAGCATCTCGCCAATCTCTCGGTCAATCGCGCGATAGACTTCCTCCATTGTTCCAGCAAATTCGTTTTCTTCAGGTTGTGAAGGCGGCGCCTCAACCCACTTCCAGAAATGATGGCCAATACAATGGGCCGCTGAGAAGCCTGCGAAGAAAAGATCCCAGGGTTGTTCCCGCATGAGCGCGCGGAAAACCTCTCCATGTACTCGCACGCCCGCCAAAACACGTCGTCGAAGCTCTCTTAACGATTCTGGCTTTGCATCAAACTTGTCGCAGTCGCCGACTGGGTGTCGTCCGAAACGGGCATCGAGGTCGTGGATTAGCGGCGCCGGATAAGATACGCGTGCGGTTTTGGTGGCATGTGCGCCCCAGTTCGTAAATTGAAAGCCATTTATAGTTTTGCTTAGCGGAAACTTTGGTGCGTCAGCAATGCCTACCCGATGACCGGCAGCGCTGACAACATCCCAAAATGGTTTGCGGCTAATCGCGTCATCGGGCACATTGCGCAAACCCATTGTCTTTGCGTCGTACTGTACGTAGAAAAACTTCTCAAACTTAGCGGGATTGGTGCCGGTATAAATACAAGCCCAGACTGTGTCAGGCAACTGCGCCGCGGTGGTGGTCAATTCGGCACGTGCCCCCTGCTCAATTAGACGCCGAAAAGCGGGCAACTTGCCCTGGTTCGCCCACTTCTCAACCAGGGACCATTCCATGGCATCCAGGCCTATCAACAGTTGACGCGAAGCTTTAGCTGGAGGCGCTGTCTGCATTATCTGTTTCTGAGTTTAACGACCAGATTGTAGACCGAAGCAATAACGAATCCGGCCACGTAGCCACATACAAATCCATAGACGAAGCCCAAAACGCTGCCCATGAAGGTGACCGAATAGAATGGAAGGAAAGCCCTCAGGAGTCCAAGGTGGGGGCCAACAACTTCTCCGCCTTTTAAGATCAGAAAGTTGGTGACGATGAATAGGCCTAACCCGCTGAGAATACCCAGGACAACACCAAGAATATTGGCGTTTAGTCGCAGAACAGCACGTTCCAGAATTTGCTCAGTTTCATCCAATGGTTCCAACGAAGATCTCGAAACCTGCCTGGCGGAATGTTGAAGCGTCATTACCGTTTTTCTCATGGATTGTTAAGCGATGTCCCTGCGCCGCGGAACCAGCGGTTGGGTTGAAGCGAGCATACCAAAGTCGGCGGCGTTCGACTTATCCCGATCAGTGACCTCTTCGTGGTATTCCTGTTCGGCGTTTACCCGCCATAAGTCGTAGCTCGCGCCGAGGATGTTTTTGACTGCAAGCATCGCCGTGAGCATTGAGTGGTCCTGATTATTATACTTGTGCATTCCATTGCGGCCTACTAGCTGAAGGTTGGGAACATTGTCGAGAAATTCACGAACTACCCGAAGAGATTCCGCGTACGTTCCATCATAGACTGGATAAGCCTTGGGCATTCTAACGACTGAGCCGTCGACGACGTCTGCTGGGTTCACCAAACCCAGGAGCCCCAATTCCTTCTTGCCAAGCTCAATCAAATCCGAGTCTGACATGGTCCATAACCCGTCCCCTTCAAAGCAGAAATATTCCAAGCCCAAACAGGTTTTTTCCGGATCTGGAACCATAGAAGGACTCCAGTTCTTAAAGTTCTGAATTCTACCAACCTTAACTTCTGCATCGTGAATGTAGATCCAATTATCCGGGAAAAGTTCTCTCTTGTTTATGATGAGCGCAACTGTTAGAAAATCTCTATAATTAAGCGCCTCGGCTGCCCTGAGGACCTCTTCCGGTGCCGGCGGTTCAAACTTTTGAATCAACTCTCTAACTGGCATTGTGCTTATAAAGTGTGTTCCTTCAATCGTTTTTCGCTTCCCTTCGCAAGTAACTTCCACTGCCCGGACACCTCCCTCCTTCCAAGAAATCTTCTCAACTCCGGCATCAAGTTGAATCTCGCTTCCCCGGTCCTCGACAATCGCTTTGACAGTCTCCCACATCATACCGGGCCCGAGCTCTGGATAGTCGAAGGCATCGATCAAGGTCTTAATGACATCACCCTTGCTTTGCTGCTTCTGAATGAGAGCACTTTTCACTGCTGCCAGCAGTGACAACCCTTTGATTCGTTGCGCGGCCCACTCTGCCATGATCTGATCACAAGGGATTCCCCAAACCTTCTCGGTGTAGGTTTTGAAAAAGATTCTGTATAGGCGCTTTCCAAATCTGTTTGAGATCCACTGCTCAAACGTGTCTTCGGGCTTTTCAGGGAACACTTGCGCGCGCAGATAACTCAGAAAAATGAGGGCACTGTTCCAAATACCAAGCCCCAGCAACGCGTTTGACGCGCGCAGCGGATAATAGAAGAACTTCTTGTTGTAGTAGATTCGGGACAGGCGGTTGCGTCGAAGGAACTGGCCATCTGAGAGTACTTGGCGCCACATCTCGTCGACCGCTTTAACTTTAGTGAAGAAGCGGTGACCACCGATGTCGAAGTGATAGCCTTTGTAGTTGACCGTCCTTGAGAGCCCGCCAACAACGCGGTCCTTCTCGAGTAACACGGAACGCACCCCGGCCTTACTAAGCTCATAAGCAGCCGTAAGGCCCGCTGGCCCTGCTCCAATTACAACGACGTGCACATGAGGTTTAGGCATGGAAGGGCTAGGAAACTATGGTCTCTCTATTGAAGTCAGCCCGCACTCCCGGTTTCTTAATCAATAGAATCCAGGGAGGAAGTCAACGTTGCTCTTGTCTTCAATGCCAATAGATAAGCAGACAACAGTGAATTCCGGAAAAAGCCAATTAGCCAGCCGAGTGCGAAGCCGACGACGAACCCGTAAACTAGACCGATGAACGCCCCTCCAGGAGTCACTGTGTACCCGATGAAAAACTGGCCGAGAAGGGAAAGGTTAGGACCTACCACAGCTCCACCCTTAAGCAGGAGGATTAGAGTCGCAGCGAAAACTACAAGACCACAAAGAGTCCCGACGGCAATCCCTAATGCGGTCCGGTCGAGCTTGGCAAATGCCTCAATGATAACCTTGTCAGCCCCTGAGGCTTTTGAATCCTCTACCATGGATGTATGCGCTCCTCGCTTACTGAAACGCTCATTCCCAGGTCAATTCCTTAATCCTGTCGACAGCAGCTTGCCATGATATCGGCATTCAACCGACCAAAGTGCGAACGCCGGATTCACCATGCCAATAGGGTACACTGGATTGTTAGGATAACGTAACCGGAGCAAAGTTCACGCGATTTTTTGCGGCATTCTGCTTCAGTCTATCACTAGCAAGAAAAAACCCCCGACTTCATGTCGGGGGTTCATTAGCCTCAGCCTACCGTGAGAAGGTTGTAAACTCAAGCTTCTATCGAATGTTCACGGCAGATGTATTCCCGCGCTGCCCACCAACGATAGGAGTCAACTCAACTCGTCCTGCTCCCTGCAACTCTGGCAGCAGCACTGCATTGATTTGATCGAGGCCCGGGACTGCCTGGTCAGGTCCAGCGAACTCGACTGGCAGATACATCACACGCCCATCGCTGGTCCTTACCTCGATAGTTACCCATTCAGCCAGGTTTGGAATGACCTGACCTCCCGGCAGTCTCACGTCGTTGCGAGTGTCAGTGTTTTGTAGTCCACTACTGATTCCGGTTCCGAGAATGGAAATACGGGTCCGCGAATCAAAACCTATGAACTGAGTCGAGGCCGTCAATTCGGAAACAAAGCTGATCCCATTTAGCGCGGCACCAACCGACGGCGTGAACCCAAGCAAGCTGAAGATTGTAGGATTGAGGCCTTGTATTGTTGAGGTGCCATGAGAAATCCGACCATCTTCCGCGGTGACGATAATATCCCCCAGTCCACCTGATTCGGCTTCAGGTACATAAAACAGGATTTCCGTGGGTGACACCGATACTACTAAAGCAACTCGGCCGTTGATTGCTACGCTTACTCCCGCGAGCTGGAAAGTCAGTGACCCAGTGCCTGCCGTTCGACTAGTGAGCGGGGTGCTAGGAGAGTTACTGGTGATCCTGCCAACACCACCCGGAATCAACAGGCTGGAGCCGTCTAGCGAGACAGTGCTGGGTCGCCCGATCGGTAGGTCCGGCAAAACATTCGCCCGTCGTGCTGCATTCAGTGTCGACTGCGAAATTGAGCCTGCGACCATTAAATCATCACAGAACGACAGATAGGCCTCCACCTTCTCTAGTCGATCAGCGGCACCTGA
This sequence comes from Pyrinomonadaceae bacterium, assembly GCA_035283645.1. GTDB lineage: Bacteria > Acidobacteriota > Blastocatellia > Pyrinomonadales > Pyrinomonadaceae > PSRF01. Next base: position 6,828 of record DATETN010000105.1, read on the forward strand.
AAATGGGGTGCTCTCTCTAGACAATGCTGCACTCGAACGAGATAGGAAATAAGCAGCGAAGAGATAGTTCTCGATCTGCGGCGTACTAGCAAACATCTCTCTTTCTGCATAGAAGTCTATGGATGTCTGCTCAAGTAGCGCCACCAAGTCATCCAGTTCGGCGGTTGTTGCGGCAGTTGAGTTAGAAGTTGCGTTCTTAAAGGAGTCAGAATCCGAGATTTTATCACTCAAGTTCCCGGCGCGCCCCTTACCGTTCCGAACTCCCCTTAGAGCTTTGCTGATCTTGACCGTGATGGCATTAGAGTTTCCGGTTACCCCACTGTTGTTTTGCGCGATTGCCGTGACAGTGTGATTGCCCGAGTTTGGGCTCGACCAAGTAATGGCATACGGCGACACTGTGGAGGAACCAATCATGTTTGAGTTGTCGAAGAACGACACGCGACTTACGGTGCCGGTCGTCGTGCTAGCAGTCGCTAAGATGGAAACGTCTGAGCCATATGGAAAGGTCGAATTGTTAGTGGGACTCGTAATATTCACCGTCACCGGCGTGGGAGTGGGGGTTGGGGTGGGAGTGGGGGTTGGAGTAGGGGTCGGCGTTGGTGTTGGCGTAGGGGTCGGAGTGGGCGTTGGTGTTGGCGTAGGGGTCGGAGTGGGCGTTGGCGTCGGTGTTGGCGTCGGTGTTGGCGATGGTGCAGGCAGCGGCGGCGGGCTAGTGCCAAAGATTGCCGCGTTTAACTGGTCAATATCTACTCCGGGATCTTTACCGTCGCTCGCCTGGCCCTTGAATGGACTGTCCGACCTCAACCTGTAATTCCCGGTAGCATCCAGAGATGATGGGGCGTTAGTGAATCCCACAGCGGCAATTGATGTCACCAGAGAATTATCAGGAAACGGATTCATCCATGCGTTGTTGATATCATCCATCGTCGAAGCGCTGTCAATTTTCATTAGCACGTTCTTTTTTACCGTCGCCGAAGGCCAGCAACTTGTAATCGGTGCTCCCGCCGTTCCCGATCCGTCCGTGAAACAAGAGTTTGGTGCCGCCCGAATGATGTTGTCGCGGATTTCCAGCCCTTGCATCCGACTGGAACTGTCCGCCGCTGAGATAAAGTTTCGGTACGATCCCACCAACACGGTGTTGTGTATAACCTTTGTATTGTCCCCGCCTGAGAAGTTGTTGGAAATCACCCGTAAGTAACTAAAGTCATTCGGGTCAGCATACTCCCCGGTTATCAGGTTATTAACGAACGATACATTCCTAGATCGGCTAGTGAGGTTTCCTCCATCATTCAAATAGGCAGTAAGGGGAGAGTTGGCATTATGAAACCAGTTATTTGAAAAGGTTAGATTGTCCAAATCATTCCACGGATCTGGCCCGCCTTGGTTTCTGGTGGTAATAGCTGGCCCAGTGCAGCCCTTGAAGATGTTGGCGTCAAACGTACAGTTGTGGCACGATTTTAATTCGAGGTAGCCCTTACCTCCGCAGGTGTTGTCCATCAACGGAGTCCATTCCGGTCGGTGGGCCATGATATTCCGGCGCACTAAAACATTTTGTACTTGAAAGCCTTCCCACCGTGCTGGATTACCATTTGAGGGAATCTGCTGGAGGTTATTACTATCGAAGGGTTTACAAACATTCCCGTTGCCACCCGTGTTGTTTGAATTGCACAGCGGCTTCTCAAAGTTCACGGTCGAGCCGTTAATCGACGAAACAAACGCCGTTCCCCAAATCTCTCGTAAAATTCCGATACTATCCACGTGTGAATAGACCAAGACAGCGACAGGCTTACCAACTGTGATTCCATTTGTACTGCTGAACACGCACGAAGTCGAAGTGCAACTCGACACTGTTGCTGTTTGGGCCGGATCGGCAATGCCCTTTGACCCTCCCCCGTAGAAGACTGAGTAAGTCCACGCTTCAATCAGATTGTTCTCGACTAAAACATTATCGGCCCAGGTGGTCATAAGGTGGCCCGTGGTCGTCAGTCTGCCGCCGCTACTATCCCGCCCCACGAAGCCCTGAATGGCGTTCTGGCGAATCCTGAGATTCGTGCCCTCCAGGTAGATCGCGTTCTGAGCACTGCGGATAATGTTGCTGGAGCTTAACGGAGTGCCATCCTCTTCATGTGGATGTATCCAATTTTGTTCGATGTCAATGTGATCGGGATATTCCGCTCTACTTTTAGGATCGTCTTCGCCCATGCCAATTAACCTGATACTGTTCGCTCCGGGGGCGCTGGTAATATTAAGACCCTTGATGCGCCAGTACTTCGCGTTCCGATTAATCCAGAATACCGGATAAGAACTGATCGTTCTCACTCGTGGCATGTTCGCCGCCATTGCCGTCGTAATCCGAGTGTCAGTGTGAGGATAGTTTAAGAGCGCGGCCGGTATTCCATTTGGATCGGTTGTGGTGATCGTTATGTAATCAGCGTCAGTATTTGTAGGCGGGGTTCCTTTGGCGGTGAGGTTAAAAGATGCAAATTGTCCCGGCGTGTCAAAAGTAGCGCCCGCCTGAAGTTGGATCGTGTCTCCGAACTGTGCAGCGTTTATGGCAGCCTGAATGTTTCCGCCAGCCGGCACAACAATAGTGGCAGCGTGGCTGGTCACAGCCGTCCCGATTAAAAGAAGAATAAAAACAAAAATTGTTGGTAACAAACCTTGCCAACGTATACTGCTCGATGGAGAATCGAATTTATCAGGGAACATTGGTCCTCACTTAGGTCGCAGACACCACTCCCTGCCGAACGCGTGCATTTCAAATACGCGAGCAGCGGATTAGGGCAGCATCCAGGATTGAAAAACGGTGGGAAGGGACAAACACCAAGGCACCGTTTCGGTTGAACTTCCGCACAGCTCAAAGCAGATTCTTCGGCTTATGAGTCGGGCTGGGAAACGGCCCCACACCATTGATTGCTGGATTGAGGCGGTAGAGCAATCACCTGCAGTGATTTACCAAAACGAGGTTTTGCCGGGGGGTGATGGAGAGATCAAACCGAGAGAAATTGCGCACAAGGCGACAGATGGTCTCGGCTCAAGAACTTCAGTCTTTGTTAGAGTGAAGCTTGCCTCTCCGATCGCCATTCGGGAGCCAGACTATCTTCGGACAACCGAAGATTCTCGGCTTTGCGTCGCCACCTCGCGATGGTTTTGCCTTTTCGTCGCAATCGATCTTTCCAAATAACTGCCTGCTTGTTCAGCAGTGCCAAACCATACTAAACATCTTTGTTACTACTGTCAACCTGCTATTTTTTCGGTCAGAATCGGTCATTTTGCTGACAGGAAAGGCTGACAGATGCATTTCATAATAACAAGTGTATGCCGCACTTAGGTATAAATGTTCTACAAAAATCTTGTGGTTATTATGCATTTGTGTTGCTGTAAGCTCCCATGCTATTGCGGTCTCGTTTGCAAACTGTCCCTTACCATTTCCGTTAAAGGCATCGCATACGAAACAAACTGAAGCAAGTCACTCGACTCATTCACGGATTGATTCGCCTGAAAGCCTTTTAGATTTCCGGTGTCCAACTCTATAGGAAGCTTAAGCTTGCTCGCCATCCACAAGCCCATATAAAGGAGCTGACCCGGAACCGGAATCAGCAACGTCTTGAATCCTCCAGCCCGCTTTAGTTGGACCAGCAATTCCTTGAACGTCACTTGTTTATCGTTATACAAACGGAAAGAGCCCGGCCTGGGATTCGTGATCAGTTGAACCAAAGAAGTTGTCAGGTCGGAGATGCTGACAACCGTTAGTTTTCCCCTTCCTCCGTCAATTAATGGGACCAGCGGATACTTTCCCGCAAAACTACTCATTTTCAGAAATATCCCACCATTCCCAATAACTAAACCCGGCTTCACAACCATCTGACCCAGGCTCAAGAAAAACTTCTCCAATTCAAGCTTGGTTCGTCCGTATTCACTGGTGGCTTTCTCATGTGCAGAGTAAGAGCCTATATAAATCTGCCACTTGACACCTTCGTCCATCGCCGCTTTCGCGAGTTTTTTTGTCCCCTCAATGTTAGTGAGTGATTTACCTTTCCTTAAATCGTATGCGCAGTGCACAAGTGTTTCGACATTCTTAAAAATCTGGGGATCGAATTCTTCGTTCATTCGCACGACATAACTTTTGTTTGAATGCGCGGCTGCTGATGCCATCTTTTCCTTCGCGCTTACTGAGCCGACAACCTCGTGACCTCGCTGCAACAAGCTCCTAGCGAGCGCGGAACCGATAAAACCGTTGATGCCGGTGATGAATACTTTCATGAAAGCAGTTCCCGTTTGAGATGATGCGCAATTCTCATGGAGTTAGCCATTATCGTGAAGGTATGATTCTTCGAGGGCAGCGAAGAGAAGTTAGAACCATCCACCACATAAACATGCTTTGTTCTGGAAAGAAGACCATCCACCGAAGTAACGTATTTGCCCTCTGGATCCGCCTTCATGGGCAGCGTTCCCGCGTAATGGAAGCTGTTTCCGGGAGCCGGGTATTTGCACAAAGAAGGCAGCGAAAGATAACCCAATCGCCTAAACGCAGAGATAAACTCCCGTTCAATTTGGCCGAGAGACTTCCGTCGATACCTGATCTCGAGTTCTCCACTTGGCGTCAACCTCAGGTAGTTGTCTGGATGAGCGTAATCCGGATAGAGTAAATAAAGCACTCCTAAAGCTGGTGTCAGATACTTTGCCGCAACAAGATTTCCCTTGATTGAAAGTGGTAAATCCAGCAAAAGGTCGGAACGAAGCAGGCCCATTACTCCATAAAAGCTTCCCTGAATAGGTGTGTCGTCTTCATGCTTACGGTAGATGACGTTCAGCTGCACACCCGAAAAAAATCTGTTCTCTTGCGGAACTCCTATGAATCGAGGAGCAACAAACGGGATGTAAGAAACTGCATTATCGAGAAGAGGAAGACAACTGGCGTAGTCGTTGTACGAGGACAACACGATCTTACTGGTGCTGATCGTGCCAGCAGCCAACACTAATTTGTGTCCGACAAACTCTTGCGCCCCATTTGTCTTGATGTTTTTGGCAAAGACCTTTACGCCCTCTGTCGTCTCCTGAAACTTTTCCACCAGAAATCCGGCACGATATTCTATGTTCGATCGCTTCTTCAAATCTTTAAGCGTGTACGAAGAGTTATAGACTGCCGGACCGTTGGGTTTAAAGAACTCGAGGCCGTAATAATCGTATGAACGTCGTTCACTTAGATCTTTAGTAAGAAGAGCAACCCGAGGCTTTCCGATGTAGATGCCTGCTCGCGAAATCTCACGTTTCCGTTTGGAATACTGTCGCAACAGTCCGGCTGACATTTGGTCCAATTCAATAGGAGGAAGAAGTCCTTTGCTGGACCCAAAGAACGGAGTCAGATCATCTTCACAACCAGAGATACCAATTTCCGAAGTTAACCGATCGTAAAACGGATTCAAATCGCCCGTTCGAATGGGAAAATCTTCCAGTTCTTTGTCATTGAAGCGGTAAACACCTGCCCCCCACACATTCGATAATCCACCAACGGCAAAACTTAAGACCCCATCGAAATCAGGAGAATCTACCGGGCAAAGCTGGCGCCAATACTGAGTCACGAATCTTACCAATGGACTCTTTAGCTTTGGACTAAGGTAAGGAGAGACTACGTTGTGTAGACTCTCAAACTGTTCCCCTAAGAGAAGTTTTGAAAGATCTTCGTTACTGCGTTTGAGGTCATACAAATTCTGGTTGAGATCGTGAGGCGGGGTGGGTGCCTCAAATCCTGCATCGAGTATTAGTACGTTTTTATCACTCAGTTCGAGCGCCGCAGAAACCCCAGCGGGGCCCGAACCCACAATGATCACCTCATGCGATGCCATAGATCCGGATCAAACATTGACCTTTCAACAGTTTGTACGCGCTTCTGAAGGTAGCAAATGATAGTTTGATGAATCCCCTTAAGGGGGCGTACTGCTCGTTGACAAAGGTCGTGAAGTAAGCGCTTCGGGATTCTGTCAAATAGCAAAGAATGAGAAGTTTTTTAGTCAACAGGTTTTGCGGGTTTCTTCGTCGCAAAGCAAATTCGATTGCCTCAACATCCAGTGACCGCTGCAGAATCAAATCAATTCTGACTGGAGTCACCTTGTCAGCTTGTTTTAACAGTCTATTCGCTGATACAAAAGCTTCGCAAATTTCGTTGGGAGCAGGCCGTCCGAAGATTGCCTGGTGAAAGACCTCTGCTTCTCTGAACAGTTCGTCGCGGTTAAAACTATCGCACGATTCAGGTGGATCAAAACTAGCAGCTTCAGTCATTGTGGTACGAGTTCAAGCTTTGTCGAAGTTCAAGCGAAAGTCTTTTCGTCGACTTCTCTCTGTGCAGTCTCTGCGTTCTCTGTGTCGCTGTGGTTCACAATTACTTAGAAAAAACAACCACGGAGACACCGAGAACGCAGAGGCTGCACAGAGAAGAAGTTGACCAAGAGACTATTCGTGCAAAGCCGCTTTAGCTTGCAAAGTCGCGATCATCTCAATGAGTTCTCGTCTTTCCTTTTGTTCGTACGAGAGGTCGCATAAGCTGACTCCCTGCTCCTTTCGATAGCCAACTCCTGAATCAGGACCGCCAGCCGATTCGAAACTAACGTGAGTTGACTCAAAACGTATAGCAGCATTAGCACGATAAAACAGAGCGCCAGCAGCGTCAGCGCAGAAGCGGGGAAAATCGCTCCGACAAGATGAGTGACTCCCAGTAAAAGCTGTGGAACTGAGAGCGTAACCATTGTGCCGAGAATCGCTGCAATGAATATGACGCCATAACCCACATAAAGCCGATTGTGGCGCACTAGATTGAGAACCCATATGAGGAAGAACAATCCCATTAGGTCAAGAACAAGTACAGCTCTGAAGGGCAGTATGACTTCCACAGCTAAGGTTGGTAGAAAGAACATTGATTAATTTCTCCTACGCCGTAAGTTGGCCTCGATCAGTCCCAGGAGAACCAGCAGAGAAGTTTTTAGCGGATATTTGAAATGGCTCAACAACGAGTACATCGATTGGCCGTGCATACGCTCAGCAGCGGTGATTGGAAACTCGCCGACGCGGTAACCTAATCGTATGAGATAAACTATGGCCTCAGCGTGAAAGTCTACAAATAGACTTTGGGCCAGTGGCTCGAAGACGTTACGTCTCATGACCTTTAGCCCTGATGACGTATCGTAAATGCGTTGTCCTGACGCCAACTTAACGAGGAGCGAGAAGAGCTGCATCCCCACGCGACGTCCCAGTGGTGAATGAGAGTAGTCCTTCGAACCGACATACCGCGACCCGATGAGAACATCCCAGCCACTACTGACGCTTTCAGCATATAACGCAAGAACTTGCTCCGGATGATGCTGTCCGTCAGCATCGAGTGTGATCAACGTGTCGTAATCGCAAGCCAAAGCGTATTTGATAGCCGTTTGAATCGCTCGGGCATATCCAAGATTACATAAATGTGTCGCGGTCACGACGCCGAGATTCTCCAGAATCCTTCTGGTGTTATCCCGCGATCCATCATTAACAACGAGCAGGTCAAAATCCGGCATTGACTCGCGCACACGGCTAACGACCTTATCGATCGTCGCCTCTTCGTTGTAGGCCGGAACAGCAACCAGGACCCGCGGCGGAGTTGAAGACATTTGTTTTACTCAAACTGTTTCTCTTGAGTCCAGTCTCTTAAGATCTTCTCGTTTTGTGGAGAAGCCAAGAGAAGCACAAAACCGTCCTCGCCGCCCAGAGACTGACCCATCTCAAACTGCGAAAAGAAAGTGTAGATGTCAGTCCAGGAAACTCGAGGATCATCACTCTCCACCCAGCCCCACTCTGATTGAGGGCGCGGACTCAAAACACGCCTTGACATCCACACGTCGCCGCCATTCTTCCATGCCAGGAGTACTGCGGAGGCGAAGTCCTTACGCCATCGCGACACATTCTCAGCACCAGGCGCTATGACGGACCCAACTCGAAATCGATGCTCCGTATCGAGATTGATAGGATGCAGCGGAAAACTTCTGTTGAAATTCACCAACTCATCTCGCAGGTTAGCGGTTAGTACCAAACTTTGTGGCTTTAGCTGGGACTGTAAATCTCGAATCCTCAACGCTGCCATTTCTTGCTGCTTGTTCAGCACTGGCGTTGCGAGCACGCTAAGGTTCGTTATTGCGGCGGCAACAAAGAAAACCATTGCGGCAATATTTAGCCCACGCAGCGATCTGCTATTGCTTAAGGAAAATGCCAGCGACAAAAAGACAAAAGGATATACAGGTAGATACCGGTCGACCGCCCCTCCTTCAAGAAGAAGTGCTAACGCCATTGTGGGTATCATACCAATGATAAGCAGCCCTAACACTTGTCTGCCCACCCTAACGCGAAGCAGATTGATTGTGACCGCGGTTAAGAAAACATAGAAGAGAGCTAACTTCCACAAACTGAGCCGCAACAGCTCTGAAAGAGATACCGGGTTAAAGGGATCTTGCGAGAGGAAGCGCTTGAATATCATCCCATCATTTCCCATGCTGATAAATGCACGAGCGAAGCTGAATATCATTCGTGGTAATCCGCCCCTGGGAATGTATGCAGCGTCAGCCGACGCAGACATCCAAATTCGGAAACCACTTAAAGTGTAAATTCCCAGTTGCGCAAGCACGAGCGCATATGCTAACCCAGTAAGCCCCGCGCAAACGACCCCGGTGAGTAAGACCAGTCGAAGTCGTTTTTTATTGAATCCGAGTACAAACAACGGTGAAAGCAGAGCGGCAGGAACGGCCAGTACATATGTGACCCAAAAACAGATGGACCCGGCTAGAGCGCCACCCGCCAGAAGAGCTGTTAGAACTGGACGAACAGGTTCGTCTCCATGTCTCACAAGGATGTATACGCCAAGCGAAAGAAGTGAAAGGCCCGGGACGTATGCGGCTCCTGACTGGGCGTGTACCAAAAACCCCTGCGAAAAGATCATAGCAATCGTCACGACATTCGCGACCCATTCTTGCCTGGTAAGAAATTTGACGAGGCGATACGACACGAAGACCATCAACAGACCAGCGAACCAGCTCACAATCAAAAGTTGAAGAGTCACGTTCGCATATTCGTTATCGCCAACGATCAGCCGAGTCAGTGGAGTAACTAACAGCGCGAATACCCATCCAATCGGGCGCCAGAGTAGGTGAGCAAATTCCCAAAAGTAGTGGTTCTGCCCATGCCTCATCGCAATAATGGAACTGACGTAATCGATCGTGTCTCCCATAAAATCTGCGTCCGTGAACCACGTAACTAGAAGGTATGTGGCGAGCACTAGACCATACCTGCCAAGCCGATTTTTCCATAGCTCAAAGGGCGTCATATTTGGATAGGTTGAGTTTTCCTAACAGCTCCCTGAACGGTGAAAAACTTCGTTACTCGCTCTAGAGCCTGGTCGCCATCCTTCGTCTCAGCTACTCGTCGCGACTAATGCTTTCAATTGCGTCACCAAGCTTTTTGCGTCGCGTGGTGGCACAAGTAGTCTCGGGTTCCCTGGCAACGAGCTCACGAGACAGTAATAGATGGCGATCTTCCTGACTCGTCCACGTAGGCGTGTCGTGGCGTGGTTATGAGGATTTTTGCCCTGGACGGGCCGGTCCTCCAGGCCGTTTGTTGTTTTCGGCCTGGGGGAGTTAGTTATCTTTCGAGCAAAAGAAGACTTCTTCCTCTTCGACGAGACCAAACCATTCCACCTTTGCCGAGCCGATAACGCTGGAATAATTTTCGGCGCTTACCGCGAACCCCGCTGCTTCCAGACGGCTGATGTAGTCCGCGCGCGCGTACAATCTAACGTGATCCTCCTGGCCAAACAGCTCGATTCTTTGCGATTCCGTGATTGCGGTCGGATCCTCAATCGTTCGATCCAGCGCAAGGGCAATTGGAACCTGCAACAGTGCCCACCCACCGGGTTTAAGGATGCGATGCACTTCAGCCATTGCGAGTGAATCGTCTGCCACGTGTTCCATCACGTGATTGCAGATGACGACATCGAACGTCTGATTCGGAAAAGGCGCTTCCTGAATATCGAAGTGACTCATCACCGCTGGGCCAACCAGATCAGCGCTGACGTATTTGATGTTCGGCGAGTGCTTCAACATCGAAGCCAACTGTGGTTCCGGGGCCACATGCAGCAGACGCGTGGGCTGCTGAAACAATGATGTGCGATCCTTTAGAAACAGATAGGCAAGTCTCTCGCGTGCGTTTGACATACAACGCGGGCAGACATTGTCGCGGTGCCAGTGCCCTCCAATCACTTGCTTCTCAATTATTATTGGATAGTGAAACCCGGCCGGCCTGAAGCGTCTAAAATGCCATCCGCAAAAAGGACATTCCAATCGGTTCCCCAGACTGAAAACTATCTCAGGGTAGTAGCGTGCTTTCTCGTACAATTGGTAACGAAACAGTCTCACCCTCTCTGGAACCATACGCTTTATTACTCTGAGAATCGCGTGTAGCACGGAAACAGTCCTCATATAACTTTTGTGTCCAACTAAGGGGCGTCAGTCGGATCCAACCATCCCTTTCCCATCTCTACCAACGGCTCTAGTGAATGCTAAAGAAAAGGTTGCCATTGCGTGCCTTGCTTGGGTGAGACAAGTCTCGCTAACGGTACTTCGCTTTTCTCGATGACAGTCACAAAAGGATAAAGGTGGATTGAATTGATCGACGACTGGAAAGGGGAAGTCGCAGAAGCGATGCCCGGAGCTTCATTTTCGAGAGAACACCACGAGGCAAAATTCAGGTTATTTGAGAGCCCCTGGATGTAAGCGGCAAATCGGTTATCGATAGAGGTAATGTCCTCACAAAGGTAAACCCCTCCCGGGCCCATATGAGGAAGCATTTCCTCTAATGTAACGATTTGTTGCTCCGCAAGATGCCCTCCATCATCGATCAAAACATCAATCGTCGGAACAGATTTTCTGAATTCCGCCCAGAAGCTCCGATCTGCCTGATCTCCGATAAATACTTTTATCCTCTCTCCCTCATAAATGCGGCAGGCATCTTCAATGTCAACGCCGTAAATGTGAGACCGCTCGCCAAAATATTCCCGCCACATTGGAAGACTACCGCCACTATAAATGCCAATTTCTAAGACGTGGACTTCTCGACCCACAAACTTGCTCAAGTGCCTCTGATACACATCGAAATAATGCATCCATTTCCAAATCCCTGGTCCCTCAGTATGGGACTGGAAATATGTTGCCAGCGGATTCGGCTCGTTTGTGCAGGCCTCCTTCGATTGACGGGAATCCGTGAACTTCGCCAAGCATCCAAATCGAACCCCCCGCGTTAGATATGGTGACGTAAGCATTCTATTGAATGTCAACCTGGGATGGTGAAGCGCAATGCCGAACCATCTCAACCCTCCGGCAACTTTCGTTGGAATTAACATAGGTTCGTAGATCTCCGTCCAATACTTTCCACTACCGGTGACGTTCAGTCTTTCATAATCGAGCGGGTCCGGTTCAGTCTCTTCATAAAGTGAGTTTATGAAAGAGGGATGCATAGATGCGCAGAGTGTTTTCGACGTTGATGTCTGTTGTAAATAGCTCCAACATGCGAGCGCGACTGTTTTCCCGCATTGATTGCCTCAGGCGCTCATCCGTTGCGAGTTTTTCAATCGCATCAGCGAAAGAAGCCGGGTCCTTTGGCGTGGCCAACAATCCAGTTTTCCCCTCTTCAACACACTCACTTATTACGCCGCTACGACTGCCTATAATCGGAGTTCCGCAACCCATAGCCTCACTCAGGACAAAACCACCGGCTTCCGCGACTGAAGCAAGTAAAAAAACGTCGGATGCCTGGATTAATTTGGTCGGATCTTTACTGAATCCAAGCCAGTGAATTGTATGTGAAACTCCGAGCTTTTTACCAAGGGCTTTCAAATCATTCAGCATTGAACCATCCCCAGCCATGAACAGCCGCGCTTTAACTCCCCTTTGTTTGAGAATGGCTGAGGCTTCAACAAGAGTTTCGGGGCTCTTGAATGGGCGTAGCAGAGTGACGCTCGACATGATCATCTCATCCGGCGCAATCGAATACTTGCTTGCCCACTGCTCTCGCGCGGTGGGATCTGGTTTGAAACGTTCTTGATCCGCAGCGAGATACCTAACGTCAATTCGTTCTGCGGCGATACCGCGCTTGATCAAATCCTGTTTCACGAAATTTGAAACGGCAATTACCCGACTCATGGGCCAGCTCATGATTAGCGTTCGCAGTCGCAACAGTTTTCGTTTCCAGGAGGTGGCTGTCATCATTCCGCTGTTCAACTCTTCGTAAACGATGTGCCGCAGGCCATTCACTCGGGCGATCCAGGGGACAAAGCTGAAGTAATCAAAAAAGCAAACATGGGCCATTGAGATGGAATACTGTTTTACGATGCGGCCCAAATCCTTGTAAAAACGGTAACGTTCTTTTCCATAAGGCACAACTTCGATTATTGCACCGGCGTCTCGCATTCGCTGGTCAATTTCTGGTGGCAACGTGGCAGCGTAAACCAAGACAACCGGGATTCCCAACGACGTCAAACGGAGAGAAAGCCGGCAGTTAATCTCTTCCATGCTCGTCCAAGTTCGTGGAGCAGAATCAAGCAGTATCGCAACACCGGTGACCTGTTGCTTTAGGACGGTCAAATGCTGGTTCGTCGTGGATTCGACATTAATCAACTCGTCGGTTCCTCCTTCGAATCCCTCAGTTCAAATGCCATAGACATGAAGTAATTCAGTGATGTTCGTTTGAAGATTGAATTTCCTTTCAGTCTTCTGACGTCCAGTGCGTCCCAACGTTTTACGTAGTTCTGCATCATCAAGCAAACTCAGAACTCTTTCGGCAGCAGCGTTAACGTCAGCCCGATTTACAAGAAAACCAGTTTCGCCTTCAGCCACCAATTCCGGTATTCCACCAACACGTGTGGCGACAACCGGTTTACCGAAGGCCATCGCTTCCGAAATCATCCAGCCAAAGACTTCTTCCCAACGCGAGAGTTGGCAAACGATATCGGCGGCCTCGTATACGCCTTCGTGGAAAGGATCTTTCATGAGGCCGGTCCATGTCACAACATCGCCCAGGCCCATATCGTTGGCCTGTTTCCTATACTGCCCTCGAAAAGGCCCATCGCCTACAATCACAAACTGGACGTTTGTGCGCTTCGCGGTGACGAGTTTTGCCACCTCCAACAGGTCGCCAATCCCCTTTTCAGGAATGATCCAACTAACCTGCACCACAATTTTTTTATTATCTGGAATCTTGAAATGCCGACGGAATTCGGCGCTACGCCCCGAGTCATTTACTCGTGAGAGATCCACGCCATTGTAAACCAGTTGGAAGCGATCGGCTGGAAGCAGGTCAAGTGTTTGGGCGCAATGACAGCCATACTTGCTGACGCAGATCACTTTCGTAATCGGATAATTGATTAATCGGACGAGCCATCGCTTCCAGAATGGCGCGCGAGCAGGCACATATTTTTCCTGTCTAGATGAGTGATCAGTGAAGAAAACTTTCTTAACTGATAAGACCCGGGCCAACCAGGGAAAGGCTCCGACGAAACCAGTGAAATGCAGATGGAGAATATCGGCACGGTAGCGTCGCAGTATGCTCGCCAACTGTTTGGTCGCGGCCCAGTTGAAATCTGTTGGGTCTTTAAGAACTTCCAAAGTTACGTTAGGAAGACTCAAACAATTTGCGACTTCCTCAGACGGTTCGGATTCAAAGCAGAGCACGCTCTTCCATCCCTTTTGGCCCAACTGGAGTGATAACTCACGGGCGAATGTTTCAGTGCCGCCTATCCGTATAGGCTGAACTCCGAAGACTGAAACGACGGTGGGCATCAGGAAATGTCGCCTTATGTTTTGACTGAATGAGCAATCACCGGCGGGGGCTCATGCGCGACTGCGCAGGTGATTTAGTTTCGCCACAATTCGTTCGCGCAAACTTCTTGCGTGCAACTGCAGATTCAAGGTCGCAACGAAGGTATTGTAGAGAAACGGCGGTTTGGCGGGTCTTATATACGCTGGAATGAAGTTGGTCTTGTTTCCAAACCCAAGCAGTTTTTGATCTTCCGAAGACAGATTGCCAAGGAAGGCAGCATTAAGAAGCAGCGGGTGGTAGCGATAGAATTTTCGGTCATCGTCCTGTAGTTGTATTTGCGGATCGTGGTAGTTGAAGAAAACAGCGTGACGGCGTTCCAACATAGGAACTCCCTGACGATGAATGCCGGAAGTATCAAACATGAATGCGGTGCCCGCGGGGCCCATCATCTCCACGACCTCCGCCGCCGCGAGGTTTTTTAACTCCAGGTTTGGTACAGGTCGAGGATGTTGCCGGCGTTGACTCCCCGCTATGTAATTGAAAGCTCCACTTCGAACATCAGTCAAGTAGAACGCCAGCTTCAATTCCCTGGGAATCTCAGTAGTGGCTTCTTGGTCGTACCACGCGTCGCCGTGCCAGCCATGAAAATCTCTTTTGGTAGGCAACGACCTCCAACCACGCGCTTCAGTCAGTTCCACATTCCCCCCTACGTAGTTTCGAACAACTGCTTTGACGATTGGGTGGATAGCTAAATCCAGGAAGCCCTGATCCAGGAGTAAAACATCTTCGAGCATGTGGCGGTAGGGTTCGGTCTTTTCGTACCCATCGAAGTTGTTCCAGCGCAAGCGCTGCAATCTCTTGTCGAAGGCGAGTTGCATAGACTTCAATTGTTCCTCGGGGATCAACCGGGTCAGCAAAACAATGCCGTTATGATCGAGCTCGTCACAGAGTCTCTCTACCACGCCACTTGACACATCTGTTGATGATGAGGTTGCTGGAACTTGATTGTTTGTGACGAATTCTTTCGTCAGTCTCATTTCTAGCTCACCAAGTCTTAGAAAATGCCGCCAGGAAAGATAATACGACGAAAAACCTTAACATCCCAGGGCCACTTTATCTTCCGAACTCAGGGATTCAGGATCACCCTCTGATTCAATCTGCATGATCTGGCGCAGCTTATAGTCGCGGTAGCGTCCGGGCGAGCCAGAGTGACCATCAACTGCTGCCATCACCATGTTAAATGCCTCGCGCGCCGTGGCAAAGTAGACTGAAAACTCCTGAGTCTTTTCAGATAATTCCAGAACTTCGCTCATAAAACGCTTCATCTGCGCACCTATCATTGCGTCCTGGTCCCAATCAAAAAAACCATGGCTGTACAACTTCACGAAAACCCAATCCGGTCGCCCTGCTATCGTGATCCTCGCATTGCGCCAGCGTTTGAACCTACCCAGGTTCAACGGGTAGTTCTGAGCCAGTGCGCCATCATCTACACGCGGTACTGGGAAAGAGCGAATTCTACGGGTCCAATCAAACACAAGCGGGCCTTCGAAGATTATCGGAAGCGTAAGGGGTTTGCCCTTTGTCACGTTCGGACCGGAACGGTGAGGCTTTCTTTCAGATAGTGGATAACCACAATTGTAGATCGCGTTAATACGATTGACCTGCGACTGGTGCGGTACTGAAGGCAGCGTAAAATCTGCATAGCAACCCGTTTCGGCAAGAATCTCCATTTCAGAGTCGACACCGCACCAACGACCACCGGCCGAGTTTGCAAGGGCCCAATTGCCGTGGACGAAAGCATACTTCACTGGAGACGCAGAACCTTCTCGTGACAGGCATTTGTGCTTTTCCGCTAACGTGTCGCGAAACTCTTCGAGTACGCGCCGAGTGTTCTCCGCAGTATCGGGCGCATCGACGCCGTGATGCAAATGGATCTCTACCTCGCCAAATCCCTCAGCTTGCAATTCAGCGAGCATTTCGAGGAGTGGACCCTCATATTGTTCTGCCGGATAAAAATTCGTGTGCCGAAAGGGCATCCCGTCATGATCGCGAAGAGCATTGCCCGTTTCCCTGGCCATGTTTACCCACTTCTCAACGCGTGGTATGGCCTGGCCTCCAGTGCCGGGTTCCCAGTGGTTTGCCACCAAAAAGATCACATGAGTCTTGGCGCTCGGTTCATAAATCCGGCGGGCAAACTCATTTGCCCTCCAGAACGGATACCTCGCCAGCCAGGGAATGGACCAGCGCAATTTTTGAAAGAATGTGGCCCCGTCGTGGTGTTCATTCATAGCGGTTTCCGGGCGACCAACAGCACACCATCAATCAACAACTCTTCCTCATCCAGGTTCTTGAAATCGTTGGCGAGCTTTCTTCGAATCGAACTGACCAAGTGGCTGGAAGATTCGCCCTTAAATCTTCCAGGAGCGTACTCCGTCGCAGGTTCAAGCCGTCCAGTCGGAAGTACACTCGTTACAAAGAATTTCGCCTGAAATCCGAACTCGTTCATCTTCTTAACGTAGTATCCTAAACGTTTTCGATTCGGCAATCCTGAATCTGACGCCATTCGCTTGTAGATAGGCTCAGAGATCGTCAAGAAAGTCAGCGGATGCATTCCCTGATCGCGAAACATTCCGTAGTCACCAAGGTCGATTGTGTGCACCAAACTACCACCACGAGCCAATAATCTATTCATAGCGTCGAAAACCGGGTCTGGATCGTAAATTTCCTCCAACACAGCGCACGAGAGGATTAGATCGAACGTTTCAGTTTCGTCGGTGTTCTGTTGTGCGAATTCCTCTAAACTAACGCCATAAATAATCTGCAACTTTTGGGGATTAAACTGAACCACCTCACTTAAACTAACCGCTTGATCAAACCGAGACTTATCTTCAAAGCCAAAGCTCTCTCTTAAAGCCTGGTAAATCGCTCGTTCATGCTCTGCATTCCGCTTCGAATGGAACCTGTCGAGACAGACCACTGACGCTGCACCTGCGGCGAGGAATTTGAGCGCGACGCCCAGATTGTCTCCTGGGCCAAGCTCCAAAATTCGTCTGCTCCTCAAACAATGTGAGGAGAGACCGCCGTATTTCATGTAGTCTGCAAATTGCTTTTCAATGTAGGCGACGCTATTGGTCACGCTTCGATAAAGGTGGGTGGATCCATGAAGGGTCTCGATGTCGCCTGACTCAACACGTTTTCTTAACCGGCGGTTATCACAGAGCTTATAAATGATAATGGCAGTTTTGGACCGCCGGGCCAGTCTCTTTACCAGATCACCCATTTTTCGTTATTAAAACAGTTCCGCCAATCAACATTTACTACTTCCGCCTTTTCCCAAAGTAGGGTGGCTCAACATCGGATGACGCGACCGCGGCCGAGAGCGCAGCGAAGTCTACGCCGGGATCTTTGCCATCTGTTCCGCGGCCCTTAACCTTACTTTGTGCGGCAAGACGCCAGTCGCCCTGCACGTAATCGACGAATCCCGCCTGTTTGTATGAAGTCACAATCAGATTGCCTCTTGGAACATTCGCAGGATAGCCGTTGGCCGAAATTGTGCCTGTGTTGTCTGCGATAATATTTCCGCGAGAATCAGGAGACAGAGCGTTCGCCGGGCAAACAAATCCATACGAGTTAAATTGGACGATGTTATTCCTGAAGACAAAATTAGAAGTAGGAGGTCCGTAACAGGTCATTATGTTGCCAGTTTGCTGCACCGTGTTGTTTTCAACTGTAACGCTGTCTCCGCAGCAACCTGCAATAAACACAGCCGAATAATCAGGCACAATATCCACAAGCAGATTGTTTGCTATTCGGATCCGCTTCGCTTGTTGACTTTTGTTGTAATCGTCCCGGCCCAGGATGCTAAAACCAGTGTTCGAGTGCCGGACTATATTGTTTGTGACAGCGATGTCCTCGAGTGTACTCCAGGGAGCCTTGCCGCTCTGGTTGCGCACTGTTAGAACAAAAGCGCCAGTGAGCCCACCCAACTCCAGGACGTTTCCATCGATGACCACATTGCGTGCATTCTTTAGTTCGATGACCGCTTTGATCGTGGCACGTCCAAACCACTCGCCCGGCTTGTACATGAAGTTCCGGCGAATCTCGATATCCGAAGGAACCAGGTTCGGCACGGCTGGATCGGCGCCGCCGAACATAATGTTCTGCCCGCCGCCCTCGATATAGTTGTTAATGATCTTGAATGGTCCAGGTCCGTTCCAACCGCAGATTCCCTGTGTTTCGTCTCCGACACCGGCAAAACCTGAGATGTAAGAGTTGATAATCGTCGTGTCCCCACTGTTCAGACCAAAGCCTCTTCTCGCTTTGTTAAGCCCAGTAGAACGTACGTAGCACCGATCAAAGATCAGGTGGTGTGGAAACTGAGATAAGGATTTGTATTCGCTTTTTCCAAGATCAATCAGATTGTAGACATACTTGGAATCTGCTGCCGGTGAAAATTCTATGCCCACGAATCTGTAATGATGCGCACGCTCGGCGGTGGCTATCGCCACTGAAGAATCCGGGGCCACAATCCTGGGCATGGCCTGAGCATGAATCTGAGGATCAACCCTCTGGTTTTCTCCGGGGATACCATCAGGTTTTGAGGTGGTTATCGTTATGTATTGGTTGTCCCCCTGATCGCTCTCTTTGAATGGAAGAACAATCGGACCCCGGTAAGTGGCACCCGATTCGAGGACAATTACGTCACCATAGCGAGCCTTGTCTAGGGCCGCTTGCAGATTACCCCCTGCCTTTACCTCGATGATTGAGGAATTCGACACGCGACGCGCGCGTGTTGCCTGAGTCGTGTCACGTTGTCTTTGTGCCACGGCGAGGAACAGGCCAAGCAATCCGACAACAATCGTAACCGTGATAAGTATCTTCAAGCGTCTTGAGCTAAGAGCGCTTCCATCGCCATCCCTTCGAACCTCATTCGCAGGAACCTGATCAACCCCTGGGCCACTCTTATCACTTACGTGCATTGCTTTCTAAAAACAAATTGATTACACCCGAGACCAACACGTCCGCAATTCAGCTTTGTCAGAATGAAGCCTCGGGCAGTAAAAAAATCGAAAACTTCATCGGGAGTTGAAACCTCGTATGGGTATCCTCCCACCCAGTCCACTATATCTCTCCAACGATTCATGCCTCTCCGGCGATTATATTGCGACCAGGATCTGAAATATGAGCCAATATTGAAGGTCAATACTGAACGGATCAACGATTTCAGTTCGTCAGGGGCGATCACAATCAAGGTGTAAGGCACTCTCAGAACGCCAGGTAATTGATTGTACGTCTTCTTGATCCACTTCCAGCGTGAGCTCTGGCTGCCAGTGTCATTATACAGAGCGATAAAGAGCTTACCACCCGGGGCCACAAGTCGATGGACGTTTTCCAACGCTTTCCACATTTGGCCGGTGTGATGAAGCACCCCCCAGGAATAAACGACATCGAAGGTACTCAGCGATTCGAGATAGGCTTGATCGAGCACTGAGGCCTCCTCCACCTTCCAGGCATTATCATTCGGGAAGTATCGGTTGCGAAGCTCGGCGGTACAGGCAACTGATTGCGGATCGTAGTCAAATGAATGCACTCGCGCTCCCAGGCTCCGCGCCGCAAGACTGAACAATCCACTTCCCGATCCGACATCAATGAAGCTGAGGCCGGATAACGAATCAACCGCCAGCATTTCTTTCAGAGACACTTCAGCTTCTTTTGTGCGGTTCGCATCGAGAAGCTCGAGGAACTGGTTCCAATTCTTGCCAAACTCGAAACGCTCGCCTCGGGCTGTTTCGGCAGCATGTTCGCTTAGCGCGTGTATTTTTTGTTCGTGAGTTGCCATTAAGTAAACACTAACAGGCCACTACAAAAGCTCCAACAACACTTGTTCGAATTTGGTTGACACTGTCTTTGCTTCAAATTCCTCACGCACTGCTGAACGGCCCCACCCTGGTGGTTCATCTCTCCGTTCCCAGACGGATGAAAGGAATTGTCGCATGACCTCCGCAACTTCATCGACCGATCCGGGATCCGCTACCCATCCGCCCAGCCTTGAGATCAAATAAGCAGCCGTACCTGGAGGTGTCAGCCCGATTATGGGCCGGTCTGCACCAACATATTCAATCAATTTTGAGGGAAGAAATACGCTTTCGGAATTCTTTGGGACAGGCGCGTCGATAACCATCAGACCCGACGCAGACGCCATCAGCGAAAGACTTTCACAATAATTCACACGGGGCCGGATTACGACAAGACCTTCACGTAATTGTGAGAGTCCCATCTGTTCCAGGTCTAACTCGTGAACATCGCCTACAATTTCGAAACGGAACCTCTTCAACAATTCAAACTCGGTTGTTGACAGAATTTCCAGTGCCTGAAAGAGAGGTTTTGGCGTGCGGCTCTGGTAAAGATCGCCCAGATAGCGAATCGTCAGATAACTGCTATTGTTGATTGGAAAAAGGGGAAAGAGATCTGGCTCGTAAGCGTGTGGAACAATTCTAACTTTTGAACGGAGAACAGGTTCGTACTTCTTCATTACCAACTCCGCCGTTTCTCCAGAGGTGAAAACCAGCCTATCGGCTCGATCAATTACCTCCCTTTCGAGCCGGGCGTTGAGTGCCTTTGTAAACCGATCATCAGTCTTGAACGGGCTATCAACCCAGGGATCACTGAAGTGCGCCAGCCATGGAAGTTCGAAACGTCGCTTCAGTTCGAGCCCAATAATGTTATCGACTAGTGGAAAAGCAAAGGTCGCTATCACATCCGGTTGATATTGATGCGCGCTCATGAAAGCCTGGACCGTGTTTACCACCGCCTTCTTCCAGGGACCGAGGTTGTCCGGTGTCCTGGACCAGACCGGCAAATAGACTCGTTGCGAGACGCGATTTAATAGATCTCGTCCAAGAGACGTAGGCAGCGGTACGCGCAATGTTCTCTGGAGAAAAGATTCCATATCGCCCAGACCAACGGAATCGGTGCCTGCCCTGGCGTCATCGCCTTCACAAACCAACACAGTGGCCGCGTTCAAGTGCTTTAGGAGTCTTGATACCTGGATGGCCCTTGGCTCTTCTTTTGGTGGGTACGAGAAAGAAACGGCTAGCAGCTTGGGCCCCGTGTTTTGGCCCAGACATTTCGCGGGCTTTACGAACCTTGACTCATCGGGTACATCGATCTTCGAAGGAACAAGCTTTGACATTTCAAACGGGTCTTTTGGAAACGCTAATAGCTTTTTCTCGTAGAACCTGAAACCTCTTCAATCTCAGTGAGAAACTCAGTTCCGCCGTCGAACTCGGATACCCAGCGCCGCCAGGCCACTAACCAACGCCAAGACCGTGCCAGGTTCAGGTACGGGCTGTGCAACGGTAAAAGAGTAGGTGTAAGAGTTATTTGTCTGGCCCTGGTTCGGACCCCCAGGAATTACAAAATCAGGGTCACTATTGAGCAGATCTAAAGTGAGGGTCGCAGGTACTCCCTGTGGGGTGGAGCCTGGTGAGACTATCGAAAATATGAGGGTGAATGGAGGTTGTACGGTACCAAACAAGGGGATTTGGAAACTCTGAACGATTGGCGAATATCCCAGCTGGGTATATGTGATTTGTAACGTGTCGGTTGCTCCCATTCCAAGTATGCCGGTGATGTCAACACTGAAGGTCAGGGTGGTGCCAATAAGCGTAGTACCCGGATTCGAGAACAAATCGACCTGGGTTGTATCGTTGTTTTGGAAGGCGGTCACGTTACCAAAAAGGAGCGGATCTGCCTTCGCAGTTCGCTCGGTCAAGCCTAACAATCCAAAAACGGCGAGCACAAATAGGGCTTTGTGGAGCTTCATGTTAGATTTTGTGACGATTCGCATAAAGGAGAGAGTCTATAAATTAGATTCAGCGTCTTAAGCTAAACTTCGAATTCCGACCTTTTACCACCGAGTGGTCTCATTATCTTAAACAGCCCGGACAAGATAGTAGATTAGCTTTAAATACTCAACCACAACGAGTTGCCACCCACGAGTGTGGAACCACCATGTGGCTGGAGGCGGTGTTTGGATTCCAGTCTCGACGGGATCAACTCCAACATGTGTGTCACTGTCCTCAAACATCGTACGGAAAGTCCATAGTGCCCGCCTTGAATGGTAAGACGAGGTCACAATCAAAATAGACCGAAAGTTGTGAGTCTTTGAGTATTCGCGGATAAGAAGCGCCTCGTCCCAAGTGCTGTTGACAGGCGGCCTCACTACCTCGATGTCTTGCGGAGGAACTCCCAATCGACTCAACTCCTTGACGGCGATTTCGTCAAAGTATGGATTGCGCTGCTCGGCAGCCGACCAGCCTCCCTGCCGGTTGTCAGTCGTCAGAAGTATCCTTTTCGAACGGTGTTGTGAATACAAACGAGCAGCATGCTGGACGCGCTCAGCCAAAGTTGATGAGCCGCTGAGAACGACAATCGCGTCGGCGCTATCGAGCGGATCTCTTACAATCAACCAAAGAGCTCCGAGCCACGCCACCAGCCAGAACAAAGCTAGCAGCGAAAGGGCGACGAATAGTCGTCGCCACCTCTTTGCATTCACACGTCGTCGCCGCATTGGGTCAGTACTGTAGCGCGGCAGAGCCTCTCTGCAGCCCTCTGCGTATCTCCGCGATCTCTGCGTTAAATGACCTCTTTAAACGCAAAGATCGCAGATACTCGGCACACCAGAGCCGCAACCAAAAAGAAAGTGTGAACAGCACCGAAGGTGCGTTAGAAGGTAGCCAGAAAAGGCAGTCCCGAGCGGTTGGGACGCAGCGTCTGGAATCCAGTGTCGATGAGCAAGCCCCCGCGCAGGGGCGACAGAACAACCAACTCAACCAGCAGGGTGGCTCACCAGCAAATGCCCTGGTAAGTCTCGTCCGAAGTCTTGTTGAACAATCTCACCAAATCGATGACTACTTGTCCTTCCTTCTGCTTCAGTTCGAGCTCACAAAGCTCTTTAGCCTTGTTACCGACGACTAGAACCTCCGAAAATTCAAGTACCTCGTCAATGCTCGAACACATCAGCTGTGCGATATGCGGGATTTGACGTTCGATGTATTCCTTGTTAGCTCCAAAGAGACGCGCCAGTGAAACGTCGCGGTCGTAAATGTTCAGTTGCAATCCTTTGCCAATGAGCGTCTCGATCAGGGTGACCATCGGCGATTCACGCAGATCATCAGTGCCCGCCTTGAAACTGAAACCAAATATGCCGACGCGTTTCTTGCCCGTAGCCAGCACCATGTCAATTGCGCGTTCGATCTGCTGTCGGTTGCTCGGAAGAATCGAGCACAAAACCGGCACTTCCACGTCAACTTGTTTGGCTTTGTAATTGATAGCGCGCAGGTCCTTCGGCAAGCACGATCCGCCGAATGCAAATCCAGGCTTTAAGTAGTAAGAAGAAAGATTGAGTTTCGTATCCTGGCAAAAAATATCCATCACCTCATGGCTATCGACGCCGACTGCCTTGCAGATATTGCCGACCTCATTCGCAAAACTAACTTTGAGCGCATGAAAACAGTTGCAGACGTACTTGACCATCTCCGCGGTTTTCACCGACGTAGCAATAACGGGCGCATCGATGCCGATGTACAGTGCGCGTACCGTCGCAGTTGTATCTTCGTCGTCTGAGCCGATCAACGTGAACGGTGGGGCATAGAAATCCTTCAATGATGACCCTTCGCGCAAAAACTCGGGATTAATACAAACCCCCAAATCCTTTCCCGCATATTTTTCCGAATACTCTTCCAGGGTTGGAATTACGACACTCTCGATCGTTCCCGGTAGCATCGTACTTCGTATTACGACTACGTGGCGCTCATTCTTACTTTTCAGCGCAGCACCGATCTCTTCGCATACACGGGTCACGTAGCTAAGATCCAGACTGCCGTTTGGATTGCTGGGAGTGCCTACGCACACCAGCGACACTTCAGAATTAAGAACTCCTGCCATTGAATCCGTTGTCGCGGTCAAACGATTCGACGTCACGACTTCCTTAAGCAATGGTCCAATTCCACACTCGACGATCGGGCTGTTGCCGGCGTTAATCATCTGGACCTTGCGGGCATTGACATCTACGCCTATAACGGTGTGACCTTCTTTCGCAAAGCACGCCGCCGAAACACAACCGACATAACCAAGACCGAAGATGCTGAGTTTCATAAACGACTGAGTTACCTCGATGGCATTAATAATCGAAACACAAAGTTTGCGCCCCAGGTCAAATGAATAGTTGCGAATACCACGGGCATCACGGCAACCATTCGTAAGCCATCGCTGAATTTCTTACTTGCTCTCCATCCAGCCAGAAGCGCACAAATCAGATAAGTGACGACTTCAACGAACAGTACCCACCAGGCAACCTTCCAGAATATACCGGTGGCTCCAAGAACCACGATGGAAGCAACGAAAAGCGGAGCCACAAGGTGACGAAGTTTAGTCGAGCGTGGATGGAGTCGAATCATCTCGGCTTTCCAACCACCATAACGATTGTACTGCGATGCCAGGGTTTTCAACGTTGGACGAGCAAAATAATCACAATGACCAGCCCGGTCCAGAATTACCTGTCGGCCGGAGCGCCTCACACGATAATTAAAATCGTAGTCTTCATTTGTATGAAGCGATTCGTCATACCCACCGAGTTCTTTCCATAACGACTTCCTGAAGCACGCAAAGGCTACTGTATCGACGGCCTCTTGCGCAGGACCGCCAGAGCCGAGCCGGTATTTAGCGTCACCTATTCCGAAAGGATGCGAAACCGCCGCGGCGATTGCTCGTGCGATAAGTGTGTCTGCACCAGCTCTAACCATGCAGGGCATTCCCACTGCCCCGACCGTGCCCGAGTGCAGAACCTCAACGCAGCGGCGGATATATCCCTGGGACGGGACCGCATGAGCATCCATCCGCGCGATGATGTTTCCTCGCGCAGCAGCAATGCCGAGGTTCAGGGCCGTAGGAATATTTCGGGCGGGGTTGTCAACCAGTAGTACGGACACGTCAGGTCGTCGCATTCTGAATTCGTCGATCACCGCGCGACTGCGATCCTCTGACAAACCGTCGACTACGATGATCTCATAACAATCTGATTCACATTGGTCGGCGAGTTGGTCGAGTGCCTTGCCGATAAAGCGCTCCTCGTTATAACAGGGAATGACCACCGATACAGTCTCAGCCGCATCCAGCTTAAACGTTTCCGAAACTTCTGTTAGCTGGGACCCTGTTGTTTGAACAGACATAGATATCAAGCTGCCGGCTGTTCGTGACGTCTCACCTCAACAGCACTGGTGCGTTCCAAATTGCCGTGTTCTTGTATAGTAGTTTCACAAATCTCAGTAAAGCGCTTTGCTACCCCGGCCCAGCCAAACTTCTCACGCACTGTCTTCGCAGCCTGTTGGCCTATTCTTTTTGCCAACTCCGGGTTCTTAAGTAGCTCAACAACTGCCGCCGCAAACGCTTCCGGCGTGTCAGCTATGCGCAATTCATTTCCGTCGCTGACTGGTAATCCCTCCGCACCGACGCTTGTGGACACAATGGCTTTCTCCAGCGCCATAGCTTCGAAGATCTTCAAGCGCGTGCCTCCGCCGATTCTGAGCGGCACGATAAAAGCCGCGGCGCGTTCCATGTAAGGTCGCACATCTTCCACTCTTCCAGTAACAATGATAGATGGATCGCGTTTGCTTAGCTCAACGAGACCTGGATAAGGATTGCGACCAACGACGGTGAGTGTGATGTTCGGTATTGCCACTTTGACTAACGGCATAATCCGCTCTGTAAAGTAGCGAATCGCATCTTCGTTCGGCAACCAATCCATAGAACCGGTAAATACAATATCGTGGGGATCTTCTACTTCTCTACCACTACGCTTGAAAAAATCAATGTCCACGCCAGTTGGCACATCATCAATGGCCGTGACGCCATAGTCAGATTGCATGATTTCCCGATCTTCACGAGAAACGGCAATCACATGACCGAAGCGCCTGCAGGCCGCACGCTCGTAAGCCCTTGTCTTGCGCCACTGACTGTACAGATAGGCCTTTTTTAATTTGTTCTTCTGTACTTCGTAGTGACGCTTCCAGATGATTTCTTCCACATTGTGTTGAAACAGGACGGTCGCGCAAGGTAGGGCCGGCGGCACGTTCACGCTGGAGACAAGGAAGTCACAAACAAGCACATCCGACTGCGACCGCAACGTAAGCTCCCTGAGTTTGCGCCGCATCGGCAGGGATTCATACTTCTTAATAAAGTAGGGCAATGGTGTAATAACATTCAGAGCTAGATCAGAATAGAAGCCAGGAGAGAATTTCGCTCGCGTCTGATGTGGCACGCAGACGACTTCATGACAATACTCAAGGGCTTGTTCACGCTCTGCGGGCGTCGACATCGTTTCGTCTAAGCATAAATAGGTGATGTGGTGCTGCCGCTTCAGTTCCTTAAGCATCTGGTAAGTGCGAATCTTCCCACCCTTATCCACAGGATGCAGAAGTTCAGTCTTAAGCCAAAGTATTCGCATTTATGATTGCTGTCGAACTACTTCTTCATGAACCAATAAAGACGTTTGCCCAATTGGAACAGCTTTGAACCACCAGTAACGTGGGAACGAAACACGTCGACGGATTTCTGCTCGAACCTATGTCGCACGTATTCTACCGGCTCTCGCTTCCGATACTCTTCAAAGTAATCGTCTAACTCCTTTTTTGTCCGTGAAGAAGCATTATCAGAATAACGAGCAACATAGGGCGTGAAGTCGGGATACAGTTGAGACTTGGGCCACTTGCCAAGCAGCGTGGTTTTCATAAAGTTGCCGATCAGCAGATCGTCAAACACCTGGTATTGCGTGGCGATGAGCAGAGAATTGCGCGGAACCTCAAAAGTGATGCCGCGATTAAATTTCTTCTTGCCGAGAGGAATCACGTTATCCTGACCGCCTACACGAACGTTGATAAAGTCGAGGAACGTCTCAAGGTGCTGAATCCTTTGAAAGTATTCGGTAACTTGCTTCATATCCTCGGTAGTTAGAACATCGTTCCAATTGTCCCCAAAATGCTCCGGCTCGTAGATCACTTGCTCAGCTGTGGGAGGATTTATCTCGGACCAGGTGTCGGTTTCACAATCAAACTGGATATAGGCAGGAAGCAATTCAGTGGTTTTCGACTGAAATCCTTTCGCATAGTCGTCGAGATGTGTGATGTATTCGTTGGCCCAGATACTATCTGTGCGCTGATACTGATGCATCGAACTAAACGGAATGCAATATTTCACTCCCCAACTTTCGGCCGCTTGTTTAATGGTGGTGCCGACCGGCAATTTCCTTGCAGCCTTGGGCGGAATGTTGTTCCCTTCTTCGTCGTAAAAATTAATCATGTCGGCATCGCCATGCCCGAAAAGCGCAAGCAGAACGGAAACGGGAAACTGTCGCACGATGTTCCTGGCAAAACGGCCCCAGCCTCTGTCGATCGCATCGTTGGTGTCCACAATCAGACGGCCGTTGACGTCAATCAATAAAATTGCATCCTGGTAGTAATCGGAAATGCAGAGTAGGCGGATGTGCTCCGAAAGTCTAACCCATTGCCTGTTGGCAAGGACCTCAACATCATAGCCCTCTTTCCTCAGATCATCTCGAATCCTACCACCTGCATGGTCGGGCAAAAGAATCTTCTTCCCCTTAAACAAATGAAGCGAATCACTGTTCAAATGATCTGGGTGCCCGTGAGAGAACCATATGAATCGACAGTTCTTGACGCTATCGAGTTGTTCCTCGGGGATTCGATGCGACGTTCGCCAACTTCCGAAGTAAGCAGAGCCAAGCACCCATGGATCAGTTGCCAGAACAGGCTGACCGTCGTACACAATCACAGTGGCATTACCTATAGTGTCAAAGCCGATTTTCATTGATATAGTTCTTTTAGCAATATTGTAAGCGCGGATCTTGCGCCCTTCTCAAGATGATGTTAACAATTTTTAGCTCAGAGAATTCGCAGAGCTATTTCTAAACAGATTTGGATATTAAGGTGCTCTCCTGCTGCTGCATTTTGGGACGAGCTTGCATTTCACAACAGCCGTTGTGAACTCGCGGGTCAATCGATTTGAAATGAGTCGTAGTTTGCGGATTGGCATCGCTTGAATACTGTCGAACTCAAATTCACTCTCGGTCACGATTTTCTCAAAACGTCTAATCGTCAGTTGGTTCAGTCCTCCTGCCACTTCATTAAAATGGTGCACGGGTCTACCTGAATCTTCGCGGTACCAACGCATTAATACAGACTCAGTGAACACAAGATGCGCCCAAGGGAAAATTGAAAATCCATGTCCACCGAGCGGGTGATACCAGGTTGGTCCAAAGCACGTGAGGACGTAACCATTATCTTTCAGAAGTCTCCGCATCACGTCCAGGATTGCGATAGGATCGGCAAAGTGCTCAAAGGCATCAAGGCTGACTATCACGTCGACTTTTTCATCTGTTTCATTGGTAAAAACGCAAGAGCCCTCCACACCCGCTTTCTTAGCGGCCAACCGGGCGGACGCTAAAGGCTCCTCGCGTATGTCCAATCCAATCACTCGAGGCACGCCGTGCTGGGCCATATCGATCGCTTCGACGCCGGCTTCACATCCAAAGTCCAGTACTGTTTTGTTAGCGAGTTCGCGCCAAATCTGTGGCCCGAAGAACACTTCCATCTTACTAAGCCCATCGTAAGCCGTGGTGATCTCATTGCCCGGGCAGACCTTTACAAGGTTGCGCAAGAGCCGGTAACCAACTTCACCTCCTAGAATTCCCAAGGCCTCTCCTACTCCGACTTAGTTAGTTGACTGAGATTGTTTCCGCTAGTGAAGGCGAGGTTTCATGCCCCCCTTCACCATCAAAAAACTGGCGCTGCCAAATCTCAAAATTCACAAGAGCCCACAGTCGTTCGTCATGATTCTCTCCGCCCATCTGATGTCGCTTCACTAACTTCCGGACAAAGTCAGCATTAAACACTCCTCGCGACATGGCCCGCTCACTTAAGATGTATTCGTCTATCACAGAACTATAGGCACCTCTGAACCAAGCGCCGACCGGGACGGGGAAGCCCATTTTTGAGCGCGACAAAATGGCCTGCGGCAGAACGCCTTTCATGCTTTCACGCAGAATGTACTTCGTGGTACCGCCGCGCAATTTCAACCGCTCGGGAAGACCGCAGGTAAATTCCACGAGTTTGTGATCGAGAAAAGGAACTCGACTCTCGATTGAAGCGGCCATGCTCATTTGATCCTGTTTCATAAGCAACTCGTGAAGGTATGTCTTGATATCTGCGTAAAGCAGTCGATCGAGCAGCGAATCTGCATCGGTCTCTTCCAACGCAGCACGGACACCGGCGTACGGATCAATAGCGCCGATCCGCTCCAGCGTTTCGTTTGAGAGCAGATCGCCTTGCATCGCAAGTGGGAAAACCGCGAAGTTGTCGAAGTAGATGCGTTCGATATCAGGTGCTACTCCGAGGAAACTTCGCAGGAGCTTCTGTCTCATCTTTGAGGTTGGCAAACCTTGAATGCCGCTGCGCACAGCGCCACGAAGGACGCTCGGCGTTAGGCTTCGGTAATGCTTGCCAAGAGAGAGATTCAGAATGGTTTTGCGATAGCGCCCGTAACCTGCAAGCAGCTCATCACTGCCCTCTCCCGTCAAAACAACTTTCACGTGCTGCGAAGCGAGCAGCGAAACGAAATAGAGCGCAACACTCGATGGATGCGCGAGGGGTTCATCCTCGTGCCAGACGAGGTGCGGCAACGCGTTGAAGAATTCTTCGGGACTGACAACAACTTCGTGATGATTAGTCTTGTAGGCTTCGGCGACGATTCGCGCGTAAGCAAGCTCATTCGCTTCACGCTCGGTAAAGGCGACAGAGAATGTCTTAATCGGCTCGTCGACCATGCTGCTCATTACCGCGGCAATTGCTGATGAATCGATTCCCCCGGAAAGAAACATTCCTAAGGGAACGTCGGCCATGAGCCGCAAACGGACCGAAGTGCGGAATAGTTCGTACCACTCGGCGATGTAGTCCTTGTCCGTTCGTCCTTCATCGGCGACCTTTGAGAAGCTTACGTCCCAATACTTTTTGATCTCTAACTTGCCGTCGCGCCAGAGGAGCGTGCGGCCCGGCAACAATCTCTTTACACCTCGGTAGAGAGTCTCTTCACCAGATGTGGCGTGATTGGCGAGATAATCCGGCAAAGCAGCGAAGTTGATTTCCGGAGTGATCGCGCCTGCTTCGAAAAGAGTTTTTATTTCCGATCCGAAATAGATCGAGCCGTCTTCGCTATGAACGTAATAGAGCGGCTTAACTCCGAGTCGGTCGCGAGCAATGAAGAGTTCTCTTTTCTTGGCGTCCCAGATTGCGAATGCAAACATGCCACGCAGGTAATTGACCGAAGCGGCACCGTGCTCTTCGTAAAGATGAAGAATCGTTTCTGTATCGCAGTGAGTGCGGTAGAAGTGACCGCGCGATTCGAGCTCGTCGCGATAGTCGGCGTGGTTGTAGATCTCTCCGTTGTAAGTGATTTGAAGTGAACCGTCTTCGTTGGTCATCGGCTGGTGACCACTGGCTACGTCTACGATACTCAGACGGCGATGACCGAGCCCAACATTGCCGTCGATAAATATCCCGACATCGTCAGGCCCGCGATGCGTGATTACGTCGCGCATACGCTCGAAAACGATTCTGTCGAGTGAGCGGCCCGACCGGCTGGACAATGCTATTCCGTTAATACCGCACATAGACGCTTACGATGTTTCTAGTCCCTCGTTCAAATCGGCAAACACAGCTTCGAGATCGGCAACCGGCAAAACGATCTCCAGCGAGCCGTCCTCGGTGTCAAGCCTAAATCTATCAGCCACTCGCCGCGCCGCCAGATAGCTAATCTTCTTCGTAGATCTCAGCAACGCGCGACCTTCAAACTCCAGCGTATGTCCATTGATAAGAATGAACTCGTCAGGCGTCCGAGAGCTTTCTCGATCGAACCTTACCCAGGTAACGTCGAAATCAGAGGCAAGGCGCGCTGTTTCGATCCATCTTCGAACCGGATCATCCCACGGATCTCGCAATAACAAAACGTCATGCCCGCCACCGATCTGAACCTGAAAAGCGCGTCCGGTTAGTGCTTCGATCTCTCGCACTCTCGGCGTGTGACTTGCGCCGTCAACTTCAGGCAGCAGGAATGTTACTAGCTCTTCGGAACCGTTGGCCAGAACAGTAAAAGCAAAAACAGGCCCTTCGGTCTTCTCTCCATAACACTCAGAAACCCACCCCCATTCCTTCGACCATGCGCCATTCCCGGAAAAAACGGCCATTTGCAGGACAGCCGAGTGCCCGTTTTCACTGATTATGCGAACAGTGTTGTCCTTGCTGTGCAAGGGAGTCACTCGAGAATTGAGGTGAAACCACGCTTGTAGCTCGTGAGCGCCGGTCGATTCCACCGCGTCGCGCAGCACCCAGTAATTTTTCTTGAGAAACATGATGGATCGCGTGTGCGTGGCGGGTTCCGCGAACCGGTTGAAGCCATTGTGCGATCCCACCACGTAGTCAAACCGATCGTGAGTAATCCACCAGGAACATCGAGAACGCGCCATGGTTTTCCAAGAGAATGGACCATCCGAGACTGACGATGACTGGTTGTCGACGGTCAGGGTGTTGTGTGCGTTAGAACTGCGAAACCAGTCGCGCATCTCTTTCGAGCCCGTGTACGTGAAAGTTCCGGGATCGACCAACAGCGTGTTTCCGTTGACGGCGAGTTCAAACGAGAGCGTATCGGCATGCGCGTGACCACAGTTGTCTGTTCCGTGTGGTCCACATTCAAACAACAGGTAATTTGAGTTTGCGGTCCAACCGTCACGCATCAAGTAGTAACCACCCACGGGAAACGCAACCGATTGTCTTTCCGGCTCGGCCGCGGCGAATTCATCCAGACGAGCGACCTCTACTGGACCGAGCAACCATAAGGTTTCTTCAGCCGCGCCGCCGGCAACAAACTTGTAATCCGGGCGTTCAAAAACTGCTGCACCAATTGAAAGCGTTGCTCGAAAATCATTGACCGGGCGGCGGTCCAGATTCAGCAATCGTCCGCCATCGTCGTCTCCAAAGAGCGGCGTCGTGCCATCTGGTCGCGTGATGTACATGAGATGGTCAAGAAGGAAGCGGAGCTTTTCGTCAAGCTGAGGTGGAACAGCTTCTTCATTCGCGGAAAGCAGCACGCGGAGGTGAAGATAAAAATCTGTTGTGTAGCGGTGATAATAACTCGACTGCTCGAAATAGACGCCGTCTGACTGCACCTGGATTGGAAGCTGCTCGAGCAGAATTTGAAGACCAGTGTTCCGCCATCGTGCCGCTTCTTTGAACTCAGGCAGCAGCGTGCCGAGATAAAAGAGTCCCAGGGCCTCACCTGTCAAATGCGTGTTTGGACTAAAGTAAGTGGAGAGGTAAGTTTCCAGGTGCCGAGCGTTTAGATACAGAAACTTGCCAATCCGTAAGAACATCAGCGGCGTGAGTTCGGGAGAGTCCTTGAAGTAGTAAAGCGCCCACAGCCAAGATATCGATCGAAAGGCAACCTCCAAACTACTGGCCCAATTCAGTCCAAGCTTCGGAGGATTTTGGTCCATCCAGGAATTGACGTGTGCCGCAAAGGTTGCGGAATAACGCTCATCGCCTGTTAGCCAATATGCCTGGCCCAACGTCACGAAGTACTGATGCCTGTTAAGCTCCCAGACAATTTTCTTATCGCCAAAAAGACCCGCGTCCAGGTAGTTCAGACGGCTCCAGTGAACAAGTGGAGCGCGTTTCCCCGCGATCGGCTCCAAATGCCAGTCAATCGGCATCCCGAAGCTAAGATTGCGAAAGGCCAACAGGTCAAAACAGCCTTCTTCAATGCGTTCGGCTTTCTCGATGATCTCTTTTTCAGAGCGTGGCCAACGGCGTCGGAGTTCGACAACTGTGGCTCGCGGGTCATCAAATGCCGCAAAAAACGCGGGACGTGTTCGTCTCGAAAAGTGGTCGCGCAGGTCAAAAGCCGAGCGCAACCCCTTGTCGAACTCATCGACGTCCAACAACCGAAGGAAAGCATCGTCAGAAATTTGTCTGGTTTGGCTGGACCAGTTCCGTCTTTCAACAAACGCCGCAAGAGCCTGCTGGCTTCGTAGACGAAGCTCGTCAAAACTAGTCCGTCTCAGCTTTTTGAACTTATTTTTGATCGCTTCTTGCCTCGATTTCCAATTATGTCTGCTTTTTGGGGCTTTTTTTGCGTCACTAAGCGCCTATGGACCTTTGAGGCAACGTCTGAGCCTATCAGGCCGTGGTAGACATTCATCCAGGCGTCTCTCACTGCTTCCCAACTGTATTTCAAGCACTCATGCCGGGCTTGCTCAACTATCTGTTTAGTCAGTGTGGGATTACTCAGCAGACAAGTGGCTCGTTCCGCCAATTTGGCATAATCACCACGAGGCACAACCATTCCGGTTCTTCCATCATGGACAATATCCGGAATCCCGCCGGCGTCAGTAGTCACCACTGGCAACCCACAGGAAAATGCCTCGAGAATTGAAAGCGGTTGGTTGTCGATCTCAGACGCGTTCAAAAAAACGTCGGCGTCATCATAGACGCTGGCTATAGCTTCGGGATCAACTTGCCCGATGAAGGTCGTGTTTCGCAGGCGTAGTTCTTTTGCAAGTGCTTTCAGTGGACGTTTCTGGCTTCCATCGCCTGCAATGGTCAGGCTTGCGTCCGAAATCTTTTCCTGAATTATCGCAAAGGCTCGCAGCACACGGTCGACGCCATAGTGGCCTTCAAGATTTCGATTCGACAAAAATACCGGTCGCAGAGGCGATCGTTCGCGAAATCGAAATTTGCTCGTCTCTATCAGGTTGTAAATCGCGCCGGCTTTCAATCCAAACGAAGCGAAGACCCGCACAAGATACTCCGACGGAACAACAACTGAATCAACAAGGCGAATTGTAGGAATTGCAGTCCGCTGCCAGCGGCGCAGATGATCTTCAGCCTCGCCGCTGTGATAGTTGAGCAGTACTTTTCGGCGATAGAGTTTGCCTATCAGGATCGCAGGTGTGGGCGCAAGGACGAACGAGAAATACGACGCGGAAAAAACGTGAATCACGTCGTAGTTGTAGACACGAGTCAACAAACTCAGTACATACGCGATTGACGTGACGAGAGTACGAACATACTTAATTTTCTGAAGGTGCTGTAGAACTCCAGGTAGACTGGGATTGATTGGCAGAAACCCGACGTCCAGCGAAGGTTCTTTACTTAGTCGTTCCAGCAATCGAGCCGCCTGTACGGACTGTCCACCGAGAATGCCAAACGACGGCGCAACAATCAGCACGCGCAACTTCGTCTGTGATTCGGAGTTGTCAGCCATTATCATATTTCGTTTGCAGCCACAAACAAGCGCAAATGATAGGAAGTTGGAGTTTAGAGCGATCGCACAAAGTCATTTGTGCTTTCTGTGCCCTTTTGTGGACTTTAAGCTAAAAGTCGGACATAGAGATCTTCGGTCCGAGCCAGTTGAGCTTCGCACGAAAACTTTTCTTCGATCAGTCGCCTACCTCTGTCGCCCATCACTCGAGCCCTCTCCGGGTCGCGCAGCAGCGCGATAAGTTGCTCCGCCATCATTTCATTGTCTCCAGAAAGAACAAGGTGGCCGGTTTCGCCTTCACTGACGACCTCACGAGCACCGCCGACATCAGTAGCCACCACCGGGCGCGCGGCTGCCATGTATTCAAGGATAGAGTTTGAAAAGCCTTCAGCTTTCGAACTCAGTACACATATCTCGGAAATGTTGAGCAACTCAGCCACATTTTCGCACCGGCCGAGGAAAAAGGTCGAGCTCTGGATACCGAGTTCATGTGCAAGAGCACGTAACGAATCGCTCAACTCGCCCTCACCGGCAAGTAAGAAGGCTGCGTCAGGAACCGCGTCCTTTACCTTACGCGCTGACCGCAGAAACATTGGGTAATCCTTAACCTCGTGGCGCATGTTCGCAACCATTGAAACGAATCGCCGTGGCCAAACTTCATCAGGCGGCAAGCCCAGCAGCGAGAGTGATTCCGATCTCGTCACTCTAGTAGCCAAACGCCGGAGGTCTAAACCATTGTAGACCACGGTGACTTTTTCAGCGCTCGTGCCCTCGGCTATGAGTTTTTCGCGCACCGCATTTGAATTAGCTACGATATGATGGGCAAGGGAGTATGCAACTCGCTGTACCTGTTTCTGACCGGCACTACGCATGCCCGCAGTTTCTCGCATCGACGCGATACGGACTGGTAGACGTGCCAGAGCACCGCCGGCCATTCCAAAAACATTTGTATAGAAATCGTGAGTGTGAAGAATGTCGATGCGAGAAGCTCTCAACCAACGTACAAAACGTCTCAATTGTCTTACTGCGTTTTGATCGTAGAAGCTGTTCAGGCTGAAGGAGGGAATCTCTTCGAGGTCAAGGTCCTCGATAGTACTGCGCAAACTTCCTTCAGGACTAAGACAGGCGAGATGTACGTCGAAACGACCGCTCTCTGACAAGAGCCTCGTGAGCTGAAGAGCCTGACGCTCGGAACCGCCCTGATGAAAACTATCGATCAGTTGAAGAACGGCAGGCTTCAAACGCTCAACGCTCCGCTCAGAACCGAACCCTCGATTGTGCTTTTTGGACTCTTTGGTGGTTTTTGACACTCATCAAAAAACTGGCGATGCCATAGCTCTAGCATCACAAGGGACCACAGACGCATAGAGTGATCGCGACGACCGCGCTCGTGCTCGTCCAGCAACACTTCGACGTAGCGGGAATCAACGTAACCTCGCTGTCTGGTGCGCGCATCGCTGAGAGTATCGCGAATTCGTGAGCGCAATTGTTGATTGATCCATTCCTGAATCGGCACTCCAAACCCTTGCTTGGGCCGGTTAAGGATCTCCGGAGGAACCAGATCCTTTACAGCCCTCTTCAAAAGGTGTTTTGTTTCCAGACCAGCCAGCTTCAGGGAAGAAGGAATACGCGTCACAAACTCGATCAGCTTGTGGTCCAGCAACGGCGCTCTCGCCTCGAGCGAGACGGCCATGCTCATCCGATCCACCTTCGTAAGTATGTCACCTGGCAAGTAGGTTTTGCTGTCGAGATACAGAAGACGGTCGAGTGGTTCATTGCTTTTAACCTTGCCGGCTAGTCCATAAAAAAGGCTGCCTGCGTAACCGCCCCGTCCAAGCTTCTGTGAAAAGTCAGACGTATACAGTGATCTTCTATTCAGACTGGTAAAAACAGAAACACTATCCAAATACCTCGAAACTGGATCCAGCGAAACGTTATGCAAGTAGTTGCGTCCCCACGTAGCGTGCGGCAGGCGTTGGCTGAGCGGACGCATTAATCCTTCTCGGAGGGGTTTTGGCAAGCGCTCAAACCCCCCGCGTTTTCGCTCGACCGCATACCGCGTGTAGCCTGCAAATAACTCGTCACCGCCATCTCCGGACAGTACGACAGTCACATGATCCCGCGCGAGTTTTGACACCATGTAGGTGGGAATTGCGGAAGAGTCGGCAAACGGTTCGTCAAAATGCCAAACCAGTTCATCAACGACTTCGCAGATATCGGGTGTGACAAAAAACTCGTGGTGGTCTGTGCCAAATTTTTCGGCTGTCAGGCGCGCATACTTCAACTCGTTGTAACTGTCTTCATGAAAACCAATCGAAAAGGTCTTGACGGGTTGGCCCATGTGCCGCGCCATTAAGCCAACCACCGTACTTGAATCGATCCCGCCGGAAAGAAAGGCCCCTAACGGTACATCCGAGATCAAACGCAGACGCACTGACTCATCGAGTAAAACACCCAACTCATCGAGATAGTCTTCTTCGCTACGAGATTCGCCTGACTGAAAATCAAAATCCCAATACTGCTTAACCGTAACCTGGCCGCCCTTAAAGTTGAGGTAGTGGCCTGGTGGTAATTTTTGGATGTTTTGAAAAATACTCAGCGGATCAGGAACGTAACCCAAGGTGAAGTATGCATCGAGCGCTTCTGCATCGATCTGACGCTCGACGTCTGGATGTTCGAGAAGGGCTTTTAATTCTGATCCAAATACGAAGGTTCCATTCGGCGTGGTTGTGTAATAGAGCGGCTTCTTTCCGGCACGATCTCGAGCAATGAAGAGTGTACGCGAGTTCTCATCCCAGATCGCAAAGGCAAACATGCCTCGGAGATCCTTCAGACACTCCGGGCCGAACTCTTCGTAAGCATGAACAATAGCTTCAGTATCAGAATGAGTCTGGAATCTGTGCCCGCGGACCTCGAGGTTCGGTTTGAGTTCCTGGAAGTTGTAAATCTCGCCGTTGAAGACAATCGTAACGGAACCATCTTCACCGGACATCGGCTGATGACCACGGGCCAGATCAATGATTGAGAGCCTCCGCATTCCGAGCGCGACTCCCGTTTTGACCATCACTCCCTGATCATCAGGACCGCGGTGTGTAATGATTCGACACATCCGCGCGAGGATCGCCTCACGGTCCTCTACTGCACGAGCCTTACGCTCCCAAAGATCGACGAATCCTGCAATGCCACACATTTTACCGAACGGTTTCCTTAAAAGTTCACATTGTCTCTTTGTTTCACGTACGTATGACGCACGAGTCTAGGCATATGCGCATAAGATAATAACAACTGCAATCTTCGTTGGCCTAGTGTGGTGTCTCTTCTCTAAAGTTCGCTGAATCGATCATCGGGGGACAAGAACTCGACAACATGCTACGCGGTACAATCGATTTCTTGAAATCAGCATCCGAGGGGGCGTTCAAGAGCGGCGCCGCATTACAGCGAACTCACCACCTTGCCTCTTAATTACGTCAGTTTCAAACCCAACTTCACTCTCCCACTGTTTGATCACCTCCACCTCACTAGGTCGCCCGGCATCGTCAAGTAAAATAATTGAATCAGGTGGTATTCGACCGCCCAGAACAGGAAGAAGTCCGTAACGGCCTCCCTTAGTCGTTCCGGGCGGTCCGTCACAAACCACTAACGAGAATTCTTTGGGCATCTTCGCGAGTGGTGGATCGTACCAGACGAACTCTCCGTACTCGACAAGGGGAGACAAACAGACATGCACGCCTGAAACACCATTGCGCGCTAATGCTTTTGTTACATGTTCTTGCCACTCTGGAGAATGTTCGAGCGACCACACTTCGATTTTGCGCCGGGCACATAGGATCCCAAGGAGGATTGTAGTAGCGCCAGTCCCGCATTCCAGAATAGGACCTCGCGTCCGAACTGAGTTCTTGGCCACTTCTTCAAGATATTCCAGATTCGCAGCATAACCCTCATTGCTCCAACCAGCTATCAGTTCTGAGAGTGACTGGCGACTTGGGACCTGCCCATCGTTAAGGTTACCGATCGTTCTTATTGCTTCACTGAGGCGGTGACGCAACAGCGCCTTTTTCACTGGCTGTTTAAGCCACTTGGGCAGCCATTTCTTCACATTGACATCATTCATGATTTGCGGTTTTGTCCGCTAGGCGTGGATAGATGCCTCATGTCTTTTGCCCAACCAGAAGCAGAGAGGAATTCTTCACGTCGGATAAGGCTCGCCGCCCTGCGGGTATGAGCGCAAGCGTTAGAACAGTCGTAACGGCGGTAATAATCGAACACATTAAAATCGTCCAAAGTCCGCTGCTTAAACCACTCCATCTTCGAAATGCCAGTCCAGCCAGCAGCGCACTTAGTGATGCTAATACGAACGGCGCGATTGTTTTGTAGAAGTCGATTGTTCGCACCGGGCCTTTACGTCCGACAAACCAAAACAACAGAGGGTCAGCTACACAAACTCTCGTGAAAGCATAAGAGGCCGCGACACCGACTGCCCCCCATGGTAAACCTGCGACGATAGCGGCCATGATAATTGGCCCACTGATCAACCCCCAATGCAACATATGATTCGCTCTGCCCTGACTAATAAGTAGCCAGCCAGTAGTATTTGCAATAGGTTGGAAGAGAGCCGTTATTCCAAGTAAGACGAATATTCGAGTCGCACCAACCCATTGTGAACCTAAAACAATTTGAATGATCCAATCGGAAGTTACAATCATTAGCACAACGCAGGGCATTGTCAGTAGCGCTATCTTTTCCAGCATCCGCAAATAGGCCTTACGGTAACTCTCAGGAGAATCTGTCAATCTGCTCAAGGCCGGTATCGCGACAGAACTTATCGGTTCGTTTATCTGATCGATAGGCAAACCCATCAACTGGTAGGCCCGAGAGTAAAGTCCTAGCTGCTGAGCCCCCCAAAACCGGCCAATCAGGAGATTATCGAGATTGCGCGAAAAATAGTTGATCGTAGTGAATCCAGTAAGATTGCCGCCGAATCTGATCATCGATCGCACGCCCGTGTTTCTCTTTGGAAGGCCCGGCATCCAGCGACAAAGAGAAAATGTAAGCAGGGTGCTCGTAGCGGCGACGGCAAGCTGGCTTGAGACCAGTGCCCAGTAGCGGAAACCATGCCAGGCCATAATGATGCCTACAACATAGCCCATAACCATCGACATGAGGCTGATCAACGCGAGGGCAAAATAACGCATCTGCCTTCTCAGCAGCGCTTCATGCTGCACGGCGATTCCGCTGATGATGAATCCTCCGGCCGTGACGACGGTAATCCACGTTAATTGCGACTCTCCATAGAACCATGCAACCAGTGGGGCAATTGCTGCAGTAAACAGCGCAATGCCAACACTCAATAGCAAATTAACCCAGAATAGAGTGCTAATCTGTTCGGAACTGATCTCGCTTCTTT
This sequence comes from Pyrinomonadaceae bacterium, assembly GCA_035283645.1. Lineage (GTDB taxonomy): Bacteria > Acidobacteriota > Blastocatellia > Pyrinomonadales > Pyrinomonadaceae > PSRF01. The sequence goes on from DATETN010000105.1 coordinate 46,444, forward strand.
GTATGGTCGCTGCAGAGAGGCCCAGATCCTTGTACATCGAAACAAATCCAGTAACAAAAGCAACCATGCCCACCAAACCGTAATCTTGAGGAGTTAATAAACGAGCCATGACTGAAGTTGCCGCAATCGTGATTAAAAACTTCAGACCTTGAGACAGAATCGCGATGACTCCACCGCGCGCAGCTCGCCCACCGAGATTGACCTTCAGGTGATCGGTACGAAAGTACTGTTCTCCTTGAGTCGTTGTAACTTTCAGCAGGGACATTAGTTGTACTGTCTTATTACTGGGACACCGTTAGACCAGCTGTGAATTTCAATCGACCGTGCCGGAGGCTTCTAACTGAGGGGCTTGTTGGAACTAGACGAGCTTCTTATCCGATAAACGCGTTGGAGCATTCCTGGTGCAATGCGCAAGCAAAAAAGAACCATTTCCAGCTTCATGCTGGGCTGATACTTTTTCGCTTCGGTAAATGATTCGGCGGCTCTTTTAAAGTCACCAATTGTGAGCTGTTGTTTGCCCTTCAGGACTTCAACGGTAGCCTGTCGTTTTCTCAAAGTATCTTCCAGGATCTCTTTCTCTTCCTTACTGAGATCGTTTCTTTGTCGTACGCTGTTCAGTACAGCCAACTCACCGGCGAACGAGCGCAGCGGATCCGAGGCTAAGCTGCCGGTGTATATCCGTCTTCGCACTAATACTCTTTTCTGATACGTGATCCTTGAGTTCGCATCCTTCGCCAACCGCAACCACAGATCAAAGTCCTGAGAATTTACGAAGCGCTCGTCAAAGCCTCCTACTCGCATTATTGGCTCTCTGAGTGCCAGAACAGTGGAAGTGACAATGTTGCACTCGCCGCAGAGTAGTTTCGTGAAAGTCACATCGCCATGCGAAGGGTTGTAGGCCATGTTGGTGGCACTGTCAGGACCACCGTCTCCGAAGTTGATTGCGTCGGCATATGCCAGGTCGTAACTTCCATCACTTCGAATCAGTTTCAGTTGCTCGTTCAGAAAATCCGGCAACCAAACATCATCGCCATCGAGAAAGGCTACAAATTCACCTCGTGCAACCCGGAGTCCGGAGTTTCTAGCAGCTCCAGCGCCCCGGTTAGGTTGCTTCAAATAGATGATCGCATTTCGATAGTTTTCCACTGCCTCTTCAAGCTCCCGAGTATCAGGTGAGTCGTCGTTGATGACAATCACTTCGAAGTCATTGAATTTCTGAGCAAATACCGAATCCAGTGTCTCGCGTATAAAGGGCGCAACTTTGTAAGCAGGAATGATCACGCTTACCGTCGGCCTCGCGTTAGTCAAAGGAGCTTCATTTGTGGGTGAAGTTGGCATTGACTGATACTTCAGGTCTCGTGCGGTCTGGTGAGTTACCGTTCAGAGCTGAAACCGCAACTATGTGTCGCTCCAACGCTGAATCATAAATGCGCCTCAGGCAAACTGAGTACGCAACCAGATAATAGATGTACCACAGGTAGGCCACTGAGGCGAAAAAGCTGGCCACCATGTAACCGACCAGGCTTGCCTGCAATGCAACCGAGCCATAATAAAACCGACGCGCGGACTTGACCTGATAGCTTTCGTGCTCAATTCTGCGCAGACCTCTAAACGGCGCCAAAATGAATAGAATATAAAACACTGCAGCCGCTGCACCCATCTCTGAGGCAACCTGCGTGTACGCGTTGTGAGTTGATTTATTGGAGTTCGAGAACAGGATGTAATTATCCATTCCTACGCCAACGAGCGGATGCCTGGCGGCAATAACAAGTGACCTCTTAAGATCGTCGAATCGAGCCATCGACGACTCATCGCCTGTGGTAGACAGACGTGTCCTATACTCTCCGGGGGCAAAGAGCACAAACAAAACAACAAGCGCAACTCCCAGAGGCGGTAACAGCCATCTGCTGCTCCGAACCAACTTCCATAGAAGCACTCCTCCGGCGGCTAAAAGCGCAAGAAATCCACCACGGGAAAACGTGACGACAATTCCGCCGGTGATAAGAATGGCGGTGACAAGGTAAAGGAGCTTTATTAGTGCATAGCGCGAATAAAAAACCAGGGCAAGAGCAATTGGAAGCATAGTGACCAGGTGGAGAGCAAGGTCGTTTGGATTGTCAAACATCCCACCAATTGATCCTTTTATTCTCATGCCCTGTAGCTCAAATCGACCCAGGCGATAGTCATTTATGGCGTTGATACTCAAGAAGCAGGTCGCCACTAGCACCAAAATCCAAAGCTTCTTCAATCGCTTCTCGGTCCTGACAACGTTAATCATTACGATAAAAATCAGAATGACCTTAACAAACTCGGTAAAGCTATCGAACGCTCGCTGGGGTTGCAGCGCCAAAGGAATACAGAGAACTCCTGTTAACAACAACAAGAGAACAAGGTTTACTTCCCTGGGCCGCGCAGTAATGGTGTTTTCTAAACCTAGTTGCGTCAGCACGTAGACAGCGAGGGTCGCAAGAGCTACCCAAAAAGCGGACGTCGAGAGCCAGAATAGGGAAGGTATCAACTCGTAGGGACGGAAGAAAACAAGCACTGTAAACAGAAATATTCCAGCAAAGCTAAGCGAGTGGCCATGCTTGTGAATCCATTTTTCGTTAGCTGACTTCGACTCTGATCTCACTTTGCGTCCGTCCCCAACTGCGCTTTCCCTTCGGGAGGCGTCATTGCTCGACGCTGACATTGCGTCTCTGCTCGTGGCAGCAGCATTCGGACGAGTTCGTGGCCCTTTGAAATCAGAGTCATCGTCGAAGATGTGATCGTCAACGGAATTGCGAGCACGAGACCTCCTGATCGGTTCGTAATCCTGAAATGGGTGTTTGAGCGTCATTTAACTACTGGAGGACATCATATCCTGCGCTCGACGGCAGTAAAGAGTCCAATTTTTGGCGTTCTACCGGAAAAAAGCAAAAGAAGCTGCGGCGCTGGGACGCTGCAGCTTCCTGAAGATTAGAATAACGAAAAGTGGCCGATTTTGGAAACGCCAGTAGTTGGGCAACGGCTTCCGTCACACCTGCGCCCTTAAACCATTACTCCCTCTTGTTCGTTTTCCTCCACCAACTTGCGGACTCGTTCGCGTAAAGCTATCTCAAATCGCCTCGCTTCCTCAACTTCCACGAAAGACAACTCTCGTAGCTCCTGCTCAATTCGTCGGCGATAGTCTGACACCAAAGAATCCGATACTCCCAACACTGCAGCTACTTCCAACTGCGTGAAATTCTCGGATGTCAAATAGCAGTGCCATAGCACCCCCAAAATGCGATTGTACTGCTTCACTTTGCCGCGCACCGCACGATGCAGGTTGGTTAGAAACACATCGACAAAACTTGCCGCACCATCTTCTGACTCCCGCCTTAACAACCCCTGTTCGGGATTCTCTCGCTTGTCCACCGGTTCGAAATGACCTCGGTCGTCATCACCGTCGTCCGCATCCAGCGGTACCAGATAGATATCCATCACCGGCAAACGCGACATCACCAGACTGCGCAACGTACGAACGTCGGCAGGTGAATCAATCGCGTCCAACACGGAGACAATCAAGTCTTCTAAATCCGAATTGCTTATCACTACCTGCGAGTCACCCGTACAACCGACCATTCGAGTGTCTCTGGCACGCACTGGAACAATCTGAGCACGCTCTTCTAAATCATGCGAATCGCGACGTCGCTTGCTTGGGTCCCACTCGCTCAAGCCATACACCCGGTCTGCCAACCGTCGATGTGGCTCATCGCCAATTCCGCTGGTGTCAAAACGCCGGAAATTCGAGCTTGACTGAATCAACGTAGAGATGCGCCTCGCCAACCGATAACTCTCGGGATGTCGTTTCCGCAGTTCGGCCGTCAGTAGGTTGGTCAACTCGATCTGACTGATCTCGCATTCAATCTCATAATCAGTCATCTCTGTATCGAGATAGTGCTCAAAACGACTCTTACTCAAAAGTTGCACGAACAACTCCTGAGTCAAATCGGTGTAGGCATTTGCCACGCCGTCTTCAACTAACAAACCAGCACTGCGCGAAGCTCTTACCAGCGGATGATGAGATACTATTCGGTGCAGCTCCATCCAGAGTCTCGAGACGTCAGAATTGCGAAGGCTCTCGACCCATTTCCCGGTCTTGGTCGCACGCTCCGGCGTTCGCCGAGTGCGTGTTGGCGGCTGCTCTTCAACAGTTCGCGGCTGAATGTCTTTTTCGAATTCCTGGCTTAGAGATTTCACGGGTTTTGTGCGTCTTTTCAGGTGCCGATTGTTGGGCCGGAGTCGCCAGTGAGTGTCTTGCCGTCTATTTTCTGAAGGTCTAGAGGTGAGTCCTAAAGGACTTGAGGGTGAGCGCCAGCGGGGTCTTTGCTGATGATTTTCAATGAGACCTGAAAGGGATTTGTTACGCTCTCAGGCGGTTTTACTGGGGTTTTCGTTTCGTATATCGATTCGGGAGAGCTTGTTTCCTGGAAAAAACCTCAAAGAGCGGGGAGCTCCTTGAATGAACGCGAAGGCATGTTAACAACATTTTTAAAATGGAGCAACAGGTTTTTACAGAGTCGATTCTCTCTCATTTTACTGTAGAAATTGAGGGTTTTGCGGACACTGAATGTGGAATGAACCGTCGATTGCCAGTGTAATTGCGGTGAATCGAACGCGAAAACTGTTAGGTTCGGGACAGTATTGGGAAGCCCACTCTTGCGCTCCAGCAAATTGGGAATTGTCGACCTCAACAGGCGTGTGGATATTGAGGATTGAATGCGAGTCAGCAGCTTAAAAGCCTTTGAAAAGAATTTGGCCTGTCCCTCCTCCTGCCTGCTGCAAATGTCGGTTTCCAGCGACCTTTCTCCTGAGATCAAAAAGCTGATCGACGATCACGTCGAAACCTGCGAGTTCTGCGGCGCTGAACTGGACCTTTTGACCCGTCATCCCGTCGCGGGCAATGCCGACATAAAAACGCCCGAAGTTCCTATCAATTTACGGATACTTGCGGAATCGCTGCTCTCACCTATGCGGCCCCCAAGTCCTCAAGCAAGGCGCAGGAGGTTCTTCGAATATCACTCGATGAAACAGCGGTAAGCCCTCGGCCCGCGCTTAGAAGGGGCAAAGATTCCCCATTTGCTCGGTGTTTACCCTCGACCTCTAGAAGCTGAGAAGAGAAATTTCTCATTCCCCATTTCCATTTCCTATTTCCTATTTCCTATTTTGAATGACGCGGTAGCCAGCGGGCCGATCGAGATAGCACGCTCTCTAGTCGCAGCCTCACGTCGTTGATGAGGATCTTATGCGACGGCCTGAAGGCTACTCGATCGGCCGGTTCACCACCGAGTCTAGTCCCAGTTCGCCAATACCGACGTGGGCCTAACTTCAAAAGAGTTGGAATCCTTATTGCGATGCGAACGCCTGCTTCGAGCCATGGGCCGCAAGCTGAAAGCGTGGGGTGATACTCGATCAACTCTCGGTGAGGCTGAGTCATCGGGGTGATAGTAGGAATTAACCGAAACAAAAGTACAGGCTGGTGCAGAAGGGAGGGAAAGTGAGTTGGTGCAAGAGTTCTTGTATAGCAGGGGAGAAGGTCAGAGATCATGTGTCTGAGGTCACAAAATGGCCCAATGAGAACTAACAAATTTTCCATTTTTCATTTTTCATTTGGCTCAGCGTCTCCGTTGTTCTCTGCGCCTCTGTGGTGAGCGTTCACTAAGGAAGATTCAAACTGAGAAACAGGAAAGGATGGAAGGTGAGAAATGAGAAATGAAAATTGTTATTTAGTCCGTGGTTATGGGTCAGTGGCCCATAGCTCATTGGTCACTGGTCCACTCCTCCTGCGTTTGTCATTTCTGGCTTTGGAAGCTCAATTGCAAACACACTTCCTTCACCCAGGCGTGACTCAACCGTAACTTCGCCACCGTGCGCTCGGCTCAAATGCTTGACGATCGCCAAACCTAACCCAGTTCCACCCAAGTCTCGGGACCGCGCCCGATCCACCCGGTAGAACCGTTCGAATAACCGCTCCACATGTTGAGAAGGTATCCCCTCCCCTGTATCTTCCACGCTGATTCGGCTTTTCTCTCCATCGTCGAACCTGACGTATACCTGACCGCCCTCGCGATTAAACTTAATGGCGTTCTCAACCAGATTGGTTAGCATCTGCTCGAGCCGAACAGGGTCAGCAAAAACAATTACCTCACTCCCAACGACGTGAGCGAGTTCAATGTCTCTTGGCGATGCCTTTGCGCTTAGCGAGTTGAAAACATCCTCTACGAGGGGAGCGAGTTGGATCGGCCTAGGCTCGACCTTGACCGTACCCGCTTCGATTGCGCTCAGTTCGAGGATGTCACCAATGAGGTTGTTCATCCGTTCCGCATTCCGGCGAATGATGCCAAGGAAGCGCTTATTGTCGGATGCATCCGTATTGCCAGCCTCCAGCGTTTCAACAAAAGCGCTGATTGCAGTTAACGGCGTCCGTAACTCGTGGGAAACATTCGACAGAAATTCCTGTCTCACCCGTTCCAGCCGCTCAAGTTTTGTAACGTCAAAGAACACTCCGATTGCACCTTGCGTCTGAGATCCATTCTCACTACTCAACGGAACAACGCGCAGATCGAACACCCGGCGCTTTGGACCAAACGTTTCAACCTTGACGCCGGCTCGCTCAGTCCCGTGCAACGCGTCAAGGAAGGCACTGTAAATGGCTGGATTACGGGTCAACTCTGTCAAACGCTGAAGCGCTAACCTTGATTCGCCTACGTTGAACAAACGCCGCGCAGATTCGTTCGAAGCGATCACCCGCATCTCGCGGTCGACGACCAGCAGCCCCTCGCGCATCCCATTCAAAGTGGCTTCAAATAATTGTTCAAGAGCAAGGGTCTCGTTGTCACATTCAGCGGAAATGCCGTGGCTCTGTTTCTGCGAAACACGACTACGAGACCACGCGTAGACGAATAGACCGGTGGCGACAGCACTCAATGCTGCACACGCCAAGCTTGCAAGTGAAAACGAGAATATGAGGGCAAGCAACGTTGCCATCAATGCCGTAGCGGCCAGCAATATGAGAGTACGGGTGCGCACTTCCGGTCTTTAGGCGTGATTTTGGGAAGCTTCCTGACGACTGTGACAACCGGTGAAGCGATAACCAATTCCTACTACAGTTTCAATACAGTCTCCGCAGTCACCTAACTTTTGCCGCAATCGCCTGATGTGAACGTCAAGCGTCCGCGCGTCTCCGTAATAACTGTAGCCCCACACGTTGTCCAGCAACTGTTGCCTGGTGACAACTCGGTCAGTGCTCTTGGCAAGCACAGACAACAACGTGAATTCCTTATTGGTGAGTTTGATCTTGCGACCATTGCAGACAACTCGGATATCCGCGAAGTCGATCATGAGATGATCATCTTCATAGGTACCAGCTGCGCTTTCGTCTACTCTCCGAAGCACGGCGCGTACTCGGGCCGTGAGTTCGCGAACCGAAAACGGCTTGGTAATGTAATCATCCGCTCCGAGATCCAAGCCCGCTACACGATCTGATTCGGAGCCCCGGGCAGTCAGCATAATGATAGGCGTTCTTCTGGTGCCTGGTTCTCTCCTGAATCGCCTGCATAGATCAAGGCCACTCATTCCCGGCAGCATGACGTCAAGGATTATCAGAATCGGCGGGTTTCGCTGATCAAGCCCTTTCGACAAGCCTTCCTCTCCGGACGAAGCCAGAACAACATGTAAGCCTTCGCGCTCAAGGTTGTACTTGAGACTCTCGGAGATATCAGGATCGTCTTCAACGATTAGGATAGGGCGTGACATAACTACTTAGTGTGCTTGATGAAAGTAGCTTGGGCCATGTAGACAGTCAGTTCGCAAATATCTGTGACATAGTCCCCTATGCGCTCGAGGTGTTTCGCGACAAACAGCAAACGGGCGTCTCGCGTGGCGGTTGCCGGATCCGTAACCATCATTTCAATCAATTCATGAAAGACGTGGTTGTAGATGTCATTGATTTCCTGATCGCGTTGAATGATCTGCCGGGCAAGATCCGCATCGCTATTTGTAAATGCATCGAGTGCGCCCCTAAGCATTGCCGAAGCATGTCCAGCCATCACCTGGACATCAGCCGTAGATTTCAATTCCGGCTCGTTATTCAGGTCGATTGCCGCTCGCGCAATATTGCAGGCATGGTCAGCGATGCGTTCGAGCACTGGGGCCATCTTGGCGACTGAGATCACGAACCGAAGATCTCGAGCCGCCGGTTGTCGTAAAGCGATGATGTCAATGCACTGGCGATCTACCTCGACCTCTAGCCGGTCCACCTCGTCATCATGAGCGAGAACCTCACGTGCGGCCTCATTGTCTCGTTCCGTGAGCGCGTACATCGCACGGTCCAACGCCCGCTCTGCTTCGCCTCCTAGGAGCAGGACCCGATCGCGCAACGAACTCAACTCGTCATCTAAATGTCTGTGCTGATCCATTTGTTATTTCCAATCGTCAGCTTTACCCAAACCGACCCGTAATATAGTCCTCGGTTATCTTCTCGTCAGGCGCCGTAAACATCTTCTCAGTTGGGTTTACCTCAATCAACTTACCCAATAGAAAGAATGCGGTTATGTCTGAAACTCGAGCAGCCTGTTGCATATTGTGCGTTACGATCACAATCGTGTAGTGACGCTTCAAGTCAAAAATGAGCTCCTCGATCTTCGACGTCGCAATGGGATCGAGAGCCGATGCCGGCTCATCCATCAAAATTACCTCCGGTTGAATTGCAAGCGCTCGCGCAATACACAACCTTTGCTGCTGTCCGCCGGAAAGCCCCAATGCCGACATCTTGAGCCGATCCTTTACTTCACCCCAAAGAGCAGCATCCTTTAGCGCCTGCTCTACTCTCTCGTTCAGTTCGCTCCTACTAGAAGTAACGCGATTAATTCGCAGCCCGTAGGCAACATTGTCAAAGATCGATTTCGGAAATGGATTCGACTTCTGGAAGACCATACCGACCCGTCGTCGCAATTCGACTACATCTGTACCTGGCGCATAGATGTTTTGGCCGTCGATCGACACTCCACCTTCTACTCTGGTGCCAGCTATCACATCATTCATCCGATTCAGAGTGCGTAAGAAGGTCGATTTACCGCAGCCCGAAGGTCCGATAAACGCCGTGACGATCCGCTGCGAGATATCCAATGAAATGTTGTGGAGCGCTTGAACTCTGCCGTAATAGAAATTGAGATCGCGAACCGAGATCTTCACCGTACTGTCCCGTGGCGCCGAAGTCAGCTCCGAAGAGCCTATTAACTTCGGTTTTGAGATCTCTATCATTTGCTTAGACGCTGACATCAACACTTAACCGAAGTGGCCGGTAATGTACTCCTCCGTCAACTTCTCGGCCGGATTTTCAAACATCTTCTGGGTTGGCGAGACCTCGATCAATTCTCCCAGATACATAAACGCAGTTACATCTGACACTCGCGCCGCTTGCTGCATGTTATGAGTGACTATGATTACTGTAATCTTGCTCTTGAGATCGAAAATCAGATCCTCGATTTTGCCTGTCGCTATCGGATCCAGCGCAGACGTAGGCTCATCAAACAGTAGCATCTCGGGGTCTGTTGCAAGGGCCCTGGCGATGCAAAGGCGTTGCTGCTGTCCTCCTGATAAATTGTAAGCGGATTCGCGCAGGCGGTCCTTGACCTCGTCCCAGATGGCAGCAGCACGCAGCGATCTCTCAACCTGATTATCTAACTCATCACCTTTTACACCTCTCAATCGCAATCCGAAAGCTACGTTCTCAAAAATGGATTTTGGAAAGGCGTTAGGCTTCTGGAAAACCATGCTAACCCGCAAGCGCATTTCGAGGGGATCAGTATCCGCACCGATGACATTGGTGCCGCTTGGTCGCAGAATGATCTTTCCTTCGTAGCGAGTCTCAGGATACAGATCATGAATCCGGTTAAAGCACCGAAGTAGCGTAGACTTACCGCAACCGGACGGCCCAATAATGGCTGTCACCTGGTTAGCCGGAAAAACCATGTTGATGTTCTTGAGAGCCTGTAACTTTCCGTAGAAAAAGTTGAGATCGAAAACCTCAGCCTTGATTTCCGGTGCCGTCTTGTTGACAGGACGGTTCCTCCACCGATCAGATGACACCTCAGCGTCGCCGGCGGATTTTTGAATCCCTGAAGGGGTACTCTCATTGAGCTGCTTCAAACTCACATCCTCAGATCCAACATTCACCACTTGATCCTCTTCCGCACCCGGTATCGGATCAAAATCGCTGCTGCGTTCAGCGATAGCGTAATAACGATTAGAACCAGTCCCGCTCCCGCAGCATTGAGCACAAAGGCCTGATCCGGCCTCGAAACCCAATTGAACATTTGAATCGGCAACACCGAGAACGGGGACCAGAGCCAATCAAACGAGACGAACGGGGGCTGAGTGCTCAACGGCGGCGGCGGCAGAAATGCAATAAACGTAAGTGCCCCTATCGTAATCAACGGTGCAGTCTCACCAATAGCACGCGATAGTGCAATGATCACGCCTGTCATCGTGCCGCCTATCGAATAGGGTAATAGGTGATGACGAACAACCTGCCATTTTGTTGAACCCAGAGCGTACGCCCCTTCGCGTATTCCCTGCGGAATGGTGCGCAATGCCTCACGCGTGGCCACGATTACAATTGGAAGTATTAGAAAAGCCAGCGTAAGACCTCCCGTCAAAACACTTGTGCCCAATCTGAACTGGTACACCAGAAGCCCTAACGCCATTAATCCATAAATAATTGACGGTACACCCGCGAGATTGGCGATGTTTATCTCGATCAGATTCGTGAACCAATTCTTCCGAGCATACTCTTCCAAATAGATGCCGGCAGCCACACCTAAAGGCACAGCAGTGCAGGCAGTGACAATCATGATCAGCAGGGTCCCAACCCAAGAGGATAGAATTCCGGCCCGTTCTGCAAACCGTGACGGGAATGACGTCAGGAAGCCCAAGTTCAGTCGAGGGAGCCCGTCGATCACCAGGTCTACTAGCAAGATCCCGAGCGTCAGAATCCCAACCAGAGTGCAGATAATTCCGACCACGTTAAAAATGAGATCCTGCCGCTTTCGTTTGGCGATAATGCGCTTGAACTCACTCATCAGTACACCTCTCGAAAACGCTTGCGCAAAATGTAGCCAAGGATATTGAATACGAGTGTCATCAAAAACAAAGTTACACCAGCGGCAAAGATCGACTGGTAACCGATACTTCCGTGAGGTAGATCGCCAAGGCTGACTTGCACAATGAAAGCCGTGATCGTCGCTGCCGGCTCGCGAGGATCCAGTGTTAAATTCGGCTGCATTCCCGCCGCGATTGCGACGATCATCGTCTCGCCGATCGCACGCGAGATCGCCAAAATATACGAAGCTATGACACCCGACAGCGCTGCGGGGTAGACCACTCTAACTGAAGTAATAATCCGGTTTGCTCCGAGCGCATAAGCACCCTCCCGCAATGACATCGGCACCGCCCGCATGGCGTCTTCGCTTAGCGAACTCACGTAAGGAATGATCATGATGCCCATGACCATGCCAGCGCTCAACATATTAAAAGTTGGCAGGCTAGGTAATAGCTTTTGAAGCACTGGTGACATGAACTGCAATGCAAAGTAACCGTAAACAACGGTTGGAACTGCACTCAGGAGTTCCAGTGCCGGCTTGATGATTTCGCGAATTGTTTGGGGCGCGAACTCACTAAGGTAGATGGCTACAACTGTGCCTATTGGTAGAGCTACAGCGAGAGCCACCGCGGTGGTCACGAGGGTTCCAGTAATTAGGGGAAGTATTCCGAACCGAGGAGGCGAAAACAGGGGTGTCCAAAGGGGATCTGTTAGAAACTCTCTTAACGAAACATGTGCAAAGAACGTTGACGATTCATATACCAGGATGCCAACTATACCCAGTGTGATAGCGACGGACGAGAACGCCGCAAGAAGAAGCAGAGCTTCGATGACTCGTTCCTTGACGTGAGACAGACGTCGCCGCGCCGACGGAGAGCGATCCGACGGCTGCTGGAAAGCTGCCTGCTCACCGGCAGTAGCAACCGGGAATTCGACCGCTGGTATGTCTTTCATTAGGATTCTCGCACTGCGCCGAAGAAACCTATGTCTTTGGCGTGCGTTTGAGAATCTCCTCGACTGGCAGTCCTACTTCGGGCACGCCACCAAATGCCGAACCCGTCTGCGCATTTTGGAGCCGGTCCTTAGCCATTTGATAAGCCGTCTCTGGCAAGGGTAGATACTTGACCTCCTTCGCCAAGACTCCCACATGCTTAAGATAGAATTCCACAAACTCTTTTACCGCCGGTTTCTCAAGTGACTTGCGGCTTACATAAATGAACAGAGGGCGAGAAAGCGGATTGTATGTCCCGGCGAGCACATTCTCAGGACTTGGCATGACCGGCCCCTGGATTTTGTTCTTCTTCCACTCGATAGACAGCGCCTTCATCCTATTACTGTGGGGTGCGTAATAGGCGTAGGGAATGTACCCGAGGGCATACTTGTTACCCTCGATCCCCTGTACCAGAACATTGTCGTCTTCGCTGGCCGTGTAGTCGCCGCGGCTGGATTTGGCTTTTCCAACGATGGCCTCAGTGAAATAGTCAAAGGTTCCCGAATCTGCCCCAGCGCCAAACAAAGCTATTTCCTCATTGGGCCACTCCGGGCGGACTTGGTTCCAGCGTGTGATCTTACCCTGCGCCTCAGGAGACCAGATCTTTTTGAGGTCCTCAACAGTAATGGAACTCACCCAAGTGTTCTGATTATTTACCACGACTGTGAGAGCGTCGAAGGCTATAGGCAACTCGATGAAGTCAATGCCGTTCGCTTTCGCCTGGGCCATCTCTTCAGTCAGAATCGGTCGGGAAGCATCGGCAACGTCGATTTCGCCGCGTGAGAACTTCTTGAATCCGCCGCCTGTGCCCGAGATACCGACGGTGACGTTGACCCTGCCTTGCTTCTCCTTTTGAAACTCTTCAGCTACAGCTTCGGTGACAGGAAAGACGGTACTGGACCCGTCAATTTTGATAACAGCGGCCCCGCCGCTCGAATTCGTGCCACCGGAACAGGAAAAAGTCGTGAGGGCGAGAGAGATCGCCACCAGCGCAAGGGCTGGACGGACAGCTGAGGGCATCAGGATTCTCCTCTCAAAATTGTTCTTAACTGAGGGATTCTAAATGTGGGGTGTTACATCGGTCTGAACTACGCCTAACTTTTATGTGAATGGCAAACGGTCCGAGATCGCTGGGTTTTCCGGCCTCGCGGCCCATTCACTCGCACCAGGAGCCGCAGGCACTCCTGTGATCGCATACGAATTCGTCAACGACCGCCAGTAGCCTATAGCCTACGTTAACCATCGTATCTATGACGACGTTGTATGGCATCAATTTATTCCGCAGACGATAGATGTGAACGTGTAGACTTTCAGGATTGAACGCCTTTTCATTGCCCCAAGCGCTTGACCCAGAGCTCCTCGGCCGTCACAATTCTGCCGGCGCTCCGTGCCAATCTAGAGATGATCAAGAATTCCGTCCGCGGCAACTTTAAAGGTGTACCACGACAGGCTACGTAGTAATTCTCATGCTCTACGCGGAGCACGCCATCGTCATAAATCTGTTTGTCACTTTCCACCGGCCGTGATTGAGGCGCCCCTTTCATTTCTATGCGGCCCAGACTTTCCATTGCGGGTGTCTCCTAACTTTCGTCTCCACTTCCTCAACGCCTTTCCAGCAGACCGGTTGGGGCGTTAAGGCGTCTTAAGCTCATGAGACGTTAGAAAAGCAGCTTGGTTCTGAACTGCATCACGCGTGGACCACCCACCGTGTTGACAATCCGGCCAAAGTCTGGACTGCCGAGTTCACCGTCGGGCGTACCAAAATTCGCCCGGTTGAAAACATTGAATACGTCCCATCCAACTTCAAAGCTTACCCGCTCTGTGAGCTTGGTGTTTTTAACAAGGCTTAGATCGAGTCGGTTTTGCGAGGGCGCACGCAGAACGTTTCTTCCAAGGCTGCCACTATTACCTAGTGGAGAGCACAGCGCCGAGGCGTTAAACGCTTCTTCGGTGATATCGGAACCTGCTTGCCGCAATTCACCAATTGAGCCACAAAGGCCGGGCCGACCAAAGCCTAGACGGAATAGACCACCTGAGCCCCGTACCAGGTCGCGATACTGAGTGGCGCTGCCGAACTCCGGCTCGGGCGAAAAGATGCTATAGGGGCTTCCGGTCTGTGCCTGCAGGAAGCCCGAGACCCTCCAACCGGTGGCCAGTCGGCTCTTTGATCCAAAGGAAAGGTCGTAGACAAAACTGAAACTGAAACGATGTGTTCGATCGAAGTCGGAAACGGCCCGATTCGCATCGAGGTTCCTCTGGTCGCCCTGGACCACAAAGCCTGTGTTTGGCACGTCAGGCTTCCCAGACCCGGCAGTGCTGCCGGGATCCGAGGAACTCGTATCCATCGACTTCGACCAGGTATAGGCCGCGCTAAACTGCAGCCCGCGTGAAAGTCGCTTTGTGAGACTAAACTGCGCCCCGTGATAATCAGAATCTCCATTCGATCGGAGCAACAAGGCTTCTGGCACGTTGAAACCCAGAATTGGTGAACGGGCTTCAAAGTTGATGACTTGTCCACCACCGATCGTGCTACCGGAACAAGTGAGCGGATTGGCGAGGTTCAAGTCTAAAGGCGTTCCACCTGGCAGAGTGAGAACACCACCAGCACAGGTCGCAGCCCCTCCGAGTCGATAGGGATTCGCGAACCCGAAAGCTTTACCCAAACCTCGTTCACGCGCCGTAGAGCCGGTATTGAGAGGTCCATTCGGCGAACCGGCCGCAACGTAGGCTTGGTTGAATCTCTCAAAAATATGGTCGGGAGTTGCGGGATCATTGAGATCAAATCCCTGATTGAACGCGATTGCCTGAAGCAGGTTCCTTCCACGCGTGCCGACGTACCGTGCCTCAAACAGAAGGTCTTTCGTCACTTCGTACTGCACGCCAATGTTCCATTGCTGCACAGAAGGCGTCTGCAGGTCTCGGTCCACTGCGCGAAACTCAAACGTCTCCGCGATATTTCCAGACGGGGTGGTGTTGCCGCGAGCGTCCCGCGTCACACCAGTGTTGTCCCGAACTACATACGTTCCCCCCACGCCAGAACCACGCATGACTCTGAACGGTAGCCAGGAGCTCAAAGGCAATGTGGTCGGTTGAGCGCCAAAAGCGTTGTCATAAGGCACATTGCCTGAGGGAACCGTGATCTCGAGCTCTCTCAGGTGGGGATAGTTACTGAAGACCGTGTTAATGAAAGCGGCGGAAGGGCGATCATAAAAGAGCCCGTAACCACCTCGAATCACCATCCGGTTGCTATCAAAAGGCGTGAAGGCAAATCCGATTCGTGGCGCGAAATTGTTGAGGTCTTGTCCATTCAACGTGTGGCCATTATTGGCCCGGGCGGTCGCCGCTATTGCCGCATCAACATTGGCCAACCCGGTCGGTTGCGCATTGTTAGGAACCAAGAATCCACGGCTCGGATTGTCACAATTGGCGTTCGTGCCGCCTGTCGCCGTAAAGCACTGCTCAAATCCTGCGAAATCGAAGTTGCCAATGCGACCATTCTTCTCTTCCGGCCACATGAAGATTTCGTACCTCAATCCCAGGTTCAAGGTCAGCTTTCGATTCACTCTCCAATCATCTGCTATGTAGAAACTGTAGTCACGGAAACGAAAACTCTTATCTGTGACACCAAATTGGGTGTCAGCTTCAGATGCGTTTCCGGTCAGCAACTGCGTAAAGCTATCGAACTTCTCGAACTCTGTCGCTTGTTCCTCCGGCAGGTTAGAGTTGTACTGGTGGCGCTTAAAATCCCCACCCAGACGTAGGGTATGCGAACCCCTAATCCAGGTCAGGTTGTCGGAAAAGCTGAATGTCTGCTGTTCGCGCCGGTTGAAGGAATCGTTCGGCCCTCCGAATGAGAACTGAGACATATTCGTTCCAGGGCGGCCAATGAAGTGGCCGAGCCGGCTCGTCCCGGGGCTGTCATCAGACAGCAACGCTGGATTAACTATGCCCACCGCTGCGCTGGTGAAGTCTTCACCAAGAAAAGGGTCGTCCAAGCTACGAGTATTGTTTAGCGAGAAGAAACCAAAACGGGCTTCATTAATTAATGTTGGCCCGAAAACATGTTGCTCGGAAATCGCAAGGGTGCGATTACGGTCAGCGCGTCTCAAAGTAAATGGAGAAGCCAGGCTTGACGGATCAGGAAATGAATCGAGCCCCGGGAAGTTACTGAAGAAGAAGGTTCCATTGAGCGTGTCTTTCGCACCTAACCTCGCATCCAGTCGAGTGGTGAACTGCTGCTGTTCAAACTCCGATGGCTGAACCAGGAGCTGTTGAACCAGCGGATTGTTCTCTCGTAGTATTCGAGAGACAACCCCAGGCGCCAATCCGAACTGGAAAGCTCGAGCTCCGGAGCGATCAACACCAATTACTCGTCCGCCCACGCGCGGCGCCGGAATGACGAAGCCGCCCGTCACGGGGTTGATCAGGTTGAATAGTCGAAGTGCAACAGGCGAAATGTCTGCAGCGGTCAAACAGTTCACACCAGGACTACATCCGTTCTCAGCATTGAATGCATCGGCTAGTGCCTGCGCTGTTCTCGCACCACTTATCCTGCCGAGGGCCAGCGGCACTACCGTGGTGCTTCTGGCGGTAGGAACAAAGCCGGTGTTCGCATTTGTGTATTGATAGCCTCCAAAAAAGAAGAGTTTATCGGCGATTAGTGGCCCCCCAACGGTGAACCCCGCCTCGTTACGTCGCGCCTTGGGTTTCTCAATGCCTTCCTTGTTAAAGAAGAAGTCGTTAGCATTGAACTTCTCGTTCTGTACATAGTAGTAAGCCGACCCGTTGAACCTATTTCCACCCTGTTTCGTCACCAGTTGGAAGTTCCCTCCACCGGAGCGTCCCGTAGAAGCGTCGTAGAGGCTGGTTTGTAGTTTGACTTCCTCAAGCGTCTCAGGGGCCGGCGCTATATTGTCGCTCAAGGAACCTTCGTTCGTCGTAATGTTGGTGGCATCAACGCCGTTGAAGAACAGGCTGGTTGAAGTCGTTCGAGTTCCATTGACTGACGGAGATTGATTGCCGTTGCCATTCGTCAACACGGGAGAAAGCTCAGTAGTTACTCCCGCTTCTGCCGACAACAACTGCGTAAAGCTGCGCGTCGATGTTGGCACCGTCACTAATTCGACACCTGATAGCTGACGTGCAGTGGTCGCAGTTTCAGGTGTCGCCAACGGCGCTGAGCCTTCAGTAATGTTGACCGTTGCCCCCAGCTCACCGATCTCGAGACGGTCCTCGAGAGTACGGGGGACCGCCGCCTCAACATGCACGTTCTGTCTTACTAACCGTTTGAAGCCGGCTGCTTCGTAACTGATCTCGTAATCACCAACGGGCAGTGAGGGCGCTGTCCAACGTCCATCACTGTGTGTCTGGGCATTGCGAACCGCACCGGTCCTCACTTCAGTAAGTGTCACACCAACGCCTGGTAGTACCGCGCCGTTCTGATCATGAACAACACCTGACAAGGTTCCGGTTGTACTTGACTGAGCAGAAGTTGAAGTTGCTGTTGCCGCAAAGACAAACATCGTAAGAATGACCGTTAACGTGGTGCTCCATGTAAACGAGGGGCCTCTCTTAAACATAAAATCTCTCCTGTGTAGTTAGACGAATCACTTGGTGGTGTGTTGAAGTCGCAATGCCTGGTCCTTACCGAAAATCAGCTTTGAAAGGCTGAAGAAAGAATTCGGGTCTTCGAGGTTCAAGTGCGCACACTAATGCCCACACGTTAATGTGCCGTGAACTCAGACTTAAATGTTTGTTAATGCGGTGGGTAACGAATGAATCGAAAACGTGGGAGCGGCGGCGGTTAACATTGCGTTAACTTGCCCGTAACACGGTAGAGATATGATGCCGCCTCTTCTTAAGGAGAAATCAGTTCGCGAGAACGGTAAAGACTTCCTATGGGCATATCAAACGAGCTCACCGGCGATATCATTGCGGCCTTATTAAACACTGAGAACAAATCGAGGCGAGATCTGACTGAACTGAAAGAAGTACTGTGCACCGTGCATTCAACACTTCAGGAGATGACAAAAGACCAACGGAGCGAGGGTCTAAGGGCTTCACCTAAGGACGCTGTAAAGGATGTAAGTGCTAATGGTTGACTGGCGGGCTTAGTTGGAAATGGGTGAAGCCGCCGAAATGTAGTCAGCTAGCCGCGTCGCATCGAAGCGACCTGCTTGGAGTTCCCCCCAACAAGACTAGCGTCCCAGACCAGCCAGAAGCGCTTTATTCGCGTATTGCTGGTACGCCCATCGAACGCAAGTCGCACCCAATTGGTAACGAATGGACCATGAGCAGTAAGAGGCAGGTTTGTATAGAAGTACTGCGCTCGTTTGGGAAGTCCACACTCTTGACGCATCTGGTTGATGTGAGATTCACACTCTCCTAAGTCATCCAGGAAATCGGCGTCTGCGGAACTGTTCAGGATATGATCGAATTCGTGCAGCAAGACCCAGCCTACATCAAACGCAGCAACGGCTTGAGGATGCCCCTTAAGGTGATCGAAATCCGCAAAATCAATTGAAACAACATACACATTTGAGGGCGGCGCATGTTCTTGCTTCTTCCAACTCGCCATGTTCACTTGGCAGAATACAATATCCGGACGTTTGTCGCTCTCTTCTAGAATAATCGCTAAATCACTCTGCAGGATGGCAGCCACCAATCGTCTTGCAGTGACGGAACCTCCGACGGCCTGCGTGTTTCCCTGCCGCAACGCCCCGGTGTTGTCGAAGTCCAGCCCTGTCCACCCTGTAATCGCCCGCAGCTTGTGGACTAGTTCTCCTCGGTGCTCAAGTGACAAGCTATGCCGAGCAACTACCGTATTACCTTTCGCCTCAGGTTGGAGGTAACTTAATGCTGCGGCAAGGAGCACGCACATTACCCAAGAAGCTCTAACAATAACGGAGACGAATTCGTATCTGGGTAGTGACATCGATTCCTCCCAGTGACTCCTTTGTAGAATGACCTCTTGGTTGGGTTAAACCTTCAAGCGCTTTGGGGGCGCAAACTGGGCGCATGTTACCAAAATGTTAACTGATGTGAAATATCTTTCTTAACCAAACGGTCTTAAGTTGAACTCTGGCTGAACAGCGAGTGAAGCTTGGGTTCATTTCAACTTAGGTTGAGATTGATGAATTTGTGCGGTGGTGCAACGGGCGCAAGAAAAAAAGCCCCGACCTGTTTAAGATCGGGGCTCACAGAAGCCGGTACTTATTGTGTGTGGGTTCAGCCAGCTCGCTTTACGAACCAACCAGATAGGACGGTGGGAATACAGTTGGCGCCAATCGCGTCCTCGGTGCGTACTCGCTCAAGCTCGCCTTTGGACGTGCACTGCAGCCCCCTTTGCTGCCGTTACGATTAACACTAACAAGTATCTGCAACTGAGAATACGGGCATGGTACTAACGGGTGGTTACCGAGTTTTTAAATGTTCGTTACAAAGTTCTTCTGCTTGGCAGGAGCGGCAGCTTTTCCAATTCATCACAAAGACTCACCACTGAACCGCAGAGTAAAAACTGAGACACTGATGAGTCCTGACCTCTGACTTCTGACCTCTCAGAACCTGAAAGACGTATCAAACTGTAAACGCGTCGTCGCACGGTTCAGCGAACCCGGCGGCGTGTTGCCGAATACTCCCAATAGCCCGTGAGGCCGCTCTGTTATGATGCCCGTTAGGGAGAAGACCACTTTGGGATCTAACACGTATGCAAAATTGAATCGGTGTCCTCGCATGTCTGACTGCTGAGTGATATCTGAGAAGTTGAAAGGTGTCAGTACAGCATCTTTTTCAATTCTCATGAACGTATAACCAAATAGCAGATCTCCTCGCTCTCTCGATTTACCAACCTGGATCTCGGCCCAATACCCAGTGCCTTGATCGTTCGGAACCAGCGCGTTCGCCCCTGTGTGGCCAGCAATAACGACGTCGTGCGTCTGCGTATTGGAGACCACGTCGAACAAGAGCGTAACCGGAAATCGTCGGTTGTGTTTCAACTCTAGTCTTGCAATGAGGTCCACCAGATTGAACCCCGACGAAAGCCGGCCGTCTCGGTTGGTCGCGTTATTCGTTGCAGTGCTGACCCCTAAATTACTGTTGCCTGCTACGAGCATATCGCGCGGGATTGATACCTGCGTGCTAATTGTCTGAGTTGGAGCAGAACCACTGGCAGGAATTGTGAAGGTGACCGGAAGTTGCAATTGCGAACCAAAGACCTGCACTGGACTGATGAATTGGGTACCTGAAAAATAGTGATCGGCCAGCGCGACCGTAAGTGCAACCTTGGCGTTTGGCTCAAAGCGAGTGCGAACCTGCGCTCCGTAAAGCGCCAGATCACGTCCGCCACGACGCGACTGGTCCACGTTGACGGTTCCGTCAGGGTTACGAACAAAAGCCGAGTTTCTCTCGAGCATTGGTAATTGCCACGCAACCAGCGTCAGATTCTTCAGGGTCCCTTTGAATTCTCTGGAGTAGGATTCGTTCACCCCTTCGAACTGCAAATCGTTATCAAAGACCATTTCGGTGGAAGTCCAGGGGGCCTCAAAGCGCCCCCCCTGAATGCGAAGTCCTGAGAGCTCCTTCGGCTTATAGGTTACAAAGGCCTGATCCAAACCGAATGGCTTTCTGTTAAAAAAGTCGGTGAACGTCTGGTTCGTCGATATGTTGTCCGCAAAACTGCCGGTGGCAAATCGCAACCCCCAGTCGAATTCATCGTTGATCTTTCCTCTTACAGCAAACCGGACCCGAATGCGCGGACGATAGCGGGGAGTCAACTCATTTCCAAGCACGCTCGGATTTGCTGCGTTTGCGACTGAGTTGGACAAACCAAAAAAGGATTCGAACCGCAGCCGAAGATCTCCGCTAAAAGTCATCGATCCAATTTGCTTTGAAACTGTCTCACTCGTCTTTTTGTTCTGGGCCTCAACAGCAGCAAGACGATCTGAGACGCTGGCCTGGCTCGCTGCTTGAGAAAGTGTTGGCTCAGTTGGATTGGCGGATGGAACGGCTGGAGCGTTCTGCCGAGCCAGCACCCTCAACTCGTTTAGCAAACGGTTCTGCTCTTCAAGGGCGAGGCGCAGTTGATGAAGCTGGTGTTCCTGCGCCTGTACAGCCTGCTCAAGGACAGCTATACGCTCGCCGTCCGTACCTTTCGTCGCTCTCGTTGTGCTGATGTCGGTTAACGGTTTTCTAGGCGCTTCGTGGACTGATGAAACAGAATTATCAGTAACACTCTGGCCTCTTGCCGTCATCAGATCCCAAAATCCCATGACAGAAAGCAAAGCTAAGCAGGACAAAAGAGAACGCACGCGCATGGAAAGATCCTCCGCTTTTGAGACTGGTGAGCCAACTGGAGCCTATTACTAAAACGTGAACACCGGCTTAACGAAATGTTAACTCTGTCTGAAGCAACGCGTC
>DATETN010000106.1:0-10590 GCA_035283645.1 Pyrinomonadaceae bacterium
AGGCTTTTTCTCTGTGCGACCTCTGCGTCCTCTGTGGCTTCGTGGTGAAGGAACTCGCCGAAAACACAACCACAGAGTCACAAAGAACACAGAGGTCGCACAGAGAAGACATTTGAGCAGACACTTTTTGTGCAAAGCTAAAAGCGGGTGGTTGGCTGCTCCCCGCAGTCCTGGGCGCCCTGGGCCACGAAACTCTCGAAGATCGTGCCCTGCGCATGGAGACCGTCAATCTCCCCTATGAACTCTGTGTTATCGATAAACAGTCGGTACTTTGTCGGTGCTTTGCTTGCGAGAATCTCGCGCCAAGCGGCATCCATGAGGGGAGAATGTTTGTACTTCTGACGGAAGATACAAAACTTAGTTTTGTTCTCATTCTGGATGACATAATCGGGGACCAAGTCCGCGGCGAAGTGATAAGTCGTTCGAGCACTATAGAGATAGCCTGCGCCGTAGGCCAGTATGTGTGGCTGAATCTGCGGCGAGCCGGGCTCGGCAGGCTGTGGCTCGATACTACCCGTCAGCGCTTTCATCTCTATCCGGCCCCGCCACTGGTCATTCTTGTATTCAGGGACCAGGTGCAGCTCGGGGTTGTAGTAGCCATCCTGCGAAAACTCCACGTCGAACGTAATGCGGACGCCAAGAGGGTGTCCCGAGTTCGAAAGGTATGGCGCATACATCACGTTAGAGACGTGCGTGCGCGGCATAACGATCACTTCGGCGGCATCCTTCGTCAAATCATTCTCCATCTTGGCGATGGCTTCTCGGGTTGCAGCTTCAAACTGTTGCACCGTCTTTCCTTTAGGCGGGGGGGCGCCTGGAGGAATTCGAAACGGGTCCTGGGTCCGATTCGTCGGTTTGAAGAGGCGATTGTGAACCTGTCTGTAGCTCCCACCGTCTAGGCTCTCGCCGCTGACCACAACCCGGAACGGGCGATCCGGTACCTTCATGAAACCGTAAAAACCGGCGCGGCCTGAGGCGTCCGGTTGTCTCTTTATCAATACTTTTTGGATCAGTTGGCCAGCCTCGTCGACGGCTTCAAATTTCGCGTTGGCAATTGCCTCCTCGCCGTAGAGCTTCGCCTCCACGAAGTACTGAAAGCCTTTTGTTGGCTCGCCGTCGATGGGAAAAAACCCCGGATGTCGAGTGAAGTAAAGTTGAAGGAAATCGAAACCTGCGAGGTCAATCTCCGTTGCGGATGGCGTTTGGCTGGCCAACTCCTTGACGGGACGCATTGCGGCCAGCGACTTTGGGTCGGCGGTCTGGCTAACGCATTGGAGTGAGATCAGGGGTAACAGTGTTAAAAGCAGGATCGATCTGGGCATGCTAATACCTAGCTCATGGGCGTTTTGTGAATGGACTATTTTAGCTGAGAAGTAAGTGAGATGTAATTAGCATGAGTACCGGCGAGAAGGTATTGAGGTCCCGTTTGGGACCACGACCGGCACAAACGATTAAGGCCGCCCTCATTTGCGGCCTCTTTCTTTGATTTCGTTAGAGTTTTGGCTCCCCGCAGTGGACAGTCTTCGCAACCTGTTCTACGCACCCACGGTGAACATGAAGATAACCTTTGAACGTCTGAGGCAAGGTTCAGCTGGCTAACGCTCCAGGCCCATCTTCTTGAGTGCGTCTAATTTCTCGCTGATGGCATCGTGGTCTGCCAGGTACTCGTAATGGGCCTGCACGTCCGCCAAATTATCATTGCCAACCTGTAACGCCTCTGTCGGGTATTTGTCATTCGCCTTCGCAATAGCTTTGCTTATGCTCTTGCCCCTGCACATCCAGCGTATGACTTCACGGTCATATTTCTGCTCGTCGGGCGTTCGCTCCCCGATGATTTCGTTAGCTCGCTCAGTGTAGTGCTTCAGAATATCCAAGCTGTTTCCAAGCCCGCCAAGAAGCGAAAACGAGCCACAACGGAAGCCGATCTACGTGCATACCTTGAGGGGCAAGACAAGGATACCCTGGTTGCAATCGTGGCGCGGGCAGCGATGGAAAACCGAAACCTGCGGGAACGACTGCTGCTTGAAGCAGCGCGAATCAATCCTGCTGGCGTCGACCTTGCCGCGTATCGCCGTTCCCTCGCACACGCCACGCGGACCAACGGCTTTGTTGACTACCAATCCGCGTACGACTATACCCGTCGCATTCATCAGGTCACCGAGTCGATCGCGGCGCTCCTCAACGACGGTCACGCGCCGGCGGTCATCGAGCTGACGGAGTACGCGCTCTCGAAACTGGAGGACTCCATCGGCGACATGGATGATTCAGATGGCTACATGGGCCACATCCTGCCAGAGTTGCACGATCTACATCATGACGCTTGCCTACAGGTCGGTCCCGAGCCCCGGCCTCTCGCGCGACGCCTGTTCGAGTGGGAGATGAAAAGCGATTGGGATATTTTTTCTGGAGCTGCGGACACGTATGCCGACGTCTTCGGCACGGAAGGATTGGCAGAATACCGGCGGTTAGCCGAGTCCGAATGGGCGAAGGTGCGCCAACTTCACCCAGGCGAGAGCGACGATGAGCGATCCAGCCAGCGTTTTCGCATCACCCACATGATGGAAGGCCTCGCGCGGCAAACCGGAGACCCCGAAGCCCTGGTAGAGATCAAGCGTCGTGATCTTTCGCACGCTTATTCGTTCCTTCAGATTGCCGAAATCTATCGTGAGGCAAGAGAGTTTGACAAGGCGCTTGACTGGGCCGAACAAGGAATGAAGTCTTTCTCTCAGCGTGATTCGCGACTGGTTGAGTTTCTCGCTCGCGAGTATCACCGCCGCGCTCGCCACGACGACGCGATGAAACTAATCTGGCGCGAGTTTGTCGAATCGCCGTTTTTGAAAAACTACCAGGAGTTGAAGGCGCACGCTATTAAAGTGCGCCCGCGTCCCGACTGGCCTGCCTGGAGAGACAAAGCGCTGGTCCACCTGCGAAGGGTCATTGAGAAAGAAATTCGAGAAGAGAAAACTTCAAAGAACCACTGGCATTGGGCCGGCCATGCCGACAACTCGCGTCTGGTTGAAGTCTTTCTCTGGGAAAAGCGCTATGACGAGGCGTGGCAGGAAGCGACCGCGGGTGGTTGTTCGTCAGGTCTTTGGCTTCGGGTTGCCGCCGCGCGTGAAGAAAAGCACCCCGGCGATGCCGTGCCGATCTACCAAGAGATGATCGCGCCCATTCTCAAGCAGGCAAACAATGCCGCTTACGCAGAAGCAGCTAAGCTGCTGGGCGAGATTGGCGAGCTGATGGGTCGCCTGGACCGCGTTAGCGAGTTTGAGGAATATCTTGCCGCGCTTCGCGTGGAATACAAACGCAAGCGTAACTTTATCAAGCTGCTTGAAGGAATTGAGAAGCAGTGATTCGAGACAAATCGTGAAGCGCGGCGAAGCCGAGACACCGCGTCGTAACGTCAACATCACCGATGACACGGCCCGCAACTATGCTGAATACTTTTTCGGGGTTCGTACAATCTAAAGATGAAATTTGAACTCTTGCGGCAAGATAGATATGCCCTCTCCTGAAATGGTAGACCGAGTTCGTCTATTTTCACCCGTTGTGGGGAATAAGAAATGAATCAGCTGGGCTTAATCGAAGTGAATCCGAATAAGATGAAGCGGCACGCCGGTCTTTCGCGACACCAGGGTTCCAATTAAGAACCTGTTCGACTGCATCGAAGAGGGCGAAACGATTGATCAGTTTCTCGACCAGTTTCCCACCGTCTCGCGCGAACAGCTTAATGGGATTTTAGAACTCTCCAGGGAAAGGCTGCTCGAAAGTGAAGTTGCTGCTTGGCGAGTGCGTAACGCGCCATCTCAAGCGCGACTTGGCAAACGGCGTATTACCCAAGGCGTACTCGGCACACATGTCTAGAGGTTTCAGAACGGCGGCGGAATTCCAAGAGCTTGGCAAATACTTCGAACTGTTCCCCGGGGAATTTCTCGATGGCGCGGCACAGCGGCGGATTTCCTGGTTTGGCGGTTGATATAAAGGCTATGCTGTCTTCCTTCGCGCATGAGCTGGCAGCCCTGACTTTCAAGATGCCGAATTAGATCGATTCGCTTCATGCTGCGCGGAAGGCGATTTCTTCGCTACTGATCTTTTCTCTCTCAACATCTTCGGCTAACAAGCGGTTTCCTTCCAGCACCATCTCGATTGCTTCATCTAGATTTCGCCGCGCCTCCTCGATATCAGCGCCAAGCGAGATCGCGCCCGGAAGTTCAGCAACCGAAGCCTGAATCAAGCCATCGGCCTTTTCATAGATTATGGTCATCTTGATTTCCATGAGTCCCCTCCGGCCACATCATAGCATGAGGCAACATGGTGAGAGCCGATTCGATTGCATCGAATCGATCTTCAGATTCTCATGCCATTGGTTCGTAGGATTGAAGAGAGCTACAAAGTTGAGCGTGTCAACGTACGCAACTTTCACGGTTGCTGCTTGGGCGCTCCTTAGACGTAATGATCAAGATTAGTCAAGCCGTCGGTGGGTACGGAGTCCCAGGTGTCTACGGGCAAGCCAGCGTTGACCTCTTCAACAATCTCCCAAATGGGTCTGCGATCCACACCTGTTCCGTTCGGTTCAGAGCTTGCCCCACTGGCAAGAGTATCCAGAAGTCGGAGCGCTTCCTGTTGTTTGTTAAGCGGCAGCGCTCGCACTTTGTCAATCAGTTGGTCTTCGAGATTTGCGGTCATGATCCTTCTCCGGTTCCCAAAAGAGTAGTTCTGATGGTGTCTTTCAGCGTTTAGAAAGTGTTTTCTTTTCGTTTCATCGCCCAGCTCTTTTATTCCGCGCTGGCCCATCTTGGCGTCTTGAGGCGGCTGAAGGCTTGAACCGTTGGAAGGACTCTGTCTCTAGCGAGAATCTCGGCACCGATCGAACTCAGTTCGTCCCGCCGACAACTCCAGATGCCAAGAACATCGCTTCGTGCTTGGCGGCATATTCAAAGTTTGCGGCTTAGTAATATGCCTGACTGTATTTTTAGAAGCGATCTCTACCATGGATCCATCGGCAAAACTTCCCTTAGTTCTGCTTCGGGCCTTTCGAGATTCTGATCCGGCCGCCTCTCACTGTGATGATTGCGGCATCTTGCAGTTCGCTTTCGTAGCGCGTTAATAAGTCTTGAATAATCAACTGGCGTTCGCGCGCGGGCACATCCGGTAGGCGGACAAGACCAGCATGCGAAAGATTTTCGAGGTAGATTAGCTCACCAAAATCAGTGTCAATCGTAACGAGAATTCTTGTCTCTTTGGCCGCCCAATCGAGTAATGCTCGGTCCCCAGGG
This sequence comes from Pyrinomonadaceae bacterium, assembly GCA_035283645.1. GTDB lineage: Bacteria > Acidobacteriota > Blastocatellia > Pyrinomonadales > Pyrinomonadaceae > PSRF01. Next base: position 5,277 of record DATETN010000106.1, read on the forward strand.
TCAGGCCCGAGTTCACGAGACTCGACCACATCATGTCCTTGCTTGCGGAGCCAGTCAGCGAGGAGCCGGCCGGCGCAACGGTCTATAAAGAATTTCATTAGCCTGAGATATGGACGGAGTCGAGCTTGTCGTGCGCGATTACGGCATGAGCATAAGCAAGACAGGCCCTGAGGTCATCAGGTTCCAAATCAGGGTAGTCCGTGAGGATGGTCTCAGGAGTTTCCCCTTGAGCAAGCAGACTGAGAATGAGTTCGACGGAGATGCGCATGCCCCGAATGATGGGTTTGCCACCAAAAATCTCGGGGTTCACTGTTATGCGTCTAAGAAGTGTCTCGTCGATCACGGTTATTGGTTTTCGTTGTACGTCCTAGCGAACATCTTGGTCGCTTAGGACATTGTAGATTGAAAAAGGCTCGTAGGTCACGCTATCGAGGCACAGCTAGCAGCATTGCGTCCAATATCCGCTTTTCTTCGGCGAACGCGCTCATACTCTCCTCGTCTTTGATGCGTTCCGCCTTGACCGATTGGGGTTAAAATACCAAACCGTCTGGTTTTTGCTATTTACTTGCGGCGCCCTAAAACGTGATCTTGCAGAATGCGGCGGCTTATTTTTTCCGCCTCCTGCCTTGTCATTCCAGTGTGACAAAGAGTACCAACTCTCCTTAGATCCCTCTTGGATTTTCCACGACGCATCTCGACGTTCCACTTCTTATCGGGGCCACTCTTAATAACCACTTCGTAACACTTTGCATTCCAACCGGCTGTCCAACAAACTCCATTTGTTAGAAGTTGCTCTTTCCAGTTCATCTGAATTGTAATTTGCTCCAGCGCGTGTCGCATGCTCTCAGCCGACTGATAACGTCTCGCCGAATCGCTATCAGTCGCGCGGTTTATTAGGAGCCTCATCGGTCGAGGCACGAAGTCACGGTACTTACTGCGATCGGGATATTTTCCCTCTATACACGCTTGAGGAATATCCGCAGGAGCAATCGCTGGAAGATATGTGTCGCCATTTACGAGCCTGTAAAGAGTCACGCCGGCCGCGTAGATGTCTGACAAAACCGAATAGCTCCCACCCGAATGAACCTCGGGAGCTAAGTGGAGAACGTAGCCGTAATCTTTCATGCCGAGAGCCTTCAGGTTGACTCCACTTGGAACAGCCAAGCCAAAGTCGGAAAGCTTGCCACTTCCATTGTTGCCGACCAAGATATTGGCGGGCTTAATGTCTCTATGCAACAAACCTCGCCCGTGAGCATGTTGTAGCCCTCTTAAGGCGTCAACCATAATCCTTTGAGCTCGCGTCAGGTCCACGTAGGACCCCTTGGCTTCATCCTCTAAGCTTCCCTTCGGAAGGTATTCCATAGCCACATAAATTCTACCGTCACCAAGAGTGCCGGTTTCTTCAACTCTGACGACATTTGGATGCTCAGCTTCCTTTAGAATCTGAGCCTCGTGGAATATGTTGGTTGGGTTCAGCACCTTTGAAGGCGGGATCAGTTTTAGGGCGCGTTCCGCATTCAATCCTGTATCGATGACTCTCCACACTTCGCCGAAGTGGCCTGCTCCCAGACGCTCTTTGAAATCAAAGCTTGCTGCCATGCTTTACAATTCACTCCACGCCGCGATAATCGCTTCCTGTTGTTTGTCCGAATGGCCGTCGTAGTCGTCAAATGCAGCGTATTGCTATTGACGTGCCAGATGTTGGTGTAGATTGTTTCGGCGACTGGTCGCGAACATCTCATTCGTCAATACCTCTCGCCGCTTTCCTTCATTGATGTGCCTCAACGGGCGCATGCGGAGGGACTCTAGCTAGGGTGTGTACGAACTCAATCGCGTAGAACTGCTGCGAGATGTTTTTGTATGGGCATACGAGCGCTCGGCCCAACGCTACGTCGCGATATGTCAATCTCTCGGCGAGCCGGACAAGTTCAGATTGAGGTTTCGGAATGAACTCATCGAGTTAGATGGTGAAATTGAGAGAGAGACTGGGCCCAACTGTAGACGAAGTAACGAAGGCGGCGAGCGAGCGCGTGCCCGCCGAGCATCTGGACGATTTCGTATGGGATGACGATTAAGGAGTTGGACAATCTACACGAAGGCAATTTCGCGCGCTTCCGTATACCGCCCTCAGAATTTCATGCTTGGCGTGACGAACTGCGGCCCAGCACCGTGAGTACTAAGGCCAGTAACCCAATGTGAATGAAATAGGTACTTTTCGAATTTCAGTCGCTCTTCTTTGGTCTCGTTATTGAAGGTGTTCAATCTCGACGTCGCCCCAGCTCTCCTTAAAATACTCGGCAACAAGACGGCGATGGCAATGGTGGGGCTTCTCTTCGCTACATAGGAGGCACGCGCCGTCCAGTATCTCGCGAGGCACGGTTTCTTGGATATTCCGGGAGTGCATTAGATCGAGAAACCGTCGCTCGTAGACCTCCCAATCCCCATTGTTTTTTTTGTAGGCGTCGAGAATCTCAGAGGTTGGAGCCAGGTCCAGCAAATGCACGTACTCGATGTTGCAGATTGCTTTAGTGAAGTAGCGCAAGTCGTTCTTCTTGGTGAAGCCCGCGAGTTGCGAAACATTGTTCAGCCGCACATCCACAAGTCGTTTTACTCCAGCACGTTGCAGTCGCGTGAAGAACGCCTCGGCCGACTTCTTGGTAAAACCTATGGTAAAGATTTTCATGAGGCGAAGCTCTTGAAAGTAGCGGGACCTTCAGGAACAACGCTGCTGGACTTGAAGGCAATGCGTTCCTCCTGAAGTTTGTAGGCAGCGTCGGAAATGTCTTCAAGAGGACGGAACATATGCCCCTGCTTCAAATTCAAGATCTTCGCGAGACGGTTCAACGCAGCGACATGGCCTTCAAGCTGACCGTCTGCAAGAATGTGTTGAACATCGAAACCAAGAGCTGAGAGATGCCTCGCAACCAGAATCGTGCGATGGCATTCGAGTGGTTCTTTCTCGGCGCACATCAATGCTAGCCGAAATCTTTTCATACCGTCCTGCAAACGCTCAAGTCCTTGGCGAAACTGGGTGGTTTGCGCGAGACGGTCGTACTTGACTTTGCCATCCCCGTAGCAGGAAAGATCTTCACTTCTCGCTCCGAGTTCCTTGCCCAAGAAAACATATCGAACGCCACAATCCAACAATGAGGATTTCAGCTTTTCGCGATTGAACTGCGGACTGAGTTGACTGTAGGGCGTTGACCTCACATCGCAAATGGCCGTAATACCGTGCAGTGTGAGCAGGCTGGTAAAATGCTCCATTGTGTGGGTTGAGTGACCAATCGTGAAAACTGTCTGTTGCATGATTTACCGAAACGGCTCCTGGCTGATAATCGCTGCTACAAGCTTATAACATTTGTCATCGTGCTCGTAAGGTTCGGTAAGGCTTTCGCATAAATAAACATCGTGCCAAGGATAGTCACCTTCGTCCTTAGGTCCGAATACATCGCGCACCGTGGGGTCCGTCACACTTAAGTTATGATAAGTGCCGTTGTAGTTGAAAGTCCCTCGAAAGCTCTTCTTTCCTGTCCAATAATTCCTTCCTACTTCAACGCTGAAATTCTCGGGCCTGATGAGCACAAGAGAATCGTGCTGTGTAGCCGCTTCAGCTTGACTAATGCGGTCGTAATGTCCTGCGTTCGTGCTATCGCTGTTGATCCAAAGCGATTCTGGCTCGTCTCGAATTGCCTCTAGTTCGCTCCAAAGCAGTTGCCCTTTCTTTACCCAACGCCCACCCGAGATGACGTGATTTTCAGTCTGATGGTGCCGGGGTTCTGGTCTGAGCAGAGGAACTTCTATGATGTCCAAAAGCTGAGGAGTTTGTTTATTTTCATAACTGTATTCTGCGAAGGACACCTCTGCTGTTTCGCGGGCGCTCACGGGTCGAATCCATCCGCCGTACGCATCTGGCAGGATTTCCCGGCCGGCGATGCATCTGCCCCTTGGTGGCTTGTAGGAATTTGCCAAACAAACAATAGTTTTTGACGTATGCCATTGAAGTCCACAACTGCTTCGTGCCCGCCACGTTGGAGGGCGTCTGCCCTTCAAACGTGAGCCAGCAATCTTAAAACATTAATCACTCGATGAAGAGAGTTGGCTTATTCGAACAGGGTCCCAAGGATCGAACGACGGCTCAGCGAGTCAATGCATAAGAATGCCATAGTTGTTTCATTTACATTGAGGATCGCCATCCAGTCGAGTGACATTTAGCGTATGGTGCGAGCAGAGGATCGCCCGATGACTTCATCGTCATCTAAACTGGGGCCAGCACAGCCTCGAAGCTAGACCTCTATAGGCCACAATCATCAGAGGCTGAATCCAAACTTTGTGACTTAGTTGTGACAGGCGATCCCGGCTCCGTGAGGCCAAGCCTTTATTTACAGGTAGTTACAAAAATAAATTGGCTCCGCAGGTAGGACTCGAACCTACAACCCTTCGGTTAACAGAAGTAACCCCGCACTAGCACTGAGTAGCATTAGGCAGCATACAACTCTCGAACACTCAACAACTTCACCGCTGGTCCATGCCGGTCTAGCGCTGTGTGCAATCGTATGTGATTCTATGCGCTTGCGGACGCGTTTGGCACAATTTTCGGCACACAGTCGCCCCACAACTTATTCTCTGCCGCTTTTAGTTGAGACTGCCTTGCTCTGCGCCTGAAGACTTGTCTCGCCTGCCGTGTTGGGCCGCTATCATGGTCCTGAGCGATGGCTGAACCATGCGCGATGTGTTTATGCGCCGCCGGGCTTCCCCGTCTTTTTTAGTGATCAGAAGCGTAAGGGGAGTGGGGCTCATCCAGTCCGTAGATTATTAGAGCACCCAAGTGGAAATCGTACGTCCGAAGTGTCCGAGGCGTAAGGGGAGCGGCGCCCCTTTTCCTTCCGAAGTGTTTTTCGAGTTCTGCGTATTGTGAGGTACTGAGGTAGAAGCTTGGAAATCGATCTTACTTACTGGGTAGAGAACCCCAAAAATAAACCGCTACTCTATGTCTCAGAATACTCATAATACTCACAATTAGGTTTTGGAGGACCAGTAAGGCAATTGTGAGAATTGTGAGATGCGGCCCCTGGGCAAAAACGCTTACGCAACTTTCGCATAGGCGTAGGGAGTAGGGCGACGGGAGTCTATTTGCTTTTGGTGGTTGCGGCAAGGTCTGCGCGCAGCTTCTTGATCAAGGCGTCCTGAAGTTTTTCTGTGGACTGGGAGCGGTAGTATGCACGGCTCTTGACCAGCACGGTGATAGGCTCGACGGCAAAGGGTTCGCGCAGAGCTGTTTTCTCGATCTCGTCCAGCAGCACGATCAGGGCTGCGC
>DATETN010000107.1:0-66126 GCA_035283645.1 Pyrinomonadaceae bacterium
GGACAACGTGGCGATGTCGGTGGAGTTGATCACGCCGATCGCGATGGAGAAGGGGTTACGGTTTGCGATTCGGGAAGGTGGCCGCACGGTGGGCGCTGGCACGATCTCGGAAGTGGTGGAGTAGGGGGATAAGGCCTTAGATCGAGGGCCATAGATCGAGTTTTATTATGCTAAATGAAAAAATCAGAATCCGTTTGAAAGCTTACGATCATCGTGTTCTTGATCAGTCAACTACGGAGATTGTAGAGACCGCGAAGCGTACGGGCGCGCGGGTGGCCGGTCCAATACCCTTACCGACGGTAAAGAACAAATGGACCGTGCTGCGCTCGCCACACGTGGATAAAAAGTCGCGGGAGCAGTTTGAGATCAGGACGCACAAGCGACTGATGGACATTCTGGATCCTACGCCGCAGACGGTTGATGCGTTGATGAAGCTGGATTTGCCCGCCGGCGTGGACGTTGAGATCAAAGCTTTCGGCCGACAGTAGCGCTATTGCCGATTTCCGATTGGCGTCGGATGCGGCAGGCCTTTTATCGAGATAATTGCAATTGGCACTTGGAAATCAACAATGATTGACGGAATCATCGGTAGAAAAGTCGGAATGACGCAGCTATTTGCTGCGGATGGGACTGTCACTCCAGTGACGGTGATAAAGGCCGGCCCTTGCGTGGTCGTACAAAAAAAGTCTGCGAGTGGTCCAGATCGCTACGACGCTGTCCAGCTTGGATTGGTTGATGAGAAACCGGTGAAGTTAAAGAACTTCACCAAGCCTATGCGTGGTCACTTTGAAAAGACCGGTGGCGGTATTCCGCCAACACGCATTTTGAAGGAGTTTCGTTTTAACGGGGCTTCAGACATGAACATTGGTGACAAGATTCTCGTGGATTTATTTGCCGATGGCGAGAAGGTCGATGTCGTGGGCCAGTCCAAGGGACGCGGATTTGCAGGCACAATAAAACGACACCACTTCAGTCGCGGTCCTGAATCACACGGCTCCATGAACGTGCGTGCGCCGGGTTCGATTGGAGCGTCAGCCTACCCCTCCCGAGTGATCAAGGGAAATCGGTCGTCCGGTCATATGGGCGACGTTCGTGTCACGATCAAGGGTTTGACGGTCGCGCGTGTGGACGCTGAGAACAATCTGTTGATGATTCGCGGTGCGGTGCCTGGTGCTAACGGCAGCGTCGTAGTGATCAAGAAAGCCGCAGCAAAGAAGTAGATCACGGATAACTGGAGTTTGAGATGCCTACGGTTAAGGTGCGCAATTTAAAGAACGAAGAGATTGGCGAAGCCGAGCTGTCCGAGGCTGTCTTTGGTGCGCCGTTTAATGAAGCCCTGGTCCACGCGGCCGTGCGGAATTTCATGGCCAACGCGCGTCAAGGCACCTCAGCGACTAAGACCCGAGGGGATGTTTCAGGTGCCGGACGCAAGCTTTGGAAGCAAAAAGGTACCGGTCGCGCGCGTATCGCCTCGCTGCGATCGCCGCTGTGGAAAGGCGGTGGTAACGCGCACGGACCCCAACCGCGCGAGTGGTCCTACAACCTCCCCAAAAAGATGCGACAGGGTGCGTTGCGCTCAGCACTGTCCGAGCGGGTTCGAGAAGGAAATGTGGTCCTGATCGATGAGTGGGCATTCGAGCAGCCAAAGACCAAAGACTTTATCGCCTCGCTAAAGAAGCTTGGGCTTGAAGGCAAAACCCTGATTGTCGATTCACTCGAGAACGACAATCTCTTGCTATCGACCCGTAACGTGCAGAAGACGAAGGTTGTGAACAGTTTTGGTTTGAATATTTACGACCTGCTGTATCACGAGAAGTTAGTGCTCTCGCGAGCGGCAGTGGCCCAATTGGAAGAGCTGCTCGGTGACGGGAGTGAACAAACCGCGTCTCAGCAAACGTCAGCCGAGGCGGTGGCTGAGGAGGCGCCAGCGAAACCGAAGCGCACCCGTAAACCAAAGAAGGAGGCGGCAGAGTGAGGACAGTTTGGGACATCATTAAGTCGCCAGTGATCACTGAGAAGGCCCTCGTTGCCAAAGAAGAATCGCAGGATACCCGGCAGCTGCTGACGTTTCGCGTTGACAGACGGGCTACCAAGCCCGAAATCAAGTCTGCTGTCGAGACGATTTTTCAAGTAAAGGTCGATCAGGTGCGCACGATCAACTTCATGGGGAAGATGGCTCGTCGCGGTCGTTACGAAGGGCGAAAGCCAGCCTGGAAGAAGGCTTATGTGACGTTAAAGCAGGGTGAGAAGCCGGTCGACTACGGCGAGGCTGTGTAGAGATTGCCGATTGACGATTGCCAACTGGTGTTCGTAGGAACGTTGGATTTTGGTAGGACTCAGTTCGATCCGACTGCTCGAGTTATTCGGCAATCGCCAATCGAAAATTGGAAATAACGAGATGGGCATCAAGAAACTAACACCAACCTCTCCGGCGCGGCGGTATCAGACCTACCTTACGCGCGATGAGTTAACTGTCGGAGCTGTTCCCGAAAAGTCATTGCTGGAACCGAAGAAGCGAATTTCGGGACGGAACAACGATGGCCGGATTACAGTGCGACGGCGCGGTGGCGGTCACAAACGTTTCTACCGAATCATCGATTTCAAGCGTGATAAAGAGGGTGTCCCGGGTCGCATCACGCAGATTGAGTACGACCCGAACCGCTCTGCGCATATCGCTCTTGTCACCTACGTAGACGGCGAGAAGCGCTACATCATTGCCCCCAGCGGTATTGAGGTTGGAAAGACGATCATGAGCGGGCCAGATGCCGACATTCTACCCGGCAACAGCCTTCCTCTCATTAACATTCCGCTCGGGACGCAAATTCACAACATCGAGTTGCGACCCGGTAAGGGCGGTCAGATGGCGCGTTCGGCCGGAGCCTTTGCACAGTTGGTGGCCAAGGAAGGCGATTATGCGCAGCTGCGAATGCCTTCTGGTGAAATTCGACGCGTGCCATTGGTTTGCCGCGCCACGATTGGACAGGTAGGAAACATTGAGCATGAGAATGTTTCCTATGGAAAGGCGGGAAGATCGCGTTGGAAGGGTATTCGCCCGCACGTGCGCGGAGTCGCCATGAATCCAGTGGACCACCCTCATGGTGGCGGCGAAGGAAAGACGTCAGGTGGTCGCAATCCCGTCACTCCCTGGGGACAACCCACGCGGGGATATAAGACGCGCAGCAACAAACGGACACAGAAGATGATCCTGCGCGACCGGAGAAGCAAGTAGTTATTGCCAATTGCAATTGACAATTGGCAATTGGAAATCGGCAACGGAGCACTTATGGCACGATCAGTAAAAAAGGGACCATTCATTGATAAGAGTATTCAGAAGGCGGTCGAGCGGATTCGCAGCGGCGGGCAAAGGCCGCCCGTCATTAAGACTTGGTCACGTCGTTCCACAATCTCTCCCGATATGGTAGGGCTTACATTTGGTGTGCATAACGGAAAGCGCCACCTCCCCATCTACGTGACGGAGAACATGGTGGGCCACAAACTCGGTGAATTTGCTCCCACACGTACTTTTAAGGGCCATTCCGGAACGAAGGTGGAAAAGGCTGCGAAGGTAGCGAAGTAGCGTAGCAATTGATGAGTGAAGAGGCTGAAGAATGGAAGCGATAGCAAAGGCAAAGTATCTCAGGGGCTCAGCTCTGAAGGCCCGGCTGGTTGTGGACATGATCCGGGGCAAGGACGTGAATGGCGCACTTGCAATTCTGCGGTTCTCGACAAAACGCGCAGCCGGTCACCTTGAAAAGTGTATGCGTTCAGCTATCGCCAATGCGAACGAAGCTGCTGAGAAGGCGAACATTTCTATAGACCCGGACGATCTCTGGGTTAAAGCGGCGTACGTAGATCGCGGGCCAACAAAAGGCAGGCGTCGCGTAAGACCAGCGCCACAGGGTCGTGCTTATCGTGAGCAACGCCACTTCTGTCATGTCACGATCCTGCTTTCCAATGACGAGCGGCCAGAACCTGGGGTGAAGGGCAACGGTAAGGTCGTGTCAAAGCCCGCTAAGTTAGCTGAAAGTAAATCAAGACGACGGGGTGGCGCGGCGGCGGCTCCTCGCGCCAAGCGGACCGCTCCCAAGACTAAAGGTGAAACACCCGGCACCCCCGAGAAGAAGAAGAGCACCAAGAAGCGCACAGCTGAAAAGTCTACAGAAAAATAGAAGAGGGATTTGAATGGGACAGAAAGTTCATCCATACGGTTTTCGGCTCGGGTACAACAAGGATTGGCACTCCCATTGGTTTGCAAAGAAGCAATATGGCGAGTTTCTGTTGGAAGATTTGCGACTGAAGCGCGTTTTAAAACAGCGCTTCGCTGGCGCGGGCGTGTCGCACGTTGATATCGAGCGAGCAGCCAATCGGTTGAAGATCATTATTTACACGTCTCGACCGGGAATCATCATAGGCCGCAAAGGCGCCGAGATCGATAAGCTCAAAAGTGATCTCTCCTCCAAGACGGGCCGCGAAGTTCTAGTTTCGATTCAAGAGATTCATAAGCCAGAGTTAAACGCCCAATTGCAGGCGGAGAAGATCGCAGCACAACTCGAGAAGCGAATTGCTTTTCGCCGTGCCATGCGTAAAGCCGTTGAAGAGTCGCTGCGGTTTGGCGCTCAGGGAATCAAGGTCAAGGTCAGTGGTCGTTTGAATGGGGCTGAAATTGCCCGGAGCGAGTGGCACCTGCAAGGCCAGCTCCCTTTGCACACGTTGAGGGCCGATATCGATTATGGATTTGCCGAGGCACAGACGACGTTCGGTCAGATCGGGGTGAAGGTCTGGATCTACCGGGGCGAGATTCTTGACCCCAAGGCGGCCATGGCGCGTGGCACTGGGTCCGATCCGATAAACGATACACGCATGGGTGAGCGCGAACGCCGGCCGCGCACGCGCCGTGAAAGAGAGGGCGGCTCAGACGGTAGAAGGCCGAGAGGCGAGTGAGGTGGATTGACGATTGACGATTGGTGACTAGTCAAGGTCATGTGACAAACATCAGAATTCTTCAAGAGTTAACATTTGGAATGGTCAATTGGTAATTGGAAACGTCAATCGTCAATTTGGCAATCGTAAATAGGTAATCATCATGTTAATGCCGAAGAAAGTTAAGCACCGAAAGCAGATGCGCGGACGCATGACCGGCGTCGCGACTCGTGGCAGCGAGATCAGCTTCGGTGAATATGGGCTCAAATCTATGGAGCCGGCGTGGATCACCGATCGTCAGATCGAAGCCGCGCGAATTGCAATGACGCGCCACATTAAGCGCGGCGGAAAAATCTGGATCCGCATGTTCCCGGATAAACCAGTGACGAAGAAACCAGCCGAAACACGTATGGGTAAAGGTAAAGGCGCACCAGAGTACTGGGTGGCCGTTGTTAGGCCCGGCCGCATTCTCTATGAGATTGAGGGGGTGGATGAGAATACCGCGCGAGAAGCTATGCGCTTGGCCGCTCAGAAGTTGCCTATTAAGACGAAGTTTGTAAGACGCGCGGATCAGGAAGGGGGCGCGATTTAATGAAACGACGCGAGGAAGTGGACCGTTACCGCGATTTGACGGATGACGAACTTCGTTCTGAAGCGGCGCGGTTAAGAGAGTCTCTATTTCGTCTGAAGTTCAAACTCGCGCTGGGTGAAGTTGACGCAGTGAAGCGTATTCGGCAGGAGAAGAAATCACTGGCTCGGATTCAAACCTTGACAGGAGAGCGTGCCGCGGGCGCTAGGCGGTAACGGCGGAATATGGTGGCCTCGGCCCCAAAATGGTGAGCTAAATGGCAGAAGAAGAAATTCAAATACAGGATGCGGCGCCTGCACCGGCCGGCCAGCCAGAAAAAGAGGAAGGCCGTCGTTCGCGGCGTTCCGAGAAAGTTGGAGTGGTGGCTTCTGACAAGATGCAGAAGTCGGTGGTAGTGCGTGTTGACCGTCTGGTGCGCCACACTAAGTACCGCCGGTACGTGCGGCGCACGTCACAGTTTATGGCCCATGATGAATTGGGTGCGACCGTAGGAGATAAGGTGCGAATCGTTGAGACGCGACCGCTTTCGGCCCGAAAGCGTTGGCGCGTCGTCGAGATATTGCAGAAAGCCGCGAAGTAGACTCGTATCGGACTCCGGATCCAATTAATGATGAGGTGAGCCATGATTCAGATGCAGACCTCGCTCGAGGTCGCTGACAATTCGGGGGCGCGTCGCGTCGAAATGATCATGCCTATTGGTGGTTCCACCGGGAAGATTGCGAGCCTTGGTGATCGGATTAAGGTTACCGTCAAAGAGGCCTCACCGGATGGAACAATCAAGAAGGGAACGGTACAGGATGCAGTGATCGTGCGCACACGTAAGGAAGTGCGCCGGAAGGATGGGACTTACATTCGGTTTGACCAGAATGCCGCGGTCTTAATCAAGGAAGATGGTACTCCAATCGGGACGCGCGTGTTTGGTCCGGTTGCTCGTGAGCTGCGAGATAAGAATTTTATGAAGATTGTGTCCCTGGCACCGGAGGTTATTTAGGAATCATGACGGGAACAAAGCGAGCAAAGATTAAAAAGAACGATCAGGTGGTCGTGATCGCCGGGCGTGACAAGGGTAAACGTGGTCGCGTGCTGGAAGTGGTTCCCGCGCGGGCAAAGGTCAAGGTGGAGGGCGTGGCGATAATGAAGCGACACCAAAAGGCTAACCCTCAAAGGAATCGCGGTGGCGGCATTATCGACAAAGAGGCATATATCGACATTTCAAATGTGCAGTTGATCGATCCCCAATCCGGCAAGCCCACGCGTGCGCGTTACCTGGTGCAAGGCGACGGTACAAAGGCGCGGGTAGCTGCAACCAGCGGACACTCTTTGGAGAAGTAGGTTCCGATGAGTGAATGGTGAATGGTAATGGTGAGCAGTGAATTGAGAGGTGAATGGATTTCGCGGTGTGGCCGACCCGTCCTTCACGATTCACCATTCACGATTAACCATTCAGCCTGCACTATTCACGAATCATTGATTGAGGTTTGAGATGGTAGCAAGATTAAAAGAACGTTATCAAAAAGAGGTTGCTCCGGCGATTGCGAAGGAATTCGGCATTCAGAATCCGATGGCAATACCGCGGGTTGAGAAGATCGTGCTGAATATGGGGATGGGCGAAGCGATTGCCAACGCAAAGATTCTTGATACGGCTGCGGATGAATTGCGTTCTGTGACTGGGCAGAAGCCTGTTATCACGAAAGCGAAAAAGTCGATCGCTTCATTCAAACTGCGTCAGGGGATGCCAATCGGTGTCATGGTTACGCTGAGAGGTGATCGCATGTACGAATTTCTGGATCGCCTCGTGTCAATTGCTTTGCCGCGTGTCCGTGACTTTCGCGGTGTTTCGCCGAAGGCCTTTGATGGTCGTGGCAATTACACCATCGGCGTGCGTGAGCAACTGATATTTCCTGAAATCGATTTTAATAAGGTGGATAAGCTGCGAGGGATGAACATCTCGATCGTCACCACAGCTCGAAACGACGAGCAGGCGCGGGCGTTGTTGAAGGCCCTGGGAATGCCGTTCCGGCAATAAGGTGTGGATGCTTTACCTTCAGCCTGGCTGTAGCCCGCCTGAAGGGAAACGCTGAAAGGTTCTATGGCAAAGAAATCATTGATTGCAAAGGCTGGCCGCCGACCAAAGTTCTCGGTTCGGGCATACACCCGCTGCAAACGCTGCGGCAGACCCCGGGCCTACCTGAGGAAGTTTAATTTGTGTCGCATCTGCTTTCGCGAGTTAGCGTTGCAGGGGCAGATCCCCGGTGTTGTGAAGAGTAGCTGGTAACGCATTGTCGATTTGCCCAATTGCCAAATGCCGATTGATGAGCGGCAATTGGAAATCAGCACTCGCAATCAGCAATTGGAAAATGGAGTTTTTTAAATGACTGATCCCATCGCCGACATGTTGACGCGAATCCGCAACGCTATAGCGGCTAAGCACTCGCGCGTGGATATTCCGGCTTCAAAGTTGAAACTTGAGATTGCACGAATTCTCAAGGAAGAGGGTTACATCAACAATTTTGTCATCAAGGGCGAGGGCCTCAAGCGGAGCATCAGGATCTTTCTTCGCTATGACGCACGTGGCACGTCATCAATCACGCACCTTGAGCGGGTCTCCAGACCCGGACGACGAGTCTACATCGGCTCAAGTGAGATACCCAAAGTCCTTGGCGGCTATGGTGTGAATATCGTATCGACGTCCAAAGGCTTGATGAGCGGTAAGGCCGCACGACGGGAAAATGTTGGCGGTGAGTTGTTGGCGCAAATCTATTAATGATTCGAGGTGCGAAAAGCGGACTCAAACGCTTTTCACCCGGCACGAGGTTGATTTATGTCGCGCATTGGGAAAAAAGCGATCACGCTGCCGAAGGGCGTTAGCGTGACCATTAGCGAGCAGGAACTAGAAGTGAAAGGGCCGAAAGGCTCCCTGAAAACACCAGTTCCCGCAGGCATCAGATTCACTCAGGAGGGTGATGAACTGCGGGCCGAACGTTCTTCTGACGAGCTTGCAGCGTTGCATGGATTGGCGCGGGCGCTCGCGAATAATGCCATCGTCGGCGTCACCGAAGGCTTTACGAAACAGATGGATGTGGTTGGCGTCGGCTATAAAGCGGAAGTGCAGTCCCGGAGGATCGTTTTCTCTCTTGGTTACTCACACCCGATCGAGTTTCCTCTGCCTGAGGGGGTTGAAGCCAAGGCCGAGCGTTTAACTACTAAAGGTGGCATTCAGCAGTATCAGACGACGCTTACGCTATCGAGTATTGATAAGCAGAAGCTGGGACAGGTAGCCGCAGAGATGCACAAGTTGCGCAAGCCTGACGCCTACAAGGGTAAGGGCATTCGCTATTCGGATGTCGCAATAAAACTGAAGCCCGGAAAGACAGGGAAATAAATTGTCGATTGCCAATTGTGTGATTGCACGATTTCGTAGAATCTACTTCGTTTAGGTTGGCGGCAAGAATCGGCAAATCGGAAATTGGAAATAACGAACATGGCTAATACTGACCGAGCAGTCGTAAGAACAGCGATACACAAGCGTATTCGGCGCAAAGTGAAGGGCAGTGGTGAACGGCCGAGGTTGGCAATTTACCGCAGCCTGAACCACATCTACGCCCAAGTTATAGATGACCAAACCGGCCAAACTCTGGTTTCTGCGGCAACCACCGAAAAGGAGTTGCGAGAGCAGACCGGCGGGAACGTCGATGCGGCACGTCGCATCGGGAAAACCATCGCCGAGCGGGCCCTGGCAAAGGGAATTGGAGAGGTTGTGTTTGATCGGGGCGGTTATTTGTACCACGGACGAGTGAAAGCGTTGACGGACGCAGCTCGTGAGGCTGGATTGAACCGAACCGAAGCTGCGGAAGCTCCGGTGAATGAAGATAGCAAAAAAGGCGATTCAGTTAAGGGCAAGAAAGAATAATGAGACAACCTAAACAGAGAATTCCCGCGCAGGGCCTTGATCTAAAGGACCAGGTAATTTCAATCAATCGCGTCACCAAAGTAGTCAAGGGCGGCAAGAACCTTTCCTTTGCTGCTTTGGTTGTTGTTGGCGATGAAGGTGGACATGTTGGCTTTGGTACTGGAAAGGCCCGTGAGGTACCACTGGCAATCAAAAAGGGAGTTGAGTCAGCCAAGAAAAATCTGATACGAGTTCCGCTTATCAACAACACACTCCCGCACCAGCTGATCGGCAAGTTTGGCGCAGGGCGAGTGTTGGTAAAGCCGGCGTCCGAAGGCACCGGAGTCATTGCCGGCGGTGCTGTACGCGCGGTTATGCAGGCTGTGGGCGTGCGCGACGTGAGAACCAAGGTGCTGGGCTCGACGAATCCGCATAACGTTGTACGCGCAACCTTCGATGCACTGCTACGAATGAAGGATCCGATGGAGTTGGCTCGACTACGCGGTAAACAAGTAGATGAGATGTAAGGAGCCACAGGGCAGGAACTGAGGGCATGGCTAGAAGAACCACACAATCAGACGAACCGAAGACGGACCAAAAGAAAACAAAGAGTCGTCGCGGCGACAGTAGTACGACCATTCGTATCCAGTACTACCGTAGTTTCATTGCTGCGCCAAAGACTCACAAACAGATGGTTCGTAGTCTCGGTTTGACGAAGCTCAACCAGATCGTCGAACGCCCAGATAACGCTTCTACGCGAGGAGCCGTGGCAAAGATCCCACATCTGCTTCGGATACTGGAATAATGCGATGTTGGAACGGCAGCAAGATTAGACGGAGTACGCGATGGCTATCAGTTTGAATAATATCCGACCAGCAGAAGGATCGACTCATAAGAAAAAGCGAGTAGGGAGAGGTCCAGGCAGCGGCCTCGGCAAGACGGCTGGTCGTGGTGAAAAGGGGCAGAAGTCACGCTCTGGATATTCAGCCAAGATTGGCTTTGAAGGCGGCCAGATGCCGCTTCATCGGCGTTTGCCGAAACGTGGCTTTACCAACATCTTCAAGAAGAGGTGGTTAGAGGTTAGCTTGGCTTCGCTGGAACGAGCATTCGAGGCTGACGCCGAAGTCACACCAGAGATTTTGCATGAGCGCGGAATCATTAAGAAGGCGAAACACGATGTCGTCGTCCTCGGAAACGGGGAACTGTCAAAAGCATTGCGTGTCACAGCCCATCGGTTCACCAAGAGTGCCCGAGAAAAAATCGAAAAAGCTGGCGGGGCTGTAGTTGAGATTTCCAAAGTAGCTAAGCCCTAGGGCAGCAGAAGAAGTTATGGAAAAATTCTTTGCCGCAGTTCGCAATATGTTTAATGTACCGGACTTGCGCCGGCGCATTCTGTTCACGCTCGGCATGCTCGCGGTATACCGGCTCGGGGCCCACATCGCAGCTCCAGGCATCAACAAAGAGAGACTGGATCAGGTTTGGCAGGACGTGGCCGGCACGTTACTTGGTGTTCTCGACCTCTTCTCCGGCGGCAACTTTCGAACGATCTCCATCTTCGCGCTCGGGGTAACGCCTTACATCACCGCTTCCATCATTCTTCAATTGATGACGGTCGTGTCGCCGCAGCTTAAAAAGCTGCAGGAGGAAGGCGAAATTGGCCGGCAAAAGATCAATCAGTGGACTCGGTATCTCACTGTTGGTCTGGCAGGGATCCAAACCTCGTTCGTCGCCCACTGGCTCCAGGTAAATGGTGTGGGTGCCCCGACTTGGGGCTTTCTGCTTACAACAGTTCTCACTCTTACCACGGGCACGATTTTTGTCATGTGGTTGGGTGAACAGATAACTGAACGCGGAGTTGGAAATGGAATCTCGCTACTCATCTTTGCGGGCATCGTGATCGGATTACCGAGTGGCGTCGAACAGGTGTTTCAACGGGTCCGCAGCGGCGACACGCTGGAAACGATCGGTGTCATCGGACTCTTGATAGCCATGGTGGCGATAATTGCTTTCATCGTCTTCGTGGAAGCGGCAAGGCGCAAGATACCGGTCAGTTATGCCAAACGTCACGTTGGACGGCAGATGGTTGGCGGACAGCAGACAACGATGCCGTTGAAGATCAACATGGGTGGCGTTATTCCAGTGATCTTTGCGTCGTCGGTGTTGTCGATGCCGCAGAGCCTGTTTGCTGCTTTCCCGCCCGATCAGAATCAGCTAAACACCGCTTGGGGAAAGGTGTGGACGTTCTTCCAAACGTTTCATGCTAGCGATCCGTACTACGAACTGATCTTTCTCTCACTGATCATCTTCTTCACCTTCTTTTACGTCTCCATTGTGTTTAATGTTGAAGAAGTCGCGGACAACCTGCGAAAGCACGGCGGCTTCATGCCGGGAATTCGGCCGGGTCGAGCGACGGCAGAATATCTGAACAACATTTTGACTCGCTTGACGGTTGTGGGCGCCCTGTATCTCGCTCTGGTTGCTTTTGTGCCTCAGTTCATGCTGAGTGGGTTTAAGGTCGCTCGCCTGCCGCTGATCGGAACCTGGCTTGATGCATTTGTAAGTACCACTCCAGGACTCACTTGGATTCCGACAGGCATGGGTTATCAGTTCTATTTTGGCGGGACTTCGTTGCTGATCTTAGTGGGTGTTGCCATGGACACAGTCTCGCAGATTGAAGCGCAACTGGTGATGCGCAACTACGAAGGGTTTTTGGGCGGCGGTAGCCGTTTGCGCGGCCGGCGCGCCTGAGCGTTTAGGCGACGAAATGCGATCGAACTCGTATGTCCAAGATCGTTGTGCTGATGGGAGCGCCTGGTGCCGGCAAGGGCACGCAGGCGCGTTTGCTTCAGGAGCGACTGCACTTGCCCCAGATTTCTACTGGCGAGATCTTTCGTGCGCTTAAGCATGAGCAGTCGGCGCTGGCGGAGGAGGTACGCACCATCATGTCAGCCGGCAGACTTGTGCCGGATGATGTGACCATCAGAGTAGTTCGGGAGCGTACTTCAAAAGATGATTGTCGGGACGGGTATGTGCTGGATGGATTTCCACGTACACCGGCCCAAGCATCGATGTTGGATGATCTTGCTCGTGAGCAGGACAAAGAGATCCAGGCAATCGAACTGAGGGTCCCGATCGATACGCTCGTCAAGCGAATGACCGGCCGGCGAAGTTGTCCAATTTGTGGTGAGTTATATAACGTTTATTTCAAGCCACCCAAAAACGACAACGTTTGTGATTTCCACCCTGAAGCACTGTTGGTCCAACGTGCTGACGACAATCTCGAAACAGTTCAGGCTCGGTTGGCCACGTACGAAGAACAGACTAAACCATTGCTGGCTTTCTATGAGAGCGCGGGCAAGCTGAGCACATTAGATGGAACTCGAGATTCTGAACAGATTTACGAGGATATTGCGAACATTGTCATTGCCTAGGCTGGTACCGGTTCAGGATTATGATCATTGGGAAGTCGCGAAAAGAACTCGACAAGATGAGGGCGGCCGGCCGTCTCGTTGGCGAGGTACTGCAAGAACTCAAGCGAATGGTTGAGCCTGGCATTACGACGCTGGAGATCGACAGGGCCGCCGAGAAGCTGATCAGAGATGCAGGCGCGCTTCCGACATTTAAGGGTTATCACGGTTTTCCATACTCGGTTTGTGCGTCTGTCAATGAACAGGTCGTCCACGGTTTTCCTTCTGAATACCGTCTAAAAAGCGGAGACATTTTTTCCATCGATTGTGGGGTTACTTTAGAAGGATTTGTTGGGGATACGGCCACCACAGTTCCGGTTGGAGAGGTTTCGGAGGATTGGCTTCGGCTGGTTCGAGTAACTGAGGAGTGTCTGGAACTCGCCATCCAACAGTGCTGGCCGGGCAACAGGTTGGGAGACCTCGGCTGGGCTGTTCAGGCGCATGCTGAGGCCCACGGGTACTCAGTGGTAAGGGAATACGTTGGGCACGGCATTGGCCGTCGTATGCATGAGGATCCCCAGATCCCCAACTACGGCAAACCTGGCCAGGGACCTAAGATCAAGGCAGGGTACGTTTTTGCCATTGAGCCGATGGTTAATTTGGGAACGCACCACACTAAAGTGTTAGCTGACGGGTGGACGGTCGTTACCCTGGACGGCCAACCGAGCGCTCATTCCGAACACACGGTCGCAATCACCGAAGACGGCCCCAAGGTGTTAACAAAGGTCCTTCCGAGGGGCGAGCACGACCTGGTTGCCGCCTCGGCTAATTGAAGCCAGAGCGCGGCTTGGCAAAGGTAAGGTCGCGTGTTACTATTCGCAGTTTGTCAGTACTGGCAAAATTTGTTCTGAGAGGATATGGCGAAGGAAGAGGCTATCGAAGTTATGGCCAAGGTTCTTGAGACCTTGCCTAACGCCATGTTTCGGGTAGAGCTGGAGGAGAGCCAGCATCAGGTACTTGCGCATATATCCGGAAAGATGCGCAAGCACTTTATTCGGATCTTACCCGGCGACCGAGTTCTGGTCGAGCTTTCTCCCTATGACTTGAATCGTGGTCGCATCACTTATCGATACAAATAGTTTCCCGGCTTAATAAACAGTATTCGAGGTTGGCAAATGAAGGTACGTGCGTCTGTAAAAAAGATGTGTGACAAATGCAAGATTATCCACCGCAAGGGAGTGGTGAGGGTGATCTGTGTCAACCCGAAACATAAGCAGCGACAAGGTTAGACGATTGAAACTGCGTCGATTCTATTGGAGTAATGAGAAATGGCACGTGTAGCGGGTGTCGATCTTCCGCCGAACAAGAGAGCTGAAGTTGGGCTGACATACATTTACGGTATTGGGCGTTCGCGCGCTGGATCGGTTCTGAAAGAAGCGGGAGTCAATCTCGACACAAGAGTCCGAGATCTCAGCGAGGAGGAGTTGGGTAGGATTCGCTCCATACTCGAAGCGCAGGGTGAGATTGAGGGTGACTTACGTAAACGCGTTCAAATGGACATCAAACGTTTGATGGACATTGGTTGCTATCGTGGACTAAGGCACCGCCGGTCGTTGCCGGTACGCGGACAACGCACGCATACAAACGCGCGCACCCGGAAGGGACCGCGTCGAGCGACGATTGCGAAGAAGAAGGCGCCCGGAAAGAAATAGTGCGTTCTCAGATTCGGAGATATTGATCGTTACTGGAAATCTCTATGGCAAAAGCTGGCGGCAAAAAGAAGGTCTTTCGCAAAAAAGAGAAGAAGAACGTCCCGGTTGGAATAGCGCACATTGCTGCGTCTTTCAACAACACTATGATTTCGATCACAGATCTGGAAGGTAATCTGATTGCCCAGTCGTCGGCCGGCGCTCGGGGCTTTCGCGGTTCCCGAAAAGGGACTCCATTCGCGGCCCAGCAGGCTGCATACGAAGCTGCGCGTAAAGCGCACGAGGCAGGAATGCAGCAGTGCGAAGTCCGAGTCAAGGGACCGGGTGGGGGTCGCGAGTCTGCGATCCGCGCGATTGCAAATGCCGGGATCCGTGTGATGACTATCCGTGACACGACGCCCATACCGCATAACGGATGTCGTCCTCCCAAGCGACGTCGCGTGTAAGTGCGCGTGGTGAGAATTTGCGCGGTGCCGAAAAGATCGCGGTAATACCGCGGACGATGAGAGTTCAGTTAGTGGTTGGCCCGATTGGTCAACTGCTTAAGTGATTTGACTTAGAGACAACCTAAAGGATGAAGGGCTAGGCCTCGTTGGACCAGAGGGCAGCCTGTAAACTTTTCCGTCTAAACAGACTGGAGGCAGAAAACACTTGGCTAGGTATAGAGATGCGGTGTGCCGTCTGTGCCGCCGCGAGGGTGCAAAGCTATTTCTAAAAGGCGATCGTTGTTACAAACCGTCCTGTCCCATTGAGAAGCGAGGCACGCAGCCACCGGGACAGCACGGAAACTCTTTGCGGCGCGGCAAGGCCCTCGTCGGTTACGGGCAACAGCTTCGTGAAAAGCAAAAAGTAAAGCGAATCTACTTCATTCTCGAAGGACAGTTCCGTAACTACTTTGAGAGGGCAGCGCGCATGAAGGGGATCACAGGTGAAAACCTGCTGTTTCTACTGGAGCGCCGTCTGGACAACGCGGTCTACCGAGCCGGCTTTTCTACCTCGCGCCGGCAAGCACGTCAATTGGTAAATCACGGTCATATTCTCGTAAATGGCAGGAAAGTCGACATCCCGTCTTACCAGGTTAAGGCCGGAGACGCCATCAGTGTGAAAGAGGCCAGCCGCAAAAACCCACATGTGGAGGGTGCATGGCAAACAGCTTCGGGCCGTGGACGACCTTCGTGGGTAGCGGCCGAGGGGGCTGAAATGACCGCGCGCGTAACCGGTCTGCCCACGCGTGACGATATCGATCGCTCAATTAACGAACAACTTATTGTCGAGCTTTACAGCAAATAAACAGGGCTGCGGGCGCTCCACTTTAATCAGGCGCTCGCTAAAGTGAGTCTAATCAGGATTTGAGACGCTATGGCTATGGATCAAAATAATCTTTGGACCGGTTTTCAAATGCCGCGCCGGCTAGCGGCAGACACCGAAACGCTTACGGAGCGCTATGGCCGTTTTTCGGCGCAACCGTTCGAGCGTGGCTTCGGCACGACGGTAGGAAATTCTCTGCGGCGAGCGCTGCTTTCCTCGATCGAAGGTGCGGCAATTACTGCTGTTAAGATTGAGGGAGTTGAGCACGAGTTCTCGTCCATCAAGGGAGTCGTCGAAGATGCCACCGACGTGATCCTCAACTTAAAGCAGGTTCCATTCAAACTTCACGGGAATGAGCCAAAAACCTTAAGGATTTCCAAGGAAGGCGCCGGTGAGGTTACTGCAGCGGATATCGAAGCTGATGCGGATGTCGAAGTCTTGGATGACAGCGTGCATATTGCCACGGTGAGTGATGGTGGCTCTCTGCGCATTGAGATGAGACTCAAGCGTGGTCGTGGTTACGTTTCTGCCGATCGAAACTTCGATGAGGACCTGTCACTGGGCTATATCCCGATCGATTCGGTCCATACGCCGGTTAAAAAAGTCAACTATACAGTTGAAGCCGCGCGATTGGGTCAGAACACCGAGTTCGATAAGCTCACAATTGAGGTGTGGACCGATGGTTCGGTGAAACCCGAAGACGGTATCGGTCTTGCGGCAAAACTGATCAAGGACCATATGTCCATCTTTATTAACTTTGAAGAGGACACCGATGATTTTGCCTATTCGAAGATCGAAAGGCCTCCACTGCCGCGTAATGATCAGCTGGACCGCTCAGTTGATGAGCTTGAGCTCTCGGTCCGCTCTTACAACTGTTTGAAGAACGCAGATATCCGAACCATTCGGGATCTCGTGCAGCGGACTGAGCGCGAGATGTTGGCCACCAAAAACTTTGGCAAGAAGTCATTGAACGAGATCAAGGAGATTCTCAACGGGATGGGCCTTGATTTTGGTATGGAATTCGACGAACAAGGGAATCCGATTCCTGGGTCTGGCGGGCGTGACGGCGCCGACGCTTCAGATTTCGAGGGTGAAGAGGAAGAGCCTGAGATTTAGTTGACAATAGGATTGCACTCCCGGAAACAGTTATGCGGCACCTGAAGGCACATAGAAAGTTAGGACGGACCAGCGAACATCGGATGTCGATGCTCCGAAACTTGGCCGTCTCGTTAATCAATTCCCGCGAAGAGAGGATCGTTACCACTCTGCCAAAGGCGAAGGAGCTGCGACCATTTGTGGAAAAGGCGATTACGCTGTCGCGGCGAGCACGTGGACTGGAAGGTGAAGGAGCTGAAGCCCGCGCTCTACATCTCCGACGCCAAGCGGCTGGGTTTTTCCATGCCGGTAATATGCAGCATGCGACACTCAGTGGAAGGCGTGGACAGATGCGTCCGGCCCGAACCGCTGGCGTCGCGGCATTGAAACGTCTGTTCGACGAATTGGGTGAGCGGTACCAGGATCGTCCTGGTGGCTACACACGCATTCTTAAGCTCGGACATCGGGCTGGCGATAACGCTGAACTTGCAATTATTGAACTCGTCGATAATCCACGCGAAAAATTGGCTCTAGAACAGGCAAAAAAGCGTGCTCGTCACACGCCACCGAAACAGCGCGGAGCTGAAGGTCGTCGGACTGTCTCCCGTGCTAAAGCCCAAGAGAAGACAGAGGCAGCAGCGTCCCCAGAGAAGACCGAGGCAGAGGCCGTGACTGAGCCAACCGCTGAGGATTCGGCCTCAGGAGCCGACTCAAAAGAAGCAAAGTAAGCGCTCGCCGAGCGCGACTCGAGCGGGCTGCTGGTAGGCTTCCGCGTCAGTTTAGCCCCAATTGACCACGGCACCGCCAGCCGGTCTGTTGGGGCTAATTACTTTGAGGAACCATTAGCGTGAGACAAACGGCCGTGGCTGAAAAAAAGATGAACGAAGAAGGTGCAGCGAGTGGACAAGGACCACAACGTCCGGATGCCCCTGACCGTACTACGCGAGAGCGACGCCGCGATCGGAATCGCGCCCGCAACGAAGTCTCCATCAACATGAATGAGCTGCGAGAACTGATTGCGCTAATCCGTGAGAATGGATTGGCTGAGTTCGAGCTCGAACGTCATGGCTTCCGCGTTAGACTGCGGCGTGAAGAACAGTCTCGCAACTTCTCGGGCTCTACTCTGGAACAGCCTGGCTCCGCCGCGGCACCGGCAATTGTCGCTCAAGAAGTAGCTGCGCAAACCAGGAGCTCAACAGCACCGACTCCGTCGCATCCAGGCGCGCAGGCTGAAACCGCAGCCTTGGAGGATCAGGATCTACACATCATTACCTCGCCAATTGTGGGCACGTTTTATCGCTCGCCATCTCCCAATGCAGACGCCTTTGTCCGGATTGGAAGCATGGTCGAGCCTGAGACCGTGGTCTGTATCATCGAGGCCATGAAGCTAATGAATGAAATTCAGGCTGAGACCGGCGGTGAGGTGGCGAAGATTTATGTGGAGAATGGGCAACCCGTCGAGTACGGGCAGCCGCTCTTTGGGATCAAACGGTAACGGTTCACAAACCTCAAATGTCGATAGCTCTGCGACGCGATACCAGAGCCGCGGATTAGTGCGGATGAAGAGGATCTGAAGAACAACAAGGGGAGCGAGGCGACGTAGTTAACCAACAGTCTGCTCCTCTTTCGTTTATGCAGTCCCTTTCATCGAGTGTGGTCCGCGGCTCTTCTACCTGCCACCAAATGGTGTGAAGTTAGATTAGACAGGCGCGAAATGAGTAGTAATACTCGAAAATTCAAGAAGATCCTGATTGCCAATCGCGGCGAAATTGCCTGCCGGATAATCTGGACCTGTAAAGAGATGGGAATTCGCACCGTCGCTGTTCACAGTGATGTTGATCGCGACTCCCTGCATGTACGCTTTGCCGATGAAGCCGCCTGTATTGGACCAGCCCCTTCCGCCCAAAGTTACCTGAACATTCCTGCAATCATCAGTACTGCCGAAATTTTCAACGTGGACGCGATCCATCCCGGTTATGGATTTCTGGCGGAGTCGTCTTACTTCGCGGAGATCTGTGCGGCGTGCAATATCAAGTTTGTTGGTCCACCTGCTGAGATTATTCGCCTGATGGGAGATAAGGTCGAGGCTCGGCGGGCGATGAGCAAAGCAGGACTGCCTATCCTGCCAGGGAGCTCCGATCCAGTGGAGTCTGAACAGGAAGGCCTACAGATCGCGCGTGAGATCGGATTTCCAGTGATCGTGAAGGCCTCGGCAGGTGGCGGTGGTCGCGGGATGCGGATCGTCAAAACAGAAGCCGAGCTCGGACCCGCGTTGGAAACTGCTTCAACGGAGGCAGCGGCCGCATTCAAGGATGGCAGCGTCTATATCGAGCGCTATATCGATCGACCGCGGCACATCGAGATCCAGGTGCTTGCCGACGAGTACGGCGAGTGTATTCACCTTGGGGAACGCGAGTGCTCCATTCAACGCCGCCATCAGAAGCTCCTTGAGGAGGCGCCTTCACCTGTCTTGTCCCCCGAATTGCGAACGCAGATGGGTGCCGCCGCAGTTGCCGCCTGCAAGAAACTTGGCTATGCAAGCGCTGGTACCGTCGAGTTCTTATTGGACCAGGACAACAAGTTTTACTTCATTGAGATGAACACTCGCATTCAGGTCGAGCACGCGGTTACCGAGATGGTTACACTCGCAGATATTGTGAGAAATCAGATTCGAATCGCCGAAGGCGAAAGTCTTGGTTACACGCAGGAGGACCTGCTGATTGTGGGACACGCGATCGAGTGCCGCATCAATGCTGAAAATCCGGAGACCTTTGCCCCATCACCTGGTTTGATTACCGCGTTCAATCTTCCCGGCGGGCCCGGTGTAAGAGTTGATACATATGTCTATTCTGGCTATTCAGTTCCGCCCTTCTACGATTCGATGATTGCGAAGGTCATCGTCCATGCGCGAACCCGGGAATTAGCGATTGCGAGAATGAAGCGTGCCTTGGAGGCGATGGTTGTTGAAGGAATCAAGACCACGATCCCTCTGCACCTCAAGATCATGGACGACCCGGTGTTCCGCGCAGGCGACATTTCGACGAACTTCATGGAGTACTTTCTGACGCAAAATGGCTCAAGGAAGGTAAAAAATCAGAACGAGGTGGTGGCTGGCGTTGGGTAGGTCGTGTGCGGTTGCCGTTTTAGGTCTGGACACCTATAATACTCGACTTTTCTGAGGCTTTGGCGCCTCTACTGAGGGGACAAATCGATGTCATATGCGATCATCAAGAGTGGTGGGAAACAGTTTCTGGTAGAGGAAGGAAGCACGATTCGTGTTCCTTCGATCGATGAGCCAGCCGGCAACAAGATTGAATTGGGTGCGCTCCTGGCATCGGCCGAAGGCACTCCAGTTGTCGGAGATGCAAAAGTATCTGCCACGGTAGTGAATCATGGTCGTGGTGCAAAGCTTTTGGTGTTTAAGAAGAAACGAAGAAAGCATTACAAGCGGACACAAGGACATCGGCAGGGGTTTACCACAATCAGAATCGATTCTATTGGCTCATAATCCCGCGATCGCAAGAAGACTAATTTCGGAGTTCTAAGATGGCACATAAAAAGGGAGTTGGCTCATCGAGAAACGGTCGCGATTCACAGGCACAGCGACTGGGCCTCAAAAAGTTCGGTGGTGAACATGTGCTTGGCGGCAACATTCTGGCACGGCAGCGCGGAACGAAATGGAAGCCGGGGAAGAACGTTGGCCGCGGCAAGGACGATACGCTTTTCGCACTTATAGAAGGTGTCGTGCAATTTGAGGACAAAGGTCGCGCTGGCAAATTCATAAGCGTGTTTCCGCCAGAGCAGTCATCCTCGTCATAACGTTGGCCAGAGTCAACTCCCATCACGCGACGCCTGCGCTACTGTACTTGGAGCGTTAGGCGTCGCTTCTGCTTTCATTCGCGAATGTTCATTGATCGCGCGAAGATAAAGGTCCAGGGGGGCCACGGCGGAAACGGTGTGACGGCCTTTCGCCGTGAAAAGTTTGTTCCACGTGGTGGTCCCTCCGGAGGGGACGGTGGACGCGGCGGGGATGTCTGGCTGGTGGCTGATGCTTCGCTCAACACCCTGCTTCATCTACGCTACAACCCGCAGCACGTTGCGGATCGCGGTCAACATGGTGAGGGCGCAAAACGATCCGGACATAACGGCGCCGATGTTGAGGTCAGGGTACCCGTGGGAACCCAGGTGTTTGATGGAAACAGTGGAGAGTTACTGGAGGATCTAACTAGTGATGGTGCTCGTTGGTTAGCAGCGCGCGGGGGCCGGGGCGGATTCGGAAATGCTCATTTTGCCACTTCGACCAACCGTGCGCCGCGTTATCACCAAAGTGGCAGCGAAGGTGAGGAGCGTGAGCTTCAACTGGAACTGAAGCTCTTGGCAGATGTAGGCCTTGTGGGTTTCCCAAACGCCGGGAAGTCCACCTTTATCTCGAAGGTCTCAGCTGCGAAGCCGAAGATTGCTGACTATCCCTTTACAACGCTTGAACCGAATCTCGGTGTTGTAGACCTTGGCGACTTTCGTACGTTCGTCATTGCGGATATTCCCGGACTGATAGAAGGTGCGCATCGCGGTGCAGGACTCGGGGATCGCTTTCTCAGACATATCGAGCGCACCAAACTGCTGTTACATCTCGTTGATGTTTCCTCCGGCTCCGGCAGGCTTCCAGTCGACGACTACCACACCGTGAACCACGAGCTTGAATCTTACAGTTCCGCATTAGCTGCGCGTCCACAGCTTGTCGTGGCGACGAAGCTCGACGCGTTGCAAGAACCGGAACGTCTCGAATCGCTTTCTCGCACCGCGGAGCAGGACGGTAAACCGTTCTTTGCTATCTCTTCCGCTACTGGAGAGGGTGTTCAAGCGCTAATTGAAGCCGTGGCGGCGCGGTTGCGCGACTTGAACGAACTGAATCTGCGAGTTGACACGGTTGAAGTGGCCTAGCAGTGTGCTTTAACTAATGCCTAAAGGACAGGAACGGATAGCGATTTATGGCGGCACGTTTGATCCGGTTCATTACGGCCATTTAGCGGTTGCCCAGAGCATTATCGAGCTGTTTGAGATTTCGGAATTGCTGTTTGTGCCCGCACGTCATGCGCCACATAAAATTGAGCGCGAGGTGAGTGCGGCTCTACATCGCTACGCCATGCTGGTGTTGGCGACGCGGACCGACGCGCGGCTGTTGATATCAACGTTTGAGTTGGAGGCGCCACATCGCGGTTATACTGTCGACACTCTGCAATATTTTCGTCGCCGGTTTGGAGATCGAACAGAGCTGTTTTTTGTGATGGGGGCAGATTCGTGGCTGGAGTTGACAACCTGGCGAGAGTGGCAGCGGCTGGTCCAGTTGGCCCATCAGGTGGTGGTCACACGCCCCGGCTATGA
Organism: Pyrinomonadaceae bacterium; assembly: GCA_035283645.1. GTDB lineage: Bacteria > Acidobacteriota > Blastocatellia > Pyrinomonadales > Pyrinomonadaceae > PSRF01. The sequence goes on from DATETN010000107.1 coordinate 22,300, forward strand.
GCTTAAGTTGGACCATGAAGCCGGCTCCGGTGCGACTGTGTTGGACGTTCGCGGTTGGGATAACAAACAAGTAGCGCGGGCTATGGAGCGAACCGCTGGGCCAAAAGTATTTGTCTCCGACGCCGCAATGGTCGACATCGCAGCCACGGCAGTTCGAGATACTGCCAGGAGCGGCCCTCGGTCGGTCCTTGAGACTTTGGTGCCACCCGAAGTGGCAGATTACATAGCTAAGTACGAACTCTACAAAAACGGGAATGAAACATAACTCAAGTGTAAAAGAGCAATCGCTCCGTCCGGCTGCAGGTGCCCGAGCGCAGGGGTCGACTACCCCTACTGTTAAATCGCCGCAGGAACTGGATGAGAGAATGTTGATGACCCTTCGGGCTGCTGGCGACAAGAAAGGCGTCGACCCCATAGTTCTGGATCTGAGGGAGATCGCAAGCTTCACCGACTACTTCATAATCGTTAGTGGAACCAACGAGCGGCAGGTACAGGCGATTTCTGATGAGGTTTATGAGCGGCTAAAGCACGCTGGCACATCAGCAGCACGCGTCGAAGGGTACAAGACGGCAGAATGGATTCTTTTGGACTACGGCGACTTTGTGGTGCACGTGTTTGGGCCACAAGCGCGCTCGTTTTATGACTTGGAGAGATTATGGCGAGAGGCGAGACAAGTGCCTCTGCCTCCAGAACTGACGAACACCCCCAGTTCTTTGAGAACTGAATCGTGATTGAGATCTTCGCTGAATCAGAACCGATGCGCGAGGCCCTGAACCTCGCTCGGCGGGTCGCCCCGACCGATACCAACGTTCTGATCACGGGCGAATCAGGCACGGGCAAAGACACGCTGGCCTTTTTTGTGCATTCGCAATCACGGCGGGCCACGCAGCCATACGTGAAGATCGATTGTGCGACCCTACCGCGTGAATTGCTTGAAGCAGAACTATTTGGGTATGAACGCGGTGCATTCACAAGTGCTACTGAGGCAAAACCCGGTCGCCTTGAAGCGGCCCACAAAGGGACTCTCATCCTCGATGAGATTGCATATCTCTCGACGGATTCTCAGGCGAAGCTGCTGCGGGTGATCGAGACTCGGCAGTTTGAGCGACTCGGAGGACAGCGCACAATCACAGTTGACGCGCGCGTGATTGCCTTAACCAATGTTGACCTGAAGGAGGCGATCAAGCGGCATAGCTTTCGCGAGGATCTCTATTATCGATTGAACGTGGTGCACATTGAAGTGCCGCCGCTGCGCAGGCGTCTCGATGATCTGCCACACCTGGTCCAGCATTTGTTGGGAATCTATAGCTTGAAACACGGTCGAGCGGTCGATGGGGTGGCATCCGAGGCCTTTTCGTTGCTGAGTCAGTATGACTTTCCCGGCAACGTCCGTGAACTCGGCAACATACTCGAGCGTGCGTCGATTGTCGCGTCAGGTAGAGGGCTGCGAGTCGAGGATCTGCCGGAAAGCATCCGCTCGGCGGTCCAATCGCAAAGGCGCCGGTCGAAACCGCAGACGCTCGCAGAATTGGAAGCCGATTACTTAAGGGAAACCCTGCTGCTCACGAAAGGAAACAAGACTGAGGCAGCTCGCATTCTGGGCATCAGCCGCAAGAACCTTTACGAAAGGTTGGCCCGACAAGGCAAGCAGGACGAAGCAGAGGACTGAGCCAAGCTGACCTGTCATTGATGAGCTCTGATGCGGTTGCATTTTGTTTGGCCGGGTAAAACGAAGAATCGCCATTTGCTGGCGTTACAGGTCGATTATTACGAGCGATTGTCCCACTTCGCCCGCTGCCAAATCACCGAGTTACGCGAAAGCGGGGGCAGGCGCAGTGCGGCGGGCATCGATGCTGCGTCAAAGCGCATCTCAGACGCTCTTTCAAACGAGGATTTTTCAGTTCTTTTGGACGTCAAGGGTAGTCACATGAGCTCCGACGAGCTGGCCCAGCAGGTTGAAGATTGGGAAGGTCGCGGCACACGGGCGGTCGCGTTTATCGTTGGAGGACCGGATGGGGTTTCAGACGTCATTCGATCGGAGGTGAGTCTGTGCTGGTCCCTATCGCCACTGACGCTGACCCACGAGATGGCGCGAGTACTCTTGTTGGAGCAGTTATACAGGGCTTACGCAATTATTCATCGGTTGCCATATGCAAAATGATCATGACGACCGGTGTAAACGAACTTGAGCAAGTAGGGTGAGGAGTGGAGAGAGATACATGGATAAAAGAAAAGTAAAAGCATTTCGTGACAAGCTGTTGGCGCGGCGCGAAAGTCTCGTCGGGCAAGTTCAACAAGCGGAAATGTATAGCCGCGAACGCGACGCGGAAGCAACGCAGGATCCGGCAGACATGGCAGCCAACGCGTATACCAAAGAGCTGTTGGTATCCATGTCGGATAATGACCGGCAATTATTGAATTTAATAGATGAAGCGCTGGAACGAATAGAAGATGGTGAATACGGGAAGTGTGTCAGATGTGGCTCAGCACTTCCTGAAAAGCGTTTGGACGCGGTTCCCTGGGCTCGCCATTGTGTCCAATGCCAGGATCTGCAAGAGCGCGGGCTGTTGACTGACGAGGAAGAACAGTGACGAGTAACGGTGCTTGACACTCATTTCTCCTGAACTGTCAGGAGCTTTTAACATCGCCTATGGCAACGCGCTTCACCCGCTCTGCCAACTCCCTCTACGACTCCCTCCTGAGTCTGCTCTATCCGCAGGCCTGTGTAATCTGCGGAGCCAGTGTCGAACGGCGCACAGACGGTGTCGCCTGTGCTAGCTGTTGGCAACAAGTGCGGCTAATTGGATCTGAAGACAACGTCTGCTGGAAATGTGGCGTACCCTCTCCCGGGAACCCCTCAAGGTCGAGCCCCCGAGAATTTCGCTGTCGAACCTGCGAACACCAGCTATTCACATCAGCCCGGGCCTGTGGCGTGTATGAAGGAGCCTTACGCGCAACAATCCTGTACCTGAAACGAGAGCCCTGGCTGTGCCCACGCTTGCTGGATCAGTCATGCCAGCTGCTCGCCAGAGCGCCACTCTACGGCGCTACCCGAATTGTCGCCGTCCCACTTCATCCCCAACGCCAGAAGGAGCGCGGATTCAACCAGGCGGCGGTCATCGCCAAAGCGATTGCCGCCAGAACTCACTTGCCCTTCAATGAAAAGTGCCTGATCAGAGTTTCTGATACTGTTCGGCACCGGGCCGGCATGGATGCGCGTGGCCGGTACGAAACGGTCGCCAACGCCTTTGCAACGCCACATCCCCTGCTCGTAAAGGGCGAACGCATCTTGCTGGTCGACGATGTCTACACTACCGGCTCGACCGCATCAGCGTGTGCCGGCACACTGTTTAATGCCGGAGCAAGTGACGTCTTGGTTCTAACGCTCGCCAGGCCAATGCGATAGTGATTCGCTGGCTGCGGCGCGGGTTTAACATCTGCTCCCGCCTCTGTATCATGGCAAAATGAAAACACTCTATCCACCCCTTGAACCATTCGAAACTGGACGCCTCCAGGTGTCTGAAATCCACAATCTCTATTACGAGCAAAGCGGGAACCCAGACGGGCAACCGGCTGTGCTCCTACATGGTGGTCCTGGTGGAGGACTGATTCCCGAGTACAGGCAGTTCTTTGATCCGAAGACATATCGGGTGGTCCTATTCGATCAACGTGGAGCTGGTAAGAGCACGCCTCACGCCTGTTTGGAAGAGAACACCACCTGGGATTTGGTGGCAGATATTGAGCGCTTGCGTGAACTGCTGGGAATCGATCGATGGTTGGTGTTTGGTGGCTCGTGGGGCAGCACTTTATCTCTCGCGTATGCAGTCACGCATCCAGAGCGGGTGACAGCATTAGTGCTTCGCGGAATCTTCTTGTGCCGCGGTAATGAGATCGATTGGTTCTACGAAGAGGGACACGGCGCCAGCGCAGTCTTTCCTGACGTTTGGGAAGAATATGTCCGAATCATTCCTGAATCTGAGCGAGGAGATATTTTACGCGCTTATCATCGTCGTCTGATGAGCAACGACGAAGGGGTTCAACTGGAAGCCGCCAAGGCATGGTCGGTATGGGAGGGAAGCACCTCAAAACTCTTCCCCGATCCGAATTTGATCCATCATGCGGGTGAAGAGCATTTTGCGTTGGCGCTGGCCCGGATCGAGTGTCACTACTTCGTAAACAATGTGTTCTTTCCAACAGACAACTTCCTACTCGAGAACCTTGACAAGATCCGCCACATCCCGGGTGTAATTGTGCAAGGGCGTTATGACGTTGTCTGCCCGGCGATGAGTGCTTGGGCATTGCACCGCGCCTGGCCCGAGGCAGAGCTTCAGATTATTCCGGACGCCGGCCATTCGGCAATGGAACCGGGTATTGTCAACGCTCTGGTAGACGCCACAGACCGCTTCCGCAGTAAGAGCGCCGGCTGATTTTTGCGGTAGTTTTTGACACCTTCTCAGGCGCTCGCGTAATATCGGCTCATTATGAACGGGCGAGTGCTGGTTCTGAATGCATCCTTCGAGCCGATAAACGTGTGCAATGAGAGGCGCGCGGTTGTCATGATCTTCAAGGGCGTAGCTCGCGTCGAAGAACACAATGGTCACATGCTGCATTCGGAAAAGCTCTCGATTCACGCGCCTTCCGTCATTCGTTTAACGGAATATATCCATATCCCTTTCGAGCGTCGCTCCCTGTCACGCAAGAACATCCTGCTTCGTGACCACTCCACGTGCCAGTATTGTGGGCGGCAATATCCGCCTTCGGAGTTGACCTTGGATCATGTACTTCCGCGTTCGCGGGGAGGTGAATCGAGTTGGGATAACCTGGTTGCATGCTGCAAACGGTGTAATCACCGAAAGGGCAATCGCACGCCAGAGGAATCCGGAATGCACCTCTTGAGGCGCCCGAGAGGTTTTTCACTGCACGTCAATCGGCAAATCATGCGGTATCTCGGTCGCGCCGACGAAATGTGGAGAAAATATCTCTTCTACGAATCCGACAACGGCGAATAGCTTGAACGAGAGGGCCTGAGAAAGCGAGGTAAATATGAGTGAGCTTATGTTAGCAATTGGAGGGCTCGGTACTCCCGAGTTAATCATCATTGCTGTGGTGATCGTGCTCTTGTTTGGTGCGACCCGACTGCCGCAGTTGGCAAAGGCACTGGGGCAAAGTAAGCGCGCATTTAAAGAGGGACTGGACGAGCCAGATACCGAAGCTCCAAAGGAAATCAAGGATAAGTAGCTCCGGCCCTGCCTCGGCTTTACTCAATGACTCCCTGATTTGCGACCAGTCATCAAAGTGGCCTTCACCGTAAGTGCAAACTCCGCTTCGTGTCTCTCTTCGTCGATAATTCGGATGATTTCGGACGAGACGCGTCCATGCCGCTTTTCCGGCAAAAACGCTAGCCACGTTTGCAAAAGAAAGTCCGAGACCAACGGCGATCTTAAAAACTCTTCCCCAGAGTCATAGCGAAATTCTTCCCGCTCTAACCACGTATCGACCTTTTCCAAGCCCTCTCGCTCAGCCAGCTCTCTGATGTCCGAAACAGCAGGCAACGCGGTAATGAGATCTTCAACGTCAGCTTCGTGGTCAACGAGGCCGCAGTTGTGCAACGCCTCCCAGTAAACTGAAAAGAACTCACCAAAACTGGAGGCCGTCGGCAGCATCAAGGCAACCATCCCGCCGGGCGCCGTCGTACGAACCATCTCTCCGAAAACCTCCGGAACCCGCTCAGTCCCAAGCAACGAGCCGTTCCCAATCACCAGGTCAAACCGATTAGTCTCCGCAGCCAGTTGCTGTAGAGGCCCTTCCAGGAATTCTATTCGTTGCTTTAGAGCCTCTGCCTTGGCTCTGGCCAGCGCCACGCTGTAACCGTTCTCCTCGACACCAAAGAAGCGTAGTTTTTCGCCAGCCCGTTCCTGCAGCGCGATCGCATGACCTCCAGCGCCTGGTGCTAGATACAGTGCCTCTCCCTCTTTGGGAAGCTTGAGGTGGGCATCCAGCAAGGAGGAAAACCTCTCGCCCCAATCGGGTGCAATAAAGAGGTCTTCCAGATAAGCAAGTTCCTTCTGAGACTTCGCCATCATAGACAGCTTACCGGCAGGGCTCTAGTCCATTGAATCGTAATCATCATAGTCTTGAAAATACTTTCGACCTCTCAGCGCCTTCGGCAGACACTCCATCTCATCCCGGGCGCGTGGATCATCATGCACGTAGCGATAACCCTCACCATAACCAACTTTGCGCATCAGCGGCGTTACGGCATTTCGAAGGTGTAGGGGGACTGGCTCGCGCGCAGTCTCTGATGCGTCCCTGAGCGCTGCTTGATACGCGTCCTTTACTGCATTTGATTTCGGCGCCTTTGCCAGATAAATGGTGGCCTGCGCCAAAGGGAACAGCGCTTCAGGCAATCCGATTAACCTTACTATTTCCGCTGCTGCTGCGGCTTGAACCATGGCTTGCGGATCAGCGAGTCCGATGTCTTCGGAGGCGAGTATGCAAAGCCGCCTAACGATGAAAACCGGATCTGCGCCACCCTCGATCATCCGCGCCAGCCAGTAAAGAGAAGCATCCACATTAGAGTTGCGCAGTGACTTGATAAGCGCGGATGCGAGGTTGTAATGGTCTTCGCCTCCTTTGTCGTAAGCGTAGTGCGCACGACCGAGCGCCTCTACCAGCGTGTCAGTCGTTATCACGCGGCGACCGTCCTCGTTCGGCAACGTTGAATTCACGGCCGCTTCAAGAGCTGCCAAAGAGACCCGAGCATCGCCCCCGGAAGCATGCGCCAGCCGCTCCAGCAGTTCGTCTGAAATATCAGGCTGCAGTTGTGCCAGTCCGCGCTCGCCGTCCTCCAGCGCGCGTTTCAGGATCGCCTTTACTTCCCCCGGCGCGAGTGGGTTTAGCAGTAGAACCCGGCAGCGTGAAAGGAGCGCGCTTGTCACCTCAAACGACGGGTTCTCCGTAGTCGCTCCGATCAGCGTTACCGTGCCATTCTCTACCGCATGTAAGAGTGCGTCCTGCTGGCTCTTATTGAACCGGTGAATCTCGTCAATGAATAGAATTGTCTGCCTGCCAAAGCTGCGTTGGCTTTTTGCTTCAGCAATTGCGTCTCTCAGGTCTTTGACGCCCGAGAACACTGCCGACAATGCCACGAATCGAGCATCCGTTCGCTCAGCTACCAGCCGCGCCAGGGTAGTCTTACCGGTTCCCGGCGCCCCCCACAGGACGAGCGACGGGAGTTTCGCAGCTCCGTCAATCAGCCTTCGCAATACGCGCCCTTCGCCAACTAGATGTGTTTGGCCCTGAAACTCGGCAAGGGTCCGGGGCCGCATCCGTTCTGCCAATGGCGCGGAAACGTCGCTCCCCACCTCCGGAGGCGGGTTCTCAAATAGGTTCTGTGAAGTTGGACGTCTCACAAGCGTTTAATTATTATCACCCAGATGCCTGATAGAGGCGACCCAGGGATTGGACAAACCATCGAGTAGCCTTCAGTTTTCCATGGAACGATGACGGAAAGATCTTCGTATATCGCAAGCGAGCAGGAATAACAGCTGCCTCGCGAAAGGATTAGGAGTGAAACACTATGTCTGAAGCCAGGAATGCATTGCGAGTAGCAGGTATGATTCTGCTGGGTATCTTCGTGGTAATGGTCGGAATTCCGCTGGTGTTTAAGGCGGTTGGAATTGCTCTGGGAATTGTCGGCACGCTCATTCAGTTGGCCGTCGGTCTCTTGTACTTGGCAGTGATCCTGGCCGTTGGTTATTTGATACTGGTCGGAATGCGAGCGTTGCTGCGCTGAGTCCAATGCCTTAGACGTTAAAACGGAAATGAACCACATCACCTTCCTGCATCACATAATCTTTCCCCTCGAGGCGTAGCAGGCCCATCTCTCGGGCCGTTGGATAGGATCCCGCGCGAATCAGATCTTCGTAACTAATTACCTCCGCTCTTATAAAACCCCGCTCGATATCTGAATGGATAACACCTGCTGCCTGCTGGGCACGCGTCCCTTGAGGGATGGTCCATGCACGCACCTCTTTCTCTCCGGCGGTGAGGAAAGACATCAGCCCAAGTAGATGGTAAGCACTCTTGATTAGACGGTCCACTCCACTACTGTTGACGCCGACACTCCGCAAATAGTCCACCCGTTCTTCAAATGGCAGCGCGACAAGTTCAGCCTCAAGCTGTGCGCTTATGACGAGGCATTCAGCTGCCTCTTCTTTGGCAATCTCTTCAACCGCTCTGACGTGCGGATTGGTTTCGGGAGCACTGAGGGTCGCTTCATCAACGTTGGCGGCATAGATCATAGGCTTGGTCGTCAGCAGGAAAAAACCGCGGGCGATCTCGCGTTCGCCGTCAGTCAGGACGACGGTTCTTGCAGGCTTGCCTTCTTCAAGTACTGGCTGCAGCTTGTCTAACACGGCAAGTTCTGCTTTCGCCGATTTGTCCATGCCTTTCAGCGCTTTTTGTGCTTTCTCTCGACGTCGCTCTACGGTAGTGAGATCCGCCAGAGCCAATTCAATTTGGACCGTCTCTATATCACGGCGTGGATCTACTGAGCCCTCAACGTGAATAACGCTTTCATCATCGAAACACCTAACCACCTGGATCACTGTGTCGGTTTCACGGATGTTCGCCAGGAACTGGTTCCCGAGTCCCTCGCCCTTTGACGCGCCCCTGACTAGTCCCGCTATGTCGAGAAACTCGACGGTTGCAGGTACCACTGTCGTAGTCTTCACCAGTTTGGCCAGTGGCTCCAGTCGTTCATCCGGAACCGGGACCACGCCCACGTTGGGTTCGATAGTCGCGAATGGGTAATTTGCAACAAGCGCTGCGGTTTGTGCCGTTAGCGCATTGAATAGGGTTGATTTCCCAACATTCGGTAAGCCAACAATTCCTGCTCGAAGCATGCGTGCGTCAGATTGAAACTCATTTGGAGTGCGGCGGCAAGGAGCGCAGCGACGCGGCGCCGCTTTTGGCGACGCTTTTGGTTTCGTTAGAGTCTGCTCAGCTTCGTCATGAACACGGAAGGAACAAAAGCGGCGGCGCGTCGCTCGGGCTCCTTGCCGCCGCACTCCAAAATGTCAGGCTTCGCGTATAATCTGCCATTTGCTGTGGCTGTCGAACTTGATTGGGGTTTGCTCTAACTTCAAACCACGAGCTGAGACTTTCACTGATTTCATGATCATCTCAATTGCACTGACGCTGCTGTGCACGGCCAGTGGCGTGGTGCTCACGTACCTCTACGACGAGGGTTCGTCGTTATCTGTGCGTACCTGCACCGGCGCGTGTGTCGGCCTCGCTTTTCTTGGTTTGGTTGGCTTTCTGCTGGCCTCTTTTTTGGGCCTGGGCTTTGTCTCAATTGCATTGACGACGGCAACGCTGGTCGCGGCAGCGTTCGCCACCTTAATAGACTCTGAGATGCGTGCCGTACTGAAAAGGGATCTCTCTAACGCGTCTTCTTGGACCAGACAAGCACTGCAGCATCCTACAAGAGTTCTTCCAGAAGTGCTGTTTGTTCTGACTGCGATAGTCGTACTGTGGCAGGTATTCAGTCGGGCCGTAATTGAAGATGCCTCCGGCTTGCATACTGGGGTGCTTAATAATTTTGGTGACCTTCCTTTTCATCTAAGCGTCATCACCAGCTTCGCATTCGGCGATAACTTCCCGCCCGAAGACCCTACCTACGCCGGAGTGAGTTTTACGTATCCATTCATTACTGACTTCGTTTCCGCCATCTTCGTCCGCTGCGGTGCAGACCTGCGCCAGTCGATGTTCATTGAAAACTTGACAGTTTCTGTGGCGTTAGTCGGACTGTTACACCGCTGGGCGTGGCAACTTCTACGGGATCGCTTTGCGGCATTCTTAACTCCGGTACTGGTCCTGTTGAATGGCGGACTGGGTTGGGTCCTGTTGTGGACAAAAGCAAGTGAGCATCAACAAGGACTGTGGGGAATTCTGAGGGACCTGCCGCCTTCATTCACCGTAATACCTGAAACCACCTGGCGTTGGGGAAATGCGATCTCTGCGCTGCTGATTCCTCAACGGGGCATTCTGCTAGGCCTTGCCTTGGCCGTGATCGTGTTTACACAGTGGTGGATGGCAATGGAAAGGCCTGCAACTGAGTCACCGTCTGATCGCGACTCGATCAAGCGAAAAGCAAAGCGAAAGAGCAGCACCCTCACGAAGGCTGATGCTGTTATCCCTCTTTCCGGGACGCCAGTACGTCGAATGGTCGCGGCGGGCTCTGTAGCCGGGCTCCTGCCTTTAGTTCACGCACACAGTTTTGTGGTGGTAATGGCGGTAGGTGCCGGAATAGCGCTACTGCGTCATCACTGGCGACTGTGGCTTCTGTTCTTCGCTGTCGCATCGGTTGTTGCCTTACCTCAGTTATGGTGGTCCACTCACGCAAGCGCAGTTGATGCCAGCAAGTTCTTCGCGTGGGAATTTGGTTGGGACCGTGGCACCGACAACGCTGTCTGGTTCTGGTTCAAAAACACGGGCCTCTTTATTCCCCTGACGATTGCAGCGATCCTGTGGGGCGGCAAAAAGTATTTGGTTTCCAGGCGCCTGCTCCTGTACTACTTGCCGTTTATACTCTGTTTTCTCGTCCCGAACGTGATCAAGATGGCGCCCTGGGTTTGGGACAACATAAAAGTGCTGTTCTATTGGTGGTTAGCTTCAGCGCCGCTCGTTGCCCTTTTGCTGGCGCACCTTTGGCGCTCGGGTGGATGGAACCGGAGCCTTTCGATCGGCTTAATAGTCTGTGTCTGTTTGGCCGGAGCGTTGGACGTGGTGTCGATCTCGTTGCGCGATAGTTCCCACGAGGTCTTTAATCGGAACGGAATCGACTTCGCAGAGATCATTAAACGCGAGACCGAACCTCGGTCATTAGTGGTTCACGCGCCAGTGCATAACTCTCCGGTGTTTCTAACCGGCCGTCGATCGCTGATGGGGTATCCCGGCCATATTTGGACACATGGCTTAGAGTTCACGGAGCGTGAAGGTCAGATCCGGAGAATCTATTCAGGCTCCCATGATGCGATGCAGCTAATCCAACACCATGGAATTGAGTATCTCGTGGTGGGGCCGCAGGAGCGCAACACCCTAAACGTCAACGAACAGTTCTTTGCTCGTTTTTCTAAAGTTGGTGAAACTGGTGCCTACCGCCTCTACAAAGCAGTTACGCCGTAAGAAACGCCAACCGCAGAAAGAGCTGCAACGGAGTGGCGTCCTAACACAGCCGAATGTTGCCGGCGAGCGGGAATTCTCAGACCGAACCTGGCGCATTGCAAGCCTGGCGATTATCGCGGTGGCCGCTGCTTTGAGACTCTACGACCTTGATCTTGTTCCTTTGCATCACGATGAGGGAGTAAATGGCAATTTTCTCGTACGCCTCGTGCGTGAAGGCAAATATGAATACGATCCGGCGAACTACCACGGACCTACTCTTTATTACTTTTCGGCAATCTTACCGTGGATATTTCGCTTTCTCTTCGGTGTCACTGCACAGAACACCTATGGCCTGACCACTTTCTCCATACGCTTGATTCCGGTCCTCTTTGGACTGGGAACAATTCTCCTCGCACTGCAATTAAGACGGCGATTAGGGAACGTTGGCGCCCTCTCCGCAGCTGGTTTGATAGCCATTTCCCCCGGGGCGGTTTACCTTTCAAGGTACTTCATTCATGAAACTCTATTTTTGTTTTTTACCATCGGCATAGTTGTCGCCCTATTGGATTTTTATGATGATGGACATCCGGTCTATCTTGTGCTTGCCGCTATCTCTGCTGCTCTACTCTTCGCCACGAAGGAGACGGCGATTATCTCAGCCGGGGTGCTCCTGATCGCATTTTTTACCGCCCATCTCTTTCTCTGGTTCCACCCTAAGCAGCAGACGCCAAAGAGCGGTTCGAGCAAACGACAAGAAGCAAGCGTCAAACGTCGTAATCCCTTTTCTGAAATCTATTCAGTTCTCATGGATCGAGTGGGGGGGAAGAATCGGCTTCTGTTTTGGAGTTTCGTTGCGTTGGTTGTGTTTGTCGGTCTAAACGTTCTGTTCTACTCCTCGTTCTTTACGAATTTTCCAAAAGGAGTAACGGATGCGCTGAAAACATTTGAGTTTTGGACCAAGACCGGAAAAGAAGCTCACGTTCACGATTGGAAGATATACTTCCGCTGGCTCGTTTTTCAGGAGTCTCCGCTTCTGTTCCTGGGAACCTTTGGAGCAGCTATTGTGGTTCTCCGGCCCAGGAATCTGTTCGCGTTGTTCTGTGCCTTGTGGGCGTTTGGACTGATTGCTGCATATTCGCTGATTGCTTACAAAACACCTTGGCTCACGCTGAACTTCATTATCCCATTGGCGCTAATCGGCGGTTACGCACTCCAGTATGTGTCTGAGTTACCTTCGATACCTACACGCGCGGTGATTGTGCTGTCTGCGGTTGCGGTAGCCATTAGCGGGTCTCAAACCCTCGACTTGAACTTTCGCAATTATGACAATGACAAGCCCGGCTATGTGTATGTGTACGCTCATACCCATCGCGAGACACTGAAACTAGTGGATGAGATTAATCGGATTGCTAAGGAGACAGGTCAGAGCGGCGAAGTGGGGATAACTATAGTGTCACCCGACTACTGGCCGCTGCCCTGGTATCTGCGTGACTACGGTCGAGTGGGGTATCACGGCCGCCTTACGGACACGAACGAAGCCCTAATAGTAGCTTCAGATGCTCAGCTTGCCGAGGTTCAGGAACGGTTCGGATTCCGCTACCAGCAAGTGCCTTCACCTTTTAATTCCTCAGGTACCTTCCTCCTGCGGCCCGGCGTAAAGCTCTTGTTGTTCTTACGTCGCGATATAGACCACCGATCTAGAATTGGGACCCGCCAAAAAAATTCCTCGCTCGCTGGAGAACTGATGTTATAGTTTTCAGGCCTTTTGAGCTCTCATAGCGTCTAAAGGTTGCGAGGAGACGACGCGTTCTATCGTCAGGGCGCGTCAACTGGAACACAAAGGCTCACATCCCGCCCCCCAGTCCTTTCCGAGGTCTTTCCTCGCTTGGGCGATGAACTCGTCTTAACTCTGACCGACCGAATTTAAAGAAAGATGAACTCTACCAATAGCTTCCCTCGGCTTCTGGGCAGATTTCTGTTCAGTGGATCGTTAATCGCTCTCATCGCAACAACCGTTCCAACTGCGGCCGCCAAACAACCCTCCGAACCTTCAACAACCGCGCGGCTCTCCGCGGCGCAAGTGCTGAATCTCAAGGATTTCGGAGCTACGGGCAACGGCGTTACCGATGATGGCCCGGCGTTGCAGGCCGCATTAGACGCGCTCGGGGATATGGGGGGAGGAACGCTCTATATACCTCCGGGCGACTATGCCATTTTTTCCCCAGTTACGAAGGATTTCACTGGTGTTGCTTCATCTATAACGATTCATGGCGAACCTTCTGACGCAGTGATTGACGTTTGGGGGAACGGAGTTGGCTTGAGTCTCGGAACACAACTCATCATTGCGGTGGACGAGTCTCAAACCGCACTCTCACTGAAGGGTTTAGACGTGCTGTTGATCCATGACCTTACATTCCTCGGTCGGCAGGAGGTGTTAAATGATGCTCTACTGGTACTGCTGATCCAAGATATTAAGAACGCGACAGTACAGCACTGCGAGTTCTATGGGCTAGCAAGTCTCAAAGCAGGCGGGGCGATCATACTTGCCCTCAGAAGCGGATTGCTGGTTACCGACACGGCGTTTCTTGGTTGCTCCGCGAACAGCGGAGTTAGTACTTCAATCATTCAAAATATTCAGTGGGAACGGATCGGTGTAGTTAATAGCAAATTCGTAGATTACGGGAATCGCCCCGAATTCTACTCGAAGACCCCACTTGCGCCGCCGTATTCATGGATAAGTATCGGGAATGCGGCAGAGCCACAACCGTACTCCTCGCGGCGTGAAGCAATCATACAGAACGTATTTCTAGATGAAGGAGCTTACCTTCAACTATCTGCCCGCCCGACGTTTTTCGGCCCCAGTGCACTGTTCGAGGTGTTCATCTCCCGGCTAAGAATGAATGTAAATAACTTGAGATCATCCGGTGTTTACTTCGATGGAGTGCCGAAAGCAATTATTGAGCGATCGTTCTTTGGCTGGAGTCACAATGCGTCCGCGGCGGTCGCTATAATCCGTAGCGGTAACGTCGTTTTGGACCAGGTGGAGTGTGTGGCTCATGCAAATACCATCTACGCAGATGCTTCAGTTAAGCTCACTGTAATCAATTCCATCTACGATTTCCTCGACTCAAATCCGCAGACGACCACTGTGCTCGTCACGGATGATCCGATGGACGATCCTGTCCAGTTCGTCAGACAGCAATACCTAAATACGCTGTCGCGCGAACCCGATGCCGCTGCTTACCACTACTGGACTCGGTTACTCCTGGAATGCGGTGCCGCCTGCAGTCAAATTCGTGAGGCACTCACAGCGTTTCTTACAAAACAACCCACTCCAAAATTTGAGCTCACAGGAGTCGTGACTGATGAGTTTGCCGCACCTGTCTCAGGAGCCTTGGTTCAACTTACAGGCTCGCAAACTGCAATGACACTGTCTGACAGCCAGGGAAGGTATTCTTTTTCGCAACTTGCGACTGCTGGAAGTTACGTCTTAGCAGCCACCCATTCTAATTTTAATTTTCCTTCGGTCGGTATCCATGAAGTAAGTCAAGATCAGAACATTAGACTCGCAGCAACTCCGTCCCACTACGTCGTGAGTGGAAACGTGCGGTCTGAAACTGGCGAGCCAGTTGCTGGTGCCCGTATTAGAGTCTCAGGTGGGCGGAACGAGGAGTCCATTACTGATGCTCAGGGCGCTTACGCTTTTAATCTGCCAGCGGGAGGCGATTACGTCATCACGCCGGAAAAAAGTGAGTACGAATTCAGCCCCGTCAGCCACGAAATTAAGAACCTCTCCGCCTCTCACGTTGTTCATTTCACGTTATATCCTCCAGCCAAAGTGCAGTTTTCACAGTCTACTTTTTTCGTTGCCGAGAGTGACGAGTCTGTCCGATTAACGGTAGTTCGGTCTGGAAACACTACGAGCGCGGTGCGCGTAACCTATGAGACAGCCGACGGCCCGGCGCGTCAGGACAACGATTACACTTTCGCGTCCGGGGTCCTGACGTTTGAGCCGTCCGAGGTGTCAAAGAGCATTGAGATCCTAATAACTGATGATGCTTATAGCGAGCCGAACGAGTCTTTCATTGTTTCAATGCGGGATCTCTCTGGCAATAATCTCGCGGATGCCACTGTGACAATCCTTGCCAATGATGCGACGCCACCCCAGGAGAATCCGATCGAAGCACCGGATCAGTTTGTCGTGCAACAATACGCAGACTTTTTGGGACGGGCTCCGGATCAAGGCGGCCTTGATTACTGGAGAGGGCAGATCGTGGAGTGTGGTACCGACCAACTGTGCATAACGTCAAGACGCGTCGGAGTATCGGCAGCTTTCTTTGTGGAGTCGGAGTTTCAAGAAACGGGCGGTTATATCTATCGGTTGAAACATTCAATCATGGGGATGCCGCCCAGCTACTCCGAGTTCATGCAGAATCGAGGATACCTAATATCATATGGAGACTTGCTTGCCGGCAAAGATGCCATTGCCGGGCAGTTGACGGCGACCCCCGATTTTCTAACCGCCTTCCCATTAACTCTGGCAAGTCCCGAGTTCATAGATGCGGTGTTGAGCCGCGTCCGCCAGACAACAGGTGTCAATCTAGATAGCGAAAGGTCGGCATTGCTTGAGGATTACGACGCTAATGAGGACAGGGCCCGAATCCTCAGGTTAATCGCCGATAATCCGCTAGTCCAACAGGCGGAATACAACCGTGGATTTGTTCTAATGCAGTATTTTGGCTATCTGCGGAGAGATCCGGATCTGGCTGGCTACAACTTTTGGTTGAACGTTTTAGACAATCGCGAGCCTGGGAACTTTAGAGGTATGGTCTGCGCTTTTCTTACCTCAAGAGAGTTTCAGGAAAGGTTTAGCACATTCGTTCCCCGAGCCGACCATGAGTGTGCCTCGGTGGTTCCTTAATGTTTGGCTCCCACTAGGGAACAACCGAGTTAACCGGGCAAACCAAATCTCCTTAAGCACGGATTTTAACCTTGCTCCTTACTTAATTAAGGTTGGCTAAGTTCAAGTTTTAGTTGACATTCTAAGCAGGCCGAACCTATATTGACAACCCGTACGTGGACCTCCATCATCGTTCATCTGGGACCGGCGATCTAGACGACGCGCTCGAATGTTTAAACTTCAACGGCTAGAGATTACTGGCTTCAAATCCTTTGCGGATCACACCGAAATAGTCTTCACCGGAGACGGAATAACTGCCATCGTAGGCCCTAACGGGTGCGGCAAGAGTAACGTGGCCGATGCTATCGCTTGGGTGCTGGGCGAGCAGCGCGTCAAGCACTTGCGTGGTGGTGAAATGAAGGACGTGATCTTTCAGGGGTCTCGCAATCGCCAACCGAGCGGCATGGCGGAAGTGGTCATGCACATGCTTCGCGACGAAACCGAGGAGCATGAGCCGGATATTGAAGACATCGACTCCACGCTTGAACAGATCGATGATCAGGTAGTCAATCTGGACGATGCCGTGCCCGTGATCGAGATAGCTGGGACGCCAGACGTGACCCTCGAGGCTGATTCCCCACGTGAGACAACCGCCACCCGCGTTCATCCCAAGCGACATTGGAGGCGCCGAAACCTGGCGCTGGAGTTTGCTCCGGGAGAGTCAGTTTCGATTACCAGGCGGCTTTACCGTTCAGGCGAGAGTGAGTACCTGCTGAACGACAAGCTTTGCCGGCTACGTGATATTCAGGATCTCTTCTCCGGCACGGGCCTGTCAGGTGGGCACTATGCAATCATCGAGCAGGGACGTATTGGTCAAATTCTCTCGGCCAAGCCGATGGACCGCCGCAATATCATTGAGGAAGCGGCAGGTATCACGAAGTTTAGGGTGCGGCAACGGGCCGCCGAAGCGCGACTCGAATCAGCTCGAGCCAATCTTTCCCGCATCTCGGACATCATCTCGGAAATCGACCGTCAAGTGAACAGCCTTCGACGCCAGGCCGCAAAGGCACGCCGCTACGGCGTCTACAAGGAAGAGCTAAGGGGTCTACTTCGTCAGGTGTTTGTAGCCGAGGAGCAACGCCTCACGCACATGCTCGCAGAGACGGACGAGCGCCTTCTGACCACTAGTGATCTTGAGCGGCAGGTCGCGTCAGATCTCGCGGAGCGCGAGCAAGCAGCACGAACGGCCACTCAAGACGCGCGTCAAATCGAGGACCAACTCGCATCAGCTCGCGCCGAAGCCGCAGAGGCTGTTTTGCGCCGTGACCGGCAGATCCGGGAGCGACGGTATCAGGAAGAGCAAGTTATCTCTTTCAACAACCGACGGCGCGAGATAGAAGCTGAGATCGAGGCACTCTCTCAACGCCTCGTGTTGCTCGAATCTGAATGCACCCGGCTGCAGCAGGAAGACGCTCGGCTCCGTGATGAAGCAGACCGAACGTCGCACTCTCTGCGGCTAGTCGAAGAGACACACGCAGAGAAACTGTCACGCGCGTCACAGGCTGAAATCGAGATTGAAGAAGCGCGCAGCGAGTTGCTCAAGCACACGGCGATCGCTGAACGCTTACGAGAGACGGCGAGACAGTTGGAGAGTGCGTTGGAGCGGCTTGCCATCCAGGCTGAGGGACTTGCCCGGGAGGGAGAACGTGCTGCAGCTCAATGCGCGGAGAGAACAATTGAAGCTGAAGCCGTTCAGCGTGAGTTGGTAACGATGCGTGAGCACATCGGCGAGTTGAACCGCGAACGAGAAGCCGCAGTCGATAAAGTCGTCTACGGGCACGAAGCGGTCAGTGATACCGAGGCCGAGCTAGCCAGAGCCCGCGACGAGAATTCGCGAACGACCCACCGTCTGGAAAGCCTCAAAGAACTTGACTCGCGTCGGGCATATTACTCCTCGGCAGTTCAGCGAATCTTTTCAGAGGATGATAGTTCCCGCCACTTCCATTTCATCGGTACTCTCGCAGACGCGCTGAACGTCGACGCTAAGTGGGAGCGGGCGGTTGAAGGTGTGCTTGGCTCGTCGTTACAGTCGATAGTTGTTCCCACCCCTGATGATGCGGCCCGAGCAGCACAATGGCTCCGCGAGAACAATGCCGGCAGGGCAAGCTTTTTGGTTGCAGGACTGCAAGGCGCCAGTGACGAAACAGACACCCTCGCCTGCAAGATAGAGGAGCGCCCAGCACTTTCGCTATCGTTTGCCACCGATGGTCTGAACGGCTTGCGCATAAGAGACTTGCTCGGCGCACCGAAAGAACTGGTTGCAGTTCTCGATCGCACTCTGCCCCAGAGGATGAACGCACGGCTGGCTGTCAGTCTCGATGAGGCGATGGCCCAGTCACTCGCGACGGGTGAGGTCTTTGTCACCCTAAACGGGGATTGGGTGGCAAAGGGACAGTTTGTTAGCGCCGGCGACGCTCGTGCCCTCGAAGAAGGTGCGGGACTGCTGACTTTCAAACGAGAGTTGCGGGAGCTCGAGGCCCGTGCGGAAGCCCTTCGTACAGAGATGGGAGTGGCTGAGACTGCGGCGCAAGAGGCCCGTACACGGCTCGTTGAGCTCGAAGATGCCGTCGTCCTTTTAAACGAGGCAATTGGGCGCGAGGAGCGCGAGGCCATGGCGAGGGAACTCACTGCGGCCGGGCTGGCCCAGGAGATTGAGCGTGCTGAGCGGCATGTTAGGGTGGTCGCGGCGGATGCTGATCGCATTGAAGACGAGAGACGCGAAACTGAGCAGCGACGACTTACTGCCATGTCGGACGCGGAAGCCGCAGAACTAGCTCGAACTACCGCTGCTGAATTGGTTGCGTCCGCTTCAGCTTTGCTCAACGAAGCACGCCGGCAAGCCGAGCTCGAGAACGAAGGACTTGCTTATCAACGCACGTTAGCCGCGGCAGCCACCGAACGAAGACGGGCCACAGCTGGCGAGTTACGGCGAGTTGAATCCGAATCTGGAGAGGTTGTTTCACGCATCGAACGGTACCGAATGGAATTGGTGACCCTGACAGCGAGCGTGGACCAATTACAGGCCTCGATTGCCGAGCTCGAGCGCCTTGCCGAGAACGTCGAGCAAGAGCGTACAGCGGAAGAGCAACATATAGCCGCACTTGCGATGAAGTTGGAAGAGGCTCGAGTGGCTGCTGATCGGCTGGCCGTGGAGTTGTCCGAGTTGAATAAGCGTGCCGCGGAGATCCGCGATTCTCGAGCGGAGATTGAAGTTCAAAAAGCCGAGGCCCATGCGAGGTTGACGTTCGTTCGAGAGACTTGTGCGACGGAACTCAATCAACCGTTGGCGGAGCTCGCGCAGGAACAGATCCTGTCTCCAGAATTCGATCTCGATGCGGCGCAGCATCGGGTTGATGAGCTGCGGGCACGGCTGGACGGATTTGGCGCTGTCAACATGATGGCACTCGAGGAACTGAGTGAAGCCGAAGAGCGATTACAGTTCTTAACTACCCAACGCTCGGATATTGTAGAAAGCATCAGTTCGACAGAAGAAGCCCTGCGAGAAATCAAGCGCCGCTCGCGTGAACGCTTCCGCCAGGCGTTTGAACAGATCAACAAGAATTTCGGTGAACTGTTCCAGGAGCTATTTGGCGGCGGCCGCGGCGAAATGAGTCTGATCGAGGCCGACGATGTGTTGGAGTCGGGAATCGACGTAATCGCACAACCGCCGGGCAAGCGATTGCAGAATGTGCTGCTGCTGTCGGGTGGAGAAAAGGCAATGGCTGCTTTGGCTTTAGTATTGGGAATCTTCCACTACCGTCCTTCACCGTTCTGTTTGCTAGACGAAGTAGATGCCCCATTGGACGAAGCGAATGTTGGCCGCTTTACGGGGAAGGTGCTTCAGATGTCTGCGGACACTCAGTTCATAGTCGTCACGCACAACAAGCGCACAATGGAGATGGCGCGGGCGTTGTACGGGGTCACGATGGAGGAAGCCGGAGTTTCTAAACTTGTCTCAGTGAAATTTGAGTAGACCGAGAGAGTTCTCTAATACCACCTACTCCAGGTGTCGGTCGCTCTTAGTTTTTCGGCCAACACTCTGAAACTACTCACCGGTCCCACCGACTTATGTCGGTGATTCTCGAGTTTCTGCCTACTTGCAACATTCTGAAACTACTCACAAATACCACCGACATGAGGTCCGTTGGGTAGGGTCAAACATCTTGTCTCGGATTGACGTAGCACCGTTTCGATCGTATGAATCTCCTGTGATTAGACGCAGAACTCCTTCGCTTGCAATAGCACTTACACTTGCGTTTATTTGGTTCACTCCAACGACGCATCCTGTACTCGCAAATCACGGCGTGAACTCACCCCAGGAGCCCAACACTCACAAACGCAACACTCGCCCCGGAGAGACAGCCGCCCCTGACGCCTCGACTGAAGCGACTCCTAAACGCAACGACGGCAGCAAATATAGCTACGAATTCAGCCAGCCGGATTTCCATATTCGCCATGTCGTGATTGAGCATGACGCCACAGGCAAAGGCAAGATGACCTTTGAGCGTCGCAACGAAGAATCAGCCACCGAAGAGTTTCAGCTATCCGAAGCGGCATTGAAACGTATCCTCGGGCTGTACGAAACGCTGCGGTTCCTCGACTCCCAGGAAGAATACCAATCGGATAAGCAGTTTCCACACCTCGGCACGATGAAGATCGGTTCGGAACAGGGAAATCGAAAGCGCGTAGTCGAGTTTAATTGGACCAGAGACCCTAACGCGGCCGCGTTAGCGACCGAATACCGGCGCCTTACTGATCAACTGGTCTTTGTGTTCGATATGTCCGTAGCTCGTGCGAACCAGCCACTGAACGCTCCGAAGCTGCTGCAGGGGCTGGAGAGCTTGTTGCGCCGTCAGGGCCTTTCAGACCCTCGCCAGCTGTTGCCGCTATTGGAGGAGATTGGCACCGACGAGCACTTGCCACTCATCGCGCGCAATCACGCTTCACGTCTGATTAAGAAGATCAACGGAAAGTAACGGGACTTCAGTCGCCAGCCGGCAGAAATCGATTACCCGGTTCTCGGCCCAGAATCGATCCTCTACGGGTGCGGCTCCGTTAGCTGCCGAAGCCGACACAAACGCCACATGACCTCCGCGCCCAGTGGCAATCAATAAGATATGCGGGTTGTTAAGCACCGAAGGATGGCGAAGCGGTGCGAACGGAATGAAGGGATCGTCTTCCGCATGAATGATGAGGGTCGGCAGAGAGATAAGGTCAGCGACCCGAATCGAACTGGCCTGGAAGTAATAATCGTCCACTCCGCTGAAGCCAGAAGCGACTGCTGTGTAGTGATCATCGAATTCCCTTATCGTTCGTACTAACTCGAGTTTGTTCGTATCGTAGAGGCCTGGATACATCTTCGCTTTCAGTCGAATTCGGGCGCGCAATCGCCGAACGAAATCCCGATGGTAGAGCCAGTTCGAACGCAGGCAGATTGCGTCCGCGCTGGCGCTTAGATCCACGGATGGTGAAACTGCGACAATGGCCTTGACCTCCTCAGGCGCATCTTGACCAAACTCACCCGCAAGTTTGAGCACCATGTTCCCACTCAGCGAGAACCCAACCAGAACCAAACCCTTGAGTCTATCTTCACTAATAAGCTCCTCGACTACGGTCCGCAGGTCCTCGGTCATTCCGCCGTGATACAGGGTCGGCGTGAGATGCTCGGTGCCGCCACAGTTGCGCAGGTTCATTCGGATCACGTTGAAGCCCACAGAGAATGCCTTTGTTGCCATCGCCAACATGTAAACCGAAGAACTGGAGCCCTCGATTCCATGCCAAAGGACAACTGTTGGGTGGCGCTGACGGTCCGGCTGCCAGCGACAGTGCGCCAGCACTTTGGCCTCTGGTGCAACCTGAAATAGTCTGGCTTCATCATGAGCCCGATAAAGGTGTCTGCGCGGCCACGCATATGCCGCCAGAGTTTGCGCGTGACCGGTCGTAAACAGAGGGTGCGGGCGAAATGGCTTAGAAAGAAAAAGTTCACCTGCGTGGCCCAGCAGTGCATCAGGCTTTAGAGAGTTCTGGCTGGTCATGAGAGAATCACCAGTAATCTAACAGGAATTGGCGGGTAAAGTGGAGCGGTCACGCGATAAATCCCGGTGGCAACGCTTTACTGGCCGGTCGGTTATCCAATGAGTGACAGGACTTGGCAGGCTCAAACCAAACGCGAACTTTTGATCGAGGTTTGGGAATCTCTGGACTGTGAATCGGTGGGAGCAAGTGAGCTGCTGATTATTCAGGAGGTGTTGACGGAGCGGTTTGGAAATGGCGGGATGGAGAGTCCAGCCTCCATCGCTCGAACGCTTGCTGATGAAGGTGCGGCACTGCGTCACCCCGAGGTTCTTATGTTCGATTCCGAGTGGCGCGAAAAGCGGCTTGCAAATCTGGACGTGCAGTTTGGATGTGTACGGATTTCGGAAGCCCTTGCCACTATTCAAGGAATGGTGGCATACCGCAGGCGTGCGAACGCAGACGGAGGTGTTGATGAGCAGCTCGTCTCAGAGCTCGCTGCCACCTTTAAGAAGCATGCTGAGGTGCGTGCGCGCAGTCCAATCGTCGATCCGTATGAGCGCCGGGTCGCAAAGGAGTTAGCGCAATGGATAACCATCTGGATCCAGGATCCTGGACTGTTCGACAATTGGTTGGAACTCCGCCGTCGCAGTCCGGAATTTCAGCGCCTGTTTGGCGAAGAGTGACCATCAGTAATTCGCTTATTTCCGTCATTCGTGGATCGTCCTGAATAATGGAACTTTTACTCACCCTCCCGCGAATTAACACTGACGACCGCGGAATGCTTGTGAACAAATCCCAGGAAAACCTTTCGGATGACGAGTTGCTCCGTTTGCTCCAGAACGGCGACCAGTCCGCCTTCGCAATCCTATATCGGCGAAGACAACAGGGAATATTCCGCTTTGCCCTGCAGATGTGCGGCTCTCGGGCCCATGCGGAGGACATCACGCAAGAGGTGTTTCTGGTCTTGATTCGCGAGTCGCATCGATATGAGCCGGCACGGGGATCCTTGAATGCGTTTCTTTTTGGGATCGCCCGGAACCACCTGCTGAGACGTTTGGAACGGGAGCGCTTTTATGCCCCTCTCTGCACCGATGACGAGCAGGAGTTGGAGGTCGAGGAACGAACTGAGGGGCTTTTGGAACAACTTTCGCGCAACGAAACGGTGGAACAAGTTAGGAAAGCAGTATTGAGTTTGCCCGAGCGATATAGAGAAGTGGTGGTTCTCTGTGAATTGGAAGAGATGAGTTACGCCGAAACCGCGGAAGTGCTCGGTTGTGCAATCGGTACTGTGGGCTCGCGTCTACATCGCGCAAGGTTGCTGCTGATCGAAAAGTTGCGGCCAGCCCGAACGAGTTCGCCTGAAGGCGCACAGACTGCGAGGTGTTTCGCATGAACTGCCAACTGTTTGAAAACATGGTGAACGACTTAGTGCGGGAACAGATGATGGAAGCGACTGTTCGGGAACAAGCGACAGCGCACAGTGCCTCTTGCACGAGCTGTGCGCGCCGATTAGATGACGAACGAGAACTGACGCGAAAATTGCGTGAGTATTCAGCAGCGGTTCGGGCTCAATCGGCTTCGAGCACACTTGAAGCAAGCCTTCTCAATGATTTTCAGAAACAGGGAGTGTCGGTCGCAACGCCCCAAGCAAAGAGTCGTTACTGGTGGTCGGCCATCGCTGCCGCCATGATATTGGCTTTCGTGAGTTTGGCCGCGTCTCGCTCGAGTTTGTTTATTACTCCCAGCCAGACGTCTGCAGGCAAAACGCCTGTTGTCGATGCACCAGCCATAGCTTTGGACAGACCTCCCGAACTTGCTCCAGCCATTGAAGAAACCATGGCATCAGCTCCTGAAGTGGGAGTGACTATCAAACCAAAACAGAACCGGAAGCGTGTAAGGAAGCCACGACCGACTGCGGTGAACAGCCGCGAAACGGTCGCTGCAAACCGGGGTGATGACGAGATCACAACGGAATTCATTCCCATTGGTTACGCGAACCCTGCGAGTGTGCAGGACGGTGGTCAGTTGGTAAGGATTGAGATGCCGCGCTCAGCCATGGCTCGGTTTGGCCTGCCGGTAAACATGGACCGGTTCGATGAACGGGTAAAGGCAGATGTGTTGGTCGGAGTGGATGGTCTGGCGCGCGCAATTCGCTTTGTGCAATAGGGACGGGCAATGCCCGGATAGGAAGAGGAAGGAAAAATGAGAAAACAATTCGTAATCTTTCTGGGGATCGCTTTAGCGGCCGCTATCGTAGCAATCTCAGCGCTAGCACAGGATAAGCAGCCTCCGATTAATCGCGTCCTCATCGAACGCGAGCGATCGTTGCAAGGTGATGAGGTCGCGCCCCCGCCGCACGATCGAATAATGTTCGAACGTCATCTCCAGGGGCCGCCGGGGCCAATGGCTCCAGGATCACCGGGAGATTTCGTTTTCCTCGCCACTGAAATGAGTTTTGGCGGAAAACTGGTGAAGGGTGCGCCGTATTCGGCTCAGGCGGTGACCGAAAGTGTCAATACCCTCAGTGACGGTAATCGCATTGTCAATCGGTCTACAGCTGCGGTCTATCGTGACAGCGAGGGTCGTGTTCGACGCGAACAAACCTTGAGAGCAATCGGACCATTTGCCAATGCCGAAGGGCACCAGACAATCTTCATCAGCGATCCAGTTGCCGGAACCAGCTACACGCTTGATCCGCGCGAGCGAGTGGCGCGGAAGATGCCTCCGATGCGCTTTAAGATCCAACAGCGAACACCGAGTGTCGAAGGTGGCAAGATCGAGGGCCCACACGCCGGCGCCCATGTTGAGCGGATTGAGATACACCCCGAAGTAATGATGCACAAACGTGCCACGGAAACAGGGCTGGCGATTGGTATCACGGCGCCTCGCAGCCATAACGCTCGCACAGAGTCTCTCGGCAGGCAGAACATCGAGGGTGTTGAAGCTGAAGGTTCACGCACCATTGTTACTATTCCTCCGGGTGAAATTGGCAACGAACGCGCGATTGAGATTGTCAGCGAACGCTGGTACTCACCCGAGTTGCAGGTGATCGTGATGTCGAAGCATAGCGATCCAAGGTTTGGAGAGAACAGTTACCGGTTGACAAACATCGACCGCAGCGAGCCCTCGCAAACGCTCTTTGAAGTCCCCGGGGACTACACCGTGAAAGAAGCGCCAACCGGTCCGGAACCAATCCGGATGCGCATGAGGAAACCGGGCGGTCCAGAATAAGCAAAAGATGACCCTTAAACAAAAGTGATCCACGAATCCACTCGCAGCGCCATGAAAAGCTTTGAGTGAGTTCGTGGATTTGTTTCTAAATCAGTTCGGTTAGCTGGAGTAGAAGAACAGATCTATATCCCCAGTGCGTAAACCCTAATCTTCCTCCTCGCCCCCCTTAATCCTGCCTTCGGCTCGCGCCTGCTCAACGATCTTTTGTGCCAGTTGGCCCGGTACCGGATCGTAGCGCGAAAACTGCATATGGAATGAGCCGCGCGCGGCGGTAATCGAATTCAAAGTCGACTGATAATTCAGCATTTCAGCCATAGGCACTTGGGCCTTGATCACTTGTTGGCTGCCGCGACTCTCCATTCCCTGGACCCGACCACGACGTGAGTTCAGGTCACCCATAATGTCGCCACTGTATTCCTGTGGCGCAACGACTTCGACGTCCATCACAGGTTCCAATAGTGCCGGCTTGACCTTTTCCATTGCCGCACGAAAGGCTTTGCGTCCAGCCGCCCGGAACGAATGTTCGTCAGAATCAACGGTGTGATATGACCCGTCGATCAACTGCACCTTGAAATCGACCAGCGGGTAACCAGCGATGGCGCCTGAATTCGCAGCCTCGATGATCCCTTTCTCGATCGCAGGTCGGAATTGCTGCGGAACTGCTCCACCAAAGATCTTGTCTTCAAAAACAAACCCCTCACCTCGTGGTAGTGGTTCGAACACACACTTGCAGTCTCCAAACTGACCTCGGCCGCCGGTCTGTTTCTTGTGTCGACCCTGCACTTCCGCTCGCTGTGTGATTGTCTCTTTGTAGGGCACCTTGGGCGGATGCAGCGTCACTTCTACCGTGTATCGCTTCTTCAACTTCTCGACTACTGTCTCAACGTGCAATTGACCGGAGCCTGAGAGAAGAAACTCCTTTGTTTGTGCGTCGCGAGTGAAATGTAGTGCCTGATCCTCCTCCAGGATCTTATGCAAAGCGACGCTGATCTTCTCTTCGTCCTGTCTGGACTTCGGCTCAATCGCAAACGCAATAGCAGCTTCCGGGTATTCAACGGGGTCGTAGACGATTGGAGACTGCTTGTCACAGAGCGTGTCGCCGGTCTGAGTCTCCTTGAGTTTCACGCACGCGATAATGTCTCCGGCGTGGGTCTCAGAAATCTTGTCGAGTTGCTTTCCCTGGATGCTATGCAAAGCGCCCAGCCGTTCCATCGTACCGCGAGTCGAATTAAACACCGTCGCATCGGTCTGTAGTTTGCCGCTGATTATTTTCATGACGTTGATACGTCCGGCAAACGGGTCAGCGATGGTCCGAAAACAGTAGGAGGAGAATGGTTCGCTATCGCTATATCGACGAGCGATCTTCTCTGCATCAACTGGCGCATCTACGGGCCGGCCGTATTCTGCCTCGTGGTGGGCCGGGTCAGGGGCGTAGTCCACCAGCGCATTAAGTAAAGCTCGGAGCCCAACCTGCGTGATTGAGGATGCGGCGAAAACCGGGCACAGCTTGCTTTGAGCAATGGCCCTGTTGATGTTGGGTAGAATATCGGCTTCGTCGAGCGTACCTTGCTCGAAGTACTTTTCCATTAGAGCGTCATCAGACTCGGCAACCAACTCGACGAGACGTTCTCGCGTCTTGTCGACAATGTCCCTGCCTTCGCTGGGTATGTCGATCTCTTTTGCCTGGCCATCGGCTCCAAGCTCGTACGCCTTCATGTGAACGACATCGACTACGCCACGAAAGTTTCTTTCTTTTCCAATTGGCAACGTAAACGGAATGATTGCACGGCTAAAGGTGGACTGCGCACTTTCCAACGCGGCGCCAAAGTCAGAGTGTTCTTTATCCAGCTTTGTGATGACCATCAACCGGGGCACCATAAACTCATTCGCATAGGCCCAGGTCTTTTCGGTCTGCACTTCAACACCTTTAACTCCATCGACGACCACCATGGCGCAGTCGGCCACCCGCAACGCCGGTCGAGCGTGAGATACGAAGGCTGCATATCCGGGAGTGTCTATGAAATTGATCTTTGTATCGCGATGTTCGAGGTGGGCCAGTGCGGTGTTAAGAGTGATCTTGCGTGCAATGGAATCGTCTTCGTGATCGGTGACTGTGGTTCCTTCGTCAACCTTTCCCCAGCGCGGTGTGGCTCCGGCGACGTAGAGAAGCGAGCTAATGAGTTGCGTCTTCCCTGCGTCGCCATGTCCAATGACAGCAAGGTTTCGGATAAACTCAGTCGAGTAGGGTTTCATAACAATTCCTTTCAGGCATGCGAATTTGGCGAAGGATACCCATCCCAGTCGGTTCGAAAGCTCACAGGCTCGGGTAGGATGTGTTCCGGATTTTGGCTAGTAATTTATCCGAGCAGACGGGGTCTGGCAAGTGAGCGCAGTGTTCGGAGCCCGGGGCCCAAACCAATCGGGCGGGTCGGAGACGAGCGTCTTTTGAGCGGCGTTAAACACTCCCCGGTGGCCTTTTTAAAGCAGCCGTTCCGGCCATCTATTTCCAGTCTTTTGGCATCAGAGCAAGCGAACAAATCAGGGGTTAACAAGATGTTTTTGGGAAAGGATGAAGGGTGAAAGAGGGCATGTTTTACCGAAAGCTTTTGTCGATGTTTACCGGTCTGGTGCTCGTGCTTGCGCTCGGTACTGCAGCGATTGCTGCGCCGGAAAAGAGAGCCAACGAAGAAGAGCAGCGAAGCGGGCGTGTGTTGGCGCCGGTGAATCTCGCTATTCTGATTCAAGACGATCTGGTTTCGCAGGTTGATAATGAGCTGAAGACCACGAAAGAGTTTATTCGGTCGCTACCGGCGGGCTCTCGTGTGATGATTGGGTACATCACGTCGTGTTCACTTCAGGTGCGGCAACCGTTTACTACGGATCTCGAGAAGGCGGCAAAATCGTTGCGGATCCTTCGGTCCAGTTCAGGGGCTTCTGCTTTCAATCCGTATGTGGAAGTGATTGAGGCACTCCGCCACTTTGACAACGTGCAGGGCCCGAAAGCGGTGCTGTTGATTTCCGATGGTTTGGATACCTCGAGAGGTTTCGATGCAACGACTGCCGGAAATACTCTGGATCTTCGTCGGGCAATCAGTGAAGCAGATAAGCGCGACGTTGCGATCTACACATTCTATGCGCCGTCGGTGACGTTCTCGAGCCGTAGCCGGTTGGCAGCGAGCTATGGGCAGAGCTCACTAAATCGTTTAGCGAATGAGACTGGAGGGAAGGCATTCTTCCAGGGAACGACTGGATTCGTGAGTTTCGATTCACACTTCAGACGTCTTCGTCAGATGCTGAACGATCAGTACGCCCGGGCCTACTAAGGTAGCGCTAAACATCAACATATGGAGTGCGGCGGCAAGGGCGCCAAGCCCGTGCCGCCGCTGCTTTTGGTCCTTTGAATAACTGGCGAAAAAGGAGAGCTACCTGATTTTTGTGACGCCCCAGCCTCACGGCTTGTTATAGAGAGACCACCGGCTGGCCCGGTGGAGTGTCATGCTCGTTGCTACAAAACGCGCCGCGACAGATGAGAGAAACCACCGGCTTGCCCGGTGGAGTGTCATGTTCGTTGCTACAAAACGCGCCGGGACAGATGAGAGAGACCACCGGCTTGCCCGGTGGGGTGTCATGTTCGTTGCTACAAAACAGGGCCGGGACAGATGAGAGAACCACCGGCTTGCCCGGTGGAGTGTCATGTTCGTTGCTACAAAACGCGCCGGGACAGATGAGAGATACCACCGGCTTGCCCGGTGGAGTGTCATGTTCGTTGCTACAAAACAGGGCCGCGATGAACGAGAGATTCCAGCTCCGCTTTAGCAGCGAACGTCATTTTCTGTGTTACGGTGGCTTGTTTGTAGCAGCGAGCCTCAAGGACCACCGGGCAAGCCGGTGGCATCTTCATCTCGACGTAAGAGCCTGAGACGCCAAAAACGATCGTCCACTTGTGCGTTACAAACTTCCACCAAGAACAACCCCTACACCGCCAAGATTTTCTTGGCGGTGAGATGCCGGGGTGGTAAAGTGGCCGTCTTCACAAAACTCATCGCTTGGGACGTATGAGAATGCGAAAACACCAGCGGGGCGGTGCTGCGGATCCTTCTGAGGGTTAGAGTGCGCGAATTCTGTTTAATAGTCGAGGGCGCTTACCTTTCAGAATCGGAAGCAGAACATGCGCTGCGTGACCCATTCATTGAGGATTGGGTCGAGCAGACCGGCCGTTTTCGTATACACAACATGTATGAGATTCAGATCACGGCCGGTGTCACCCTGGGCTCGCTCGGTGTGGTCATGCTCGATGAGCGCATTTTTTTGATCGCCAGCACCGACCCGGAGCACCCACTAACAGAACACAAAGCTAAAGGTGTCGCAGAGGCCTTACGCCGTCAAGACATGTTTGAAGAGATCAAGGTGGAACCACGAAGCGAAGACGGCGAATAGCGTTTGAGATGAGCCACAGTCACTCTTTGAGTTTTCTCGGCGGTCGTGTATCAGCACTCATAAGCGATATTGCCCGTGAACAAGTTGACGCTATTGTTAATGCCGCCAACTCATCACTACTTGGCGGCGGTGGCGTCGACGGCGCCATCCATCGCGCAGGTGGGCCAACCATCCTTGCAGAATGTCGCGAAATCAGACGCAATCGATACCCGGAAGGATTGCCCCCGGGTGAGGCGGTGCTAACGTCTGCAGGGGAACTGCCAGCTCGCCACGTGATTCACACTGTGGGACCCGTATATGGTTCTCATGATGGTCAGGAAGCTGAACTGCTTGCAAATTGTTACCGTAACTCTTTCTTGCTCGCAGCGGCGCACGGACTTTCGTCGATCGCATTTCCGGCAATCTCGACGGGAGTATTCGGTTACCCCCGTGAGGAGGCTGCCGTAATCGCTTCAACTACCATCGAAGAGATTCTGCAGCTTGAACAGAAGTTTAATCGCGTGCACCTTGTCTTCTTCAAGGACGGTGACCTTGAAACATTTCTTGCGAACCATAGGTTCACCCGGGCGTGAGTAATACGCAGATTTTCTCCCTGACAACTGACCGCAGCGCTTTCACGCAAAATGGTCGTTTCGGGAGCTGGCCCATTTGTGCCACAACGGATACGTGCGGTAAGTTGTGGCGGAACGCTTAGCCAGAAACCACCGAATGATTGAAACCAAAGACTTAGTACTAACGTCGAATTTACTGGAACTGAATTTGCCCGCGCCGTTGCAGGCGCTCGAACGACTTTCCTGGAACTACTGGTGGAGCTGGTCCCTTGATGGGCCCGGCCTTTTTCGTGAGTTAGATGCAGAACTCTGGGAAGAGATTGAGCACAATCCTCGATTGTTGCTGAAGCGTGTGTCCGAGTACCGGTTAGCTCAGATGGCTACCGATCCAGTTTACCTGGCGCGCGTCAAAAGCGTAGAGAGGCAATTCGACGAGTACTGCAACACTGAAGCGCCGTTTGAAACGTACTACAAGAATCCCACGATCACACCAGAGCATCCAGTCGCATATTTTTGCGCCGAGTATGGCGTGCACAATTCCCTCCCACTCTACTCCGGTGGTCTGGGCATACTGGCGGGCGATCACCTGAAATCTGCCAGCGACTTGCGACTACCGTTAGTCGCAGTCGGTCTCCTCTACACCTACGGGTACTTTCGTCAACGCCTGCGCCGCGATGGTTGGCAGGAAGAACATTATGGCGAGACACATGCTGGCGAACTGCCGCTAAGAGAGGTTATCAATGGTGATGGCTCGCCCCTCCTGATTGAGGTCTCCATCAGGTCGCGGAATGTGCGCGCGAGGGTCTGGCGGGCTGATGTTGGTCACGTGCCCTTGTATCTGCTCGACACAAATATTACGGAGAACGATGAGACCGACCGGTGGGTTACAGGGCATCTATATGGTGGTGATCGGGAGACCCGCATTGTCCAGGAAATGTTGCTGGGGATCGGTGGCACGCGCTTACTCCGAAGACTCAAGATCCAGCCAAGTGTCTATCACCTGAATGAAGGGCATTCCGCGTTTCTGACCCTGGAACTTGCGCGCGAATTGGTGCAGGAAAAGGGTGTGAAGTTTGTTGAGGCTGCGGCGACGGTGCGAGAACTATGCGTTTTCACTACTCATACTCCGGTTGCGGCCGGAAACGACGAGTTCGACAGAGGCCTTGTAGCGCGTTGTTTTGGGGACAGTTTTGAACGCGAACTTGGACTAACGCACGAAGAGTTCATCGCCCTCGGTAGTTTGAATCCGGCAGATGCGACAGAAAAATTCGGCCTGACGCCGCTTGCGATTCGCATGTGCCGATCGACGAATGGTGTTAGTCGCAAGCACGGAGAGGTGTCGCGAGCACTGTGGCAAAAGCTTTGGCCAGAACGCACGGTCGATGAGGTGCCAATCACTCATATCACCAACGGGGTTCATACACCGACATGGGTAGCGCCCCTTTTGCGTGCTCTGTTCGAGGAATTCATCGGCCCAAATTGGCTAGAGGAAATGCACAACCCACAAAGGTGGAGTGAGTCGGTCTCCAGGATTCCAGATGAACAACTGTGGAAAGCACACTCATTACTGAAGGAACGGCTTGTCGCTTTTATTAGAATGCGGTCCTTTCAGGCACGCATCGATCGCAGTGAGAACATGGAATACACGCAAGCGGCTCGAACAATGTTTGATCCCGAAGTGCTGACCATAGGCTTTGCACGTCGCGTGGCAGGATATAAACGTTGGAGTCTCTTGTTGAAGGACCCGGCGCGGTTACTTCGCATTCTCAACGATCCTGGACGACCCGTGCAGCTGGTTTTCGCCGGCAAAGCCCATCCGCAGGATCAGGGAGCAAAACAGATTCTGCAGCAAGTGGCACAATGGAAATACGATCCGGCGGTGCGCAACCGGGCTGTGTTTCTCCAGGACTACGATCAGGAGATCGCGCGACAACTGGTCCAATCAGTCGACGTCTGGCTGAATGTGCCGCGCCGGCCACTGGAAGCTTCAGGAACCAGTGGAGAAAAGGTGGGTATGAACGGTGGCTTGAACCTCTCCATCCTCGATGGTTGGTGGATCGAGGGTTTCGATGGCACAAATGGGTTCGCAGTGGGAGGAACTGTTGAATCAGCGAAGCTAATAGACGTGGATACTGCTGATGCGCAATCGCTTTACCGCGTTCTCGAAGAAGAGGTGATACCTACCTACTACGATCGAGACAGTTCCGGTCTACCCCGCAAGTGGATTGCGATGATGAAACGGGCCATTGAAACGCTCGTGCCAAAATTCAATAGTGATCGCATGGTCCGCGATTATGCGGAACTGATTTACGACGGCAAGGCTGTCTAAACTCTCCTAAGCTGTTCTGAAGAGACTGCCCGCCGGCCGCCCACAGCCATAGATGAGGGGCGTCATGCTACCCAGGACTCGTTGTGTTAGACTACCCGGCCTGACGGATAGTTCGATTCCCCTGCGATCTATCACATTGCGTTTTGAACAGATGGACGCTCACGTCAATCCTTCAGCCCGATGAAATACTGCACGGTCTGCCAAGCTAAATACGAAGACAGCGTTAGTTTCTGCCCCGTTGACGGAGAAGTCCTCGAGGACGACTTAGGGTCGATCGTTGGAACGGTCCTGGACGGGCAATACCAGATCGAATCGATGCTGGGCAAGGGGGGCATGGGTGCCGTTTATCGGGCGCGACACATCCTGCTGGGTGACCGCGTGGCGATTAAGGTTTTACCTTCAGAGGTCCGCAACAACGCCGAATGGTTGCGTCGCTTTCGCCGAGAGGGGCAGGCGGCGAGACGCTTTCGTCATCCCAACGCCGTCACCGTCTACGATCTGCGCACGGCGAACGACGGCACAATCTACATGGTGATGGAGTATGTGGAGGGGCACACACTCGACGCTGAGTTGAAGCGTCGCGGTCGCTTCACACCTGCCGAGGCAGTTGAGGTACTGGATCCAATCATGAGCGTGCTCAACACCGCTCATTCCATGGGTGTCGTACATCGTGACTTGAAGCCTGAGAACATCATGATTGGTACGGCTGCGCAAAACGGGGAACGCCTAGTCAAGCTTTTGGATCTCGGAATAGCTAAGATGCGCGAGATCGCTGGTACAGATAGCGCAGGCACAACCGCGCTAACCATGGCTGGTCAGGTGCTTGGAACACCCTACTACATGTCGCCCGAACAATGGGGTGAAATTCCATCCGATGGAAATTCAGAGATAGATGGCCGGTCTGACATCTATAGCTTGGGCTTAGTCGTTTACGAGTTAGTTGCGGGGCATCGGCCTTGCTCCGGTGCCACGCTTTCGGAACTGCGCCGGCAACATGTCAGCGTGACTCTACAACCACTTCATAAAGTTCAGCCGGATGTATCTGCGGAGTTCAGCCTCGCGGTATCAAGAGCGACGGCCAAAGATCGTGCAGACCGGCAACAAACTGCAGGACAGTTGGCCGCCGAACTTCGGTCGGCACTAGCCGGAGTTGTTTCGACAGAGGATCGAACCGTTTTAGACATTCCATTAACAGGGCCTCACTCGGCCCCTACGAATGAGATCCCTCAGGCAAAGCAAACCGCGGCTGATGGTGATGCGCCGACAATCATTACTGTCGACTCACCACCGATCGCTCCTTGGCTCCAACAAGAGCGAGAGCCTACTCCAACGCCACCTTCGGTCGAGACTCCCGCACCGTTCAACGTGAAGCCTTCTCATGAGAGTGCTGCGACTGTTTACGAATCCGCTGGCCTGCCTTCCAGCGTAACACTGCCACAACAACAGAAGGCAGCGAGCGCCCAGCCTCGGCGCGGTTCACTGGTTTTTGCTGGGGCTGGCGCAGTCATCCTGGTTCTCCTCGTGCTCGTTGTGGGAAGCGTGTTCGCCTACATTTGGTTCAAAGGAAGCTCAGAAGGTGCGGCTACGACTGACAGGGGAGGTTCGAACGGAAGACCAGCTACGACAACGGTAAAAGAGATTGGACGATACTGGTTGGAGCTTGCTCGTTCCGATGGTCAATCTGTGCCAGTTGCAGGCGTCGTGCCCCTGGCATCCGGTCAACAATTCAAGTTTCATTTTCGATTAGCGGAGGATGGTTATCTGTACATCCTCGGTCCAGGAGAAGGGAACCAACCAACTACCTTCTTGACCTCCAAACCTGCAGAAGTTTCCGGTGTTGAAAACAATCAGGTAAAGAAGGATATTGAGTTTAGTTTTCCTGCCGGTCCCGAAAACTGGATGCAGCTGGACGAGAAGCCAGGGGCCGAGGATTACACAATAATCTTTTCACCTGCTGCTGTAATGGAGCCGAAGTTTCTGAATGCCCAAGCTGGGAATGTGCTTACGACTACCGAACAGGTCGAGCTTGCAAATTTTCTTGCGCAGTACAAATCGAAGCAGATCACATCTGAGGTAAACGATAAGAACTCAACTGAACCTCACGTACTCGTAAAGGTGCCGCGAGGAAACGAGGACGGAAAGCCGACAGTGTTTCAGATTCGCATAGAACATAAATAGTTTTTTTGGCTCTCGACTTACGCTGAGGAGATCGAAATGAAGAAAGTCTTTTTGCTGATGGCTGTTGCCGGCGTGACGACCTTTGCCGTGCTGCCGTACTCGGCAGATGCTCAAGATGAAGATGTGAGAGGTGCTTTCATGACCACTCGCCCGAAAGCAAACGAGAGGCCGGCCAGAAGACCAGCCAGGGCCGTTCGGCGACGACCCAAAACCACTATTCCGCCCCCGAATGCCGGCAGCCCAGGATCTTCAGAAACAAAGAAAAGCAACACCACGGAGCCGGTGAAGCCGCGTGTTAGAGAACAGAAGTTGGGCATCGGACTGACCTTGTATATGCGCGACTCGAACGGTCTCTCCTTGCGCGTCGATCCATCACGTGAGTTTCGCCAGAACGATCGAGTGAGGTTACTGCTCGAAACAAATGCTGACGGATTTCTATACGTATTCAATACTACCGACGACGGTGCTCCAGTAATGATCTACCCAGATCCAGAGCTCGATGAGGGCGGTAATTACATTCAGGCCCATGTGCCGGTGGAAGTGCCGTCCGGGGTTGCAGCCGAAGAGCGTCTGCGGTGGTTCAGGTTTGACGCTCAGCCCGGTACCGAACGCCTCTACTTCGTGTTTACACGCGAACCGTTGGCAGGCATTCCGCTGGAGGACGAATTAATAGGCTTTTGCAAAGATGGCGGTGCGAAATGTCCTCTGCGACCCGCAGCTGAGCTTTGGGCTGAAGTACAGAAGAATTCCACTGCACCAGCTCAGACCGCCAAGTCAAAAGAGTTTGGAACCGCCCAAACCACTAATGAACAAGAGGCCACCACGCGGGGCATAGGCTTGAATAAAGATGACCCCGAGCCCTCACTGGTGATGATGACTGCAAGTTCAAGTGCGAACATTCTCGTTGCAACACTTGAGCTGCTGCATAAATAGGTAGGCGATTGGTCGCGTCGTTTGTTTTTCAAGGAGGAGATTTGCCATGAGTTCTAGTTCAAAAAAATTCTTCGCTCTAATTATTCACCTGAGCTTGATGTGGGGAATGCCGGTTTCTATTTCTGCTGCGCCTTCCGCATTTGTGCAACAACCTGATTCGGCCTCAGCGGCCCTGCGTGAAGGTCGGCGATTGTTGAAGAGTGGCAAAGCTGACCAAGCCCTGGGGAAGCTGCAAACGGCACTCCAGCAATACACGGCAGCCAAGAATTACAGTGGAATGGCGGCTGCTAATAACGAACTAGGTGATCTCTATCTTCGTCAGGGTCAGTATCAGGTAGCACTTGATCATTATAAGAAGGCTCTAGATGGTTTTGTCGGCGCGAACAAGCAACAGGAGCAGGTGACTGCCGCCGCCGCACTCGCTGACAGCCGCTTGGCCCAAGCAAACATTGCTGACGATAAGTTCAACGCGAACCTGATGCTCGCTAAGATCGGCGACGTCAATTTTCGCTTGGGGCGGCTCTCTGAAGCGAGCACGGCATACGCGCAGATGGACGTTAAGAAACCCGAAGGCGCAGTGGTAAAGGCGACGCGAAGGTTTGGCGGTCTTGGCGGAATTGTGGGCGGCCTTTCAACAGGGAGAGTATCGGTTGAGGTGCCCACGACGGCAGCCATTAGTGCCCTGGAGATTAAAAAGGAGCTTGATGAATACCGCAACGGCATTGTCTACGCGAGCTATGAGTTAGGCACCGGACGAATTGCCTACTTCAACAACGAGCTTGAGCCAGCGCGCAGGCACTTTCAAAACGCTCTGGAAGGGGCCGGAGCCAGCCTGGCGGGTATTGGTAAGGCGGGCCAGACCAGACGCTTTCGCGCAGCCGCGCGAACGAGTCTGGGCGATGTGGCGCTGCGAATGGGAAAACTCAAGGATGCCTCCAAGTTTTACACCGAGGCGGTGAAGGGCGCTCAAGACGATAAAAGACTTGATTTGATGTGGCCGGTGCAGCGAGGACTCGGGCGAAGCCTATGGTTGCAGGCGGCCCAGGAAAAGGACTCCAAGAAAGCCAACTCAACCCGGGAAACGGCGTTGGGAAACTACCGCGACGCTCTGAAAACGATTGAAACGCTTCGGGCCGGCAGCCTGCGAGCGGACGAGTCTCGAACAACCTTTCTCAGCACTACCAAAGACGTCTTTGATGAAGCTGGAAGTGCGTTCGCCGAGATGGCGATCTTGAATGCACCTGGTGGGTCGGCTGAACCGTTAAGTGGTAAGGGACTCGATTACGCCGCCGAGGCTTTGCGCATCGCGGAGCAGGGACGCGCACGTTCCTTGCTAGACCTGCTGAGCGAAACGAATTCTGCAGTCACTGAAGGCGTGCCGGCGGATTTATTAAAGCAAAAGCAGCAGAATTTGGAGCAACAGCAAGAGATTGCAGAAGCGTTGACAGGGCTAGTCTTATCTGCCGATGCTCCGAAAAAGAAGCCATCAGAGCTCGACGCTGAGCTGGAGAAGCTGCAAGTCGAATACGATCAGATTGAGAACCAGATCCGCACTGCCAGTCCGCGTTACGCTGCTTTGACTTCGGCTCAACCCCTGACACTTGTGGACGTGCAACAGAAGGTCCTCGACGGCGGAACAGTTTTGCTCGAGTACAGCGTTGGTACCGACGCTTCTTATCTCTGGGTGGTAAGCAATACGGATCTTAGACTGATTAAGCTGCCTCCAAAATCAACTCTGGATAAACTGGCGACTGACCTCAGGGCGCAACTCATTCCAGCAAAACTCCAGCGTCGGATTGTCGGAATCGATGTGGTGGCGGATCCAACGCGAGGCTTAGGGGTAGCCGGGGCAGCGGAGGATGCTGCACCATTTGTGGCAGCGGCCAACGCCCTCTACAAAGTGGTAATCGAGCCGGTCGCCCCTGCGATTGGGCAGAAGCGGTTGTTAATAGTGGCTGATGGAGCGCTAAACTACGTTCCCTTCGAAGCGCTCGTAGCAACCGCAGGAGCCGCTGACTACAGCGCTATTCCTTACCTGGTGAAGACGAACGAAATCGTCTATGCACCATCAGCATCAGTGATCGGTGCGATCCGTCAACAGGGGGGCAAGCCGCAAGGCAAGTCAGTACTCTTGATTGCCGACCCGGTCTTCAACTCGAACGACGCACGTGCGCAGGGCACGACGGCAGCGCCCGTGGGTGAAACGCGCGGCTTGGGAATTGAGAGCGCGCTAAGCGACGTCACGGGGCAAGGCGCTGTCGCCACAGCACAAAACGCGAAGATGGAGGGACTACCGCTTGCCCGTCTTATGGGCACTCGCACCGAGGCGGAACAGATTTCCGCGTTAGCCAAGACGTCCGGTGGTCAAGCGGAAGCGTGGTTGGATTTGCAGGCAAGTGAAGAGAACCTGGAGACGAGGGACGTAACCAAATACCGGGTTCTTCACATTGCCACGCACGGGTTGTTGAATGCTGAGCGGCCTCAGTTCACGGGTTTGGTGTTGACGCTTGTAGGCAACAAGACGGAAGACGGCTTCCTGCGCACGGACGAAGTCTTCAACTTGCGTTTGGGCTCGCCGCTCGTGATGCTTTCAGCCTGTGAGACCGGGCTTGGCAAGGAGAAGCGGGGCGAAGGGGTGATGGGGCTCACGCGGGCCTTCATGTACGCTGGAGCACCGACCGTCGGAGTTAGCCTCTGGTCTGTGGCTGACAAGTCCACAGCGGATCTGATGACCGATTTTTACAAACGACTGCTTGGCACAGGGACGCCAGTTTCGCCGACAGCTGCGATGCGCGAGGCACAGCTAGCAATGATCGCCGGGAAGAAATACAGCGCTCCTTTTTACTGGGCGCCGTTTGTCATGATCGGCGACTGGCGCTAACCGGAACGCGGCGTTTGGGAACGCGGCGTTTGGGAACGCGGGCGTCCCCGCCCGCACCGGCGCAACGAACAACGGCCGCGGATTAGCCCGGATGAACAGGATCTGAAGAAAGAGAGTAACAAGAGAAGCAACAAATTCAAGACGCTTAACGCTCAATGCTGTCTTAGATCCTCTCTAATCTGTGTTAATCCGTTGCCAATTTCCCTCTTCCTCAGATCCTCTTCATCCGCGTTAATCCGCGGCCCGCTTCTCCGCTTATTGAGTGCGCTTCATCCTGTGCCTGAGTCGTGCTGCAACTCCACTCAATCCTAAACCTAGCAAAAGAAGCGATGCCGGCTCCGGAACAGCAGCAGCGCTCTCGGCATCGCCCTCGACGACGAAGTTGTCGATCCGATTGTTTCCGATTGATGTCGTCGAACCGTCGAAAACGATTCGAAAGGCGGCGTCAGGGTTGTTATTCAGCCCGGCGACACTGCTCAAATCAAACGAAAATAAAGCAAATCCGACGGGCGGAACAATCGTCGCGCCAAAGTTTTGAAAGTTGATCCCATCAAGGCTGTACTGAAACTGGTTATCGAAGAACCCGGTGCTGGTTGTTTGAATCGCAAAGCTGATGACTATGTTGTTGTGCCCGACGGTGCTGACCGCGAAGTTTAGATAGCGGCCATTGTTGATGTTTGAGGTTCCGCCTTGCAGTGTTAGCGATTGCCCCGCAGGGTCTCCCTGTCTTCCGTTAATCGTTGTTCCAGCCAGGGTGAATAACAGGTTTGCTGGGGTGAAATTGGTTGTTAGCGTGCCGGCGCCATGATCAACGTCAAAATCTGAATCGTTGAAGTTCCAAACGGCGATCTCATCTGCCTGGGTCATTGACGGACAAAGAAGCAGCAAAGCGACGATCGCAAATGCGAACAAGGTTGGTGGGAAGGTCTTTAATGTGGCTCTGTGATGAGGCATAGTTTCTCCTTTGGTTGAGGTAGAGAAGTTTTGGACTTGCTACTGTGAGGAAGCGGGAGATTCCGATCTCGGCTAAACCGGATTGTGAGTGAATCCAGTCTTTGCCGTGCTTCTCGGGTAGCGCTGCCACACTAGAGAAAGTTGAATAACCGGTCAAGCGCGTGGGGGCGAGTACCAGATCAAAAAACTTACCAGATCTTCAGCAACGACCACTGGGATGAAGACCTGAGCAGTTCTGCGGTAAACTGAATTGAGAGGATTCAGGCGCGTAAGCTAGAATTCGCGCCGGTGAAATATAAGGCCAACAAGGGTGAAGAATGGAAAATCAGTTCGTGAGGGTGACGGACCCGGGAGCGTTTGAGACGTTGAAGGAGCAATCCCGAAACAGAGCGGTAGTGATCTTCAAACACAGTACAACTTGTCCGGCAAGCGCCGCAGCTTACCGTGAGATGTTGAGCTTCGAGGGCGAAGTGGCCTTGGTCGAGGTGCAACGTGCGCGTGACCTTTCTCGCGAGATCGAGAGGAGGACGGGTGTGAAACACGAGTCACCTCAGGTGATCCTGTTGCGGAACGGGCAGGTGGTGTGGGATGCATCACATTTCCAGATCAAGAGTGCCGCGGTCGCAGAGGCCGTTGCAAACAATAAGTAGTTGGCCAGGATGAACAGGATGCTGTTGATCGAATATCAATCGTCGCAAGCCAACCTCTAAACACTATCCTGTCATTTTGTTGATCCTATCTCGTTATGGTGAACACAATCGAACCGCGGGAGATTAAACAGGAAGGCGATGACGGGTTGCGCATCACCTGGGCTGACGAACGAGTGTGTGAATACAACGCTGCGGATCTGCGGCGGGCTTGTCCTTGTGCTCAGTGTGTGAACGAATGGACTGGTCAACGCATGCTCCGGGAGGAGACCATTTCGGACGAATTGCAGATTCTTGATCTGAGCCTCGTCGGTCGATACGCTATCAACTTTCGCTGGAGTGACGGACACGACACAGGAATCTATAGTTTCCGTTACCTGCGAGAGCTGTGCGAACGAACTTAGCTGCGCTTAACTGCAGATTGCCCGGCGCTGTGTGGCAAAATAACACCCATGAACGAACAGGATTTCTTCAACGAGAAACAGGAAGCAAAAAAAGCAACCTATAGCTGTCCCCACTGCCGCGAGCGCCAGGAATATGAGGTGCGGTGGTTAAAGAGAACAAAAAAACCGCAGCCGCCACGGGGAGCGAATGAGCAGGACCGCATACGATATCAAAAATCGCGCGATTACATGGTGCGAATCGATGACATCCTGGTCTGCAAGAACATGCGCTGCCGCCGGCGTTTTGAGATTCCCAGCTCTCAGACCGTCGTTTTTATCTGATTGTTAGCGACAAGCCGTTATCGAAGGAAAGTCTCGTCAACATCTGCTACGGCTGGCGATACTGCGCGTACATGCCATCCATCCGAGCCGACTGGCCTGCGGTAAGCTCGAACATGCACGGATCATCCGTTGTGATAGAGGCCCAGCCAGTGACCAATCTCGTGCGTTGCTGTGTCGCCCTCGTTGTAAGGGAAGAGCGATCCACGAGGAATTCGATATTGGTTAATCTCGCCGAAAGAAAATTCCTTCAGGTGAAAGCCAGTTCGACCGGAGACCTATTCGACTTTCCAAAGGGAAGATCTCTCCAACGTAACTCGGAAGTGAGTTTTCAGGCTGTTTCTAGTTGGATTATGAGTGACCGAGGTGAGCAACAACCAAGGTAACGGAGTGGCTTATGTCTTGCAGCTTGCGCACTCCAAAACTGCTCTCATTTGACATCTATGCAGAACGAAATTTTCGCAGGCGCGAGCAAAATCAACACTTCCTTTTTGACTCCTCTTGAACGCCGTTTAGCGCGCAAGGTCGTCCCTAGAATTCCGTCATGGTTGCAGACACAGCATCTAACCATGCTGACGCTGGCTTGGTCCCTATTGATACTGCTATTCAGCTACTTTGCCGCTGGCAATCTAAAGTGGCTTTGGCTGGTCTCCCTAATGATCTTTCTTCAGTACCTAACCGATCACTATGACGGGAAGGTGGGGAAGTATCGAAATTCGGGCCTGGTCCGGTGGGGGTATTACATGGATCACCTGCTCGACTACTTCTTCCTTTGCTCGGTAATCATAGGTTACGCCTTTATCCTGCCAGAACGCTCTCGGTATCAACTGCTTTTCATGTTGGCGATTTTCGGTGCATATGATTTCAGCACCTTCCTGGCGTTCTCAGCCACGGACCGGCTTAAGATTAGTTACCTGAAGTTCGGTCCAACCGAATTCCGTTTGGCGCTAATCGTCATCAACACGCTCCTGGTCCTTTATGGAACCAGATACATGATTAGCGGTCTAAAGTACGTAAATGCCGGTGCGTTAGTCGGGCTTTGTTTGATGGTTTACAAGGCGCAGAAACAGATCTGGAAGCTGGACATGGAGCGAAAAAGGCTCGAAAATGGGGAAGAACTCTCGACTGTGATGTGAAAACGGTCGGAAGAGAGACCAGCAACCGTACGTTTTTCAATCCCTCAGGCAGAAAAAATCTGTTTTCTTGCATCAAAAAGTCACGCCAAATACGCGTTAGTAGCCAGAGAGCCCTGACTGAACGTGAATGGCCCTGTGGTTGCAAGCTCTCCAGCGCACCCCCGTTCCAAGAAGAAATACGGAACACGCAGGACAGAAAAACGTTTTACAAGCAAAAGCCTGGTTCGCAGGAAAAGTCTAAGGTTAAGAACTATGTCTCAGAAGAAAGTTATAAAAATCATTAAGAAGGACGATTTGAAGCGGCAACAGAAGCCTGTCGAAAAGGCAGTCTCCACGCGCCAAACAGCGCGCGATATGGTTCAGACCGTCACCAATTGGGTCAATGAGCTGCAGCAAAAGCGGCGCAATGAAACGGTAAACGCGATTAGTACCCTATTGTCCAAGAATCCGCGGCCGAGCGAGGCCTAGTTCTTCTTTCCCAGAATCGATCCACGAAACCACACGAAATTATGCGAAACACATGTTTCCTGTTTCGCGGATTTCGTGTGTTTAGTGGATCGTTTTTGGCTATCTGTTGACACTCCTTTCTTTCGAGAGATAGCATTCCAGTGACAATTTTTCGTTCAAACCGAGTAGCAAAAGATGGCTCAGAAGAGATCCGGAGCGCGGCCGGCACGTCGCGAGCGACCGGTGTTCGAAAGTATCCGTAAACCTCTGGCTCCGCCGGGACACCCCATGAGTGAGTCAAAGCCCAAGGAGAAGGCCCGCCCAGCCGGTCGCAAGGCTAAGCATAAACGCCGACCGGAACGTGAGCTGGACGAGGAATCTTAATTACTGTGGATAGCTCCCCCGTCAAGGATGTTAAGGATGCTCGCCGGTGCTTTGTAGAGCTGGCGCGAAGTTTCTTATGCACCGACTACCTGCCGAAACTTGAGCGCTGTCTTGAACAACTGAATCACGAGCAGATCTGGTGGCGACCGAACGAAGAATCGAACAGCGTCGGCAATCTGTTGTTGCACCTCTCTGGTAATGCACGTCAGTGGATTGTCAGTGGGTTAGGTGGGGCGGCCGACGCTCGAGTCAGGCAGCAAGAATTTGATCAGCGAGACATCATCGGGCGCGGTGATCTGATGCACCGGTTACGCACGACGCTTAAAGATGTCGATATAGTTTTGAGCGACTTTGATAGCGACAGGTTACTTGAGGTGCATTCGATACAGGGAACAGAAGTCACTGCGCTTGAGGCAATCTTCCACGTTACTGAACACTTCTCCATGCACACCGGACAGATAATTCTCCTTACGAAAATGTTGGTCAATGTCGATCTCGCCTTCTACGATTTCTCAAACGCCAAACCCATTCACACTCGGCACAAATAAAACATTGACGGCCAGTGGAATCAGAGTAAACTGCCCCATCCTCGGCACCGACTTCTGAATCGCAACCCGGTACAGTTCGGTTACGTCGACCTCGAGCCATCCGGCAATCGAAGCGATTCGAGCCGCATCATCCATTGCCCACGCAAGGAGGCAACTCCCACTGAGAAAATGCCTCCCGACATGGAGAAGCCCGAATGAAGAAATCATTGAACTCGCTCACGAGATCCTTAATACATTTGCTCGTGCTTTTTGTTGTCGTGCTGCGACTTCAAATAGCGAGGAGTATCATCTTCCAGCAAGTGTCG
>DATETN010000108.1:0-8763 GCA_035283645.1 Pyrinomonadaceae bacterium
CGCTTAAAGGTTGAAAAATACGCGAGGACGATAACGGCAGCAAAGATCGCAAACAACAACGAGAAAACTACAATTGTCCTCAAGCGTGTCCGCGTATCGAGAGTCTCTTCCAATCGCCCTCCACATATATGTCCGACGAACTTTAGTTTGTCGCGACGGAATACTCGTACTTAGGGTGAAACTTATGCCGTGTGAGTTAATGCCATGGATCGCACACAAGTGTATCCCATGTTAAGCAGATTTCCGTACCGGATTCAGTTGGGGAGAATAACCGAAGCACGAGTGCTCGGCGCGACTCAAGTTTATCGAACAGTGCAAAGATGGTAGTCTATTGACACTAGAAACAATCGAATAGCCGAGCTGAAAGTCATAAATTCATATGGGTGACCCTGCCCAAAACTAAGAAGGTGAACAAAGTTTGAGTCCGGAAGTCGCAACCTATTTATCGGAAGTCATTGCTGAAGATTTTGGCCCCAACGCGACCTATGTCGAAGGTCTGCTGAGCCGCTTCCGCAGTAACCCCGAACTCGTCGATGAGTCCTGGCGCTCGTACTTCACCGAGTTACTCGGCGACGGCGGCGCAGCGGAATCCGACAACGGAAGTGCGGCGCCAGCAGAAACTACGAGCACCGCACCCGAGCCGGCCGCAGCAGCAGCGGCACAGCGGCAGACCCAGCCCACAGCCGCTGAGCCTTCACCACCAAAGCCTGAAGTAAAGACAGACCTCGCGGCCTCTCCCATCCGCGGCGCGTCTCTGAAGATCGTCGAGAACATGGAGACGAGCCTTTCTGTCCCGACCGCCACGTCCCAAAGGCGCATTCCGGTCAAGCTGCTCGACGAAAACCGGCGCATCATCAACAAGTACCTGGCAGAGAACAACCGAGGTA
Organism: Pyrinomonadaceae bacterium; assembly: GCA_035283645.1. GTDB lineage: Bacteria > Acidobacteriota > Blastocatellia > Pyrinomonadales > Pyrinomonadaceae > PSRF01. The sequence goes on from DATETN010000108.1 coordinate 888, forward strand.
AGGCATCGTACACACACCTTCTGGCCTGGGCACTACTGCGCGCGCTCGACGAGTTTCCACAATTGAATGACGGTTATGAGGTAGTTGATGAAACTCCGAGTAGAATAAAACGAGAAGATGTAAACCTCGGCGTCGCTATCGATCTGGAGCGGAAAGACGGAACCCGATCCTTACTGGTGCCCAATATAAAGAAGGCAAACAAACTCCGTTTCTCTGAATTCCTCACGGCTTACGATGATGTAGTTAAGCGCGCACGCGAAGGCAAACTTCAGATTCCAGATTTCCAGGGCACCACAATCTCGCTAACAAACCCCGGAACCATTGGCACCGTCGCTTCAATTCCACGCCTGATGGCGGGACAGTCGGTGATCATCGCAACCGGGGCCATCGAATATCCGGCGGAGTATCAAGCTCTGGCGCCGGAAGCCCTGTCTCAACTCGGCATCAGCAAAGCCGTAACCATCAGCAGCACTTACGATCACCGGATCATTCAGGGTGCGGAATCCGGGGCTTTTCTGGCCCGGATCCATGAACTGGTTACCGGCCAACACAGTTTCTACGAAGACATCTTTGCCGATCTCGGAATTGCCATTCCCCCGCTGCGCTGGAATTTAGACCGCAACCCGTTCTTCCTCGCAGATGATCGAGCTCGCGAGCAGACGATCAAAGAAGCCCGGGTCATGGAGCTTATCAATGCTTATCGCGTGCGTGGTCACCTGATCGCCGACATTGACCCACTGCACGCGATGCCAGTGTTGTATCACCCAGAGCTGGACATTGAGCCTTATGGTCTGACTATCTGGGACCTCGACCGCGAGTTTATTACCGGAGGCCTTGGGGGCACCGACAGCGCCACTTTGCGGGAGATTCTCGACATTCTTCAGCGAGCCTATTGTGGGAAGGTAGGCGTCGAGTACCGGCATATCCAGAGCAAGGAAGAGAAGCTCTGGATTCGTGAACAGATTCGCCGCGAGTTCGTGCGTCCTGAGCCTCTACCGGTGGAAATCAAAAAACGGCTCTTGTGGAAGTTGATCTCCGCGGAACAGTTCGAACGTTTCCTGCACACGAAATATCTTGGGCAGAAGAGGTTCTCTCTCGAGGGTTGTGAGACGGTCATTCCGCTTCTGGATCAGTTGATTGATGGCGCCGCTGAGCGGGGTGTGAACGATATAAAGATGGGTATGGCCCACCGCGGCAGGCTCAACGTGTTGGCGAATGTCATCGGAAATTTCTGCGAAAGAATCTTTGCTGCGTTCGAAGGCTCGGTCCACCCATCGTTTCCAGCCGACGAAGGCGATGTTAAGTATCACCAGGGAGCAGTTGGTGAGCGCGAAACCGCGGGCCACAAGGTTCAGCTCACCCTGTCACCTAATCCCAGTCATTTGGAAGCTGTTGATCCAGTTGTTGAGGGGATGGTGCGTGCGACTCAAGACGATCTTCGAGACAGGTTGGGAATGCCTCGTGAGCAGGTGATCGATCACTCATTACCGGTATTACTGCATGGCGATGCAGCCTTTGCCGGCCAGGGCATCGTGATGGAAACGCTAAATCTAGCCGGGCTTCACGGTTACCGCACTGGGGGCACTATTCACATCATCATTAACAATCAGATTGGGTTCACGACCTCTCCGGAAGCGGGCCGTTCAACAATCTATTCCACCGACGTCGCACGCATGACGCAGCTGCCGATCTTCCATATCAATGGGGATGATCCAGAAGCTGCCTATCGCGTCACAAAGATCGCATTGGACTACCGTCAAGAGTTCAATAAAGACGTTGTTCTCGATGTCGTAGGCTTTCGCCGCCTTGGTCACAACGAGACTGACGAACCGAGCTACACCCAACCTCTGATGTACGCTCGGGTAAAGGCCCATCCCGGAGTACGGACGATCTATTCCAGACGTCTGATCAATGAGAAAGTGATCACTGAAGCCGAGCTTGACGAGCTGATGGCGGAACGTGTTCGTCGTTACGAGGACGCGTTAGCTCGAGCAAAGCAGGTGGTGGCCCAACAGGAGGCGCCAACGCAACCGGCTGCTCCCGTTCCAGAATTTGATGGTTCCGAAGTCTATCAAACTGCAGTTTCTGCTGATGCTATTCGTGAGATTGCCCATAAGATCGCCATTGTGCCGGAAGGGTTCAATGTTAATCCAAAGATGGTGAACCAGTTGGCACGGCGGGCAAAGATGGGAGAAGGCAATCTTCCTTTGGACTGGGCGTTTGCTGAAGCAGTGGCTTTTGGTTCACTCGTACTTGATGGAAAGCGCGTTCGACTCAGCGGACAGGATTCGGGTCGTGGAACCTTTAGCCAGCGCCACGCCGTGCTCTATGACACCCAAACAGGAAAGCCCTGGGCCCCTCTGTCGGAGCTTCGTTCGGAGGACCGTCCTGAGGCCAGGTTTCAGGTATTTGACAGCTCACTTTCAGAGGCGGGCGTGCTCGGGTTTGAGTATGGCTACACGGTGGTTGCGCAGGACTCACTGGTACTTTGGGAGGCCCAGTTTGGAGATTTCGGAAACGGTGCCCAGGTAATCATTGACCAGTACATCACGGCGTCAGAAGACAAGTGGAAGCAGCGCTCGCGTCTGACAATGTTGCTACCGCACGGATACGAAGGTCAGGGCCCGGAACATTCAAGCGCTCGGCTCGAGCGCTATCTGCAGGCTTGTGCAGAAAACAATCTCTCGGTCTGTTACCCCTCAACTCCGGCTCAATACTTCCATCTGCTCCGGCGCCAGGTGTTGCCGGGAATGGAGCGGCCGCTCGTGGTCATGACGCCAAAGAGTTTGCTGCGCTTACCTGCGGCAGCATCGTCCTTGTCGGAACTCACCGAAGGAGGATTCCAGCCCGTTCTTGATGACGCCGAAGTCAACGACAAGGCCGCCGTCACGCGTTTGCTGTTTTGCAGTGGCAAGGTCTACTACGACCTGGCTGAGGCACGTAAACAGAAGCCGGAGCCGCGTGTAGCAATTGTTAGACTCGAGCAGCTCTATCCTTATCCCATCAAACGCATGCGGGAAATCGTTGCCAGCTACGAGAACGCCAAGGAGGTTTTTTGGGTGCAAGAGGAGCCCAAGAACATGGGCGCGTGGACGTTTGTGGAGCCGCGGCTGGAGCAGCTGTTATCGAGCTGCGAAAGGCCAACCTATCTCGGGCGATCGGCATCTGCCAGTCCCGCCACTGGGTCATATTCGGTCCATCAAACCGAACAGGCGCAGCTGATCAGCGAAGCATTAACAGTCCCTTAATCGGAACGTGGCCCTCTTTCGGAACGCGGGCGTCCTTAAGAACGTTGGCGTCTTTAGGAACGCGGGCGTTTTTAAGAACGTTGGCGTCTTTAGGAACGCGGGCGTCTTTAAGAACGTTGGCGCCTTTAGGAACGCGGGCGTCCTCGCCCGCTTCTCCGTCATACTCAGTTTAACAATGAACCCAATACCAACCCTGTTCCTAATCCTAGTCGCCATCATCTCACTTACTGTCATCAGCCCGCGCGATACTTCTGAAGCAAGCTCTCAGGATTCGCTTGCTCACCCGCAAGAAAAGCATCTCGCCAACATCAAACAGTTGACGTTCGGAGGCGAGAACGCTGAAGCATACTTTTCAGCCGACGGGCGCAAATTGATCTTCCAATCGACCCGCGACGGTCGTGGCTGCGATCAGATCTATACGATGAACGTAGACGGGTCGGCGCTTAGGATGATTTCGACTGGGCAAGGACGTACTACCTGTGCTTACTACTTTCCGAATCTGAGCCGAGTGCTTTACTCGTCAACTCATCTCGGTGGAACGGAATGCCCGCCACGTCCAGATTATTCCAAGGGATACGTCTGGGCCATCTATCCAACGTACGACATCTTTACCGCACGGCCGAACGGTGCAGAAGTGAAGCAACTAACCGACACGCCTGGCTACGATGCCGAAGCGACCATCTCAAATAACGGCAAGAAGATAGTTTTTACTTCCACGCGCGACGGGGATCTGGATATCTACACCATGGACGCAAATGGGCGTAACGTTCGTCGTCTGACAAACGAGCTTGGATATGACGGTGGACCATTCTGGTCGTACGATGGGACCAAGATCGTCTATCGCGCTCATCACCCTCAGACTGAGGAGCAAAAGCAGGACTACCGGGAACTGCTGAAACAGAACCTCATTAGACCCAGTGTCCTTGAGATCTGGGTAATGAACGCCGATGGATCAAACAAGCGACAGATAACGCATAACGGCAAGGCTAATTTTGCTCCCTTCTTTTTTCCGGATGGAAAGCGGATCATCTTCTCATCGAACATGGATGACCCACGCGGCAGAAATTTCGATCTGTACAAGATCAACGTCGACGGCAGTGGCTTGCAGCGAATCACCTACAACGATACCTTTGACGGTTTCCCAATGTTTTCCCCTGACGGCAAGAAAATCGTCTTTGCCTCGAACCGGAACGCGAAAGCACAAGGCGAGACAAACGTGTTTATTGCTGACTGGGTTGAGTGAAATGGTCCTTCGATCGATTTTTCGAAAGTTTTGGTTTGATATTCAATAAGCGAGTTTTGATATGAGATTCAAACAATTAAACAGCCTTATTTCGGTCCTACTGGTCATTTCATTCTTCGGGGCATCGGCGGCCCAACAGCCGAATGCGCCGACCGTGGAGCAACTGCGACGCCACGTTACGTACTTGGCCTCTGAGCACCTTGAAGGCCGTCGTACTGGTACACAGGGCGCAAACGACGCGGCGCATTACATCGCGGGCGAGTTCTCGCAGTTAGGATTGCGGCCAGCGTTCCAGACAATTCGCAAGCCCCGTAACCGAGCTGAGGCCCGGGCTAACTATCGCCAAAAGTTTCCGTACATTGCGGGTGTTACTCTGGGTAGTGGCAACTCTTTTTCATTCTCAACTGCAGCGGGAACTCAGAATCTGGAATTACTGAGGGACTGGATACCCTTAGGTTATTCCACGAACGCCGCTATCGAGAATGCACCAGCTAGGGCGGTCGGATACGGCATCACGGCCACTGAGTTGAATCATAACGATTACGCAAATGTCGGCACTGCCGGTTACGTAGCCATTGCTTATGCGGGCACGCCGGACCGCGATAATCCTCATGGGCCATTCAGTAAATACCTGGAGACCCGTTGGAAAGCTATCGCCGCGCGAAACTCTGGAGCCAAAGCGCTAGTGGTCATAACTCGAGAGTCTAGTTTCCACGCGTCCACGGGGATACACTTGCGTTACGACAACAGCGCCGGAGATAGCGGTATTCCAGTACTACTTTTATCGGAAACAGCAGGTCAACGAATAACGGGAAGGACAGTTGTTCCGGCATCAGACGCCAGTATCTTGCCACCTGAAAAGTTACCCGCGAGTACGGTGTCGGTTTCGGTTAATTTAGAACGTCAAGAGGCACCCGCCTACAACATTGTCGGTATTCTCAACGGCTCAGATCCCGTTCTTAGAAAAGAGGCCATCGTCATGGGCGCTCACTACGATCATCTGGGCCGCGGCGGCCAAGGTAGTCTCGCGTCCAGGTCAGGTGAGGTGCATCACGGCGCCGACGACAACGCGTCGGGGGTCGCCGGAATGCTGGAACTGGCAAGACTCTTCACCGCGCAGCGTCCAAAGCCTCGTCGCACGATAGTGTTCATCGCCTTCAGTGGCGAAGAGGAGGGACTCCTCGGTTCCAACTACTACGTGAATAATCCAGTGGTGCCGCTGGCAAATACAGTTGCCATGGTCAACATGGACATGATCGGTAGACTCAAAGACAAGAAACTCGTTATTGGTGGCATCGGTACTGCGCAGGAGTGGCGTTCGCTTGTGGAGAGCGCCAATATCGCTGAAGCGTCGCGTGTAAAGGTGAACTCAACGGCGTCACAAGCAGGCATGAACGGCCGCGCGGTGCCCCTCGTAGTAGGCTCAAATGGTGCGCCAGTGGTATCGAGCGATCTGACAAAGCAATTTGTGCTTACGCTGAACGAAGATGGCTATGGCCCAAGTGACCATTCCTCTTTTTATTCTAAGCAGATTCCTGTTCTCTTCTTTTGGACTGGGACCCACAATGATTATCACAAACCATCCGATACGGCGGAAAAGATCAACTATCAGGATCAAGCTCGGATAGTCTCGCTGGTCCGGCGTTTAGTTCGTGAAGTCGATGCTAGTGATAAACGGCCAACATATACGACGGCTAAGGCGCCCCCTGCAGGTCGGTCGATGGGATTCCGCGTCTATTTGGGGACCATCCCAAACTATGGAGACGCCACTGATGGACTACTGCTCGACGGTGTCCGAGAAGGTTCGCCGGCAGAAAAGGCCGGCTTAAAGGCCGGTGACAAAGTCGTAAAACTAGGTCCGCGCGACATCCGCAACGTCTACGACTACACCTATGCCCTGGGAGAGATGAAGGCCGGTCAGGAGTACGATGTTGAGGTGATTAGGGGAACAGAGCGCTTGAAACTCAAGCTAACTCCTGAACCGCGTAACTAACCGTGCTCAAGGGGCACTCTTAAAAACAATGACAGGTGACCTTACGGTTACCTGTCATTTTTATGAACCCGTTTTGTTTGCGGTGATTTTACCATCGTGGCTCGCGCTCGTAGCGATCACCGCCCCGGTCGCGATCACGACCGCCGCGATAACCACCACCACCACGTCCGCCATATCCACCGCGACCGCCACCGCCCCGATCAGTTCTTGGCTTGGCCTCATTGACGGTCAAATTGCGACCGCCAAAATCCTTACCATTGAACTGTTCGATTGCTGCAGCTGCTTCTTCGGGGGTTGCCATTTCCACGAAAGCAAAACCGCGAGAACGTCCAGTATCGCGATCTTCGATCACGGAAGCTGACTCGACCGTACCTGCCGCGGAGAAAGCTTCGCGCAGTTCCTCGCTTGTTGTACGGAACGAGAGATTTCCGACATATAGTTTCGTACCCATTCTGTTTTCTATCCTTTATGTGAACGAAGCGCGGGTAAAACTGAATCGCAGACTCAAGCGGGGATCTACTTGACCTAGCGGCGAAAGGCGACGCACCCGGTGCTCTGAATTACGAGAGCAGCTTCTGACAAGTTGACAACTGCCTCACTCTCTCTTCAGCCGAACGTCGTCGCTTTACGGTCACGGACAGGCGCAAACGCCATCGATGCGCGAGAGTAGGGAACTGACGGCGTGAGTATGCCTCAGGCCGTGTTTTGAGTTCAAGCTATATTCACGACATAAGGCAGCTAAATCGGAAATAGTTCGTGACATTTTTGTTGCGGTGCGTTCTCTCAGCCCTTTTCCAGTACAACTTCGGCAATTGCATGCTGGCTGGTGTGTGAAATCGACAAGTGGGCCGCTGTGGCACCCAGCGACTTGAAACGGGCCAGGAGTTCTCCATGGAAAACCAGGTGCGGCGCGCCGCTCTCGTGTCCCACTATTTCGACGTCATGCCAACTGATCCCGCCGCGCCAGCCCGTCTGGAAGGCCTTAAAGGCGGCTTCTTTCGCCGCGAACCGCGCCGCATAGTGTTGGGCAGCCACTACCCCACGACTATCGCAGTAGGCACGCTCCGAAGGAGTAAAGACTCGCTCAATGAAGCGAGGTGTGCGCTCGAGGACTTCGCGAATTCGCGCAACTTCGATAATGTCTATCCCAATGGAGATGATCACAGAAGACCTGACCCTTGAACGTGCCGGTTACTACTGGCGTGAAAAGTCGGGAGTTCGTGCGCTGATCTGCGCCCCGCTCGAAAACGACGGCTTTACGAACGGCTTTTCAACCCGATTCGGCGGCGTTAGCCCCATGCCGGACCACGCCCTCAATCTGGCTGGCTTTCATGAAGATGCCGCGGAGAACATTCTGGAGAATCGTCGCCGGTTTCTCAAGTTGCTTGAGGG
>DATETN010000109.1:0-12378 GCA_035283645.1 Pyrinomonadaceae bacterium
GGGCTAAACAACAAAGTGAAACTGACTATGAGAAAATCCTATGGCTTCCGCACCGAAGCAGCCATTACTTTAGCCCTTTATCACAACCTTGGCGCTCTCCCAGAGCTGGAACTTACCCACAGATTCTGCTGAGGAGGCAAAAAAAAGAAGGGGGGGTGGCGCCTCTTTGTAGGTGGGATCTAAAAAGCACTACACACTGCCGTGTGTAGGATCTATTGTTTTGACACAGTCTCTAAAGCGTATGGTGTCTTGAGTGGTGACAACAGACTTGAGTGGTGGGCAAAGAAAGTAGGAGGGGGAGGTGCTCGGGGTAGGCGGAAGGTGAACCTCCACAACGCTAAAGCGTGGGGTGTCTTGCGCGGTGACGCAAAAGGAGTAAGTGAGAAGAGGAATGCTGTGCCAGGTCGAATTTGACCGTTTGCAAACAAACGCAGGCGTAGTAACGCGTGAGCACGAGATCGAGGGCGTTATGGCTTTCGCGGCACAATAGGTAAAACCACATGCGAAGGATGTTGGCGGTCGTGATAGATCTTCTGGGTTGCCACCTGCATTCGCGTTGTCTTGCCAAGCGCCTCTCCCGTGTTCAGATTTCGGTCGTACTTAGGAAAAGCGCTGGAAGAAATTTGCAGTCTCACGCGGTGCCCTTTTAGATACAACTGGCACGTATTCCACAAATCAAGATCATAGGTGTAGATGCGCCCGGGCTGGATCAAGGAAGGCTTATCCATTCCCTCGCGAAATCGTGCCCGTACCATGCCGTCAGTTAGCCGCTGCGCAAAGCCGTTTGGCCAAACATCAATGAGCTTGGCCATGAAATCTGTGTCGGGCGCTGACGAAGCAACCGAGAGCTGAACGCGAATCGGGCCACAAACCTCCATATCCTCAACCAGAGGCTCGCTTGTGTAAACGAGAACATCATCTCGCTTCTGAACCTCGCGATAATCGTCCGGACCTCCAATCTGCGAAAAACTGGGGTCCGTAATAAAGGGCACCGGCTTGGCGGGATCATACGTGAAATTGTCCGGAGGTTCGCTTCCGGGCTCCGATGTCGAGAGCGTGCCATCGCCTGAGAGAGTGTTGGCCCGTCCGTCACTATGCAGGTAGTACTTTGTCCATCGCGTGCGGGCCATCGGCCATTCCTGTTCGTCTCTCCAAACATTCTCTCCCATCACAAATATGCGGACGGGAGGCTCTTTCATGATTCCGTTGTCGATCCCTTTGAGCCAGTAATCGAACCATCGTAACCATAACCCATTCATATCAATGACCGCCGTTGGGCCAAAATCAAGTGTCCCAAGCTTGGTACTGGAATTAACGGCGTGAGGCCAGGGACCCATCAGGAGTTTTTGACTGCGTCTGACGGTTGTATCTCCCCTTGTGGTCATGCCGATAAAGTTCAAAGGTGTGCCTATTTGCTCGTCGTCATACCAACCAGAGATCCCCAGAACCGGCACGCGCACCCGATCGAACTTGTTCTGGTAGCGATGTGGTTCCCACCAACTGTCCAGCTTCGAATGCTCGATCTCTTCATCCCAGTTGCGGTTGGGCCTACCCATCTCGTCATCCATGGTGATCATGGGCAGGTGCCAATAGAGCTTCTTCCAATCCACCGCCTCCATATTCTGTAAGACCTTGCCAGCGGTAAAATGAAACCAGCTGACCGATGCGGGCAATGGCAGTCCTGTAGGCCATTCGACAAACGGATCAGAAGGCGTAACCATTGGAATCATCGCCGCCAGATGTGGCGGCTGTTCGACAGCTGTAAGCCATTGAGTCGCACCATTGTACGAACCGCCAATAGTCCCGACCTTACCCGTTGACCACGGCTGAGCTGCGGCCCACTCGATTGCATCATAGCCGTCCTTTCCATCATTGATGTAAGGAACAAACTCGCCATCCGAATCACCGCGACCGCGAACGTCCATCGTCACAAACACATAACCGTTAGCTGCAAAATATTTGGCAATCCGCAGCGTGCTGCCACCGGTCTTGGTGTACGGTGTACGTGAAAGGATAACGGGAGACTTGCCCACGCCCGCTGTATTCGGATGATAGATGTCGGCTGAGAGCTCCGTTCCATCGCGCATGCGGACACGCCGGTTGAATTCTATCCTTACTCCATTAGCCGCTGAGCCTGGTTTCTGGGACTGCTGACTTTGACTTTGTGCAACGAACTCATGGGGGAGTAAGAAGCAAAAGAGTAGGAACGCGATTGCGACATGTGCTGGACTGCTTTTCATTTTTCTGGTCATAGAAGTTTTTTACCGGCCAACCGAAGGGCTGTAGGAGGCAGTCAGTCCGATTTTCTCGAATGGTTGGTTTCCAATTGGAAATTTTTGCCAGTCTTTGTAATCGAAGTGCCACCATTCGGCTTCATAAACAGTAAAGCCATCTGCCTCCATGAACGTGCGTAAGAGGTCTCGATGCCAGCGTTGGAGAGAGGTTCCGCCAGGATAGTCAGGATATGAACGACCGGTGGTCTCGTCATACGTTGCCACCATTTCCACTGCTCTTCCCGTCTTTAGATCATAGAGTGTCAGATCGACAGCTGCGCCTCGGTTGTGGCGTGATCCCTTGGCTGGGTCTGCTACGAAAAGCTTCTTGTCTTCCGGCGTCGCATCCCAAAATACTTTGGTGACATACCATGGACGGTAACCATCATGAACTAGGAGTCCATAGCCCAGTCCTCTAAGCCTTCGATTAATGCGCACCAAAGCTTCCGCTGCTGGTCTCTGTAAAAACGCTCGCGGTTGTGAATAAAAGACTGTGCCGAAAAGGTTGTTAGTGGTTGCATACCTAACGTCGAGTTTGATCGTGGGATCGAGTTTCTTTAACTCTACCAAGTCTGAAGCAAGGAACTCTCCTGTCTCTTCTGGAGGCTGTGCGGTGCGTGCTTCTTTTAGAAGTTCCGCGACCGGTCTGACTGGTTTAACGTGCAGCTGCGTGGCACCATCTTCAGGTCCGATCGCGCGACGCTCGTATTGAACATCTTCAATCTTGACCTGCATTGCACGTCTTACTCGATTCCGCCTAAACACCACGTTTGAAGCGCCACCACCGGCTGCATCGCCGATCTTGCCTGCCGCGAATCGAAACGCATCTCTTCCGAGCTCCTTCAGACATTGAGGCTCTGCGCGCTTAAACGACACGCAAAGCTTCCCCTCTTTTTCGAGCACATAAACAATGTTCGCGTCAGGACCGTACTCACCAATTAAGCCTCTCCATCTAGCTGGGGCTGGCTGAGGCTTGGGCGCATGGGCAACGGCGTCTTGCAAAACCTCAGCGGAACAGACCGCCCCCACAAACAGAACTATGTGGAGTGCGGTAGCAAGGCGCCCTGCGCCGCGCCACCGCTTTTGCTTTACCCTATGCCCCACGAAATCCTTCATAGCTAATCCAACATATGTAACCCGGCCTAATAGCTCGAACTAAAACTCAACAACTTACCCGCAAAAACGAACCAGAGAAAACCGAAGCATGCGAGCATGAGAATGGTCGCCTGGAGCTTGCCCCAGATCCTCCTTTGCTTGTTCCTCCAAGCCTGAACGGCGTTAAAGATAACTACTAGAGTTCCGAGGGCGCCTAATACACCTAACATTTGAATGAGCCGAAACCAGATGGTCCCACGATCGCCGAAGATCCAGAGATGCGTCAGTCCATAGATCACCAGAGCAATCATCGCCACAACGAAAACCAGATTTAGCGCCAGGACCAGCCTAACCCCTATCCGCAGAAGCAGCTCCTTTCGTGTTAAATCCAACTTGTGGCCGTAATGTCTTCTCACAAACCACGCAATGGGCCAGAACAGCAGGGTCAACAACATGATGCCAAGAGATACTCCCAACACCGGCAGCAGCACTCGTTTGTTTTCATACAGTCCGACGCGTTGACCGACAAAGAAAGGGTAAGGGATGAGCATCTGCATGCGTCCACTCTGATCAGGTTTGAAGAAAAGTTTGTCCTGACCGTTTTCTTCGAGAAATGTCAAGGGTCCCACTTCTCGAAATTTCTTCGGCTTTCCGTTAGGTTTTGTTAGCTGTTCAACCTCGATCATTCCCTCGCCAACCGGGTATACGGTGAAGGCCCCGATCAGCGATGCCGTTTTTAGAAACGACGTCTCGCTCCGGCGACTGAGAACGTATGTGCCACTTACTGAGCTTGCATCCACTTTAGCGGAATCAGGAGTAGTAGTGGCCGCGGGCTGGTAAGGGAAATAACGATCGAGAAAAGCCTCCCAGATTATGGTGCGTCCCGACACTTCTGACTTACCGCCGCTGTTATACGAGATGAAGAAGCCAACACCTTTGTCGAGCATCAGATGCAGATCACTGTGGAAATAAAGCGTGTCACCCGCGTGTCCGATGATTCGAGTTCCATTCCTCGACTCCTCGTAGAAGCCGTAACACATCGCGTTGGCCCCATCATCCAGGGAAAACAAGCGACTGTGCATGAGCTCTACAGTCTCAGGCTTCAGCATGCGAGCTTCACCCGGTTGCCCTCCCTGCAAATGTGCAATTATGAAGCGGGCCATGTCCGTCGCACTGCTACTCAGGCTGCCGGCTGGAAATGCGGTTACCAATTCGAAGGGCTTAGGTTCGCCTGACCCGAGCTGATATCCGTTTGACATCAATGAAGAGAGATCTTCCGGCAGAGGTTGCACGAACGTCGATCGAGTCATACCCAGCGGCTTGAAGATCTTCTCATTCACATAGTCATTGAACGGCTGACCAGATACGCGCTCAACGATGTATCCGGCAAGCGCGGTGGCATAGTTGGAGTAAGCGGGAACTGTACCTGGCGGGTAGATTCGAGTTGGTATATGTGTCTTTACATACTGTCCTAGATTAATCTTTGCCGGATCGTCGGTAAATAGATCCTTGATCTGCTCCTCGAATCCAGGAGTGTGCGACATTATGTTCTTCAGAGTGATCGGTTTGCCGAAGGCGTCTGGGATCCTGAAATCAATGTAGTCGTTCACGTCGCGATCGAGGTCGAGCTTGCCTTGCTCGTACAACTGCATTATTGCGGTCCACGTGAAGAGCTTGGACACCGAGCCAGGCCGGAACAATGATTCCTCTGCCAACACCGGCTTTCTGTTGGCAACGTCCGCATAGCCGTAGCCTCTTGCGAAAAGAAGCTGCCCATCCTTCACAACAGCGATCGTCGCTCCTGCAATGTCCTCGCGCTCAAGTTGCAACGGCACCGCCGCATCCAGGAATGCGCTCACGTCAGAAGCGGATAACTCGTGAGCTCCCGAAGGAGTTGTGGTTGTCGAAGTTTGCTCAGCCGGTTGTTGTGTTGGAGTGGTTGGCAGCTGCGGAACCTGGGCCAGCGCGGTGCAGAAGATAACCAAAGCGAGCAGAACGATTACTGTCGTTTGTTTCAAAGTTTCAACTCCTTTTGGAGTGCGGCGGCACGGGCGCCAGCCCGCGCCGCCGCTTTCATGTGCGCCTTACAAAAAACAGAACCTAAAGCGGCGGTGCGGGCTGGCGCCCTTACCGCCGCACTCCAAAAGTTATGGTTTTGGGAGCAACACTATGCTTGGCCGTGATCCTTGCACCAAAGTCAGGTTCTTCGGCTTACCGTCCGCCAGTTCGAACTGCACAAAAAAACCGGCGGGCGCACCTTCGAGTTGGAAGCGATCGGCGGCCACGGGCACTAATGTATAAACCGGCTGACCGGGCACCGTTGCCTTCAGACTACCTCCTATCAGTTCAATGCTGATTTCCACAGGCGGAGCTTCTAACGCGTACCTGCCAACAAATTTCCTCAGATCTTCCTCGCTTAATTTAATGCCGGCGACAGCCTCAGGTTTATCCGGAGCGCGTGTGAACTCGGAGAGATTCTCGATACTAATGGACTCAATTTTACCCTGAGCATTGAGTCTAAAATTCACAAAGCCTTTGCCCTGCATGCGATCGCGCCACGTTACTCTAAAGGTGTCGTAGTGCCAGTGCTCGAGATCCCCGGTAAAGTTCGGACCGAAGCGCGTCACCAGCTTTCCATTCTCCACCGCGACCTTCGCTTCGCCGTACATATCGCTGTTATAGGTGGCGGCATACTTGTCGATTGAGAGCGAGGGTGCAGTGCCCATCACTCGCTCAGACTCGATCTTCTTCTCGGCAGCTTTCGCTTGCTCCTCGAGTGCCGTGATCGTCTTCAACATTTCCGCACTCCAGTCTCGTTGGGGAGCACCAAGAAAGGAATCGAAGATTCGGTACATCAGGGCATGCGGCAGTACTGCTCCGTTTAAGTTCGATAGGATAACCATCCCGAGTTTCTCTTCTGGCATCATTGCTACCTGTGCTCTCATCCCGTCGATCGCTCCACCGTGTTCAACGACTTTCCGCCCGCGATAATCACTGAGGAACCAACCCATTCCATAAGTTAGGAAATGCGCTTCGGGATAGAGTCTCTCCTGTGGACCCTCCAGTCTGATGATGGTCTGAGGCGTATGCATCTCTTTCATAGCGCCAGAACTAAGCAAACGTTTGTTCTCATAAGTTCCACCGCCAAGTTGCAATCGCACCCATTGCGCCATGTCGGTAACGTTCGAGTTGATAGAACCAGCCGGAGCGATATTGTCAATATTCCGCCAGGCAACTGTTTGTACCTTGTCATCAATCCGGGAATGTGGCGTAGCTACGTTGTCCGAGTTGGCAAGAGCCTTAATGCTGGTAGTGCTTGCAGTCATGCCGAGCGGGTTGAAGATCCTTTCCCGGATGAAATCATCCCAGTTCTTACCGGCAATTGAAGGAAAAATCTGGCCCGCTGCCAGAAACATGATGTTCTGGTACCCAAAACGCGAACGCAGACTCCAGGTCGGCTTGAGGTAGCGGACACGACGAAGCACTTCGTCCCGGTCATAAGCTGACGCGTACCACAGTAGATCACCCCGGGTAAGCCCACTGCGGTGAGTCAACAAGTCCCCCACAGTCAATTCTCGTGTTGAATAAGGATCGTAGAGTTGAAATCCCGGAAGGTGTTTTGTTACCGGGTCATCCCATTTTACCTTTCCCTCGTCGATCAGCATGGCAATCGCCGCGGCGGTGAACGCCTTGGACGAAGACCCAATTGCAAACATGGTTCGTTCATCCACTGGAGTCGGTTTGCCAAGTTCGCGTACGCCATAACCCTTTGCGAAAACGATCCGGTCGTCTTTGATGATAGAGATAGCGATACCCGGCACTTGCCAATTCTTAATGGCGTTGTTGACATAGTCATCAAAACCGGGGCCCAATTCTGATACTTGCTGAGCGCGCGCGATCTGCACCCCGGTCAAAAGAACTACTGCAATCAAAAGTCTGATGATTGGCTTTGATTTCATCTCTTATCTCTCCCCAGACATAGTTTTAATCGACGACTTTAAACGGATCCTCAAGTCGCATGACGGCGGTGTGCTCGCTGATGGCAACCCTGGATTTACTTCTTCTCGGGAATAACGGACCAAATCTCAGTTAACACGCGCGCAAAGTTTCCACCAAGAATTCCCTGGATATCGCTATTGCTGTATTTTCGGTTAATCAATCCCTCCGTCAGGTCAAACATCCGTTTGGGATGATTGATACCTTCGATATCCAGCTTCTCGCGAAATGCATAGCTACCTTTGTAGCTTGCGCGTAGTCTTTTGTTTAACTCAGCCGGCATCGCGTCGTAGCCGTAAAGGTCCATGTCACTGCCCACTCCCAAATGCTCGGGTCCAATCAGCTTGAGCACATGGTCGAAGTGGTCCAGTACGTGCTCGACCGTCGTGGGCTCTTCACCCTTGACAAACATGCGCACGCCGGTGATCCCCATCACACCTCCGGATTGGCCCACCTTTCGGATTGCTTCGTCAGTTTTAAGACGTGGGTGGTCCTTAACCAGAGCCCGGCAGTTGGAGTGAGTAATCAACACGGGCTTCTTCGAGATCTCAAAGGCGTCGAGCGTGGTGCGGTCACCGCAATGCGACACGTCAACTGCCATTCCGACTTTGTTCATCCGCTCAATGATGGCTACCCCAAAGTCCGAGATGCCTTCGTCACGCCTCTCGGTTGAACCGTTGCCGATGAGATTCCGTGAGTTATAGGTGAGTTGCGAAACTCGTTGACCGAGTCCGCGAAAGAAGTCCACGTCTTCGGGCCTTCGGAAATGGTCCGAGTTCTGCAGACCCAGCAGAATCCCGACTTTGCCAGAAGCGTTTACCCGGCTGAGATCGGCGGCACTGTCGACTCGCATGAATTGTCGATCGCTGTTAGCAATGAAGCCATTCCACAACGCGAAGAACTGCAGCACTCTGGCATAAGCATCCGGCCCTCCCATTCCAATGGCCGGGTGGAATACGTTAATGCCTGACTCTTTGAATGGCTGCAGGTCTGCTGCGGTAAAGCTTTCAGGATCGGTAAACCACCTGGCCTGTTTATTAAAGTCCAGTGTGAGGGGCGCGAGCATGTCAATAACGGTGGATTCCTGGATTAGATCAACCGCTCGGGCGGAGTATTCAGTCGATACTCCGGCAAAGATCCGATAGCGCCCACGGTTGATCATCGGGGCCGCCAACATCGCGGAGCCCGCTAGTGTGGTCCGTCTGAGCATTTCGCGACGACTTATTGTTTTTGTTTTCATGTCGATGTTCGACGAACTTCATAATGTTCGTTTTGGTAGCTCCGGTAGTCTTGTGCTAATTCAATGCATCACCTAACGTGTAAACTTCGCCCATTGAATTCGCCAATCGAATTTCAACTCGAGTTCAGAGTAGGCAAAACGACAAACTGAAGTTTATCGAACACGTGTCAATAGGTATCTTCCTACCTGCTGCTCATCGCTAGTGTGACGGGCAAAATCCACGACCGTGTAACCGGCGTCAAGCGCACTCGTGAACGCCCAGCGCGTCGCTTCTCGCCACTCCCAAGCCAGAGAATTGTTTCTCTGCTGCAGTTCATTGATGTTGGATGGTATTTCGATGAATGCCTGCTCCTTTGACAGCGCTTCCTCTAAGGAATTACGCGCGGGTGTATCTGCAGCCCCCACTTGGACCAAAGAAATCGGCTTCTCAAATACGAGATCGAAATCGATCTGATTCGATTTTTGTAGTGGCCAGGTAACCCACAAGCGATCAGTTCCGTTGCGATGCAGAAAGCTTGCCGCATCTTCACCATAGAAATTTATGAGGTAGCGATCCGCAACCACACCTAATTTTTTGAAGTTGAAATAAGCATTCAAGCTCTGCAAAGGGTCAAACGTCCAGGTGATGAAGTTGATACCTTGCGCCAGAACACGGTCGCGCTGAGCGAATTTGAGCTTACGTCCGAGATCAAGGTTCCGATACGCGGGTTTGACGGCCAGCATGTGCGAATGATGGGCCGCCTGTCCTTTTTCGTATGCGACAAATCCATAG
Source organism: Pyrinomonadaceae bacterium (assembly GCA_035283645.1). Taxonomy (GTDB): domain Bacteria; phylum Acidobacteriota; class Blastocatellia; order Pyrinomonadales; family Pyrinomonadaceae; genus PSRF01. The sequence goes on from DATETN010000109.1 coordinate 9,377, forward strand.
ATGAAGCCGACCAGTATCTCGACATCAAATGCTCCTACCAGAACTCCACCGGCCGCCTGCACTGCAACCAGGTGTGACAAGGGCACTACGTCGAGATCCGGGAGGCCCCAGACTTCCTTCTGAAGTTCCTCAACTGCGCTTATCTCCGCTTGCCCCTCGATGTCACGGATGACGATGTTTGCTATCTCAACGGGGGCCTTGGCCAAAACTTGCTGTTGTTGAAGGTTCGCCATCAAATGTTCGACCCGGGCCATAGAGCACCCGTCCTGGTCGTGCTCCGGTGTGTTTTCCGTTTTTCATAACAACCTGCCCATTCACCAGCACGTAATCAATACCTTCCGGCGAGGCAAGTGGTTGTTCATAAGTCGCACGATCTTGAATCTTTTGGTAATCGAAAATAACTACGTCTGCCCAACATTCCTCTTTAATCAAGCCGCGAGAAGGGAGTCGCATTCTTGTTGCAGGCCACGACGTCATCTTGCGTATTGCTTCCTCGAGAGTAAGCACCCGCTGTTCGCGTACGTACCGGGCGATGAGCCGAGGAAAATTTCCATAACTGCGCGGATGAGGCAGGCCGAGCATGTCGACACCACCAGGCTGGAGCGCTGCGGCGGCATCACTACCAATACTAGTCCACGAGAATCTGAGTGCAGTAATGATGTCTTGCTCGCTCATCATATGAAAGAGGGCAAGCACCCTTCCCTCCCCTTGCGTCACCAGGTCAAACGCGGCATCGGCTGGATCCTTCTGCCATTCCTTTGCTATTTGCGACAGGCTCTTACCTTCAAAACGGCTGTTATCTTTGTTGCGAGCATTTACCAATACAATACCGTCCCAACCACCCGCAGCTTCGACAATATTCCACCAGCCTGGTGACCCCGACACGATCTCGTTTTTGAGCCGCTTGCGCGTAATAGGATCTTTGAGCCTTTCGAGGAGTTGGTTTGTTCCACCATCGAACGCCCACGATGGAACCACGGCCTCCAGCCCTGTACCGCCCGCTGTGTAAAGATACATATCGGCGGCAACATCAACTCCGCGCGCACGTGCCTGATCAATCTTCTCACCAACCGTTCGCATTAACGTACCCCAGCCGGGTTTGTAAGCGGCCTTAAGATGGAAGATCTCCACAGGCAACCCGCCTTGCTCACCAATTGCTATTGCTTCTTCGACCGACTGTATGAGTTCCTTTCCTTCGCCGCGGATGTGGCTTGCGTAGATGCCTCCGTACTGTCCCGCGACCCTCGCCATTTCGATCAGCTCGTTAGTAGTCGCATAACTCGATGGGGGATAGATCAACGCCGTTGTCATTCCCATAGCACCCGACTTCATCGCAGTTTCCATCACCAACTTCATGCGCGAGAGTTCTTCAGTTGTCGGGGCTCTTGAGTCCTCTCCCAAAACCGCAATCCGCGCCTGCGTCTCTGAGAAATAGGTGCCAAAGTTAATACTAATGCCCGCCTTCTCGAGTTCCGCGAAATAGTCGCTAATCTTTTCGGCCGGAACCGGCGTTCCTCCCTCACCGCCAATCGCACTCGTGACGCCCATCATCAGTTTGTTCTCTGCCAAGCCGTTCCGCAGCAGGACGCTACCTGATTGATCCATCATGTCGATCCAGCCGGGCGATACGTACTTCCCTTTCGCGTCGATCTCGAGCTTTCCCCATCCTTCAACTTTGCCGATGCGAGTAAAGCGACCGTCCTTAATGGCGATGTCCGCTGCGATCCAAGGATTTCCGGCGCCATCGAGAACTCGTCCATTACGGATCACAAGGTCGTAAGTGGCCTCGCGCTGCTGTGCTGCGACGGGCAACTTGATAGAGCCTAACGCGAGCAGGCAAATCAGCACCCAGAAGATTGGGAATTGCCTACTGCGAGCCGTCGATTTTGTTAGACCCAGATTCATTCGCACTTACAGGTGAAGGTCAGAGGTCGGGGGTCAACGTCAGAGAGAACAAAGAATTAAAATGACCAATGACCGATGACCGATTTTCCATTTCTCATTTTCCATTTCTGACCTCCGACCTCTGACCTCTGAAATTCAGGGCAGCGCCCTCTCAGTTCCTCTCCACAATCGGAACCGCAATATGTGACGCGTGCTGGCCTGACCGATACACGCGCTGTGTCGTCTGCTGAAAGTCTGACTCTTGCGCAAAAAAGATGTTGGGGACGAATCGTTGCGGGTTGCGATCGAGAACCGGAAACCAACTGCTCTGGACTTGCACCATGATTCGGTGCCCCTTCTTGAAGACATGGTCGTTCGCTGGGAAGCCGATCTGGTAATGCAGCACAGTGTTTGGAGCAATCGCACGCGGCTTTTCAAAACTGTGCAGATACCTACCACGAAACACGTCACCCGCTATCATCAGTTGGTAGCCACCCATCTTCGGATCAGGCTCGTAACGCTCCGGATACACGTTGATGAGCTTCACGATCCAATCACTATCTGTGCCCGAAGTGGACGCAAAAAGATTGGCGACTACTTTCCCTGAGACGATGACATCATCCGTCAGTGGCTCGCTGACCCAGGTAAGTACATCGGGTCGATGATCAACAAAGCGCTGATCCTCAACCAGCCAGGTAGACCAGCCTGAGCGTAACTCGATTGGACGAGGACGATACGGTACGGGGGTTTTGGGATCTGAGATGTAGCTATCGAATGCCGGTTGGACATTTGCTGGTGGAGGATTGCGCGATAACCTTCCTTCAGCGTGTAGATACAAACGGCGGGCAACCACATTGCGTTTTGGCGGCCAAGCATCGTGTTCCACCCACTCGTTAGCGCCGGTTCTAAATGTGAGCGCTTCAGGGCGCTGTGGTGTTCCTGTTCCCTTCAGATGATATGCAAAGAAAGGAGTCAGCACATTGCGTCGATAGTACTCTGCTGTAGCGGAACCGAAGTCAATGCGGCCGAGCTTTCTTCCCTCACCTCTTGACCATCCCCCGTGGTTCCATGGGCCAATAACGAGAAAGTTTTGGTTCGACTTGTCATGCCGCTCAAGC
>DATETN010000110.1:0-6570 GCA_035283645.1 Pyrinomonadaceae bacterium
GCTAAACAACAAAGTGAAACTGACTATGAGAAAATCCTATGGCTTCCGCACCGAAGCAGCCATTACTTTAGCCCTTTATCACAACCTTGGCGCTCTCCCAGAGCTGGAACCTACCCACAGATTCTGCTGAGGAGGCAAAAAAGAAGGGGGGGGGCGCCTCTTTGTAGGTGGGATCTAAAAAGCACTACACACTGCCGTGTGTAGGATCTATTCTTTTGACACAGTCTCTAAAGCGTATGGTGTCTTGAGTGGTTTCGGGAGAGGCGCGTGGTAGGCTGAAGGTGAACGACCATGACCCTCTGGTGTAAACTCTCCTCGAATTTCGATCCTGGATTTTCTATCTATGCGACTGTCTCCCAAGTTAAAGCACTTGCTCTTGTTGCTCGTTGCGTCAGTTCTTGGCTCAACCGTCATACTAAACTACTGGGGATCGACCTGGTTGGCGAAAACCAATTCGGCACCCTCGCCGATTAAGACCCTTCCACCAATGGTTATCTGGGCATGGGAGCGGCCGAATTGAATGGGCCAACAAGCGACCGAGTGATCCGCGGCTGCCGGAGGCACTACATCTCGCCGTTAGAACCACCCGCTACGGCTGTACGAACCAGGAGACGGCCCGTTGGTCCAAAGCCGCCTTTGATGTGTTGCACAAGCGTTACCCAGGGAGTATATGGGCCAAGAAGACGCCCTATTGGTTTAAGGACTAAAGAGTAAGCGGAGAACTCGGCCAGCTTTGTGAAATTGCAGGTTGGGAAGGGGGCAAGCGGACAATCATCCTCAGCTTTAGGACTCAAGCTTAATTCCGCGCGCCCCCGCCTCAAGATCCTGGACTTTGCAACTATTAGGGAGTTCTCTCAAGTATCCTTTCGTGGGACTCAAAGTGGATCTAAATACAATCAATCGTACCGTGGTTGTCACAGACCGATATTGGCCTTTAGGGAGTTATAGATGGTGAATGATCGCTTTACGAACCGTCTGATCAATGAAACCAGTCCGTACCTGTTGCAGCATGCCCACAATCCTGTCGATTGGTATGCCTGGGGAGCCGAAGCATTCGCAAAGGCCAAACAGGAAAACAAGCCCATCCTACTCAGCATTGGGTATTCGGCCTGTCACTGGTGTCACGTGATGGAACACGAGTCCTTTGAGAATGAAGCTATCGCGAAATTGATGAATGATCGATTTGTGAACATCAAGGTTGATCGCGAAGAACGACCTGACCTGGATCAGATCTACATGAATGCGGTCCAGATGATGACTCACCATGGTGGTTGGCCAATGACCGTCTTTCTCACTCCCGGAGGAGTTCCCTTTTATGGTGGTACCTATTTTCCACCAGAAGATCGCTACAGCATGCCCGGCTTTCCTCGTGTGCTTGAGAGTGTTTCAGCCGCCTATCACGAACGACCAGATGACATCCAACAGACTTCTAACTCTGTGCTGAGCGAACTGCGCCGGCTAAGTTCCGCCTCGGAATCGCAGCAGATTCTCGCGCATGAACTTCTGGATACCGCCGACGCCGGAATAATTCACAACTATGATCGAAACAATGGCGGCTTTGGCAGCGCCCCAAAGTTCCCTCCAGCAATGACCTTGGAGTTCTTACTGCGCCAGCAAGCGCGCACCGGAAAAGAGCATGCACTTGAGATCGTTACTCATACCTGTCGCAAGATGGCCGAAGGAGGTATCTACGACCAACTCGGAGGTGGCTTCCACCGCTACTCAACCGACACGAAGTGGCTCGTCCCACACTTTGAAAAGATGCTGTACGACAACGCCTTGCTTTCTCGGTTGTACTTGCACGCATACCAGGCGACTCACGACGACTTCATGCGGCAGATCGCACAAGGAACGCTCGATTACGTGGTGCGCGAGATGACCGACCCGCGTGGAGGATTCTACTCGACTCAGGACGCTGACTCGGAAGGTCATGAGGGCAAATTCTTTGTTTGGAGTTACGACGAGATAGTTCAACTACTCGGTGAGACTGATGCCGCGCTGTTCGCGAAGTACTACGATGTGACGCGTGAAGGAAACTTTGAAGGCAAGAACATTCTGCACGTGACGCAAGCTTTGGATGAGTTAGCGCGAGAGCAGAACACTCCCGTGGAAACGCTTACGCAGACGCTCGCTGAAGCCAGACGAAAGCTATTTGATGTTCGCGAGACCAGAATCAAGCCAGCACGCGATGAGAAGGTACTCACCGCCTGGAACGGATTGATGCTGGCGAGCTTTGCGGAGGCTGCAGTTATTCTGAACCGACCGGAATACGCCGAAGTTGCGCGAAGGAATGCACATTTCGTATTGAGTACGCTCAGGCGCGACGGACTCCTTCTGCGCACGTTCAAAGATGGAACGGCCAAGCTGAACGCTTATCTCGAAGACTATGCTTTTCTTTGCGATGGACTGGTAATTCTCTTCGAAACAACGGGAGAACTTGAGTGGCTCGAAGAAGCGATCGCCCTAACGGACAAGATGATCGAGGAGTTTTGGGACGACGAGGAAGGCGGGTTCTTCTTTACCGGACGAAGCCACGAGGAACTGATCGTTCGAAGCAAAGACTATTTCGATAATGCAACGCCCTCGGGTAACTCTGTTGCTGCTGATCTCCTGCAACGACTGGCGCTGCTAACCGGCAATGATGATTACCGCCGTCGAGCGACCAGTGTATTGCGGCTGGTGGCGGAGCCTGCTCGCCGGTATCCTTCGGGTTTTGGTCGCGTGCTTTGTGCGCTGGATTTCTATCTTGGCCGGCCAAAGGAGATCGCGATAGTCGGTGATTCCGGCTCAAGCGATACTCAACTCTTGTTGAGAGAAGTATGGCGCCCCTACCTGCCAAATAAAGTGGTTGCCATGGCTGAACCTAACTCGCCTGCGCAAACAACAATTGCGTTATTGCGCGATCGCCCGTTGGTTGACAGCAAACCCACGGCTTACGTTTGTGAAAACTACACGTGTCAGCAACCAATCACCAGACCTGAGGATCTCGAAACTCAGTTGGGCTGACTTTTGGAGTCGATTTACTCTTCCCCGATATCTTCGTTCCATATCTCGGGATGGCTCGCGATGTAGTCGGCCAAAAGGCTTATGCACTCTGGTGACGCAAGGTCTATAACCTCAACGCCGTTTTCCCGCAGCCATTCGATTCCCCCTTTGAAGTTGACCGACTCACCCACGACGACAGTTCCAATCTTGAATTGACGGACTAAGCCGCTGCAATACCAGCAGGGCGCCAGGGTTGTCACCATTATCTTGTCCCGATAGCTACGCTGCCGTCCGGCTTTGCGAAACGCATCCGTCTCACCATGCACCGAAGGATCGTCTTCCTGCACGCGGCGATTGTGTCCCGAACCGAGGAGTTCACCATTACGGCCGAATAGTGCAGCACCGATGGGGATGCCACCTTCGGCGAGGCCCCTGCGCGCCTCGTCTATCGCTACTTTCAACATCGCTTCATAGTCAGCTGGTTTTGTCATTAGAAGATCTCAGTTGAGCCAAGGAGCGCGACGATTGGCATCGTGGGGTAAGTTGTCGAAGACACCCGGCGATGATAACAAGTTTAGAAGTAATAAAAACAAGTGCTGAGATGACACTCTCATGATTAACCAACAAAATACTACATACGGCAGAGATTGTGTGAAAAACCCATGGAGCGACTCAACCAAATCCTCCACACGGCAGTGTGGAGTTCGTTAAGATCCTACATACAATAGGCGCCACCCCCCTCTTTTATCTCAACGTTACCGACTCAGAAGCTCCTTCGAAATTGAGGAGGCGTAGTTTGAGCGTTCTGAGTGTCACCGTCTTCTGAGTTGTATTGTTGAGATAAAAGAGGGGTTGCGCGTTCGTCTGGTAGGTAGGATCATGCCATGGGACCGTTTGCTGCAAAGGCGTACTAGACTGCGTTGCACTTAACATCTTCCCTTCATCAACTGCCTCTTACACATTGGTCCATAACACAATCCCAGCCCAATGATGAACATGACAGCTCCTACTATTGCTGGAGCTAAATGGAACAAATTGTTATAGCCAACGACGGGATGGACGCCGATAGCTGTGGCAAACCCCACCACACCGGAAAAACAGAGCACTTGCCAAAGACTCTTCGAAGGTCGTCCGCACCAAACACAGAATAATACTGCCAGCCCACAAGTGCCGATTCCACCGCCGAATCCCGCGCGGTCATGTGCAATCAAGGGCACCAGCCTCGGATTTATCGCATGCAGATCGCTGGCTGTCATTCCCATAAACTCCAAGTCCTGCGGAACGAAAACGCTCGTCATCCCTACCGTCATGATCGTCGCTCCACCCAAGACCATCCCCAGGGAGGTTGCAAGAAGTAGCGCACGCCCTAACCCGAACAAAGACCTCCAGGGTACAACTACTCCGGGGATAAACAGCGTACGGATACTTCTTGGTCCCGTAAGATAAGCGAAGCTCCGAATTAACCCGACTATGAAGCAAGGGATTAGAAACAATGTGGCGATACCGTGCCACATGTCTAGATAGCCATAACCGAGATAAGTGAGAAAGCTGCCGAATCCGGCGCAACCGGTGATAACGAATAACCACCATGACCACACCTCCCCCTGGCGAAGGGGGAACTCTGCCGTCCACATGTAGAGCGCGCCGATAGCGATTAGTGATCCGCCGAAAGCGACACGATCGTGGAGCATGAAATGAACCACGCGACACCCATTGATGGCACAAAGCTGCTCCGTGGTCATTCCGAGGAACTGAATATCATGCGGGAGAAAATGGCCTGTCGCGGCAAGAAAAAGCGCAAAGCAGCCGGACATCACGAGGCTCAACCCCGTAAAGATTAGCAACGGGCGGCCGTCACTTAGGAGTGCCTGAAGAAGGCTTCGTTGCTCTAGACTCCCTTGATTCATGGGTTGCTAGAATGTAATCAATCTATCGCTAAGTGTTGAGTCAGACGCAATTACGACAGTCTTCAGTTTTTGTTTGAATAGATCTCTTCCAAGGCAGTCGCAATCGTCGGAAACTTAAACTCAAAACCTTCTTCGGTTAATCGCCGGGAAATACAATACCGTCCATACAAAGCGAGTTCTGGATCTGTCTTTAGCATCAAGGGTGCGCCAATCTTCACCATCCACGCCATCGCGGGTAAGCCTATCGGGACCCCGATCGCTTTTCTAAGTTGCTGCATGAACTCCGCATTTGACACCGGGTTCGGCGCGGTCGCGATATAGATTCCTCTCATGTTTTCATCCGTGATTCCTCGAATGAAGAGCCGGTTCATATCCGCTTCGTGCAACCAGCTTATTCCCTGTTTACCGTGTCCAACCGTTCCACCTAAACCCATTCTTGTGATGAACGCCAACCGCGGTAAGGCCCCACCCCTGCATCCCAAAACGAAGCTGGTCCTTAAAATTACTTGTCGCATGTGGGGAAGAACAGCCGTTTTGTAGGCGTTTTCCCACGCCTGTCCGACAAATGGGGCTAGGCCATAACCAAATGGTGAGTCTTCTGTGCATAAGGCTGTAGGTGGATCTCCATAGATGTGGGCAGTTGACATCTGTATCCAGACAGCGGGAGGTGTCTGAATGTCGCGTATTGCCCGACCGATGAGCAGTGTTGTCTCGACTCTTGATCGTAGGATGAGATCACAGTTGTCGGGGGTCTTGATGCAATCGACAGATCGACCCGCAAGGTTCACTATGGCGTCGGCTCCGTCCAGTTCATTGACCCATTGGCCCAGTGATTGAGCGTCCCAACTCAAATACTTCCAGCGGCCTTCTGTTTTTGGTGGATTTCTAGAAACAATGGAGACCTGGTAACCAGACTCTAACAAAGCTTGAGCAAGATTGACACCGAGAAATCCGGAACCACCGGTGATAACAACTCTTGATTTAGAAGTATCCATCGCAGTCCTGCTGCAATGTCTCATATGTTTGGGTGCTTCGGGAATCGTTCATCGCTCGCTGTCGCCCGGAGAGTAAGCCAAATTGAAAGTGCGCTCCAAGTGATGAGGTCCAAGTGGATCCTACACACGGCAGTGTGTAGTGCTTTTTAGATCAGCCTCCAAGGAGGATCCTACACACGGCAGTGTGTAGTGCTTTTTAGATCCCACCTACAAAGGACGCGCCACCCCCCTTCTTTTTTTTCAACAATACCAACTCAGAAGCGTGTGACACTCAGAAAGCCCCAATTTCGATGAAGCTTCTGAGTCGGTAACGGTGAGATAAAAAGGGGGGGGTGGCGTCCGTCTAGTAGGCTGGATCTGAAGAACACTACACACTGCCGTGTGTAGGATTGCTTTCTTACTGCCGTGTGTAGGATTCCTTTCTTAACTGCCGTGTGTAGGATCCCTTTCTCACTGCCGTGTGGAGGATTTTTTTCTTTCATTTCACCTGGACACTTTCAACTCAACTGGAGCACCCTTACCAACTCCTACTCACTCACTCAACCAGTGCTTCTGCCGCACAAGACGTAAACACGCCAGCGCGAAAGCGGGTCGAAAACACTAGGTGGTGGTTGAGTTCAAAAACTGAATGCGCCGAAAAGAGAGTAATAGGATTTGCGTTTCGATAACGAAAGACGGGCGGT
>DATETN010000111.1:0-6343 GCA_035283645.1 Pyrinomonadaceae bacterium
GCGCATCATCTTTGGGCCGATTGAACCATGTGGCTCATGACATTGAGAGCAAGTCATGCGGCTCTCTCGGTCTTCGTTGCGGAACAGGTGGGTCGAACGCTGAAACTGCGCTTTGCGCATTTCACCGTGACATTGGAAGCAGGTCTCTTCCTGGGTCCTAAGCTTCAACATTTTCGTTTCCGATTGCATGTTCGCAAAAAGCTGAGCGGGGTTACCTGCCGCTGACTTGCGGTGCGAGCTGTGGCAGCTCAAACACGAAAGCCCGGCGCTCTCGTGTTTACTGCCACGCCACATCGCATGCTCATTCATCTGAGCGTGACAGGTTTGGCAGCGGGCACTGGCTTCGTGCGCCTTCATCTTCGCAGGATTCTGAATTTTCGTCGGATCACCCTCTGCGGCGTGCACCTTGCCCGGCCCATGACAAGTTTCACAGCCGGTCACTTTGTTTTTCCAACCGCTGGCGGTTGCTATTTTCGCGTGTGCTGTGTGGGAGAAATTCTTGAACTGATCTTCATGACAGTCCTTGCAGGCTTCACTGCCAATATAGTCGTCGCTGACCATCTTTGCGCTCGAGGGAGCAGTCGCAGTTTGTGCCAGCGAGGGTGACTGGAAGAATGAGTTCGATCCAACCCAAAGGGTCACCGTAAACATGCACGCGCCGAGTGTTACGAATCTCAAGAGTTTTGTTGGGAACATCTGCGTATCTCCGCAAGGAAGGACGTTACTCCATGACTCCCGTCTGGATAACAAGATGAGTCTGTCATTCCAGAACCAGCGGGTCCAAGAGTAGGGAAGGTAGAGCCTAGAGCAATGTATGCGAACGAGATACTGCTTTTGACGAAAGCCCTAGGGATTTGTTCGCCGAGGCCCATCGGGCTCTCGGCGCACCTCAAGTTTCTAACTACAAGTCTTTTGTTTTTTAAGCAATACTCGTGCCGAGAGATAAAGCTTAGATTGCTTGCTGGATTCACACCGACGTGCGAATTCTGACGCTGCAGTTGCGGATATTCTCTCACCCCCACCCCGTCAGCAATGCAATATTCAAACGCATGGTAACGCGAAAGGCCGGGCCAGCCTGGCCCTATCAGGAGTACAAGATGGCACCTCCAATTTGTGAGCCGGACAATTCAAATGGCCGATTCACACTATCTCGGCATCCAGAATGAATCGGCCGAGAATGATGAGTTGCAGTTACTAACTCAACATTTGTTTTCGCGCATGTTAACGCAATCAGTGTTGCTCTGAGATACTTCATGATCCCTACTTTGCCAGAAGTAGTTGATGTTAATTAATCGTGAGTTAACTCGGTGGTGGAAGATTTGAGGCGGATTTTAGTATGAGGCAGACTGACGCGCAATAATTGATTTTGAAAAACGCCGAGTCAGAATTCCAGACTGTTTGACTCAGACATTTTGAAACTAGGGGTGCGCCTTAGCACGGCGTCGCGCGCGTCGACTCCGCGCAGACGCTTGAACCGAGTTCAGTGCCCAGTGAGCAGGCGGTGCTCACCGGGCCCAGCGCTCGGCGCCGTGAAAGCCAACTGGTCCGGGATCATTACTCCCAGAACGGACTAAATGCAAAGTCGCGGTACAGGAACGGGTGGTTATAGTAGTCGTCGTGATCCTTGTCGAGCTTCTTGTCTCGCAGCGCGAAGGTGACATACGGGAAAAGTGCGTCGACGGATTCCGGATCCAGGCCACGCTGAATAAGAGTCAATTTCGAGCCGGCCAGCGCCGTGCAGATGTGGAACTGATTGACTGCACAAAAGTGAATCGTTCGCGACTGTCTCCGTCGGTCGGAGAGTCGCGACTGGATGCGAACGTGGCACACACTCGCTGCTATGGTGGGTAATCCGAACTTATCACCAGCGCGGCTCGTCGGAAGCCCGGAAGAGGACTTGGCCACCCTGAATGAAACTCAATTGTTGGAGACTTTGGTTAGTCAGAGACCGGACATCCGAGTAGCGCAGGCAGGTATCGAGCGTGCGCGCGCTGTACTCGCCCGTGCGCGGGCTGAACGGGTTCCCGATCTCTCTCTGCGGGGTGGCCTTGGTTACATATTCCCGCGTTGTCATTTGACTGGCTAACCCTAGCTTCTCAACGAGAAGTGAACGAGTTATAGAATCAATACCGAGGGGGAGAATTTGAATTGTGATTAAGGTATGGGCTGCGATTAACTTTTCGGTTGCGCCTTCAATCCAATGCAGGGAAAGGTGCCCGGTATGAAAATCTTGTGCAGGGGTTGAGCCTGTTCACTGGTACTCACGGGAGTACTTGTATTCGGTTGTAACCGAAGCACTCCTGATTCTTCTCAAAATGCTTCGACCTCAATTGCCACACTGGATCAAGCACTAGTCATCCGTCATACCTGCACTCGGATATGCGCTTGAAAGAGAAAGCGCTGTCGCGTACCACACCGCTCGGAGTCAAACCCGGACGATACCGACCTGATGACAAACTGTTGGCCTTTCTGGAAAACCTCTGATTATGCCGAATCATAAAGCAACGAGAGCCCCGCCAACAGCGAGTCCCAAGTGTGGAGTCGGCATAATCGGCACAGTTGCGCGACGCGACTTTCAGATAAAGGCGAGGAGTTGGTGACGGTAGCTGAGATCCTAGGTCACACTGATATTCGCATGACCAAAAGATACTCACACGGTATGCACGAGAGGAAGAAAATGGCTTTGGAGAAGTTGGTGTCCAATCCGCCACGTCAACGTCACGCCAAAAACGTGAAAAAAGAAAAACGGCAGGGTGCGCGCCCTGCCGTAAGTCGTTGATTCTGTTGGTGGAGCAGAGGGGGATCGAACCGGTGACCTCCGCATTGCGAATGGGCTAAATGATCCACTGCATCCTTTGACATGCGGTGACATTGAGTGACATTACTTACAATTCTTCAATAGATTGCAGCCGCCACAGGAGCAATTTCACTTGCAGTTGTTGTCATCGATTTGCCGAGAGTCGAGTGACGAATCGGTGACATTTTTCTTGGACCCCCACGCCCACTGGCCTCCGCATTTGCTCAATAGATTCCGACACCATCAATTAGACGTCGGCACTTATTCATATCTGCCGACGTTTTGTTGAGGAAGAACGGCTGGGAATTCCCTGGATTCGCGCCAATAAAGTCCGCTCAATTGGCGCGATTAGGCCATTCGCGCCAAAACCTCGCGTTATTCGCGCCAAAACCTCGCGTTATTCGCGCCAAAAAGGCTTGCGCTCAGCCCTGATTTCTGTCAGAAATAATAGGTAGTTTTTCTGACAAAATTCGGAGTGGTAATGCCGTGCAAACTATTGATAGCAAACTAAAAAGCCGCATTTACGGCCATGGTAGGGGTACCGTCTTTACCCCTAACGACTTTTTAGACCTTGGCGGTCGGGACGCCGTGGATAAGGCATTGTCCCGCCTGGCCACGCGAGGTGAGGTTCGGCGTCTGGCGCGCGGACTCTACGAATATCCACGAGAACACCCTGAACTAGGAACTCTATCGCCGGACATCGAAAGAGTGGCAAAGGCGTTGTCAGGCAAAGACCGTCTTCGTCTGCAACCGGCAGGTGCTTACGCGACGAACCTGCTGGGCCTTTCTGAACAAGTGCCCGCTAAGGCAGTGTTCTTAACGGATGGTCCTTCGCGCACGGTAAAAATCGGACGGCAGGAAATCCAGTTGCGCCACACCACGCCGCGCAACATGGCTGCGGCGGGACGATTGAGCGGGTTGCTAATGCAAGCGTTTCGGCATCTGGGCCAGGAACACATTACGGCGCAGCGTATGGCGCACCTGAAACGCACGTTGCCTGCAAAAGAGCGAACGCAATTAATGAAAGACCTTCCGCTTGCGCCTACGTGGATGCATCCGTTTTTTCGTGAACTGGCGGAGAGCTGATCGTGAAACTAGAATTCTTCAAACGCTCGTCCGCAGATCAAGGAGCGATCATCCGCGAAGTGGCGGCTCGACGCGGCGGGTCAGCCGTCATGGTTGAAAAAGATTTTTGGGTTTCGTGGACGCTCGCGGTATTGTTCGCGCATCCAGAGTTTGGTGAGCAGTTAGTCTTCAAAGGCGGAACTTCGTTATCGAAAGTCTTCGGTGTGATCGAGAGATTCTCGGAAGACATTGATCTGTCCGTTAGCCCTGAATTTGTCGGCATCAAAGAGAAGTGGGTCGACGAGGCAGAGAGTCGCAACAAGCGAACCGAGCGAATGAAAGAGTTGGAAGCGGCCTGCATTGAAACGGTGCGCGAACGCTTCGCGCCAGAGTTGGAACGCATTGCCGAAGAATCGTTCGGTAAACCAGTAGGCGGTAAAGCATGGATGGAGTTTCAAGTGGACGACGATACGCATTCACCTGTAATGCTCTTTCACTATCCTTCCAACGAACCTACTGGGTTCGAATATCTTCGTCGCTCTGTGAAGATGGAGTTTGGTTCATTGACTGATCAAAGGCATATCCTACCCGCAGCAGCCATTCCCAAACAGGGTCGCTACCGTGGAACGATTGAGGACGAACGCAGACTCTTTTATATCGCTCTAACTAGAAGTCAAAAGTTTTTACATCTAACTTACGCGCCAGTACCCGGCAACAGGAAATTCCAGCGTGTTTCAGATTTTCTTACTGATGTCTACCGCTCGAAATACGTCAAGCGCCGACCAGCCGACTACACCGCCAGAACTCATTGTGAGCCGGAAGCAAGAAAAGGGGTCACTAACGTCGTTTTCACTTTTTCGGATATCAAGTACTTCTTTGAATGTCCATATCAGTTCAAACTCAGAATCCTCTATGGTTTTAACGCGCCGATTCATGAAGCTCTTGGCTACGGACGTTCCCTCCACAATGCGCTAGCAGAGGTTCACCGTCGCGCGATGGACGGAGACTTCGGTACGTCCGCTGATGCAGACGATCTTAAGCAGCGACACCTGCACGCGCCTTACGCATATAGAGCTTTGAGAGAGAAGCTCGAACAAGCTGCAAGCCGCGTCCTTACTGATTACATTAATGACAATGCGGCGGAACTAAAAAACATCGAATTCTCGGAGAAGCAGATAGAAATCACTCTAGATGATGGCGTATCGATTGTTGGTCGAATCGACCTGGTACGAAGAATTGATACCGGGGAAACCACAATCGTTGATCTCAAGTCAAGTGAGAGAGCTCAACAAGAAGAAGTAACAGAGACTCAGTTGCACGTATATGCTTTGGGTTACCGCGAACTTACGGGCCGTGATGCAGACCAAGTAGAAATCTACGAACTCGATGAGCGCAAAAGAAAGTCTCGATCAGTTGATGAAGAATTTGTTAAAGACGTCAAAGTGAAGGTAGAGGCTGCGGCGTCTGCGCTGCGGTCTGGGACGCTCATTCCAGATCCTGAGCCGAAGAAATGTGCATCTTGCGACTATTTGAAAATTTGCACCGCCGGATCGCAAGTAGCAAGTGGAATGCGCTCAGTTGATTGACGAAGCGACATCAGCGGAGGCCAGCCGCGAACTGAAAACTCCCGACCTGCGTGCTCTTGGGTTATTAGAGGGTTATGCAATCACACGCGAGCCTACTCACAGCCAAGGCAATGCGGACGGTCATCCGAAATCGGGCATTATGTAATCAGGCAGCGCTCCCGCCCATCAAAAGGCGATGTCAGACGCGGCTGCGGGTCTTACATAATGACGATTATCGTACGCCTCGCGTCTATACTTTCCCTACGGATGTCTCCACCTAGCTCGTTCCTCATGAGTTTCGCTCATGACCGAGAAACATGGTTCGCTTGAATGCCATCTGATGGAAACAAAGTTTGCGGAAAGGACTCTACACTACACACACGCTACCGATGAGGCGAAGCGCCGAGCAGTTGAAAATTTGGTGCGTCCGGTCGCGTCAAGTGACGAATCGGTGACAAATGAAAAAGGCAGGGTAGCGGCCCTGCCTTAAGTCATTAATTCTACTGGTGGAGCAGAGGGGGATCGAACCCCTGACCTCCGCATTGCGAACGCGGCGCTCTGCCAAACTGAGCTACTGCCCCACGCGGAGCGTTCATATTAGGGAGTGGAGGGTGGTAGTGTCAAACAGATTGCCGATTTAGAGCGCTGATTCCTTCCAACTCAAGTGTCCTTCAGATTTTTCTGGTTGAGTTGATGCTGATCAGAGTGGGAGCGGGGGCGGCGCGCAGTGAGATTGAATGCTGACGATAAAGGTCAGAGCGCTTGCCCCCTTCCTAAGTGCGCCGGGATAAACCGGCAGGTTGTAGTGAATGAAAGAGTCACACGTTAAAGGTCTAGCCAACCATAGCGGCCCCGAGTCATGCGTTGAATGGAGTGATCCATTAGGCGAAGCGTTGACAGGGGAAAATGCCGGCTG
>DATETN010000112.1:0-15027 GCA_035283645.1 Pyrinomonadaceae bacterium
AGTCAGAAGTCAGAAGTCAGAAGTCAGAAGTCAGAAGTCAGAAGTCAGAAGTCAGAAGTCAGAAGTCAGAAGTCAGAAGTCAGAAGTCAGAAGTCAGAAGTCAGAAGTCAGAAGTCAGTACAATGACCAATGACCAATGGCTTGCTTCTATTTTCCATTTCTCATTTCCCATTTCCCATTTATCTCCGTGTCTCTATTCTCTGTGTCTCTCTGTGGTGAGGGGTTTACTACTCGATACACAGAGTAAGAAGGTAGTCGGAAGTACGAAATGAGAAATGAGAAATGGAAAATGGAAGCAAACCATTGGTCATTCTACTGACCTCTGACTTCTGTCCCCTGAAACAGTTCAGGTTGCAGGGTTACCAGATCCGCGGGCGCATTTCGCGTCAGCTTACCGAAATTGGTCCTTGCAACCTGAATCTTTTAGAGTAATGGCTATTTTTTGGTAAACAGGCCCCCCGCAAGAAAGACCGCGCCCAACAGAATGTGTATCCCGTGATCGACGTTGCCCAATTCCAATGGCCCAACCGTCCACATCCTCATAGCTCCGGTACCCATCGTCAAGCCCAGGATTCCCAGTGCCAAATAAACCACACCAAAAATCAGCGCGAACGCCCGCGCCGCTGAAAGAGATCCCGCAAAACCGAGGTAGAGAGCAGCTGCACCTGTAAGAATGTGTACGATGTTATGTGCCGGGTTTAGATGCGCACCCAAGAGGTCGGCCTTAGCAAACCCTGCAATGCCAACAAGTAAGAACACCACACCGAGGATCTTGCAAACAGTCTTTGCCATATTGTGTCCCACTCCTGCTGTGAAAGGGGCTTATGTAGATAGGCGCAACTCGACTGCAATTGCGTCGCTTAACCGTCTCGAACGACCAGAGGGGCCTGTATATCAGAGTCTGACCGCCGTTTGCAAAGAAAATGTGGTGTTTTTCCGCATGCACGGATTAATTCGATCCCGCAATTTCGAAGTGGTATACTCCCGCGCAAATTTCCCTCTAAATTCAGACGACGAGCAAGACTAACCAAGGAGAAGTGTCATGAAACACTCAGGAAAACTGATCTCCAAGACCAGGTATATGCTGTCGGCTACGGTGCTCATAATGCTGATTTCGGTCAGCGTAAGCGCCTATACAATAGTCATGCGCGGTGGACGAAGAATTCAGATTCCGGAGCAATTTACGGTCGGAGCTTCAACCATCACGTATATTGCTGGCCCGGAAATCCAGATTACGCTGCAAATAGCTGCGATTGATATTGCCGCAACTGAGCGCGCCAATGGTGAATTGCCGGGCAGTTTTCTTAGCCGGCGCACGGCACCGCTGCAGCCACTGCAGTTGACCAGTCCTCCTAACCCGAAACCAAAAGCTGCTCGAACCATCACCAATCGAGATTTGGAACGGCATGCGCGGGTGCGAATCGAAAGCGAAGCGGCTTACGAAGTCAGGCGTCGTGAATTAGGGCTCCCCTCGGTTGCAGAATCACGCATCCGACGCGACGCAGAGCAAGCGCTGCTTCTACAGGACCTCGCCGAAGTCCGTATGGAGGAGACCGAAAACGAGCGTTATTGGCGTTCGAGGGCTTCGGAGCTGCGTAGCGAACTTGTCGCAGTGGACGCAGAGTTAGGCGTGGTTCGGACCAGACTCGACGAGATTGCCACAAACCTAAACAATCCGTTCACAGTCGTCAGCAGTGTCTATCCAAATGGGTACCTCGGCAGAGGGTTCCGCTATGGCGGCCAGCGAAGATCTCGATATGATCGCAATAGGCAGCCTCTCCTTGGCCTTGGGTTCCCGACGGACGTCTATTCAACCCATTCCTCTACTGTGGAGACATTCGGTGGCACAACTCATCGACAGACTTATCAAAGCGGAACGACCTTCAATGGTAGAAATGGCTTGGCCGTGGTCATGCCGCAGTTGTTTCCGTTTCAAAACCTGACGAGCTTCAGCTCACCGTATAACTACGACCTTAGTTATGAGCGGGAAGCTCTGGTGATGCGACTGAATGAGCTCGTGGGCAGACGAGCCGGGCTACGTGCTCGTTGGCGCGATCTAGAAGAGGAAGCACGTCGCGCCGGCGCCGTGCCTGGGTGGCTGCGTCCATAACAGGAAGGATTGAATGAAGCCTGGCTGGGAAACAATAATCGGACTCGAAATACATGCTCAACTGAGTACAGAATCGAAAATCTTTTGTGGTTGTTCCGCTCGATTTGGTGATGAGCCCAACCAGAACACCTGCCCGGTGTGTCTCGGCCTACCCGGGGCGTTACCGGTGCTCAATCGACGTGTTGTTGAGCTAGGGGCCCGAGCAGCACTTGCTCTGGGCCTCCGGATCAATGGTCACTCGATATTCGCACGGAAGAACTACTTCTATCCTGACCTGCCAAAAGGCTATCAGATCTCACAGTACGACCAGCCATTCTCGGCCGATGGGTTGTTGCAGATCATGACAGCCGAACGCGATGAAGCCGGCCATCCCATCGAGTGGCTGCCGAAAACAATCCACATTACTCGACTACACCTGGAAGAGGACGCTGGAAAAAACGTCCACGAGGGATTACCAGAGGTCGATCGGTTCTCATATATAGATCTGAACCGCGCTGGAACGCCTCTCGCGGAGATTGTTACTGAACCGGAGTTTAGTTCCTCCTGGCAAGCCTATGATTATGTGAACCATGTGCGGCGCGCTTTGCAGTGGGTCGGGGCTTCCGAGGCCGACATGGAGAAGGGCAACCTGCGCTGCGAAGCCAACGTCTCGGTTCGAAGAGTTGGTGAACCGCTGGGAACAAGAGTCGAATTGAAGAACCTGAACTCTGTGCGGTTTATGCAGAGAGCGATTGAGTTTGAAATTGAAAGGCAGATAGGTGTCATTGAATCTGGTGGAAGGGTAGTACAGGAAACGCGCCTTTGGGACGATCGTGCGATGGAAACTCGCACGATGCGCTCTAAAGAAGAGGCGCATGACTACCGGTACTTTCCAGAACCTGACCTCCCGCCGCTGATCGTGTCGGACGATTTTGTTGAGCGCGTGCGTTCCTCGATGCCGGAGTTGCCAGAAGCACGGCGCCAGAGGTTCATGGAGCAGTACGGGCTCTCTTTTGCAGACGCCTCGCAACTTACATCTGAACGGTCGCTTTCGGAGTATTACGAGCAGGCGGTTGCAGCATCGGGAAATGCTCGATCAGCGGCTAACTGGATACGGTCTGAATTGCTTCGTGAGTTAGAGGTGGCTGGTCTCTCAGCTGGCGCCTCACCTGTCGCGGCTGAGGAGTTAGGTGCACTCGTTCGATTGATCGACGAAGAGAAGATTAGCGGAAAACAGGCGAAAGAGGTGCTGGTCGAGATGTTTAAGACCGGCAAGAGCGCTAGTGCAGTCGTTGAGGAGCAAGGGTTAGTGCTCGTAAGTGATACCGCGGAGATCGACCGCGTGATAGATGAAGTGCTGGCGGCGAACCCGAATCAACTTGAGAGTTACCGAAAGGGGAAAGAAGCGCTCTTTGGTTTCTTTGTTGGCCAGACAATGAAGGCTTCAAAAGGCAAAGCGAATCCAAAGGTTGTCAATGAGAGGTTGAGAGCGAAGTTGGCCGCTGTTCGATAAACTTCAGTTTGTCGTTTTCGATTACTCTGAACTCGAGTGAAATTCGATCGGTGGCGTATCGAGCCAACACAAGGATACCGGAGCCCCAACAACGACAAACTGAAGTTCGTCGGACATAGCGAAGCGAACATCTGATGGTTATCGCAGACAAGGTGGCGATTGTAACTGGCGGTACCAGGGGCATTGGCCGGGCAATAGCCGAAGCCCTGGTTAAAGAGGGGGGCGTCACGATAATCACCGCCCGCAACGCTGATGAAATTGAGCGAACGGCGGCGGAATTGAACCAGGTTGGGCCAGGTAGCACCATTGGCCAGATCTGTGATGTTCGCAATTACGAAGAGGTGCAAAGCCTTTTCGGCCGTGTCTCCGCAGAGTTCAACGGTCTGGACATTTTGGTGAACAACGCCGGAGTTGGTTTCTTCGGGACAGTCGAATCCATGTCAGCCGAGAGCTTTGAGACGGTACTAAAGACCAACTTGTTCGGCGTATTCTACTGTTGTCACGAAGCCATTCCGCTGATGAAGCAACGTGGCGGCGGCTACATCATCAACATCTCATCTTTGGCGGGCGCCAACCCCCACCCGCAGATGGCTGCTTACAACGCTTCCAAGTTTGCTCTTAACGGTTTCAGTGAGGCGTTGATGCAGGAAGTAAGGCATGACGGGATTAGGGTGAGTTACATCATGCCGGGATCGGTGAACACGGCGTTCGGTGGTGATGTTCCCAGCCCTGAGAAGAGCTGGCAGCTCCAACCTGATGATATTGCCCGCGTTGTAATAGATCTCCTGGGGCACGATGACCGCAGTCTTCCAAGCCGCGTTGAGATCAGGCCAAGTCGACCGCCAAGGAAGTAATCGACGATTCTCCGTGAGAGCTGTTGTACAGCGGGTCACCCGCGCCAAAGTTACTGTTGAAGCAGAAGTAGTCGGCGAGATCGAACAAGGTCTCGTCGTTTTGTTGGGTGTTGGCACAGATGACCACAGAGCCGATGCTGAATACTTAGCAGAGAAAATTGCGGCCCTTCGAATCTTCAACGATTTAGACGGTAAGATGAATTTGTCGGTTCAGGATGTGCAAGGTGGCTGCCTCGTGATTTCGCAGTTCACGCTGCATGGTGATGTGCGCCGCGGGTTGCGACCGTCCTGGAGTGATGCTGCTCGTCCTGAGGTTGCTGAGCCCCTGTACCGGTATTTTGTTGAGAAGCTTGCCAGTGTCGTCGGTCGGGTGGCTACGGGCAGCTTTCGCGCCATGATGCAAGTTGAATTAGTGAATGACGGTCCCGTTACTATCTTGCTCGACAGCCGGAAACAGTTTTGACTGATGTATAGGATCCCAAGTAGCAGCTATCCTGAGTCTCCTTCGGACAAGCCGGGGGTATCTCGAATAGTCCGGCGATTTTTTGTGCAAAGCCGAGTCGCGCTCATCCTGTTTGTCTTAGTTTCTTTGGTGACAGGCTGTCGCGAGGCTGCTGAGGACTCGGCTGATGGGCAAGATATCGACATCACTACCAATGTTAAGCCGGTGCCGGATGATCAGGTTGCGGTGGTTACGACGGCGGATTTCGGCATCATCGTTATCGAACTTTATCCCAACATTGCCCCTAAAATGGTTGAGCGGTTCAAGCAACTTATTGCGGAGGGCTTTTATGACGGGACGGCATTCCATCGTATCAATGCTCAAGCGGGTCTGATACAGGGCGGTGATCCGTTATCGAAGGATTCTGATCCTGAGAACGATGGCACTGGCGATTCTCACTATCCAAATATCCCCGCTGAGTTCAGCGATCTACCGTTTGAACGAGGCAGCGTGGGGGCGGCGAGACGAAGCGCAGTTCCAGCGATTGCCGAAAGAGCAGCAATAACTGAGGGGCAAGCCCGCAACACCGCAAATTGCCAGTTCTTCATAACACTGCAAGAGTCGCCGCAGTACGACGAAGAGTACACCTTGTTTGGAAAAGTGATTCACGGTCTTAACAATGCGGACATAATTGCGGGTGCACCGGTGCAGGAAGGCGTGGCAGAGAGGCCGCTCGACAAGATTGTGATTCAGAAGATCAGGCTTGAGCCTCGTTCCAATTACATTGGAATATAGGTAGGCTTGGTCTATGCATCTTCGGAATAGTTAGCTTCTAGGAGACTCGAGCAGATAACTCTTTGAAGTCAGCACGGAAGTTCAGGAATTCCGAGCGCGTTTGGTTCGTCATACCTTCAATCCGGTCGAGACGGATCTCAACTTCACCGCGAAACAGCTGAAACTCATCGCGCAGTGCGGCAAAGTTTGTTTTAAGTGCACCGACATCGGTCTTTAGCGAGCCGACCTCGATCTTCAATGAGCCGACCTCCATTGTCAGTGAGCCAACGTCGCTGCGCAGAGACTCAAAGTCTTTTCGCAGGCCACTGATCTGCCCTTGTACATTTTCTCCGAGACTGTTAATGCGCTCAAGAATTGTTTCGATAGTTGGCTTGGTCATAGCGTCTTCGTGATTGCTGCCCATTTTATACTCCGGTGAGGTGAACTTGAGATCGCACCAGAGTGTTACACGCGAGATAGGTGTGCGCAACGGCCGCTGGCTTACAGGCACTAGCCAGTTCTTACCACAATTCGAGCATCTCTCGATGGGGGCCGTGTCCTTTTGGGCAAGCCAGATTGATGGGTGATGGCGATGGCATAATTAGCTACGGCTTTTGCACCGTTCACTCCTACCTTCGATGGGGAAATGATAGCATTCGCATCGTGCCCAGCAGCCCCATTCATCAATTCCTTGTATTGATCCAGGTTGCAATGCATATGCCTGCGCGTTCGCAATTCGTGGTTTATGCTTTGTTTGAAGACTGGCTCCAGATTCGTGGAAGTAACGGATCTACGTTTCAGGCTTGTCCTATTGATCTCTGTGAAAGTTCCCATTTTGTGGGGGGAAGACCCGCTATCGATCGAGCTCACAGAGTCGGAATTAGAAATGAGGTATGGTGCAATCGCTGTATGAGGAGTTATCATTGAGTAATTCAAATCACCAGCAATCCAGTCAGGAGGTTCTCAAAGAACATGCGACGCACATGCGTATTTGCATTCGCTCTTATGGCGTTATTTCTCGCTCCAATCCTGAGCTTCTCTCAGGGCGGTCAGACTGAAACTTCACGCAGCGTTGCCGAGGGCGGGGTCTCGGTTCCGGGCTGGACCGGAAAGATCGACGAAAAGGAGGCGGTAGCCGGGATGACTCTCAACAGCGCGAAGCTGGTGAAGGAGGGTGATGCCCTGCGCGTCATTACCGGACCTGCAGTGACATACTGGAATCCCGAGAACAAGGCTTCGGGAGACTACATGGTAAAAGCGACGTTTACTGAACCGAAGTACATGAGTCTGAATAATCACCCCCATCCTTACGGGCTGGTGATTGCGGGTAATGATTTGGGAACAGACCAGCAGAGTTACTTATATTGTGCGGCGTATGGAAACGGGAACTTCATCGTTCGGGGGTTCGGTCCAGCTCCGTTCCAGATGAATGGGCCGCGCGGTGGTGCCGATCCGGCAGTTAACAAGGCAGCTGGCGTAGGAGAGCCGGTCACTCAGGAGATAGCGATTTCAGTGAAAGGTGACAAGGTTGAGTGCGCGATCAACAAAAAAGTCGTTGCGAGCTATGACAAAGCGACGCTGGTAACCGCAGGTAAGCTCAAGTCGACCGATGGTGTTTACGGGGTTCGCTTCGCGCACAACACAGAAGCGGTCGTGACCGGCCTCACGCTGACGAAACCCTAGGCTAACCACTAACCACTAACCACAAACTACGAACCACTAACCACAAACTACAAACTACTAACCACTCTCCGCAGTTGACACTTTCTTCTGCCCTTTGCTAATTTCAGGCGACCTTACGACGGTTGTTTTCAATTCGAATATAGGCGCGTAGCTCAGGGGTAGAGCACTACCTTGACACGGTAGGGGTCTGGGGTTCAAATCCCCACGCGCCTACCATTTTTATTGGTCTATTTCGTTACTTTTGTCCTCTCTTCATCATTGCCTGCACAATTTGGCAGACTTTTGGCAGACTCTCAAATTCGAGGAGATTTTGTATTGTTTGGCTGTTTTCCCTCCGACAGAATTGACTAAGGTTGGGACAAAGGTGGGACACACGACTAAAAAAAGCATGATCGTTTCCTTTCAACAATCTGCCTAACAGCTCTACTGCCTCAGATAGCCTTCCTCAGCCAACTGTCCAACTAAAAATAGTTCTCGTTTGATGCGTCTTTTCTTTGTGTCTTAAAGAGGGGAGAGGACTCTGCATGAAGTACTTCACAACTGTTCGCAAACGACGGAGGGGCGTTCGAGTAGAGTGGACCGCTCGTTTGATTTACAAAGATCAGAATACCGGTAAGCGGAAGGAACGGTCAAAAAGCGCCCGTTCGCGGTGGGAAGCGATGTTACTGGAGGGAGAGTTGCGGGCTGAGTTTAAGGTTGGAGGCCAGGCAATGGTGGAGTCGCGCGATATGACATTCGCACAACTGGCCCGGCATTTTCAGGAGACAGAGGAATGTAACGCGTGGTACGACGTGGAAGGTCGCAAACTTCGGGCGTTAATAGATAGCGACGCGTACGATGAACAGTTCATGCGCTTCAATGAATTCTTCGGGAAGATGAGAGTACGAGATATTAGATTTGGCCATTTGCGAGTATACCGAAATGAACGACATCGAAGTGAGAAAGAAGGTAATGTAGTGCTCAATGCCGCCACGGTTAATCGTGAGATGTGCGCACTCCGGGCCGTGTTAAATGCGGTAGTGGCGAAAAACTGGATCCCTGAGAACTCCTTTGACCTAATGCGAAGGGGCGAATTGATTATGAGCGGTTATGAGAAACCACCGGAAGAGCGTTTTGCGATTGAAGAGTTATGGGTTCACTAGAACAAGTAAGCGCGGTATAAACCTTGCTCATCCTGCTGCAAATCGCTGGCCTTTCGCTTTCTATCATCCAGACTAACTTGTCAACAGGCAGATGACTTGTCAACAGGCAGATGACGCCCGCCCGCTTCGGGTAAAGCTTCGCGTCCTGGTAAGGCTTGGCAAGTTGCACGTCATAGTGGTCTATGAGCCACAACTCGGGAATGACTTCGGCCACCAGTTTGCGATCGTCAAATACTCTTACCATCGAACTTTCAGAAACCACGATCGCCAGTGCATCGGTCACTGGTGAGAATCGAGGCTTCCGCCAAATGGCGACTGGCCATGCCGTAGGGCAAGACCACATCCGAAGCGATGGCGTCAAGATAACAGCAGGCTGACACCACGACGCCTTGATCAGAGACCACGAAGGCGTCGTCAAGTTGGCTTGTACGTACTAACAAGTCGCTGCAGATAGACCAGGTACCAAAGGAAGATCTCGCTTGACAGTATCGAAGTTGTAACTAAGAATGTGCCAGTTGCTTAAATGAACTTCGCGAGCCCTTATGGCACAGGGGTTCCCGCCTAGAGAAATCACCGAACACCGCCTCCCACAAACTGAAATGGCTTGTTGCTATGTGCCCCGGCGTGGCAGTGCCGGAATACTAGTCCAAGCCGCTGTATTAAACCGATAAATCGCGGCACGAATGAGGGATTAGGCATGAGGCGCAGGTGCTTTGTTGGGTTTTTTGAATTCAAAAACGGAATTTCTAACTAGAACGGAAGTTTCGAGTGGTGATGGTTAATGTGTATCGCTCTTGGAGGAGTGTAATGAAGTGTCGTGGACTAATTGGAGCCCTCTTTCTTGTGCTGGCAGGCGTCTCATATGGCGCAAAAGTTACCGTGGACGATCTGATGAAGCTACGGTTCGTTGCAGACGTAAGCATCTCGCCCGACGGCCAGCATGTTGCATATGTTGTATCCACCCCTTCTATTGAGAAAGCCGAGCACGTCGCCATTCTCTACGTGATGCCTGCAAGTGGGGGCAAGGCTGTGAGAATGACTTATAACACGCAGGTGTTTAATAGGCCGGTGCCGAATCCCCGCTTGCGCTGGTCGCCGGATGGTTCCCTTATAACGTTCCTTGGGATGGTAGACAGGACTCCACAAGTGATGGCGGTCAGTCGCGCTGGGGGAGAGGCTTACGCGCTTACTTCAAGCGACGAGGGGGTGACGAATTATGAGTGGTCTCCCAACGGCAAGCAGATCGCCTTTCTCGGTCCGGATCCATTGAGCAAGGAGGAGCGGGACCGGCAGAAGAGTAAATCGTATGTGATCCACGTGCACTCTAGTGATCGGATACCGAGACTTTGGGTGCGAGATGTGGAGGGACCGGAAGCGAAGGCGGTGTCGCCTTCAGGTCAGACGGTAAACAGCTTTAACTGGTCTCCGGATGGACAGAGCATTGTCTTCTCATCTTCTGCCCGGAAGGGTTTCTACGCTTTTTATGATTGTCAGATCTACCGTGTCGCCGCGTCCGGTGGGACACCAGAGCAACTGGTTGGAAGGCCGGGTGTTAACCGGGCGCCGGCCGTCTCTCGCGACGGAAAATGGATAGCCTTTATTTCCACCGGAGGCTACAACGGTATGATCGCAGCCCAGGATCTTCATCTTGTTTCCTCTGATGGGCGTGCCGACTCGTTGCGCAATCTGACACAGGATCGCGAGGCTTGGATCGGTGAATTCGCCTGGATGCCAGATAGTCGTTCGCTTCTGTACGTCGTCAATCAGCAAACCCAAGCGCGCGAACATATGTTCGAGCAGCCAATCGACCGCATTTGGCTGGATAGTGGAAAGATTGAAAACTTGACGCCCGGATCGGTTGTTAATTACAACGTGACAATCTCTCGTGACGGCGCGCGACTCGCTTATCGAGCCGTTGAGCCACGCACAATGGGGGATGTTGTGGTAATGGACGTTGCCAGTCGCAAGACGCAAACTCTAACGGATGTGAATCCGGAACTGCGTCAAATGGACTTAGGAGAACAGAAAGCAATCTCATGGAAGTCTTTTGACGGAAAGGAAATCTGGGGCTTGCTCATAACGCCACCTGGTTATAAAGGAGGGAGCAAACTCCCGCTGTTAGTGTACTGCCATGGAGGTCCAATAGGCGGATTTACCTACGGAATTTTTCCACAGTTCATGCATCGCCCGGGACAGGTGGATCCCTACCCCGTCGAGGCCATGGCGAGCTCCGGATTTGCGTTGCTTCTGCCGATGCCCAGAGGAGGCTCTGGTTATGGCACCGCGGGCTTTCGCGAAATCATCGGCTCATGGGGTGACAAGGATTACAAGGACATCATGGCGGGTGTCGACCACCTCATCAAGTTAGGGATTGCGGATCCGGACCGGATGGGCGTTATGGGTGCGTCATACGGCGGCTTTATGACGAGCTGGATTGTGACTCAAACAGATCGATTCCGAGCAGCCTCCACCGGGGCCAGCCTTAACAATCTTGCCATGATGTATTACACCTCAGACGCCGGCGAGATCATGAATGAATACTTCGGTCCACTGTGGGATTCTTCTGATTTATTACGAAAACACTCTGCCCTCACCTTTGCAAGAAACATCAAGACGCCGCTGCTGATCCAGCACGGTGAGAACGACAACCGGGTTCCAATCTCTCAGGCATGGGAGTTTTATCGTGCGCTAAGGGCACTCAACAAGACAGTTGAATTCGATATCTATCCACGAGGTGGACATGTGAACTACGAACCTCCGTTGGAAAGGGAATACATGCGCCGCAACCTGGAATGGTTCAGCCGGTGGCTGAAAGTCGAGACGTCCCCTGAAACTCAGTCTTCCAAGGAGATACGATAATGCCTAAGGAGTTTTTATACATCACACTCTTTCTATTATTCGCGGTACCTGTTTTCGCACAGACCACGACGGCCACTCTGCAAGGAACGGTTTCGGATGCAAACGGTGCAGCTCTCCCGGGCGCCTCAGTTCGCGTCGAGGGCCCAAGGGTTGACCGAACCATAACCGCCGACGAAAACGGCTTCTATCAAATCGTGCAACTACCGGCAGGTACTTACACGGTTACCGCTACGCAAGCTGGCTTTGCGAACAAGGTAACGGCGGATGTCACGCTGCTGCTGGACCGTACTGTCATCCTGGACATTCGGATGGCTGTTGCCGGGGTGTCAGATACGGTGACAGTGGATGCCGGTGCTGCGCTGATCGATCCGCAGGAGATCTCGACGCGCCAGGTGGTCGACTCGCAGGAGATCGACAATATCCCACTGAACGGTCGCAATTACCTGGACCTCATTCAACTAACTCCCGGCGTGGTGGTGAATTCGACGGCGCGATCGGACCTGACGGATCGAGATACGCGCGGCTCCATCATGGGTGAACGCGCCGGAAACGCGGCTTTCCTGGTGAATGGTTTCGATAACAATGATGACTTTCGGGGTGGGGTCTTTCAGAATTTTACGCAGGACTCGATCCAGGAGTTTGAGGTTATCGCGGCTGGATATAAGGCCGAATTTGGCCGTGGTTCGGGTGGCGTCGTAAATGTGGTTACCAAGAGCGGCGCCAATGCCTTTCACGGTTCCGGGTTCATGTATCTTCGCAATGATGCTCTGGACAGCTCCAATGTGGCAGGTGCAGATGCACCGCAACTTGCTCGATATAACTACGGTTTCACTCTTGGCGGTCCAGTACGAAAGGACAAGTCATGGTTCTTTGGATCGCTGGAGCAGTTCCAGGAAGATCGTGAAGCAATCTTTCCTCCAAACATTCCTCCGTTCCTTGAGGCAGCAGAGGACTTTACTCAGCAGCCCCAAAGTAGAAGGCTGCTTGCTTTTACCAGGTACGATCATCGCCTCAACGAGAAGAACGACCTGCATGTGCAACTGAGCTTTACTCGAGCCAAAGCGGTGAATGAACTGGCGACAGCGACTTCCTTACCGAGCAGCAGCAGAAACAACCTGACACGAACGTTCCTGGGAACAATCTCGGTAACCACCATGTTCAGTCCTCATTTGGTGCTGGAGAGTTCCT
This sequence comes from Pyrinomonadaceae bacterium, assembly GCA_035283645.1. Lineage (GTDB taxonomy): Bacteria > Acidobacteriota > Blastocatellia > Pyrinomonadales > Pyrinomonadaceae > PSRF01. Next base: position 12,545 of record DATETN010000112.1, read on the forward strand.
TTAACGCGCGAGCGCAGAATTTCGATCAAAATCGCGACACAACACTCGGTGAGGGCTTCAGTATAGTTTTCCTGGACCGTCCAGGCGCTGGGTTCGACTTTGGGCCACCGGCGGGGTCTGTTCAGACTCTACATCAACGCTATTTCGGCTTTCGCGAGCAGCTCAGCCGATACTCAGGTGCACACGCCTCAAAGTTTGGCCTGGAATACGTGCACACAATCGCTAATGGAGAAAACGGACAGGCGTTCACCCGCGTAATCGCCACCACGCAGGCATCTTTTCAAACTTTTGGAATCAATTCGTTTCAGATTCCTCAGGGAACCGGCTTCATCAACCCCGGCGATAATCTTACGCGCGTGAAGAACGATGGCATCAGCTTGTTTGCGCAGGACGATTGGAGAATTCACAAAAAGTTGTTGCTGAGTGGTGGACTTCGCTATGACCATGACTCGAAATTCGGCACGCATAACTTTGCTCCGCGCCTGGGTCTGAATTTTAGTCCCGACAGCAAGACCGCCATTCGGGCAAGCTGGGGACTTTTTTATGACCGTTATCGGCTGGGTATTGTTCAGGCCGTACCGGAGTTCGGCGGTTTTAACGGAAGGACTCTGGTTGAATTCAATTTTCCACGCCTTGCCAACGATGTTCTGGTCAGGCAGGTAGGAACTATCGGGAGGCTTGCGACAGCGGGTGGAGGAGCGAACTTTCTCAATACTCGGTATGGCATCCCTCCCGGCACGCTGGTAACGGTATCGAATATTCAAGCTCTCACAGGGCTGACGCCAGCGCAGTTCTTAGCCGACTTAAACGCGTTTCTGCCGACTCTCGGTCCCGCTCTGCCTGCAGACTTTTCTCCGAGCACCGGTTTTCTGAGACAGGACTTGGGGGCTGCATTTCAAGATCGGATTCGCGTGGACAAACCATTTCACACCCCTTACAACGCCAGCTTCACCCTCGGAGTCGAACGACAACTGTTGTCAGATCTCGCTGTCGGCGCTAGCTACGTGCATCGCAGCATACATAGCATCCTTGGGTTGCGGATTACGAACCTCGCTTTTACCGCTAGAATCCCAGGCGGAGTTCGCACTACAGACGGTGGTCCCTTATTGCGCACGTACGGCCCGTTTTACAGCGCAACGTATGATGCCCTTGTCCTCACGCTTGAAAAGCGGTTTTCCAAACACTTCCAGCTCCAGGCAAACTACACGCGGGCCAAGAGCATCGACAACCTGCTCAACTCAAACCTTGGATTGGGAGTTAACTCTCAGGGTGGTGGAGCGGTCCCTACGGATAATCTCGATCTGAACTTTGACCGCGGCAACTCCGATTTTGCGGTCCCGCACAGTTTCGTGACATCGGGTATCCTGAATCTCCCACTTGACTTCATCATCAGCGGCGTAGTTCGCGCTACCAGCGGTGCGTACTTCAGTGCCGCCGGGGGTCTCTTCGACTATGACGGTGACGGTATCCAGTCGGCGCGACCGGTCGGGACGAGCCGAAACCAGTTTCGTGGGCCCAAAACATTCAATCTGGACATGCGTGCGGAGAAGCGGTTTAGATTTGGGGAGCGATTCGCGGCGTCGGCCCTGATCGAATTCTTCAATCTGACGAACGAGCGCAACCCCAGGTTGATAGATAATTCCTGGGTAGCCGGCACGCCCGGTCCTACGTTTGGCGAAACGCGCGTTCCGTTGCCCGGGCGGGAAATTCAGATTGGTTTCCGGTTTACTTTCTAAAGTATCTCATACATTCCGCTAGCGTCGGTTGGGGTTATGGAAACGCGAACAATAAATGGTTGCTTTTTGGCTGGAGTCGGCTGACCGATACAACGTCCTGAGCCGGCCCCTTCTCGACATCAGAAAGGCCCTGGCAGATGCTCGCGGAAGAGAAGAGTCATCTGTTTCATCACGCAGGTGATAGGTGTGTAGCCGGACATTTACACCGGGTCCAAGGCTTAACTGTGTTTCGGCGTTATCAACTCGGTCCTGCTGGACTTCGATTCAACTCACCTTACAACAGAGCAAACTCCGCCGGGCGGATAACAGCCACCTTTCCTTCGGTCCGATCCCATCCCAGAACTGACAACCTTCCATCTTGGGAAGCGACGCCTCGTCAATGGAGACGTATTGAAGATGGGGAGAGCCTGCCGCACAAGACCAATCTCGAGCCGGTTGTACACGCCGTTCGTGGAAGTATGGACTAGGCATTTTTGGTGTTGAACTGGGATAAGGTTTGGGAGCAGGAATTTCGGCGCCGTATGACGGAGTTGATAGAGTGGATCTCACCAACTTCGGGCTTTCAAATTAATCCTGAGGACTGGCCACTTCCGCCGGATATTGCGGCAGACGTTGAGGTGACGCTGTCGTACTTCAAGCGAGTGCTGCCACTGACAGATGTTGTTGGCCTCCGTGTGGTCGTTTCCGCTAACTAACCAACTCTCCTTGCCTGCTCCTTTTTCGGAATACTTCCAGCCTCGGCGAAGC
>DATETN010000113.1:0-6556 GCA_035283645.1 Pyrinomonadaceae bacterium
CTTAACAAGCTCATTTAGTGACGAAAAACCGAAATCTCGGTTACGGTATGAGTCTATACTCTTCCGGTAGCGGCGAGCGTGTCATCCAAAGTACTTACCCAACTCGGAGTTTTCCGACCCAACACGAGATCGCCTACATGATGCGCTGCGTTGGCCTGCAACCTGCTGATCAGTGACTCAGGAGTTGTCGCGGTTGATGTCGGCCGCATGAGGTTCGGCACTGCAAGTGAAACAAAGGAAGTATTAAGTAGAAAAACTGTTGGCGCCAAACATGACAACTTGTTTCTCGTGCAAGCGGCAAGTCGCTGGCGATGCGGTTGCGTGTCCTGATTGCGGAGCCGTGTTGGCAGAGACCTCGGCCCAGACAGCAGTTCTGCCGTCATCCAAACACCGGGAGGCGATGCCTCGTGGCAGCCGTCAGAAACAATCCAGCGGTTCTGTCGCTGATTCCGCGGACGGTGCAAGATTCGCGTCGGGCACAATGCTAACTGAGCGCTATCGTATCGTCAGTCTGGTAGGTCGCGGCGGCATGGGCGAAGTCTATCGGGCCGAAGACCTCAAACTGAAACAGATCGTTGCTCTCAAGTTCCTTCCTGAAATGATCGCGCTCGATGGCGGAGCGCTGGCACGCTTTCATAACGAAGTTCGCATCACGCGCCAGATCTCGCACTCGAACGTTTGCCGGGTCTATGACATTGGTGAAGCGCAAGGCCGTCACTTTCTTTCGATGGAATTTATCGATGGAGAAGATTTGTCTTCACTGCTTCGGCGCATCGGACGTCTTCCGGGTGACAAGGCTATTGAGATAGCGCGACAAGTGTGTGCGGGACTCGCCGCCGCGCATGACAATGGTGTGCTGCATCGCGATCTGAAACCCGCCAACGTGATGATCGACGGCCGCGGCAAGGCGCGCATCACCGATTTTGGCGTTGCCGTCGTGGCGGCGGAACTGAGCGGCAATGAAGCAGTGGCTGGGACACCGGGCTACATGGCGCCGGAACAGTTAACCGGAAGGGAGGTCACCGAGCGCAGCGACATTTACGCGCTTGGACTGCTGCTTTATGAGTTGTTTACCGGCAAAAGGGTTTTCCAAACGAAGAACCTGAACGACCTGATCAGGTTGCAGGAGCAGTCAACGCCAACCAGTCCCTCAAGCCATATCCAGGACATCGACCCGTTGGTCGAGAGAGTAATCCTGCGTTGTCTGGAAAAGGAGCCAAACAAACGGCCTGCGTCGGCGATCCAGGTAGCGGCTGCACTACCGGGCGGTGATCCTTTGGCGGCAGCGTTGGCGGCGGGTGAGACGCCATCGCCGGAGATGGTCGCGGCTTCGGGAGAAAAAACAGGATTGCGGCCGGCGGTCGCAGTCGCGTTGCTTGCCGCAATCGTTGGCGCATTGGTCAGCACCTCGCTACTCAGCAACAAGGTAGACTGGAGGGCCGAGGTTCTCCAGCAGAATTCGCCGGACACGCTGGTGGTCAAAGCCCACGACATGATCCAACGCCTTGGTTATACCGACCAACCCACTGACAGCGCTTTCGGTTTAGCGTACGACACCGAATATCGGCGCTACGTTGAGCAGAACGACAAGTTCACCAATCGCTGGCTCCAGTTCATTAAGCTCCAACCAGCTCCCATTTATTTTTGGTATCGTCAAAGTCCGCGCAGTTTTGAGGTTAAGGGATTTGCCAGCCGCGGTGCGGTTTTAGAAGACGATCCGCCACAGGATGTCTCAGGCATGGTGTCTGTCACCTTGGATCCCCAGGGACGTCTGAGCTCATTCGCCGCAGTGCCACCGCAAATAGACCAAGGGGATGATAGGTCGCCCCCGCCGGAATGGACCGCGCTCTTTGCATCGGCGGGACTTGATCCGTCACGCTTCACGCAAGCCGAGTCAAAATGGACGCCGCTATCAGCATTTGATGCTCGAGCCGCCTGGACAGGAGCATATCCCGAACAACCGGACATTCCCTTGCGCATTGAAGCGGCCGCCTATCGTGGCAAGCCGGTTTACTTTCAGATCATCGCGCCGTGGACACGACCAGCACGTCTAGAGGCTTCTCAGACCACCCCGGGGGAGCGTATTCAACAAGCAATCCTACTCTTACTCATCTTCTCCCTCCTGCTCATAGCGGTCTTGTTGGCCCGCTACAATTTCCGGCGGGGCCGCGGTGACCGACGAGGCGCATTCCGGCTGGCACTCTTTGTTTTCACGATCAGTCTGCTCTCCTGGGTTTTCGGCGCGAGTCATGTCCCAACTGGAGCTGAAGCGGCAAGCTTCTTAATCCTGGGTGTAAGCCCGGCGCTGCTGACCGCAAGCATGCTTTGGTTGCTTTATCTGGCACTCGAACCATACGTGCGGAGGCGTTGGCCAGACACCCTCGTCTCGTGGAACCGTGTGCTTAGTGGCAGTCTGCGCGATCCGTTGGTGAGCCGGGATGTTCTCGTCGGCGTTCTGTTCGGCATCAGTTTCACGCTGCTCTCAACGCTCGAAAATGTTGTCCACTTCTGGCGCGGCGCGGCTCCAAATGGCGCAGATAAATTGGACGTCTGGCTCGGCCTCCGCTATCTAGTCGCTCATGGCTTTCTCATGCACATGTATCAGTCGATCTTGCTCGCGCTGTTATATTTTTTCCTGCTCTTTCTGCTGCGTGCCCTCTCCCGCCGGCAATGGCTAGCCGCTCTAATATTCGTTTTAATCTTTACAGCAGTTTTCACTGCGGGATCACCTAATCCTATGATTACCGCGCCGTTTGCGGTTCTACTGAATGCTCTAACTGTGATTGCTTTGCTGCGCTTCGGTCTCGTCACGTTGGCCACATCTGTTTTTGTTCTTCAACTTTTGTCTAGCATACCGCTAACAACTAAGCTTACGGCCTGGTATGGGGGCAATGAGATCACCGCCCTCATCGCGGTGCTGGCGCTGGCCGCATTTGCCTTTCACACATCGCTCGGAGGACAGAAACTGTTCGAGGGGAAGTTACTCGATGAGTGACATCTCTCCCAACACGACTCTCGCCCATTACTCCATCATCTCGAAACTGGGCGCAGGTGGAATGGGTGAAGTGTATTTGGCCCAGGACACGAAACTCGATCGGAAAGTTGCGCTCAAGCTTCTGCCGGCAGAATTTGCCGAAGATAAAGATCGGATGAGCCGCTTTGTCCAAGAGGCTAAGGCTTCCTCAGCACTTAATCATCCAAACATCATCACCATTTACGAAATCGGCGACAGCGAGGGCAGGAAGTTCATCTCGATGGAGTTCGTCGATGGCGTAACTCTCCGTGAAAAGATTCATCGCGAGCGAACTGATCTGAGCAAGCTTCTGCGTCATTTGCAGCACGTCGCCGAAGGTTTAGCGAAGGCTCACGCTGCAGGCATTGTTCATCGCGATCTTAAGCCTGACAACATCATGATCACGCGCGATGGACACGCAAAGATTCTTGATTTTGGTCTTGCAAAACTGATCGAGCCACAGCCAATGCCAACTGGGGATTCCAGTGAAGTAGCAACCGCGGTGTTGCCGCACCACTCAACGCCCGGCACGGTGATGGGAACCGTGGGCTACATGTCACCCGAACAGGCCCAGGGTAAGACCAAAGAGATTGACCAACGCTCAGACATTTTCTCGTTCGGCTGCATTGTGTTTGAAGCAGTGACGGGGAAGAAACCTTTCGAGGGTGAGTCGGTTATTAAATCACTCCACATGGTCATTTATGAGCCTGCGCCCTTGTTGGCCGATTTGAATCCCTCGGCGCCTTCTGAATTACAGCGTATTGTGAGGCGCTGTCTGGTGAAGGATCGTGATGCCAGATATCAATCGATCAAGGAAGTTGCGATCGAGTTGAAGGAATTGCGACGTGAGATGGAACACGGCGCAATTGATGCAACCGTTACGACGCCCAAGACCGTAGCAAGCGAACAGCCTGACGTCGAGAGCACACGTAGCGAAGCGCCTGCCATAACGTCCAAAGAGTCTTCGCTCTCAACCCGCGCGTCGAGCGCCGAATATGTAGTCACGGGCATCAAGCAGCACAAAATTGCGTTGGTGATTGCTTTGATCGTGCTAGTTGCCAGCCTGACGGCTTTCGGTCTGTATCTGCGGGGACGCTCGGACCAAGTCGCAATTACGTCAATCGCGGTGATGCCGTTCGTCAACGAAAGCGGCAACGCGGATGTCGAGTATCTCTCGGACGGAATGACCGAGACCCTGATCGGCAGCCTCTCAAGCGTGCCAAATTTGTCAGTGAAGCCGCGAGCGACCGTTTTTCGTTACAAAGGTAAAGAGACGGATGCCAGGACGATCGGCAGAGACTTGAACGTTCAGGCCATACTAAACGGAAGAGTCGCTCAACGTGGTGATCAGATAATGCTGAGTCTGGAACTGATCGATGCGGAAAAGGACATCGTGCTGTGGAGCCAACAATACGATCGCAAACAGTCGAGTATTGTTCTATTGCAGACAGAGATCGCAGAAGATGTATCGACTAAACTGAAGACCAGGTTGACAGGGGCCGACGAAACGAAGGTTACGAAGGCAGTCGCCGCCAATCCCGAAGCGTATCAGGCTTATTTGAAGGGCCGCTATTACTGGAACCGGCGGACCGCCGAAGATCTCAGGAAGGCCATCGAACAGTTCAGATTAGCAGCGGACATAGACCCGAATTACGCCATCGCTTACAGCGGCCTCGCAGATTGCTATGCACTATCGCCCGATTACAACGGCACACGGTCCAGCGAGACTGCTCCGCAAGCGAAGGCGTTCGCCCAACGAGCAATTGCGATCGATGATCAGTTAGCTGAACCTCATGCGACCCTGGGGATCATAAACATGCAGTTGTTTCAGTGGGCCGAAGCCGAAAGAGAGGCTAAAAGGGCGGTTGAGTTGAATCCGAATTATCCGACAGGACTTCAGTGGTACGGCAGCATCCTTTTGGACACTGGAAAAATTGACGAGGCAGCCGTGGTGATCAAGCGAGCATACGAACTGGATCCGTTGTCGGGAGCTATTAGCGACGCGCTTACAAACATCTACCAGATACAAAATAATTACCAGGCCTGCATCGACAACTCTCTCAAATTTATCGAACTGGATCCGACCTTTGCTGCTTCGTATCGTAATCTCGGGTTTGCGTATACAAAGGTGGGACGTAACGCAGAAGCCGTATTTGCGTTAGAAAAGGCGGCGGAGTCAGGTAACCGGGCTAGTTGGGTTCTTGCTGATCTGGGTTATGTATTTGCCGTCGCCGGAAAGCGGACTGAGGCGCAGGCGATTATTGCAGAACTGGAAGCTAGATACGCCCGAAACCAGGCTGCCGGGCGGTATGTCGCCGCGGTCTTTGCGGGTTTAGGTGACAAAGACAAGGCGATGGAATGGCTTGAAAAGGATCTCGTTACCAAGAACGGCAGACTGATCGAGGTCCGATGGACTATTCCGTTTGAGGCTCTACACAACGATCCGCGATACCGAGATTTCCTGCGCCGACTGGGTGTGCCGGGCTAAACAAAGAACTGTGGGAAGCCTAGTGAACTGTCGTTTCGATGAAACAGGGCTGATCGGCGGCGAATTACTGCTTGGCAATGACAACTAAACCAGGCACCAGACTCGGCCGTTACGAAATCCGCTCGAAGCTTTCCCTCCCTCAGCCTCGGCGACGTTTACTCGAGTATTGCTTACTACCTCACGCATCGCCAAGAAATTGAAGAGTATTTGAAGGAGCAGGAAACAGCAGCCGATGCTCTTCAGGAGGAACTGGAGTCTAATCGTGACTACCAGGCCGAGATCGCCGAACTACGCTCTCGCATATTGGGCCGGTGGACCGCGGCTCAAGAGAACGGCGCTGCAACGCAGCTTTATGGCACGATTTGAACTGTGCTGAATTGCTTGAAGTGATGGTCGAACGCGAAAGCTTGAGTGATTCCGAGTTGCTCGATAACAACCTTGCTCGTGCAGTCTGTGAAGCTCCAGTCCCAGTCGGCGAACGCTCAAATGTCTCCCAGGCGCGTTCGAGATCCGGCTCGGTAATCTTATGGATTTCCGCAATACCATCGCGAAAGAATCTCGCCCCAAGTAGCAATGCCCGGGTCCTCTCTCCCCGCGCTCTGAGCAACGTGAGCGTTTCGTCAATTACATAATCGGTCGTCAGTAGCGGGGAACTATTTTCCGCCAGCCATGCAGTCGCACTCGCGTGATCAGAGTCGGTGGGAATTAGAGAAGCGAACCAGGCTCCGGTGTCAACGAAGGTCATGCGACAGGCTTCTTGGGATAGAGGATCGAGTCGTGCTCCCGACCGGAAAAAGCGTCGGAAGCGCCTTCCAGCGGTAAGGCGGCAATTTCGGCCAGGATGCTGGCTGCTTTCCCGTTTGAGCGAGGTTTCTCGTGAATGATTACAATTACGTCAAGCCGAGACCCTTCCGGTAACTCCAACGGTTTCACAGGACGGATGATGCCATGTTCGTAAATTGCTTCTATCTCTTTTGTCATTAGCTGCTGCTCCGTGGTCGTCATTATAGCACCCTCCCTGCCGCCTTCTTAGCAGATGATCGTTGGAGCCATAT
>DATETN010000114.1:0-9854 GCA_035283645.1 Pyrinomonadaceae bacterium
ATCCTACACACGGCAGTGTGTAGTGCTTTTTAGATCCAACCTACAAAGACGCCCCACCCCCCTTCTCTTTTTCAACAATACCAACTCAGAAGACGGGTGACACTCAGAACGCTCAACTTCACCCACTGCAATTTCGACGGAGTTCTTGAGTCGGGAATGTTGAAGAAAAAATAGGGGGGTGGCGTTCCTCTCGTAGGCTGGATCTGAAAGCACTACACACTGGCGTGTGTAGGATCTATTTTTTTGGACACAGCCACTTTCACCGAGACGCACTTCGGGAGTTCGATAGGAGGGTTTGTAACTCGCCCCATACTCTTTGCGGGGTGATCTCTTCGAAGCATGCGGGCTTCACCGCTGTTGGTCGTTTGAAAGAACAGAGCACCTCGTGACACTTGACGCACTCAAAGTTTGACGCGACGTGCAGTTGCATCTTGCCAGTAGCTCCTACAAGTAGCGGATCGGTTGCCCCGTATAGAGTTACAGAGGGCACTCCCAACGCCGCCGCAATGTGACTCAAACCAGTATCCAAACCGACCGTCGCCAGTGCTCGGGAAATAATTGAAGCTTTTTCAGAGATGGACAGCGGTGGCAACACCATCGCGTTCTTGTGGTCGCCTGCGATTTTGCTCGCGCGCTCACGCTCGATCTCATTACCCCACGGCAACACGACTTGATACCCAGCCTGCATTATCATAGTCGCCAATTCGCGCCAGTACTCCTCTGGCCAAACCTTCGACGCCCAACTCGTGCTGTGAATGAGAACGATGAAAGGGTCGGGTGGTGTGGGTGTGTAATCTATCAACCGCGCTTGATCGATGCCGTAATCGACATCCGTCTCTGCATATGAGTAATCCAGCGCCTGGGATAGAAGCTGGCGCATCCGGCGCATTGAGTGCTGACCTTTTAAAACAGGGAATTTCCGACGATACAGCAAATGAGCACCCCATTCGTGAACCGAAGGTCCGTCATATCCATGCCGCGACCCCTTTGCCAGCCTTGCAATCGTGGCACTCTTCCACTCACCTTGGACGTCAACTATCGCGTCGTAAGATTGCGACCGCAGCCTTCCCAGGAAAGAACGGAACTCACCCGTCCGAGTCGCGCGAGCGAGATTGGCGCCCCATCGTTTAAAAGCACTAGGAAAAACGTTCTCGACATTTTTGTGCCAGGATGGAACCTGTGCGAATGACTCATCCACCGCCCAATCAAAACAGATGTCGGGGTACGCCTTTGCGGCATCGCTGAGAGCGGGGAGGGTCTGTACCAAGTCTCCCATTGATGACAGGCGAACGATTAAGACGCGCATGTTGGAGAGTTTGATGATTGCCAACTGACGATTGACGATTGACGATTGCAAATTGGCGATTTGACCATTGGCGATTGACGGCGGTTTCTAAAACACTCCATCAAATCTCCAACTGTGACCGATTCTCATGCACTGACCAGTACAAGTCGTTGGGCAGCACCAACCGTCAAATTTGAAATCGTCAATAGTCAATTTGCAATTTTGAACGTCAATCGTCAATCTTCAAGGGTGGCATTCGCGTTGCTCCGGGTTGCAAACGCGATCCGACTCCACAAAGGTGCTGAAAGACTACGATGACTATCCAGAACGATGAACGTTGGCGACCAGATGAACGTCCTGACCAACCTCCGACGCGTCCGTATGACCCCATGGACCCTCCGACAATGGATCCATTGCCACTGCCACCTGACGTGGAACCACCCCCAGAGATTCCTGGGCGTGAACCTGCATCACCGCCGGTCGGTGATCCGCCAAACAATGAACCGAAAAGGCTTTAAGGCAATTCCTTTTCTGGAACGCAGTGAGACCGAAGAGAGACTAATCCCACCACCGTTCCCTTTCACCGGAGTGGTCATGGCGGCGTCGGCTTTGCAATGTTCGCGTCGCCTGTTACTGGGAGCTGTGTTTGCAGGCCGGCTAATCAGATTCACGCTTGAGGCGCTGCTAGCGATCTATTTTGGGAGAAGAATTCTCCGTCTGATGGAGTCGCCAGTCATAGATTACTTCGTGTATGGCTTCATAGCCGTGGCAGTCGTTGGAAGTACGTTCTCAATAATGAAATGGTTACGCCGCGCGGATTCACCGAGAGCCCAGCCTCAGGGAGCTGATTAATTCAGGAGCTCGCTGAAATAGATTAGACTCGCGAACGCCTCGGCAATGCTATGGTCGTCATCCTCCACTCCTGCTATAAGGTTCCAAGTCTCTTCATGCTGCGCCGATGCCCCAGGAGCGAGCCTTTGCATTGCAGACAGTGATTCAAGCTGCCCTATCTCCCCTCTCAACCGAATGTGATTGTCCTCTACGAGAAGTGCACGGGTGAATTGTCTGGCTCGTAACTACGTGGCATGTTCTCTGGCGCAACCCATAAGCGATGCCCACCCCTCGGCTTCCACTCTCCCCAGGATGCCTTTTGGCCTGCTTCGGGGCATACACCAAAGATGTTGGGTTTGCTCCTGTACCCATAGCTGAGGATCCTTGGTCCGATATCGGTGGCGACGATCAGCTCAATTGCGTCATTTCTGAAACGATAGCAATTCGGTAATTCAAGAAAAGGGACCCGTTCCACAGTCTATTTTCCCGCGTTCGCACTTCTTCAACTACGTTAGTCGGAGGTTTGCGTCATACAGTATCCAAGTTTAGACCGAAATAGCTTGGCCTCATTCTCACGAGAGGGTATCAAGTGTGAATGAGACCAAGTAAGCCGTTTCCAATTACGAACCGCAGTTTATGCTCCGCCACCGTGCGCTGCGGCCGCGCGACGGTCCATCTCTTCGGGAGAGACATCTTCCTTATGCGTGGCGATAGTCCAGACATGACCGAATGGATCCTTCAGAGTTCCCGATCGATCACCATAGAACTGGTCCTGAAGCGGCTTCACCTCTTGTCCGCCCTCGGTAAGCGCCTGGGCGTACACAGTATCAACGTCCTCAACATAGATCATTAGTCCGATCGGCGTGCCCCCAAGAGTTTGCGGACTAACAAACTCCATCTCCGGATACTCGTCAGCCAGCATGATCGGCGAGTCACCGATTTTTATCTCGGCATGGCCGATTCGACCATCCGGAGCGTCCATGCGGAAAAGCTCGATTGCTCCGAAGGCTTTTTTGTAGTACTCGAGGGCAGCTGCCGCCCCTTTAATACTGAGGTAGGGCGTCACGGAATGATAACCCTCAGGAATTGGTTTGACTGGGTTAGACATAGCCTTGTACTCCTTTTGTTGGAATCAGTAGTTGCAACAGGACCGACGGGAAGGCTGCTATTATCCGGCGTGAAGAACTGAGTTGACAAGTGTCCGGGCACGCGCATTTGGTCGAAGCAGTGCCGGTGCGTCACTCGAAGATCACTGGCGGTTCCGAGACGGCGCGGCGGGCAAGGTACGCAGTCAATCGCTCCGTGTCGCTGTCGGAAATCTGTTTCAGGCTTACTCCCAGAAGCCACCCTTTCTTGGCAGATTCACCTGTACGGGTGTACATCACAATCGATACCACCGCCTCGATCTGACCCTCTGGTAAAGCCACCCGGACGAATAAGAGTCGCCCGATGCGAGACAACTCTTGCTCAGGTATGCGCGTACCCACACACGACAGGCTCATTCCAAACTGGCTAATTGTTTCGCAATGGCCTCTGGAAGGTTCCGTGTAAGTAGCCTTCCCGGCCTCGTTACCTTCTTCAATCAAAGAGATCGATGCCGGCAGGTGCACGCGATAGCGGGGAGCGCGACGCCGGTTGCGCTCTTCCTGAACGGATGGCGCGCGATGCAGTTTTCCTAGTGGATCAAAGCCCTTGAATCCTAGTCCACAGTTATTGCAAAGCAGCTTGTGTAGTCCGACGGCACGGATGATCGCCGGCATGTCATCGTAATCACGCTGGATGCGCGCGCTCTGGCATCTGGGACACTGCATTTGAACAGGTTATCGAAGGATTGAGTAGAGCGTCCGCCGGTTCGATACTGCCGAGTCAAGCTGGGACACTGTAAGACTACGATCTATGCGCCATAAATGGAAGACACTTTGAGTTGTCACTTAAGTGTAGGGCATGGTGTCGGGAGTGGTAGGAACAAATGGAAAATGAGAAATGGAAAATCGGGCGGCCCGGAGTAGGTCGAAAGTGAAGGACCATAACGCTGAAGCGTATGCTCTCGAGTGGTGACAATGAACAATGACCAATTTCCCATTTTCCATTTTTCATTTCTCATTTATCTCTGTGTCTCCGCTCTTCTCTGTGGTTTGCTCTTTCGTTTACTGTTCTGCTCACGAGATTCACCACCGAGGCTCAGAGATGGACGGAGACACAGAGAAATGAAAATCGGGAGGCGGCGCGTCGTAGGCCGAAGGTGAAGGGCCATGACGCTAAAGCGTATGGTGTCGAGAGTGGTGACAATAGACTTGAGTGTGACAAAAAGGAGAGAGAGAGAGAAGAATGCTGGGGTAGGTTGAAAATGAAAGACCATGACGCTTTAGCGTCATGCTGTCATGAGTGGTAACAACGAACTTATCTGCGTTCATCTGCAGCCCCACACTTTCTGCTTCGCGTAGTTTCGTGATGTTTCGTGGATCCCGAATCTTGACGAAATTCACTAAAAGGCTTCAGGATACAGCCCCAGCTTTTCCGAAATTGGCTTTCAGTTAAATAGTCTGCGCTTTAGGCAGGCCTCAGTGTGGGTACCCTACCACCTGTCTGAGGTCAGATCTTGATCCTGGAGGAATCGATGGCTAAATCGAAAACGCCCGGTAATGGTAAAGCAAACGCAGATGCGACGACTACGCGTTGGGTCGACCGCGCGCTCAACACAATCGAGATTGTAGGAAACAAGCTGCCTGACCCCGCCGCACTGTTTCTGATTATGCTCATCGTCGTTTGGGTTTTGTCAGCCCTGCTTGCCCCCGTCTCGTTCACTGAGATCGATCCGCGCAATGGACAGCCTATCACTATCAACAATCAACTGACCGGCGCTTCGATTGCCTCTTTTCTTGCCAACATGGTGACCACTTTCACCAGTTTCCATCCATTGGGTGTAGTGCTGGTTGCCCTGCTCGGAGTTGGCGTTGCGGAACATACTGGATTCATCAACGCTTCTTTGAAAGGGCTCTTGAGTTTTACTTCGGTGAAGCTGCTGACTCCAATGCTGATTCTCGTCGCGATCGTGAGCCACACCGCTGCGGATGCTGGCTATGTCCTTGTGATCCCACTGGGGGGTGTCATCTTCTATACCGCAGGGAGGCATCCGCTGGCTGGAATCGCTGCAGCTTTCGCTGGAGTCTCAGGAGGCTTCAGCGCCAATTTCGTTCCGTCCAGCCTTGACCCATTGCTGTCCGGTTTGACACAGGCCGCCGCAGGCATTGTCGATCCTAATCGTGCGGTAAATCCACTCTGCAATTGGTTCTTCACCGGAATTTCAAGTGTCCTGATTATCGCGGTTGGCTGGTTTCTCACCGACCGCGTGGTCGAGCCGCGCCTGCGCAATGTTGAGGTTGATGGCGACGTCGAAGATATGCCCAAGATGGAAACCCTAGGGAAGAAGGAACGCAGGGGGTTGATTGGCGGATTGGTGACTTTGTTTGCCGCCCTCGCCTTGCTGGCCCTGGTATCGATTCCCCAGACATCAGCGCTGCGTTCGCCGCCGAGCTACAAGGTAACTGCACAATCGATCGAGCGGCTGCGCACCGCCGCAATTCCGGAAGACGTATTGAAGCAGGTCGAGGCGATGAAGCAGGAGTTCGCTGGCCAAAGGGCTTTTCAGGATGCACTGAAGACTCGGCTGGGTGAAGAACAGTTTGCCGCGCACGGTCAGGCAGTTCTCACGAATGCCCAGATAACGTCGCCACAACTAACAGCAGCGAACGCGCCGCTAATGCAGGCCATCGTACCGCTGATCTTTCTGATATTTCTGCTTCCCGCCGTAGTCTATGGGTATCTGGCAGGAACCGTCAAAAGCCACCGCGACATAATCAAGGGGATGAGCAAATCAATGAGCACGATGGGCTATTACATCGTGCTTGCATTCTTTGCGTCGCTGTTTATCGCGGCCTTCGGGCAATCAAACATCGGGGCGTTGCTCGCTTTGAAAGGTGCGGGGTTTCTCAAAGCGATGGCCTTACCGGGTCAGGTAACAATGATTGGGATTATTTTGCTGACGGCATTCGTCAACCTGTTAATTGGGTCGGCGTCGGCAAAGTGGGCATTATTAGCTCCCATCTTTGTTCCGATGCTGATGCAGTTGGGCCACTCGCCGGAGTTGACGCAGGCCGCTTATCGGATTGGCGACTCAACCACGAACATCATTACTCCGTTAATGCCCTACTTCCCGCTCGTAGTTGTGTTCGCGCAACGGTATGTGAAGAAGACTGGGATCGGAACACTCGTATCGTTGATGCTGCCCTTTTCGATTACGTTCCTGGTGGTGTGGACCATATTTCTCTTGGTTTACTGGGGCCTGGGAATTCCGCTGGGTTTACAAGCGCCGTATAACTATCCGGCGTGATTTTGGAGTGCGGCTTTGGTCCATCAAGCTCCCGCCACGTTGTTTGACTGTGAAAGTTCATCGGAATACCACTGTCAGTGCCAATTAAGAGTACGACACCTGATTCATAGAGTTGCTGGATCTTTCGGTTTAGAGTGGGCCGGCGTAAAGGCGTGATCTGGTAATAGCTGAGCCGCTCCGGTCCACGCAGGGATGCCTTAATATCGTCGATGATTGTTTGCGGTAACCCAACCTGCCAGGAGGAGTCGTCAAGTTGTTCCGGATTATCACGGACGTACTCGTAATTTAATAATCCCTGCACCGTTGGTGTCCAAAACAGCGGCCCTAAACTCATCTTTGCTGTGCGCTCCCGTAACATGGCGACACACTAACTAACACTACCTGATGAGGTGCTATACTTTCTGGACAATGAGCAAGGAAGCTGAAGATTACTTCCTCAACCCGCCGCCAGGCTCGGCTGCCGCACGCGCTGTCGACTTCGGCATCGACCTGACGCTCACGCTGCAAAATTTGCGGCTTACCCCGGAAGAGCGCATTCGCCAGCTGGACGATTTCATAGCTGGAATAGCGTATTGGTGTCGAGCGAAGCAAAGGCGCCTACGCCTTCATGAGTATTCAAGCGAGTGGGGCGATTTTGAGCTTTGGCACGGACTGGCCCGGCACCTCTGCGTCTGAGTATCCAATCAACCCTATGCTCGGCCTCTATGCAGCAGTGACGCGTCAAACAGTAGCCGGCGAACCTAAGACAGGCTGGTTTCCTGATGAGCGGATTAGTATCGAAGATGCTATTCGCGCGAATACCTACAACACTGCTTATGCAAATTTTGAAGAGAAGATTAAAGGCTCGATTGAGGTAGGTAAGTTTGCCGATCTAGTCGTACTTTCAAAAAACCTGCAGCTCAACCCACCTAAAGAGCTGTTGACCACTGAGGTCGTTTACACAATCGTGAATGGAAAGATTGTATACGAAAGAAAGTAATTCGATCGTCCACGAGCTATCGGAGATCACACCTTTCAGCGCCGTGTAGCTCCACCCTCAACCCCGCACCCGAAGCCATTCAGTCATCACTCTCATGGACCAACGAAATACTACACGCGGCAGAGATTGTGTGAAAAACCCATGGAGCGACTCAACCAAATCCTCCCCACGGCAGTGTGGAGTTCGTTAAGATCCAGCCTACAACAGGCGACGCTCCCCCCTCTCTTCTTCAACAATACCAACTCAGAAGACGGGTGATACTCAGAACGCTCAACTTCACTCTCCGCAATTTCGATGAGCTTCTGAGTCGGCAACGTTGAGATAAAAGAGGGTGCGGCGTTCGTCTAGTAGGCCGGATCTGAAGAACACTACACACTGCCGTGTGTAGGATCCCTTTCTAACTGCCGTGTGTAGGATCCTTTTCTTTACTTGGATCTGAAAAAGCACTACACACTACCGTGTGTAGGATTTGGTTGGTTCACCAAGACGGATGACCCGCTTAGTCTTTCACACAACCTCCAAAGCGTGTGGTGTCGGAAGAGGTGCTCGAGGTTCTCGATCCTTATCCACGGTGATACACTTCGTCCGCTTTAATGGGCCAACTGGGCCAGCCTGACGGAAGATGCAGCAAACACCACACACCAAAATTCTTTCGATCGGCTTCGCTGTTTTTGCTGCCATATTCGGTATCACCTTTTTGTTACTGATGCTTACTAGTCTGGGAGTATTTGTGGCAATGGGGTTCACGATGGCTAGTGAGACTGGTGATTCGACGCACGCCGGAATAGGAATTCTTGGCGGCCTCTTTGCCATAGTCTTCTATGGCGTACTCGCGGTGCTTTTCGTTTTCCCCACCGGATTGGCAAGTTGGAAATTATTCAAGGGCCGGCGCCATGCACGACTGTGGGGAATCATTGCCGCAGTCCTGATACTTCCGGTTCTTCCGTTTGGAACTGCCCTGGGCGTTTACGGGCTATGGTTTCTCCTCAGTACCCAAGGCAAACAACTTTTGCAGCAATGAGTACTAAAGACCTCTGTCTCTTCGGATCCATTTCATCCGCATTTATTTCGCGTCCCAATTCCTTCGTGTTGTTTGGTGTGTTTTAGTGGATCGTTTTTCTCCCGGAGCAGATCGTCACTTCTCGGGAAGAAGGCGGTCCAATCTAAATAGTCCAAGATCGTACGACGATGAGCCGCCGTCGAGAGCAAACTCCGCCATAATCTCGCCCACCACCGGACAAAACTTGAATCCGTGGCCGGAAAAGCCAGCGGCAATCGACACCTGTGGGAAATCAGGATGAGAATCCAGAATAAAGTTCTCGTCCCTGGTGTTGGAAAATAGACACGTCTTCATCGCAATCATTTGACCGTCGGCATCAGGAAGATACTTGCGAATCGCGTTGCGTAATACGAACTCGTCATTCGGGTGGCACTCGCGGCCCATAGTGTTCGGATCGACCTGCTCTTTTAGATGGTTGTACTTTCCGAATTTCAGTCCAGGAATGCCGAAGATCGGAAGGCCGTAAAACTTCTCCTCACCGTCCTGCATATAGAACACCGGGAAAGCCCCTAAGCGGAACCGATCTGGCCGTTTTGGTTGAACCCAAATGAGGACTTGTCGCTCCGGTTTCACCACTCCGTTCAGACGATCGACGACCTGTGCAGCCCATGGTCCAGCGGTAATTACAAGTCTAGAAGCGCGGTACGATCCACGGTCAGTTCGCACCGTGACCATCCCTTTTTGAACTCTCCAGTCAAGCACTTGCTCGCGTGCGTGGACCTCAGCTCCCAAATCCAGCGCTAACGAAACTTGCGCAACGATAGATTGCTCCGCAAGCACAAAGCCACCCTGAGGCTGATAGACGGCCACCATCTTCTTTGGCAGGCGAAAAGCTGGAAAGCGCTTCCGTAGTTCTGCGGCAGTAAGGGTCTCGTGCTTAAGTTGATGTTCAGTGCACGCCTGTAAGCTACCGCGGACAATCCAGCTATCTTCTGGGCCGGCGTCGACGCCCCCGGTGATGAACAGCAGCCGTTGTTTGGACCTTCGTCCGAGATCGCGCCACAGTCGGTAGGCACGTCGAAGCATGGGTACGTAGCGTGGATCTTCGGCGTAAGCGAGGCGGATCATGCGATTGATCCCCCCGGAGGCGCCGAGGTCATGTGGGATGTTGTGCTGTTCCAGCGCGAGGACTTTGCAGCCGCGGGCGGCGAGTTGATAGGTGGTCGCGCTCCCCATGGCGCCGACGCCAATGACGATCACGTCATACATGGGCCATTTGGAGTGCGGTGGCAAGGAGCGCCAAGCGACGCGCCACCGCTTTTCCGTTCGCGTTCATAGCTCTGCAGATTGCAAAAGCGGCGGCGCGTCG
>DATETN010000115.1:0-4260 GCA_035283645.1 Pyrinomonadaceae bacterium
GTGTGTAGTGCTTTTTAGATCCCACCTACTAGACGGACGCCACCCCTTCTCTTATCTCAAGGTTGCCGACTCAGAAGCTCCATCGAAATTGCTGAGCTTCTGAGTGTCACCCGTGTTCTGAGTTGGTATTGTTGAAAAAAAAGAAGGGGGGGGTAGCGCCTCTTTGTAGGTGGGATCTGAAAAGCACTACACACTGCCGTGTGTAGGATCTATTGTTTTGACACAGTCTCTTTAGCGTCGTGGAGTCTCAACTTCTACCTAACCCGACGACCTGAGAAACCTCTTCAGACACCCCACGCCTCAGCGTGTGGAGCTTCAATTGTTACCTAACACCCATTTGCCAAAATATCTATCGGCGTTCAACCAAGGACAAGCCCTCCTTGCCCTCGCCTCCGCCTGAAAGCTGAAGAATAGGTGCCCTCAACCTAAACCTATCTTTGGGGTGCGTAAAAAACCTATTATTCCTTCAATCGCCCAACTCACATTCAGTTAATACGAGCGTCTTATAGATGTAACAATGCTGAAACATCGACTTGCATTGCCAGATCATGAGGAGGTATTTCTCCAACGCTACCAAAGGCTTCGTTTGTCGGCGCTGCAGTTGGTGCAAAACGATCAGCAGCTGGCCGAGGACTTGCTTCACGACGTTTTTCTTCAGTTCACCGTAATTCGCCCCAATCTGAAGGCAATCGAGAACCTCGATGGCTATCTGTATCGGATGCTTCGCAATATGCACCTGTCGCACTTGCGGCGGACATCGCGCATGCGCGAGGCCACGCGGCCCTTGCTTGACTACGACTCAGCCACAGCCGGACTCGAAACGCTGAGGCATCAAACTGAGAGTCAGGCGCGTGATGAATTGCGACGCATCTGCGAATACGCCCTGCTGCGAAAACACACTTCCAAGGCTGCGAGCCTTCTGATCCTGCGGTTCTTTCACGGCTACTACCCGACTGAAATCGCGCAGGTATTACACAAGTCTCGAAACGTCGTTGATGTTGCGCTCCGAACCGTGCGTGCGGAGGCCAAGGCCTATCTCGCCGATCCTGATTCGCTGTCCTTCATAAATGAAAGAACGAAATCTGAGACTCCAGCGCTCGATCCATCTAAAGAGTCTGGGAAAGAGCCTGGGGAGGAATCAGGCGACGTGCTTATTGATCTGCGCCGCCTGATCTTTCATTCGCCGGCTGGAGATTGTCTAACTCACGATGATCTGATGGCGGTGTTTCAAGCCAAAGGCGCTGACGGTCCCGACTGCACTACGCTCGCGCACATCGTCTGCTGTGAGACGTGCCTGGACGCGGTTAATACCACTCTCGGTCTTCCGCTTATAGCTACACGTCATCCGGAGAAGGTTTTGCTAAGAGAGAAACGTTCTGACAAGAAGTCCGATGGCGGCGATCCGCCGCAAGGTGGTGGCGGCACTGGAGACGGAGAAATGGAAAGATTTGTGAAGGGCCACCGGCGGCGAAAGAAGGAGCTGCTCGAACATCATCCAAAGGAACTGCGGATCTCGGTCAACGGTTTCATAGTGGGCGCGCACACGGTCAACTCGGAATTAAGCAAGCAAGCGCTCAGCGTCAATCTGGAAGAGCGAATCAGTTTTGTCGAAGTCTTCAGTGAGCGAGACGTTCGGTTGCTGTTCTGTGGAATCGAGCCGCCTCCCGATGGACCAGGGGCATATCACGAACAGGTTCGTTTGAGCGAAGGGCGAACGCTCGATTTGAACCTGGATTTCGCTGACAGCCGTCCGCAGATCAATGTCACGTATCTGGATCCAAATTACCGGGCCGTGCCGGTGGCGGCAGCGGAAGACGCGACGATTTACCGGAAGGCGGACGAGACGTCCGCGCTCCTTTTATCAGAATCTGTCGCGAAAGAGTCTCGACCGCGGAAGCTACTGAAGCGATCGAGCGAGCGGCTCGGCTCACTGCTTAAATCGTTGCGCCCGGGTTTATTCAGTTCAGGCTTCTGGTGGCGGCCGGCAACCATCACCGGCTTCTTCGCGATACTTCTGGTTGGTGCGTTGGCACTCCTCTACTGGCGCGTGCCGGCCCCGCCGGTCACAGCCGCAAGCTTGCTCCAGAAAGCGAGCGCGGCCGAGGAAACTGATGCTGCGAGAACTGATCAGATTGTGCATCGCACAATGAATTTGGAAGAGAAGACCGCCACGGGCGAACTGATCAAACGCCAGAGGCTTGAAGTTTGGCAGAACGCGGAAAAAAGAATTACCGCGCGGCGACTTTACGATGATCGAGGAACGCTCGTAGCTGGTGATTGGCGCAGAGGGGATGGTGTCCAGACGCTCTATCATCACGGTTCGAATCCGCGGTTTCAAATTGGCAATCCGCAATCCGCAATCCGCAATTTCGAAGACGTCTGGCAACTATCGCCTTCCGCCAAAGAGTTTTCTGCGCTGATTGGTCCCACTCAAAGTGCGAGCGTTGAAGAAAGCGGCAATGCCTACGTCATCTCTTCAGAGTCTGCGGAATCTGTGAAATCTGCGGATGGCTTTGCGCGGTTGATTAAAGCCACTCTGGTCCTAAGCCGTATCGACCTTCACGCGACCGAGCAGATGCTTATCATTCAACAGGGAAATGAATTGCGCGTATTTCACTTCGCTGAAGCGAGTTTCGAGCGTCACGCGCCCTCCACAGTCGCGCCGTCAGTTTTTGATCCCGAGCCGGCTTTGCTGGGGACTGATACGGGGATACGGAGAAACGGAGACACAGAGAATATCACCGCGTCTCCCAGTCTCCCGGTCACCGTGTCTCCGGTAGTGGCGACTGCCGAATTAGAGGTTGAAGTGCTTCGTCTTCTCAATCAAGTCGGAGCAGACTTCGGTGAACAGCTAAGCGTCACGCACACACCGCAAGGGACACTTCGGGTCGAAGGTGTCGTTGAAACCGATAAGCGGAAAAAAGAAATCCTTGCAGCTCTGGCCCCGGTAAAAAGTAACCCGGCCGTGAGAGTTGAGATACAGACTGTAGATGAGGCACTCGCGCGCCAGCCCAAAAGCCAGCCGTCGTCCAGCCAGGTCATAGCCGGCTCAAACGTAACTACGGCTAATACGATCCCGGTTGACGAAGACCTGCGCCGTTACTTTGCCAACCAGGGATTTTCAGGCGCGCAGATTGACGAACAGGAGCGGCTGTTCGCCAGTCGAACGCTCGGCCGATCGTTGCGTGCAGTGCAACACGCCTGGGCCATCAAACGGCTTACGGGCAGGTTTTCGGCCGAACAGCTGCGAACACTCGATCTTGCGGCGCGCGCGAAGTGGTTGGCGATGATCCGAGGCCATGCGCGAGCCGTCACGCAAGAACTCACGACGTTGCGGCAGGGCCTGGCGCCGGTCTTTCCCTTGCCGGATTTCAGTCAACCTCAAACTCAGATGGATACCAGTGACAATCAGGCACTTTCTACTGTGGCGGAACGCCTACTTGATTTGTGTTCTGCTAATGACAATGTGCTGCGTTCGGCCCTGACGATTTCGTCCGACACCTCAAGAGCTTCAAGCCTGAAGACATCGCAGTTTTGGCGATCTCTTAATGATGCCCATTCGTTAGCTTTGCAGTTACAAAACAGCGAGCGGTAGCTGTTTTAGTCTTCTCCCCATGGAAGAGGATTTAGGTGAGGGTTTAGTACAACGCGACTGACTTCTGATTTCTGATTTCTGGAGGACACCATGAATCGACGCCCCAATGCTCTCCGTTCTTTGCTCACCCGGTCGCTACCGCTCGCGGTAATGACTCTGCTTACTGCGTTCTGCCTACTGCCTTCTGCCTTTTCTCAGAGCGCGACCGCCACTATTAGTGGAACAGTGGTAGATCAACAGGGTGCTGTGGTGCCGGGTGCGACGGTCACGGTGATTAACGCGGCGACCGGACAGCAACGCCAGGCTACGACCGGCGATGAGGGGAACTTTACGGTTCCATCGCTGCCGCCCGCGACTTACACGATCAGGGTCGAGCGCGAGGGATTTGCTATTGCCGAGGTTTCGAACGTTGTGCTGAACGTCAATGACCAGAAGTCGATTTCAATTCCCCTGAAGGCTGGAACCATCAGCGAGATGGTCAAGATTACAGGAGAAGCGCCGCTGATTAATGAATCGCCGGCGGTGGCGACAACGATTGATCGGACATTTGTCGGCAACCTGCCGCTTAACGGGCGCAGCTTCCAGTCGCTGATTCTACTTACACCTGGAGTTACTCTTGCCTCCGACCCGGCTGCCTCAGATCCGGGTCAGTTTAGTGTCAACGG
>DATETN010000116.1:0-20166 GCA_035283645.1 Pyrinomonadaceae bacterium
ACTTCTGGCCTCGCACCTGTTAAACTTCTCGGCCTGAAATGAGCAATGAACCTAATGGTGCTGGTCCTCTGAAACCGAAGCGGCGACGTCGCGTCTTTCTCTGGACGCTCGGATTTGTCGTCTTGTTGCTGCTGGCGGTGATCGTCTCCCAGCAAACCTGGTTGTGGACGGTGGTTCAGCCAGACACCGCATCTGACACCCTCCTGCTCTACGCACTCTCCACACTGAATTTCGTCGCTTTCGTCATCTTCTCTTTCATTTTTGTGAGGAACCTGCTGAAGCTCCGTCGGGAGCGGCGCGAGCGGCAACTGGGATCAAAGATCAAGACGCGTTTACTCTTCTATTTCATCGCCATCAGCTTTCTCCCGATTACGGCGATGGCGGTCTTCTCGTACCTGTTCCTCAACCGCTCTCTCGAAAAGTGGTTCAGTCCTTTTCCACAAGGTGTTATTCAGGAAGCCCGCGCCGTCCGCAAAGAGGCACTTGAGCGGCAGAATAGAAGCCTGCGGGAGACGGCGACTCTTCTCGCACCGATGCTGAACAGCCAGCCTCAACCCGAACGACAGCGCACTCTGGACGAGATCACCGGCCATGGCCAGTTTGCGGCGATTGAAATCGTGAGTTCGAATGGTGGAGTGCTCGCCGCAAGCCGGTCGCAAATCCCAGACGAGCAGAAAGCTGAACTTGAGGAGTTACTTCGAGTTGTGCGTGCAAACCCCACACAGATTGTCGAGAGCTTGGCTGATGGGAAAGCATTTGACGTAGTCGCTGTGCCGCTATCCTCGAGCGAAGTACTTGTGTTAGCACCAGCCCGACGTCCAGATACGGACCTCAACGACACAATCGCTGACTCCTCCAGCGAGCACCAGAAGCTCGTAAAACGGCAAAGAAGAGTCAGGTTGCTCGGCGTATCGACGCTGGGCCTAATGACGCTGATCCTGCTGTTTGTTTCCAGTTGGGTGGCGATCTATCTCGCGCGTGGCATTGCGACGCCAATCAAGGCCCTTGCTGAGGCTTCTGACGAGATAGCGCGTGGAAATCTCTCACATCGCGTTGACACGATGGCCGAGGACGAGCTGGCCCTCTTGGCCCATTCATTCAATGAGATGACGGCTCAGCTCCAGGAAAACCGTAGTCGAATTGACGCTGGTTCGGCAGAACTGCGCGATAAGAATCTAGCACTGGAAGAACGACGCAACTACATTGAGACTGTGCTTGAGTCACTCTCTACTGGGGTGGTCTCGCTTGACGAGGAAGATCGAGTAACGACAATCAACGCTGCCGCCGCGCGCCTTTTAAAGTTGCCAGCTCCACCCACGACTTCACAAACGCTTAGCGAGCTATTGGGATTCGACGATCATTCGAAGATCAATCAGCTTCTGAAACGTGCCAGACGGGCTGGCCACGCATCAGAGCAGGCACTGCTAATGGGACCGGCTCAGAATGCCGGCGGCCCATTGCCGGTGGCGTTGACGGCGACTGCATTGCGGAACTCACCCCGCGAGAAGCGGGGCGTTGTGCTGGTGATCGAAGACCTTTCGGAATTGCTCGAGGCACAGCGTGCAGCGGCATGGAGTGAAGTCGCTCGTCGCATGGCTCACGAGATTAAAAATCCGTTGACGCCCATTCAGCTTTCGGCTGAGCGCATCGCCAAGAGTTATCGACGATTGGAGTCGAACGGTAACGAGAATGGCAATAGTAAGACTGAAGACGGACTTGATGAGAGTCGCGTGAGGGAGATTGTGGACGAGTGTACCTCGACGATCTCCAGGGAAGTGGCAGGGTTGAAGGCCATGGTGGACGAGTTTTCTCGATTTGCTCGTCTCCCTGTGGCGCGGTTAGAAGTAGCCGATCTGAACGGTCTCATTGAACAGGCTGTTGGATTGTTCGAGGGGCGTTTAGGCGAGGTACGGTTAGACTTGGCACTCGCTCCCGCATTGCCGCCGTCAATGTTGGACGGTGAGCAAATGCGGCGTGTCTTCGTAAACCTTATCGACAATGCGTTCAACGCCCTTGCTGACGTTACAGGCGAGCGGTACATAAACATCTCGACTTCAAACGAACGCGCGCGCGGTTTACTGATTGCCGAGGTGGCAGACAACGGCCATGGAATCAAACCGGGGGACTTCAAGCGGCTGTTTCAACCTTATTTTTCCACGCGGGGTTCCGGTACCGGTCTTGGATTAGCAATCGTGCAAAGAATTGTTCTGGAGCATAGAGGTAGAATTCGGGCGGAGATGAATTATCCAAGAGGCGCCCGTTTTGTGATCGAGTTGCCAGCCGGCGCCGGCTAGGTTAGGAGGCGGGGTAAGCTACTCCATTTTTCATTTCGTTTGTGAGAGCAGAGACCAAAGCTCAGAGGGCAAGACCAAAGCCAAGAAGTAAAGAAATTTCCATATATCATTTCTCATCTCCCATTTTTCATTTCGTTTGTGAGAGCAGAGACCAAAGCTCAGAGGGCAAGACCAAAGCCAAGAAGTAAAGAATTTTCCATATATCATTTCTCATCTCCCATTTTTCATTTCGTTTGTGAGAGCAGAGATCAAAGCTCAGAGGGCAAGACCAAAGCCAAGAAGTAAAGAATTTTCCATATATCATTTTTCGTTTCGTTTGTACAAACCTAGACCAAAGTTTCAAAGACCAAAGACCAAAGACCACTAACAACTAACAACTAACAACTAACAACTAACAACTAACAACCAACAACCAACCAACAATCAACCAGCCAGGATGGAGTCAATTCTCATAGTCGACGACGAGCGTGGCATTCGTGACACGTTGCGCGCCGTGATGGAAGACGAAGGGTATGTCGCCGATGCCGTAGCCACTGGAGAAGACTGTTTACGCGCAGCTGAGAAGCGAGCTTATGGCTGCATTCTCCTCGACGTCTGGCTTCCGGGTATCGACGGCCTGGAAACCTTACGACAGTTGCGCGATTCGGGTTGTGAATCAGCCGTCGTAATCATTTCAGGCCATGGGAATATTGAGACCGCGGTGAGGGCAACAAAACTTGGGGCGTTTGATTTCATCGAGAAGCCACTGGCAATCGAGAAGACACTCATCGCCGTACGCAACGCATTACGCCAGCGGCGACTTGAACTAATCAACGCCGAGATGGCGGCTGAGTTAACTGAGCAGTACCGCATGGTTGGAGAATCTGTCGCAATGCGTGCGTTGCGAAAACAGATTTCTGTGGTTGCCCCGACGGATGGCCGCGTGCTGATCTACGGTGAGTCGGGAACTGGTAAGGAACTGGTTGCACAAGCAATCCACGCTCAATCTTTACGTGCTGCGGCCCCGTTCATTGAGGTCAACTCCGCTGCGATTCCGGAAGAGCTGATCGAATCCGAGCTCTTCGGCCACGTGAAGGGCGCATTTACAGGAGCGACGGCTGCAAAGAAAGGGAAGTTCGAGCTGGCTGACGGAGCGACGCTGTTCCTGGATGAAATTGGCGACATGAGCGAAAAAGTTCAGGCGAAGGTGCTACGAGTTTTAGAAGAGCAGAGATTTGAACCAGTCGGAAGCGGGACAGCTGTTTCTGTTGATGTGCGAGTGATTGCGGCAACCAACAAGCGACTCGATGTTGAAATGGAGCGAGGGAAGTTTCGGCCGGATCTGTTCTACCGGCTCAACGTGATCCCATTTGAGTTGCCACCATTGCGTGAGCGACGTGAGGACATTCCCGTGTTGGTGGAATATTTCAACCAGCACTTTTCCCAGAGCTATGGAAAAGCCGCAAAGGTATTTGAGGGGGACGCCATAGACGATCTGCAGAACTACTCCTGGCCGGGAAACGTGCGCGAGTTAAAGAACACTGTCGAGCGTGTGGTGATTATGAATCCTGGCATCAAAGTTCGCGTCGAGGATTTGCCGCCGCACGGTAAAGAGGAAGTGCCGGCAGCATCGTTCCGGTTTCCATCGTTTAAGGACGCCACGGATGCCTATCATCGAGAGTTCATTCAAAAAAAGCTGGAAGAGGCTGACGGCAATGTATCGAAGGCTGCTGAGTTGATGGGGGTTGATCGGAGTCATCTCTATCGTCGCATGCGAGCGCTCGGAATTCAAAATCGCTGAAAGAAAAAGGATCCTACACACTGCCGTAGTCGAAGCGGTTGACACTCACTGCTAAATCGCTTATCTGTGTATAGCTGTGCGCAATTGTGCGCCGGGGAATTGAGGAATAGATGGATTTTACAACCAGAGAGCTTCTGAAACGATACGCGAAGCTTGCGATCGGCCAGCCCTTCTCGCCGGTTCTGCTGAACATACTCGTGACGTCAGTATGCGATATGCGCTGTACACACTGCTTCTTTACTGACGAACTCGACGACCGTCCCCGCAAGAAGCTGCAGATGAAGACCCACGAAATTGAGAAGATCTCAGAAACTCTGGGTGGCAATCTCGGTGTGTTGATATTAGCCGGCGGTGAGCCATTCACCCGCAAAGATCTGCCGGAGATTGCCCGCGCTTTTTACGCCAACAACCGGCTCGAGTCGATATACATCATGTCGAACGGGCAGATTCAGAAACGGATTATGCCGGACATGACCCGCATTCTCGAAGAGTGTCCGAATCTGAATGTAACAGTGGCACTAGGGATTGACGGACTAAAAGATCAGCACGAAAAGATTCGACAGAAACCCGGCTCGTGGGACATCGCGATCGATACCGCTCGTCAACTCCAGAACATCAAGAAGGAGTATCCACGGTTGGATGTGCAGACATGCACGTGTTTCATGAATTCGAACCAGGATACGATTTTCGAATGGTACGACTTTCTTAAATACGACCTGCGCCCCGACAAGGTTAACTTCAACTATATTCGACCACCCTCAGCCGATCCGATTGAGTTGCAGATCGACCACTCGCGCTATGCAAAACTGGCGCAACTGATCGATGAAGATTCACGTCGCTCAGCGATCAAGAATAATTACGGAGGCAGTGCAGGGTTTTTCAAGGCAGCAGTAGATATCTACATGCATGGTCTGATCGCCAAGGTACAAGAGACTGGTAAAGCGCAGATGAAGTGTTACGCCGGAACAGCCGGGGGTGTCATTTACGATGAGGGAACGGTCTCTTCCTGTGAGAATCTGGAACCGATCGGAAATCTTCGTAGCTACGAATGGAACTTTCAGAAGCTTTGGTTATCACCAGCGATGCAGGAACGGCGCCGGAAAGCCGCGGACGGGTGTTTTTGTACGCACGAGTCCAATAGTTACTATCCTTCCTTGCCGTTTAATCCGGGTCACCTGATCCAGATTAAGAAACTGGAGAGAGAGATGAAAAAGTCTCGGCACGCAATCGAGCGTGATGAGAAGTTGGACGGCGTTGCGGTACGCGCTTAGGAGAGTTGGGTTTAAGGATAGAGATCAAAAGTGCAAACCCAGCGAGTTCCAAAAATCCTGATCATTTCATCAGACACTGGTGGCGGGCATCGTTCCGCTGCTGCTGCGATCGTTGCTGGCGTCCAGAAGTTCTTGCAGAGCGAGTCCTACGCAGTTCGAGTCGTGCGAGCTGTTGAAGAATCGCATCATCTAACCGCCCGCCTCGTCTCCCTCTACAACTGGATTCTGCGAAACCGGCAGCACTGGATGAAATACCTCTACTGGTGCGTCAATCGATTTCGTCCCGAAACGCGCGAATTCTTTCATAAGCGCTGCATAACATATTGCGCAGAGCAATTTGAGCGCTGGTGCCCACATGTGGTGGTGAGCGTTCACCCGCTGACACAACATATTTTCGCCCGCGTGCTGAAAGAGCTGAAATTGTCGGACCGTATCCCTCTCGTCTCCGTTGTCACGGATCCTTGCTACGGGTTTTGGAAGGGCTGGGCTTGTGACGATGTCACGCTTTACCTGGTCGCGAGTGAGGAGGCCCGTCAGCAATTGATCGACTACGGCATCGCCACTGAACGCATCAAGATTTCTGGCATGCCGGTGCATCCGAAATTTGCCTATCCGGGTGATGAAGCAGCCCGCGTGGCACGCCGTGAATTGGGGCTTGATCCCGAAAAATTTACGGTCTTTGTTAATGCCGGTTGGGAGGGTGGCGGAAACATCCCGCAAATCTTTCGAGAACTGGTTCGCGGCGGTCTCGATGTGCAGGCGATCTTTTTAGCTGGCCGAAACGCAGAGCTGCGGGCTAAGGCTGAATCGCTGGCTGTCGACGCCACCATTCCAATTAAGGTCATCGGTTACTCTGAGCAAGTCGAGCAGTTGATGGCTGCCGCCAATGTCATGATCTCAAAGCTTGGAGGCTTAACCACGTTCGAGGCCTTTGCTTGTCGGGTACCGATCATTGCCGACGTTATCGCCGGTCCCATGCCGCAGGAAGCAGGCGCTGCGCGACTCATTGTAAAACGAGGAGCGGGAGTGTTGTTGGAACATCCCCGCGATGTCGTTCCCGTCGTCAGACGAATGTTGGAAGACACCGCTCATTACTCAGCTATGCGGGCCGCCACGGTTGGCCTGGCTCTTCCAAATGCCACCCGACGAATCGTGGAGGAGATCGCCGCGCTCATTCCTTCACCAGCCAGCGCTAACGAGGACGTCTCGTTGGGTGAGGTCGCGTGACCTCGTTGACTGTTCCTCTTTTTGAGTATTTAATCTTCCAGCTTAATCGAACACCTTTTACACTGCTCGCCTGTGTCCCGAAGCGGGCTTCTTGGGAGAAAACGAACTATTGAGCTTGCTGCTTGAAGGAAAACGCGCGTTCGTAACCGGTGGAACGCGAGGTATTGGTGCGGCCATCTGTCGCATCTTGGCACGCGAAGGCGCGAACGTTGCGTTCAATTACAGTAGCAGAGACGATCTCGCCGAGGAGACTAGACAGAAGATAGTAGAGCATGGACGCCAGGCTCTGTCTTTCAAAGTTTCAGTAACAGATCGGCATGGAATGAAGCGCCTCACGCGCGAACTAGTGGAGGCGTGGGGTGGCATAGATATCCTTGTCAACAATGCGGCGATAAATCGAGGAGACAACTTTGCGACCACCACCGATCGCGCGTGGGACGAAGTGATTCACACCAACGTCGACAGTTTATTCGCCGTGACGAAGCCGATTTACAAGCAGATGATCCGGCAGCGAAAGGGGAATATTCTCAACATTACTTCGATTGGCGCTTTGCGAGCCTTACCTACTTCGGTGCACTACGCTACTTCAAAGGCCGCGATGATTGGCTTTACCAAGTGTCTGTCGCGTGAAGCGGGAACGTTTGGTGTCAGGGTGAATGCGATCGCCGCGGGCATCTTCGATACGGATCTGGCCCAGGCGTTGCCAGAGCGTTTGTTACAGATGCATGCGTTTTGGGCCTCGGCAGGACGCCTTGGCCGACCGGAAGAGTTGGCGGAGTACGCTGCTTTTATGGTCAGCGATCGGAACAGCTTTATGAATGGTGAGGTTGTGATTGTCGACGGCGGTGCCGTGACTTAAAGCGAGTCAGTTTGGTCCCCTTGACACACTCCTGGCCCGGTGTTTCAATACGCATTCGATGACTACGTGGTGAGTTAAGGCGACTTGCGGCCACGAAAAATAAACAGCTAAACAGCTCGGTGTCTTTCCCGTTCTTAATTCAAAAGCTTTGGAAAGCCCCGCGTTGTTAGCGCGCGGGGCTTTTGTTGTGACTTGCGGGGCGGAAGAGGGGAAGAGGGGAAAGAGGGGGAAACGGGAAGAGGGGGAAACGGGAAGAGGGGCAAAGACCAAAGACTAATTACTCACATGTCATCTTTTCTAGACACATTAAAAGAGCGCATCGTCGTTTTTGACGGTGCGATGGGCACTAATATCCAGGTGCAGGATCTGACGCCGGACGACTTTGGCGGCCTCGATGGCTGTAATGAATACCTCGTCATCACAAAACCCGAAGCCATCGAAAAAGTACACGCCGGGTTCTTGGAAGTCGGTTGCGACGTGATTGAAACTGATACCTTCGGCGCGGCCTCAATAGTTCTGGCTGAGTACGACATCGCCCACCTCGCGTATGAACTCAACCTTAAGGCCGCCCAACTCGCTCACCGCGTTGCTGCTGATTTCTCCACAAAGGATCGACCGCGGTGGGTGGCCGGCTCCATGGGTCCCACAACCAAGCTGCCCTCTCTCGGTCACATATCCTTCGTCGACATGAAGGCCTCGTATGCCGAACAAGCGCGTGGTTTGATTGAAGGTGGTGCAGACGTTCTGATCGTTGAGACTTGTCAGGACATTTTGCAGACCAAATCGGCATTAGTAGCGATCTTCGAGACGTTTGTGCAACTGAAGACGCGCATTCCGGTCATTGCTCAGGTCACTATCGAGGCCTTCGGCACCATGTTGATGGGGACCGAGATTGGCGCGGCCCTGACTGCGCTTGAGCCATTTAGTATTGACGTCATCGGAATGAATTGCGCCACTGGCCCCAAGCAGATGAGCGAGAACGTCAGATACCTGTGCCAGAACTCAATCTTTCCTGTTTCAGTGATACCGAACGCCGGCATTCCGGAAAACGTGGGCGGCCACGCACATTACAAGGAAACCCCCGAATCTTTTGCGGCGGATCTAACGCATTTCGCGCGAGACTTCGGTGTAAATATTGTTGGTGGCTGTTGTGGCACCACACCGGCCCACCTCCGAGCCGTTGTTGATTCTGTTAAAAACTTGAAACCCCTCGCACGCGGAGGGCAGCAGATCCCAGCGGCCTCTTCAATTTTCATCCAACAGCCTTATGTTCAGGACACATCGTTCCTGATCGTCGGCGAGCGCGTAAACGCCAGTGGATCAAAGAAGATGCGCGATCTTCTGAACACTGAAGACTGGGATGGGTTGGTCTCTCTCGCAAAGGAGCAAGAACGCGAAGGTGCACATATCCTTGATGTAAACGTTGACTTTGTTGGCCGTGACGGCGAACGAGACATGCACGAGTTGGCTTCAAGGTTGGTGACAAACATCAAGATTCCACTGATGTTCGACTCCACCGAGTGGCAGAAGATGGAAGCGGGCCTACAACATGCAGGCGGCAAATGCATTCTGAACTCCACTAATTATGAAGATGGCGTTCCACGCTTCCTTAAAGTCATTGATCTGGCGAAGAAGTACGGCGCCAGTGTGGTTATCGGAACAATAGACGAGCAGGGAATGGCGCGTACCGCCAACGGGAAGCTTGAGATTGCAAAGCGGGCGTATGATCAGGCTGCCAAAGAGCTCAATTTCCTTCCGACGGACATATTCTTTGATCCGCTAGCTCTCCCGATATCTACCGGCATCGAAGAGGATCGGCGCAATGCTCTCGAGACTGTTGAAGCGATTAGGCGCATCAAGACAGAGCTTCCCGGTTCATTTACGATCCTCGGTGTGTCAAATATCTCTTTCGGCCTAAATCCTGCGTCTCGCGTCGTGCTCAACTCTGTGTTCCTCCACGATGCGGTGGAAGCGGGACTGGATGCAGCCATTGTCAATGCGAGCAAGATTGAGCCACTGAATCGTATCGGCGAGCAGGAGCTAAAGGTTGCGCGTGATCTGATCTATGACCGGAGAGAGTTTCAAGGTGACGTTTGCACCTACGATCCCCTCGTCGAATTCACTAAGCTGTTCGAAGGCGTCAAGAGCAAGAGCAGCGAGAAGGCCTCGAAGGGCGCAACGGTTGAGGAGCGCTTAAAGAACCACATCATTGACGGTGAAAAGATCGGGCTTGAGGACGAATTAAGGGTCGCGCTCGAAAAGTACTCAGCCTTGGAGATCATCAATAACATCTTGCTGGACGGAATGAAGGTTGTCGGTGATCTATTCGGGAGCGGTCAGATGCAGCTACCATTCGTGTTGCAATCCGCCGAAGCGATGAAGGCTGCAGTTCGTTTTCTTGAACCATTCATGGAGAAGAAGGGGGGCGCTACGGCCAAAGGCACGATGGTTCTGGCGACCGTGAAGGGTGACGTCCATGATATCGGCAAAAACCTTGTCGATATCATTCTGACGAACAACGGTTACAAAGTCGTCAACCTCGGGATCAAGCAGCCTATTGAAAACATCTTGCAAGCGCATCAGGAGAACAAAGCCGATGCGATCGGAATGAGTGGGCTGCTGGTAAAATCAACCCTCGTCATGAAAGAAAACCTCGAGTTGATGAATGAGCGAGGTTTGACGGTTCCAGTTGTATTGGGTGGGGCAGCTTTGACTCGCCGCTATGTTGAGGATGATCTAAAAGCGCTTTACAAGGGAGAACTCTTCTACGCGCGAGATGCTTTTGCCGGGTTGCACACGATGGACCAGCTGGTTAGTGGTAACGGAAAGGCCTCTAAAGCCGTCGCCGCTGAGACCGAAGCTGGCGAAACAATGGATGGGGATCCTGAGGATCTAATCGGACAAGAGGCCAAGCTTGGTGTCGCGCAAACAACCCGCCGCAGCCCGAAAACAGCGGGTGATACGACCCACACCACCCGGTCGGACGTGCGCAGTGACCTCCCCATTCCGCCAGCACCCTTTTACGGCTCGCGCGTTGTCGACGAAGTGTCACTCGATGACATCTTCTCTTTTGTGAATGAAAATGCTCTCTTCAAAGGCCAATGGCAATTCAAGCAAGGCAGAATGGCCCCAGAGGCATATCAGGAGTTGGTGCGAGCGAAGGTTCGACCAATCTACGAGGAGTTAAAAGAACGAAGCAAAACACGAGCATTGCTTGTCCCTGCTGTCGTATACGGTTATTTCCCGTGTCAGTCTGAAGGTAACGATCTCCTTATCTATGAGGACGACGAGAAAACCGAGCGGCTACGATTCACTTTTCCCAGACAGCCAGCCGGGAAAAATCTCTGTCTCGCGGATTTCTTTGCCTCACGGGAATCAGGTCGAATGGATGTTGTCGCTTTTCATCTGGTGACGATGGGTCGAAGGGCCAGTGCTTACTCTCAGGAGCTCTTCAAGTCGGACAATTACGCAGAATATCTCTATTTTCACGGTCTTAGCGTAGAGGGAGCTGAGGCGCTCGCCGAGTTGTGGCACAAGCGCATTCGCGAAGAGTTGGGCATCGCCGGCAGCGATGCGCCGCAACTGACGAAGCTGTTCCATCAGTCGTATCAGGGCTCGCGTTTTAGCTTTGGCTATCCCGCTTGCCCGAACCTCGAGGACCAGGCAAAATTATTTCAACTGCTTAACCCGGCTCGCATCGATGTCGAACTTACTGAAGAGTTTCAACTCGACCCAGAGCAGTCGACATCTGCGATTATTGTGCACCACCCTGAAGCCAAGTACTTCTCAATAGAGTAGTCCTTCCCTTCTAACTGTTTCATGGCCAGTGTTCACAATTCGCAACCTACACCAGCGGTCAGCGAGACTACACTGCCCGATGCAGATGATTCACTTGCCACAATTCACTTCGGCGCAATGGAGCCAGCTGCGCACGAGTGGGCGGTACTGACCAGATTCGAGAAGTTTGCCTTTAGACTTACCCGTCGAATGAACCAGGGAGGATGGAAGCGGTTCTGGACCGCCTGTCAGCGTATCCTCGGGGCCGGCTGGATACACATCTCAACCTATAACATCATGAATGTTTATGGTCTTGAGAATCTCGAGCAAGTGTCAACGCACCGGCCAATCCTGCTGGTGGCCAATCACCGTTCATTTTTTGACATGTATACGGTATCTACGGTTCTGTTCCGGCACACACAATGGCGAAAGCAACTGTTCTTTCCGGTGCGCGGCCGGTTTTTTTATCAATCGCCGTTGGGGCTCTTCGTAAACCTTGTGATGGGTTGGTGGTCCATGTTTCCGCCGTTCTTTGCTTCAGGTGAAAAGCCGCTGACCGAAAAGCGCGAGTTTGATAAGTACTCGTTTCGAGTTCTTACCGAGATCTGCCGCAACGGTTCGGGAAACGTCATTGGCTTCCACCCTGAAGGCACGCGTAATAAAGGTCCAGATCCCTACTCGTATCTTCCTGCGCAACCAGGGATAGGCAAGCTGATCAAGGACGCGGCGCCTCAGGTGGTCCCCGTTTTTATCGCCGGCCTGGGAAACAATTTGCCGAAACAGGTGTTGGGCAACTGGACTGGCGGCGAGAAGATCCGTATTCGCTTTGGCCCGCAGCTCGAGATTCAACCGTTCCTGGCAAGACGCGATTCGGTTCGTACCTATAAAGAGATTGCAGATTTTGTAATGAGCAAGATCGCCGATTTAGGTGAAGAAGATCGGCGCATGATGAACGTTGGTTGATGACTTCTAGTCACCCAGAATTCACCCAGAATGACACTTCCGCTCGTCATCATCAATCCTGAATCCGCCGCCGGTCGGACTCGTAACCAGTGGCCGAGCATTGCGAGCGACCTCAACTCACACTTTGGTCCGTTCCGTCCGGTTTTTACCAAGCGCGCGGGCCAGGCTCGCGATCTGGCGGCAGAAGCTGCGCGAAAAGGTATTGGTCTGATCGTTGCTTGTGGCGGGGATGGCACGATATCTGAAGTTGCGAATGGCATTCTGCTTTCTGGTAAGGACTGTGAGTTGGGTCTACTGCCGAGCGGGACCGGTGGAGACTTTCGTAGAACGTTGGGCATCCCGACTCGTCCACGGGACGCTGCAAAGATACTCCGCGACGGAAGGACCCGACGGATTGATGTGGGCCGAGTCAACTATATCGATGATTTTGGTGGACAGGCCACCCGCTATTTTGTGGGCGTGGCCTCGTTCGGAATGAGTGCTGAGGTGATTCAGCGGGTAAAAGACGAGCCGTCCGAGTGGCTACCCGTGGCCGCACCCGGCTGGATGCGAGGACGGGCTGCTTTTGCCAGCGCTATGTTGCGTACTGCAATGAAGGCGCCGACCACGCGCGTAGTGGTCCAGCTCGACGATCACCACGAGAAATACCTCACCGTAACAAACCTCTGCGTCGCCAATGCGCGTTACTTTGGCGGTGGGATGAAGATCGCTCCCGACGCCAAATTAGACGATGGCCGATTTGACGTCGTGTCAGTAGGTGACCTGGGCGCCCGGAAGATTCTTCAGAACTCTCCGAGAGTCTACTTCGGATCACACCTAAGTCTGTCGGAAGTAGGCCATGCGCTCGCCCAGAAGATAGTCGTGAGACCTGTCGACACTGGGACCGAGGTTCCGCTAGAAGTTGACGGCGAGCTGCCGGGACGGCTCCCCGCTACATTTCACGTCCTGCCCGGGCTGTTGCGAGTACGTTGCCCACGCTAAAGCACGATCCCACTAAATCACATCGCGAAATAAGACGAATAAGCTAAACTAGCGTTCCAAGCACAGGGTGTCTATGAGGCACAAGCAATCGTTTCCACCACACGAGATAACCCACCTGCTGGCGGAGTGGAGCAGCGGCAATCAGGAGGCCCTCGACAAGCTCTATCCGCTTGTTTATGACGAATTGCGACGGATGGCCCATCGCTACATGAGTCGGGAGCGCAAAGGCCATACACTTCAAACTACGGCGCTGATTAACGAAGCCTACCTTAGGCTAGTTGAGCAACGAAGTGTTACATGGGCCAATCGCGCGCACTTTTTTGGCATTGCGGCCCAGATCATGCGCCGGGTGTTAATCGACTACGCCCGGAGGTATGAATACGCGAAACGCGGTGGTGGTGCCCAGCGAGTTTCATTGGAGGAAACTGCTCTTGTGGCCCGAGAACGCGCCAAGGAACTCATAGCACTCGACGAGGCGCTCGAACGATTGGCCCAGATGGATCCCCGGCGTAGCCGGGTGGTGGAGTTAAGATTTTTCGGCGGGATGGCGAATGAAGAGATCGCAGCGGTGCTGAAGATCTCCGAGAATACGGTCACGAGGGATTGGAATATGGCGCGGGCCTGGATCTACAAAGAGTTAGGCGCCAGTACAAAGTGATGCAGCGCGATCGCTGGCAACAGGTAAGTGAAATCTTTGAAGCCGCTTTGGCGGTGGAGCCCGAGGTGCGTGGTGCATTTGTTGCAGAACGTTGTGGCACTGATGAAGTCCTGCGCCAGGAAGTGGAGTTATTGATTTCCTCTCATGAGAAGGCCGGTGCCGAAAAGTTCATCGATTCGCCGGCGGCGGAGCGAGCGGCACCGTTGATTGCACTCGACGAGGAGGAAAGTGAACGTCCGCAGCTGCAAAGCAACCAAAGAATCGGACATTACACGATCGATCAGCTGATTGGTTCTGGAGGAATGGGCGAGGTCTATCGAGCGACCGACACGCGACTCGATCGAACGGTCGCGCTGAAGATACTGCCGGCAGAAGTCGCCTCGGATCAGCGAAGAATGTTGCGCTTCAAGCAGGAAGCGCGCGCCGTTTCTGCCCTCAATCAGCCCAATATTCTTACGATTTACGAATTTGGTTCGGTGGATGACTTGCACTTCTTGGCCTCCGAGTACATCGACGGCGAGACGTTACGCCAGCGTATTCACACGGGCCAGATGAAGCTGCCCGAAATACTCGACGTAGTCATACAGGTGTGTGCCGCTCTGGACGCGGCCCATGAAGCTCGGATCGTCCATCGCGACATAAAACCGGAAAACATAATGATCCGTCGCAGGGATGGCGTAGTTAAGGTCCTGGATTTTGGTCTCGCCAAGTTAGCCGACAAATCGCCTCCTGCATCGGCAACAGACGCCGAAGCGGATACAGCAGTTTTGAGGACGGCGCCGGGCAGCATCATGGGCACCTTCAATTACATGTCTCCGGAACAGGCGCAAGGCAAACGTGTAGATCAGCGAAGCGACATTTGGAGCATCGGTGTAGTGATCTATGAGTTGGTATCTGGCCGAGCACCCTTTACTGGTCCAACGCGCAGTCACACGGTCGTCTCCATTCTGGAAAACGAGCCTGTGACCCTGCATCAGTCTGCGAAGATCGGGGTGCCACCTGAACTGGAGCGGATTGTCTCCAAAGCACTGGCGAAAAACCCTGACGAGCGTTATCAGAGCGCAAAGGACCTACTGATCGATCTGCGGAACTTGCGAAAACATCTCGAGCTGGAGTCAGAAAGGCGCCGCTCCGATCCAACCGTTGCGCGAGTTACAGATCAAGTGACTTCGACTGTGTATACCGAGGCAACACCGAAAATCCAGACGGGAGCTGCACCGACCCATCGCCGGAAGGTAATCCCCGCGATGATGGTGTTGGCTTTACTTGTTGTTGGAGGAGTGGTTGCCGCATCGTTGTGGCGCTGGTCCAATTCCACGTCAGCTCCCCCTTCCCCAGTCGTAGTGGAGCGCCGGCTCAACTATTGGATTGAGGTCCAAAAGTATCGAGAAGGCAAACCATTTGAAGCTCCCTTCACGCTGGCGCGAGAGATCAATTTCGAGAGAGACTATCGCATTCGACTGAACGTAAGAGCTCCAAATGCCGGATATCTTTATGTGCTAAATGATGGTCCAGAGGAAGGAGAGCCGTTATCCGTGCTTTTTCCCTCACCAACGACGAATGGCGGCTCAGCATTTCTGACCGAGAACAAAGTCTCATCAATCCCTGAGACCAGTTGGTTCAGGTTCGATAACGAGCGCGGTGCCGAGAGGGTTTGGCTCGTATGGTCCCCCGAAACGATTCCCGCGCTTGAGGCTGTTCGCCGATTTGCAAATACGAACGATCGAGGCGTCATTAACGACGCAGACCTGAATCGTGAAGCGCTGAGTTTCATCCAGCGGAATGCTGACCCGAAACCCGCCGTCGAAAGAAACCCGGAAGGAAAAGAAACACTTGTCCGGTCAAATAGGAATATTGTTGTTCATCTGATCACTCTCGAACATAACTGACGTTAAAGAAATCCTACACACGGCAGTGTGTAGGATTTCTTTCTCACTGAAGTGTGTAGGATTTGATTGAGCATGGACCCGGGTGAGGGGTGTGGTCCACATTGAAAGTGGTCCGAGTAAGAAGATCCAAAGGGGAAGATGATCCTACACACGCAGTGTGTAGTGCTTTTTAGATCCTGCCTACAAAGACGCACCACCACCCCCCTTCTTTTTTCCAATACCAAGTCAGTAGACGGTGACACTCAAAACGCAAACAACCCTTCGCAATTTCGATGAAGCTTCTGAGTCGGTAACGGTGAGATAAGAGAGGGGGGGGCGCATCTTTGTAGGTTGGATCTAAAAAACACTACACACTGCCGTGTGTAGGATTCCTTTCTCACTAAAGTGTTCAAGCGTACAGCTTTCGTTCTTGTACTCATGATCGCCATAGCCATCATTGCATCTCCAGGGCAAAGAGAAGCATCTGCCACAAACGTAGCGCCGACCAATACCGGGCTGGCATTAAAGTCGCAGATCACCTTCTCCTCTGGCCAAATCGTTGACGATGGAGTGCTTGATATTTCCTAGGTTCAGGGTTCCAGAGAAAGTCAGCTTGTTGCACTCGATCCGAGGAGGACCAATTATCGGCTACACCATGTCGTACCCAGAGCGAATCGAATTCCAAATTTCGCTTGGGGATGGGAGCGTTGCACACTACAACGGGGTTTTAGTTTCGCCCACCAGAATAGAAGGAAAATACTTCGTGACTGGAAGAGCCCAAGGCCGCCAAAGTCGCGCTTCAATACTGATGGACGAGGAGGGGACCTGGACGGGCCAGGCTGGGGGTTCCGGTTAAGCTCGTTCGGGTGGAATAAGCGCTATTTCGACCGCCAAGTGCCGATTGAGGGGGTTGAAGGACTCAAAGGGCACGTTCCTGCTAAAACTTCATCCCACTCCGTAGCGGAATGCTGGGAGAGCAGGTATCGGTCCAATGTCTTCACGTTTAGACGGGCTCATCAGCCTTGTTCTTGAGTGTTAACGACAATTCTACCGACACAGGAAAAATTCCTCTGACACACTTATTACCTCACGTAAAAACCCACTCGAAAAGTAATTCGACACGTTGACCGTCACTCCTCTTGAGAATATGATACCGCACCAAGCAAGTCACTAAATCGTCAGTCAGCTGAGACTGGCTTCTTCTAGTTTTAGCTTATGCAGAGTAAGGCCTTTCGGCGGATTTTTTCTTCTGCCGTGGTGTTTCTTACAGCTGGTCCTCGCGTTAATAGTTAGTAAGTTCCCACGAACGTGCGGCGCTCTGGAAGGCTGGCGTGTCGCTGCTTTCGTTCAGCTAGTTGCCAGGATGTGTCTGCCCGCCCGAGACAATTTGCTGTTTTACACCCAGTTGCACAGGTCTTTATGATTGTGTCAACGACAAACCAGAGGAGGAGTGAAGATGAGCGACAAGATTAAAATTACCACGGTGACAGGGGACAAAGACAAGGACGACCTGAAAAACTGTTATTTCTTGCCCTCTGAGACAGTCAGTGGTGCATACGGTTTTTATGACACCAACAACAATTTACTGAGTTCGGATATCACCGGCAGCAGCTTCAGTTTTTCACTGAATGACCTTAACTGGGAAATCACAAGTCTGGTGATTTCTGCCACCGCCGCGAGTGGTAACTGGAGCAATGACGATCCAACCATCACCGCGGATGAGGATGGCACGTTCCAGGCGCAGGTTGGCGGTGGCGGCGAGCCAGAACAGGATGTTGCGGCGGCGTCGGCGTAAGGTTCGTCCCCAAATGGACAAGGTAGATTCAGGCGAGGCTGTTTCACCTTGTCCATGCGGCGCTCTAAGGCAATGAGGCCATGCAAAGGATATCAAAAGTTCGCGTGGCAATTCGCGACCAGCTGCTGCGGCGGTTTTCGACTGCGGCACTCGGCCTGCTGCTTCTTTGTCAGAACGTAAGCGCGCAGGCACCCGCCTCTGTTCCTCCCCAACAATCGACAACACCTCTACCACTGCTGGTCAACGGTGAAAACTCGCTGAAGGGCGGGGAGACGCAGTCGTACCGGGTACACATAGCGGCGGGTCAATTCTTGCACGTGATTATTGAACAAAGAGACATTGATGTTCTGGTATCCGTATTTGGACCAGACGGAAAGCAACTGACCGAGAGCGATAGTCCCAACGACAGGTGGGGCTCAGAGGCCGTATTACTTGTCGCCGAAAGTTCGGGTGATTACCGCATCGACGTGCGCTCGACTAACAGTAGAGTGGCAGCTGGGGTCTACGCAGTTAGAGTTTTTGCTTTGCGCGACGCCACAGCGGTGGATCGCGATCATGCTGCCGCCGGTCGCGCGTTTGACGAAGCACGAAAGCTGAGAGCGCAGCCCGGGACGACAGCACAACGTGCGGCTATTGAAAAATACGAATCCGCAGCTTCGCTCTTTAAGGCTGCGGGCGACACATATCGTCAGGCGTTGTCGCTTAACAGGGTTGGTGGTGGATATGTGCAGTTGGGCGAGTTTCGCAGGGCACTCCAGTATTTTGACCAGTCTATTCGCTTAGCGAAGGAGGTAAAAGACGCTCGGCTGGAGGCTGGAGCTGAAACATTCCTCGGCGGCATTCGCGATGTTCTGGGAGACGTTGGACAAGCGCTAACGCACTATGATCGTGCGCTCAAGCTGTCGCGAGAGACCGCGTCCAAACTGGTCGAGGCGAACACGCTCAACAATGTTGGTAAGATCCACACCGATTTGTCGGACTCGCAGAAGGCGCTCGAGTACTTTCGGCAAGCGCTGGCGATCTACCGAGATCTTAAAAGCACACCTCGGGAAGCCGTCGCTCTGAACAACATCGGCATGACTTATTTATTCTCCGGAGAATCAGAGAAAGCGCTCGAATATCTTGAGCAGTCACTGCCATTGCTACGCGCCGCAAACGACAAGAACGCCGAGTCTTACACGATCAGCAATATCGGCCACGCCTATTACCGTATGGGCCAATACGATAAGGCGCTGGAGTTTTTCGCTCAGGCCCGAGCCCTTCAACAGCAAACCGGTAATCGGGCGCAGGAGGCAGAAACACTTGATCTGACTGGACTCGTCTATTCAGCTCAGGGCCACGCAGAAAAAGCTCTCGATTATCACCAACGCGCGCTCGAGGTCCAACGAGCAACCGGCAACCTCCGACGTGAGGCGCTGGCATTGGCAAGTTTGGGAAACGTCTACAACCTGCTGCAGCAGCCGGAAAAGGCGTTGAGCCATCTTGCCGAGGCCTCGTCGCGTTTTCGCGCGATTGGTGACTTGAATGGCCTGGCTGTTACGCTCGAAAGAACTGCGCGTGCGCACATGATGGCTGGAGAAATTACTAAATCCCGCACATCCATTGAAGAAGCACTGCGCTTAATCGAAACAGTTCGCGCCCGGTCCGTGAGTCAGCAACTCCGCGCCTCATATCTTGCCTCGCGCGACCAGGCCTACGAATTCTACATTGACCTTTTGATGCAACAACATGCGGAAGATCCTTTAAAAGGTCATGACGCGGAAGCTCTGCGTGCCGTCGAAAGAGGTCGCGCCAGAAGTCTAATGGAGATGCTGGCGGAAACAACTGTAAATATTCGACAAGGGGTTGATTCCAAACTGCTAGAGCGAGAGCGGACTCTTGCACAGTTGCTGAACGCAAAGGCGCAACGACAGATTCAATTGTTGGCTCAAAAGGGAAGTGCGCAGGAGATCGATATTCTAAAGCGTGAAATCAGCGGCCTCGAAGATAACTATCAGGAGGTGCAGGCGGCAATTCGCAGGACCAGTCCGGCTTATGCGGCGCTCACTCAGCCTCAGCCGCTTGGTCTGAATGAGATCCAACAGCAATTAGACGGAGACACCATC
Source organism: Pyrinomonadaceae bacterium (assembly GCA_035283645.1). Classification (GTDB taxonomy): domain Bacteria; phylum Acidobacteriota; class Blastocatellia; order Pyrinomonadales; family Pyrinomonadaceae; genus PSRF01. Next base: position 19,579 of record DATETN010000116.1, read on the forward strand.
CTGCTCGAGTACTCCTTAGGAAAAGCGCGAAGTTACCTTTGGGCGGTCACGTCAAGCTCCTTGAAGAGTTTTGAACTGCCTAAGCGCGAACAGATTCAAGAGTCGGCGAGGCGCATCTACAGTCTGCTTACAGCCCGCAGCCAGTTGATACCGCGTGAAACAGCTGCAGGAAAGAAGCAGCGTATCTCTGAGGCCGATGCTCAGCTTTCCTTGATTCGTGAGTTGAGCAGGATGGTATTGCCGCCAGAGCTCGACCTTCGCGGCAAACGACTGGCGATTGTTGCCGACGGCGCGCTGCAATATGTGCCTTTTAGTGCGCTCACGCTGTCGCGCGAAATTGCACGCCGTGCGAAGCCACTCCGTCCATTGATAGCGGACCACGAGGTAATAACTTTGCCTTCCGCGTCCGCGCTTGCGGTCCAACGCAACAACCTGCTGAATCGCCGGCCCGCCGCCAGAGGCATCGCTGTGATTGCAGATCCGGTGTTCTCCGCAGAAGACGAGAGGCTGCGGAAAGACTCGCTCTCTTCGGGTGCAAGACGGCAAGTAGAAAACAGTGGCGATACGCGAATACTGGAACACATAGCT
>DATETN010000117.1:0-32783 GCA_035283645.1 Pyrinomonadaceae bacterium
ACCAACAACAAAATCCTACACACGGCAGTGTGTAGTGCTTTTCAGATCCTACCTACTAGACGGACGCCACCCCTTCTCTTATCTCAAGGTTGCCGACTCAGAAGTTCCATCGAAATTGCTGAGCTTCTTAGTGTCACCCGTGTTCTGAGTTGGTATTGTTGAAAAAAAGAAGGGGGGGGTGGCGCCTCTTTGTAGGTGGGATCTAAAAAGCACTACACACTGCCGTGTGTAGGATCTATTGTTTTGACACAGTCTCTTTAGAGATTGTGTGAAAACCATGGGGCCGCTCAACCAAATCCTCCACACGGCAGTGTGGAGTTCGTTCAGATCCTACCTACAAAGACGTAGACTCCCCCCTCTTTTCTTTTCAACGTTACGTACTCGGGACACGAGCGACATTCCGACCGCTGACATTTCGCTGGGATCAACCTAAGCAATTTCGACATGCTTTGAGTCGGTATCGCTGAAGCAAGAGGGGCGGAGAAGAGTTCTTTTGACGTAGGCTGGATCTGAAAACGAACTCCACACTGCCGTGTGGAGGATTTTGTTATCTACAAAAGAGTGTTTTCTCGAGCCGATGACGCGTAACAGCTTATGACGCTGAATCTTTTCGTGTCGTGGAGTTTCAAATTCAGCCTAATGAGAGTTCGTTCCAAGTCGTGACGCTCGATCTGGTAGGGCAACAGTTGAAACTCCACGACGCTAAAAGCGTCATGGTCCTTCACTTTCGGCCTACCTCGCGCCTTCTCTCGAAACTACTCGAGACACCATACGCTTTAGAGACTGTGTCAAAAACCTGTTACACGAACCAACAACAAAATCCTACACACGGCAGTGTGGAGTTCGTTCAGATCCTACCTACTAGACGGACGCCACCCCTTCTCTTATCTCAAGGTTGCCGACTCAGAAGCTCCATCGAAATTGCTGAGCTTCTGAGTGTCACCCGTGTTCTGAGTTGGTATTGTTGAAAAAAAAGAGGGGGGGGGTGGCGCCTCTTTGTAGGTGGGATCTAAAAAGCACTACACACTGCCGTGTGTAGGATCTATTGTTTTGACACAGTCTCTGCCGTGTGTAGGATCTATTGTTTTGACACAGTCTCTTTAGCGTCATGGAGTTTCACCTTCGGCCTATCACACGATGGACCCAGAGCTCACTTATCAAGGTCCACCACGGTACCTAGTGATCGAGTTGGTTTTTGCGTCGTTAGGCAAAAAGTGAAGGACCATGACGCTAAAGCGTATGCGAGTTGCTCGTGCTTCGGGTGAAACTCGAGACGTCGACCCACCTTCTTAGCAACCTCGAGTCTCTGCCTGGTCCATAGTCGTAACCGCATAAAATGGTTGGGTTCTATCTGTCTCCCAGATCCGCGCCCTGAGTGACTGGAGCAAAGCCTGTGGGTCGCCCTTCGTTCGCACGACAAAAATAGTCAAACCTGAAGGAGCTTGCGTATAGGGGATAAAGAATTCCTGTCTTGGAGTCTTCTCGAGTCCGTCTTGTCTTTGGTCTGAAACCACCCCAACAATTTCCAGCGCTGTACCGTCGCGTGAATCGCGGCCACTTCGCTTTAAAGTAAACCTGCGACCCACCGGGTTTTCGCCGGGCCAATTGCGTTTCGCCATCGTCTCGTTGATTAGAGCGATGCGAAGCGTATCCTTGGTATCGAATGGATTGAAGAGCCTGCCGCTCAGGAGTTGGGCGCCGATAGCTGTGAAGTAATTGGGCGACGCAATCGTGAATTGCGCGACCGGCTCCTGCCCTGCTGCCGGCGGGGATTTCCCTTCGACAGCAAAAGGGATCGAAGACGTCTGACTACTTTCCAGTAGCGGAATTGCTGTCGTCACGCCAGCGGCTTCAACTCCGGGCATCGGCAGCGATCTTATGGGAGCAGGAAAAACTTATTAGTCGTAACGGTTGCGACGGGGACACCGGATGTTGCTGAGAATTGAATGCCTTACATTAGACTCCGCTCTTTTCGAGCAGGTCTAACTGATCCTCGTAGCCAGGAAATAAACCACCCCTCGGGCAAATTGTCTGGTCGGACTGCGAGCTTAGCTCTTTCAAGCACTGTGCCACTTTGCGGCTCAACCACTCTCGCGGCCAATCCATCCGAGCTGAGGTCTTTTGAGGTAGTTTTTGTGCCGTGTCCTGTCACGGATTGCGTGACTGCGAAAAGGGCGTTAGCTTAAGAATCGCGAAGCAGTAGCATTTGACGGTCTCATTTTCGAAACTCCTCGTCCCGCTTTCGAAGGGATGTTCAAAATAATAGAAACGCTTCTAAAACTACGCACGAATTCCGATCTCAACATCCAAAAGTATGAAATCTTCTGGCGGCACTTGTCTTCCAAAACTTCGGAATCACCTAAGGGGCCTTCACCATTTCCGCCGAGCCGTCCTACGAAACCCTGAACAATCATCAGGAATCTAAAGATCAGCCAAACACCCGATCATCCCAGCAGCCCTGATCGCCGAAGTGATCGGATAGTCCTACAGTCAAGCTCAAATCGGCACATCCTTTGCCCAACACCTGTTAGCGCGGTTTTGGCGATCTCCGAGACCTCGTAGAAAAAACTAGACCGCGCAAAAATTGATTCTCCCCAACCCACAGAAATTCGGAAATTGTTAAGAGGAGTCCGACATGAGAACAGTTATCAAACTGTGGTTGCTGGTTTCTTTGTTTGCCGTCCCGGTGTTTAGTCAGTCAAACACGGGCCGGCTTGTTGGGACCGTCTCGGACGCGAGCGGTGTGATACCAGGAGCTATGGTCGTCGTCAGAGACGATAAGACAGATAAAGAACGAACTACGACGAGCAGCGGAGATGGTACCTTCAGTGTGCCGCAACTGGATGTTGGTACCTATACGGTAACGATCACGGCGGCTGGTCACAAAGCCTTCACCGTTTCTGGAGTGAAGATCGATATTGGTAAAGACTACTCACTCAATCCCGTCATGGAGGTCGGTGAGATTAGTGAGAGTGTGACGGTTATCGCTGGAACCGATATCGTCAACTCGACCAATGCGGAACTAAGCAACACGGTCAGTCCGAGACAGGTTCTTGAACTGCCTCTCAACGGGCGCAACCCCCTCGCGCTGCTTAATACCATCGCCGGAGCAAACGCCACCAGCGTTTCAATCAACGGCCAAAGATCATCATCGACCAATTACACGCGCGATGGCGTTAACGTCCAGGACAACTTCATTCGCACGGGCGGGTTTGTGCAGGACCGGCCCACCGTGGACGACACCGGTGAGTTCACGGTCGTGACACACAATGCGAGCGCTGATCAAGGTGGGGGAGGCTCTAGCCAGGTACAACTCGTGACGCCACGCGGTGGTCAGGATTTTCACGGCGCCCTGTGGGAATACAATCGCAACGTCAAGTTCGCAGCTAACGATTTCTTCAACAACGCTGCCGGCATTGGTCGCCCGTTCTTGAATCGCAATCAATTTGGCGGGAAGCTCGCCGGGCCATTGCCGCTGCCCAGTTTTGGTGAAGGCGGGGCCTCGCTCATCAAAGGTAAAGCCTTTTTCTTTGCTCAATACGAGAGGTTTGTGCTGCGTCAGCAACGTTCGGTCACGCGCACCATCTTGCGTAACGCTGCGCGCACGGGAAACTTCACTTATGTTGACAACAGTGGGGTGACGCGCACCGTTAATGTCCTAACCGGCGCAGGGTTTAGCGGACCGATCCCGGCCTCAGCAGGTGGCGTGTTGGGCGTAGATCCCACGATTCAGGCTCGGGTACTTAACCCTATGCCGGGCGTGGGAAACTCAACCATTGCCAATAACGATTTGACCCAGTTGTTGCAGTTCAATCAGTCAGACAACGATACCCGGGATGGTTTTACAACCCGCTTGGACTTCGACATCAACGACACGAACAACCTCTACTTTGTTTACAAGTACAACAACAACGGAGATGAACGGCAAGTTGATCCCGGCGGCTTTGGAACCAATCCTTTTGTGGTGCAGAGTGGTCCCGTCAAGCTGTACCTTGCATCCTACCGGACGTCGCTCGGTTCTCGGTTCATCAACGAAGTGCGCGGGGCCTATCAAACTGCCGAGCCGTTCTTCCGGCAGGAATCGCTCCCAGGCGATTTCATCATCGGCACTATCGCCGCGAACGGGCTTCCAATAGCTGGTCTCCCGCTTACTTTAAGCAGTCCTGAAGCCAGCTTTGAGAACCAGGGACGAAACACCAAGCAGTACACGTTCCAGGACAACGCCTCATACATACTTGGTAACCACTCGCTACGCTTCGGTGGGGACATTAATCTGCAAAGAATTGAAGTCATTAGCAACTTTAACGTCACGCCGATCTATTCCATTACGAACGTCAACAACCCGCTCACTCCGCGCCTGCCCGCTGCTCTTTATCCTGGAGGTATCAATGCTACCCAACGTGGGCGAGCGGACGCACTTCGTTATCTTTTGGGTGGTAGCGTCGGCGTTGGTTCGGTGGCTGCCAACTTCGTCAACCCGGAAGTAGGTCCGCAACTCGGCGCTCCCTCAATTCAACAAATGAACTACGACACTCTCGGGTTCTACCTTAGTGACCAATGGCGCGTGAATTCGAGACTGACTCTTAATCTCGGCTTGCGTTACGACGTTTTCACTCCGCTGAACAACCCGGATCGAGTGTTCCTCGAACCGCTTATTCCGGCTGGCAGCAATATAACGGACGCCATACTGGATCAAAATGGCAGCTATGGATTGGTAGGAACGAACACGGGCAAGCCCGGACGGTTCTACAATACTGATCTAAACAACTTTGGTCCGGTGGTGAGCTTTGCTTACACGCCCGAGTTCAGCAATGGGTTCCTGAGCGCGCTCATGCCTGGTCAAGGAAAAACCGTTATTCGTGGCGGCTTTCGCAGCAGTTACGTCAACGATGAATACGTTACCTCGGCACTCAACGCTGCTCGAGGCAACGCTGGTTTGGATCTCACAGGGTTGGCTGCCGGCGCGGCAACGATTAACGCGCGATTCAATTCACTGCCGGGCTTCACGCTGCCACCCTTCAGAACACCGCCAATCACTTTCGCAGAGGCCAACCTCGATAACGGCTTTGCCTTCAACACCGTCTTTGCGATCGACCCGAACATTCAAGTCCAACGAAACGATGAATTCAACATCGGCATTCAACGTGAGATCGGATTTGATACCGCGATTGAAATACGCTACGTGGGCGGGCGCAGCAACAGCATGGTGCGAGGAGTTGATCTAAATCAGATCGACATCAACGCTGGTGGGTTCCTGCGGGACTTCCTTATAGCCAGGAACAACTGCCGGCTTCAGGGCGCAATGCTCCCGGGTACTGGGGATCCGCTGCTTCGCTGCACCGATGCCAGCTTCAATTCATTGATTGCAGGAAGCCAGCCGCTACCAGCCTTCGACTCGCTGCCTTTCGGTGCTTTCCTTAACAACCCCGCGGTCACCACGCCAATCATTAATGGCACCCCAGCCGATCTGGCAACCATTTACATCCAGAATGGCTTGGACTTCGATCTGGCATCAGGTACAGGAATTCAGTTCAGGCGGAACTTCCTTGCTGGTCCCGTTGATTTGCTGGTCAACGGCGGCCGCTATCGTTACAACGCACTGCAAGCGGAGATTCGTCGCCGCTTCACTAAGGGCCTGAGTTTCCAGGCAAATTACACATTCCAAAAAACACTGTCGGATATCGAAACAGACGGACAAGCCCGTTTTGATCCTTATCTCGACAATAACAACCAGAAACTCGACTATGCACGCACTGACTATGACCGCACACACTCAGTGAACATCAATGCGATCTATGAACTGCCATTCGGAAAAGGTAAGTCGTACCTGAATGGCGGTGGGATGGTTGATCGACTGTTCGGAGGATTCCAAATCACTTCGCTGATCAACATCAGCTCCGGAGCGCCTATCTCGATTAGAGACCTCACGGGGACCCTAAATCGTGGCGGCCGATCGCTTCGCCAAACGGCAAACTCGAGTCTGACGACAGATCAGATCAAGGATTTGGTCGGGATATTCCACCAGAACGGAAGGATCTATTTCATTGACCCGTCCGTTATTGCGCCTGACGGCACGGCAACCGGAGGCAATCTCGGAACGACGCCAACTGCGGCGTTTCCGGGACAAGTCTTCTTCCGAGCACAACCAGGTCAGACCGGCAACTTGCCGCGAACTTTCATCAACGGACCAAGGTATTTCAACTGGGACGCGGGGTTGATCAAAAACATCAGCTTCTCCGAAAGGACGCGGCTCCAGCTGCGCATGGAAGTCTTCAACGTGCTTAACAACGTCAACTTCTTTGCTCCCACCGGCGCCAATGCGGCGAGTCTTGGTGAGGACAGCAACATCTTCAACATTAACAGCGCGACCTTTGGGCAGATCACGAGCGGCAACGCTTATCCACCGCGTATCATGCAGTTTGCTGCGCGGTTTGAGTTCTGATCCAAAGGCTCTGCCAGCAATGCGATCAGGACTCAATTGGGCGCGGCCTTCGGGTCGCGCCCATTGTTGATTTGATTCGTCGACGAGGAACAAAGGCGGATACCAATGCTGAAAATGAAGCGCCTCACAATCCAAAGAAGATAGCTGCCAACATAACGATATGAACCAGCATGTGAGCAATCATCGCTGACTCAAGACCCTTCTTCCAGAAAAGATACCCGGCAATTAAACCAAAAATAGAATTACCGACGATAACATAGAGTATTAAGGCGACGCTGGCATAAGGAGCTATTGCGAAAACAAACGGCAGATGTCCCAACCCAAAAATGACCGATGAAATGACGATTGCGCCGATGAAATAACCTTTCTGCGGTCTGTCTTGACCTTTTTGAAATAGCCGCCAGGCCGCCCACACCAGCAGCGTCATCACTCCCCAACGCAGCAACAGTTCCTCAGTGATGCCCCCGTAAAGCAATCGAGTCGGAAGAGGAAGCAATTTGTTTAATTCCACGCTTCGCAACACAAATTCCGGGGGCAGAAACGGTTTCCATAGCAACCAATTGAGAATGACACCGATGCTACCCAGAAGACCGCCGGTAAATCCCGGAATGATTTGCGGCTTCAGCGCTGAGCTTAAGTGTTCTTTGCGAGCTGCTGCCTCAGCCACCGGCGACAACAAACCGACTTTTGAACCCAGAGCAACGCCGATTAAGACGGCGACAGACAGAAGAACTGCCGGTTGAATCAAACTCAAAATTTTGATCGCCGGAGTAACTTGAAAAGTTTCCGTTCCCGCAGGTGTGGGCAACTGCGCGAGCAATTTCGTCAGGTCGACTAGCAAAAAAGAGAGAACCCCAGCAAAGCCCGCCAGCCACAAGATCATAAATAGTCGAATTTTAAAATTCATGGCAAACATCACCTGATTACGCAGCAAGTGACTCCACTCCTAGTCAAATTGCCAAGGTCACACCTCGCCGGCGAGCCCAAAGACTCGTTTTTGGCAACCACACCAATTCATGTTCGTGTCTCCTAGCTTAAACCTACTCATCGCCAGCGCGACAACTCGTTTCAGCAAAACCACCAACTTTCATGTGGGACGGCTCTCATGGGGCACGATTGCAGTAGGTGAAAAATAGAAATTCAGCAAAGCGAGGCGCTGAGCAATACACTTTTTCTGCAGGACGGGCATTACGCCTAACGCTTACGGAACCGATCAGGATCTTTGGCGTGGAGACCCTGTTTATGTAACCGCGCTGTACGACGGTTCACCCAAGGAGTTGGCTCAAGGTCCCAACGATTTCGCCTCCTTCGTTACCAAATCGTTAGCACAAGGTATATCGGAAGCAGTCTACGGTGCCAACGACTTTGAATCCCGGATTCGTAAGGTAAACCAGATTATCGACCGAGCGAATTCCAGCGACACCTCCCTCTCCTGAGCAAGGTGATGAACCAAATCTAGTTCGCAAATTTACAATTCGGGCTAACTCTAAAGGGGTAGAGTTCACTCGCTGACTAGATTTGAGTCGAATGCAGAGCCGTTTACTTCTGAATCTATTTCAAACAGAATTCTACGGGTAACGCAAAAACGTTTAGCTTTAAAGCACGTTGAGTGAAATGTAGTCTCTTATGGCGAAGCTTTACAGTTTACTAGTCATTCTGCTTATGTCTCTGATTGGCGGATCTCACACGGCTTGCCAATCTGTTACAAATTCGCAGCAGGTAGCAACGGATGACTCTGGTCGACAGGGCGAGAGCACAGACAGTTGCATTCATCAACGTGAATGTAGTGCCGATGGACCAGGAAACGACACTCAAGAATCAGACGGGAGTTGTTCGGAATGGAGCTAAGGCATGGTTATGTATGGCTTAAAGAAAATAGCAGTTCTATTCGTCTTCCATGGTGCTGCGATCCACGCTTTATCACAGGCGCCGGTTGTTGATTCGGCCCATCGCGAAGCAATCGAACAGGCTCGGCAAATAACGGTCGGACTGGCGTCGGAACAGAAAATTCCGGGACTTGCGATCGCTGTTTCTGTCGACAACAAGATCGTCTGGTCCGAAGGCTTTGGTTTTGCCGATCTGGAGAACCGAATCCCTGTTACCACGAAAACCCGTTTCCGAATTGGGAGCATTTCAAAACTACTTACCGCTGCAGCTGCGGCCAAGCTCCACGAGCAGGGAGCGCTAGACCTTGACGCTCCGATCCAGAAGTATCTTCCGTCATATCCACAAAAGGAGTTTTCGATAACATCTCGCCATCTCCTCGGACACCTCGCCGGGATTCGCCACTACAGACGGAATGATTACGTTAACCAGCGACGTTTTGAAAGCGTTTCGGACAGCCTGGCGCCTTTCAAAGATGATCCGCTCCTGCACCGTCCCGAAAGCAGGTACGCGTACTCGTCATACGGTTTTGTTTTGCTGAGCGCCGTTTTGGAGAGTGCGTCAGGCGAGAACTTTTCCGACCTCTTGCAAAAGATGGTGTTCACTCAGTTGGGCATGAACGATACGCAGGTAGATGACAATAGAAACATCATAGCCAATCGAAGCGCGTTTTACTCGAAGAATTCGGAAGGGCAGATCAACAACGAGATCTACATGGATACCAGTGACCGAATTGCAGCCGGAGGTTTCCTTTCGACAGCGGAGGATCTCGCACGTTTCGGTGCGGCGTGTCTGAGTGATCAATTTCTGCGGCCCGACACACGTGCTGTTGTGTTTACTTCACAGAAGACTACAGACGGGAAACCGACGGGCGTTGGTTTGGGCTGGAGAATTGCGACCGATAGCGAAAAGCGGACGATCTACCACCATGGTGGCGACTCGATCGGCGGGCGAGCATTCTCAATGGTTTATCCACAAAGTCGAGTTGTCATTGCTGTGGCGTCCAATTTGTCATTTGCGAGAATCAGCGAAAAGGAGGTTGAGGGTATCGCCGACCTGTTTGTGCGTTGAAGACGGCTGCGGAACATCAAGCGCCGATTGTAATTCTTGGTTCATAGTAACTCGTTGAATCACTTGCTGCATTAGACCAATTTCTGTCTATAAATACGAACGTGAAACGTCTCAAGATAAACAAGCATCCGTCATCCGACCGAATGGCTGAATGACTGAATTGCGATTACTAGCAGTTCTCTTACGCGATACGTTTTAAGCAACAGAAATGCTTTTCTGATGAATCGGAAAACAGGGATTCCCGCGAGACGCGTGACTTTGATCGTTGTCTTAAGCTGGCTGTCAATGCTTGGCTTTGACTTGCTGCTTCATGGGGGAGTATTGGCAAGGTTCTACGTGAAACCCGGTCCTTTCCTGCTGCCGCCCCAAATGGCCTTCAGGTACATTCCTCTTGGGTATCTGTCGTTCCTAATACTCGCGATTTTGCTCGTGTGGCTGATGGTAAAACTTGACGTGCGCGGTTGGCGCGTTGGCTTTCTCTTTGGGCTGAAGCTTGGCGCGCTCTTTTGGGGTGCTATGGTCATGGGATTGATGTCCATCTCAACCGCCGAGTGGAGTCTGCTCTTTGGGTGGTTTTGTGGTCAGACACTTGAGTTGGCGACTGCCGGACTGTTCGCCGGCCTCGGTCTCGGGGGAACGGGACTTTTCCGGCTCTTCCTGATGATACTGGCCTTCGTCATCTTGATGTTTGTCGTAACTGTCGTCTTGCAAAGCACAGGCATCGCGCCAACTATACGTGTCAGTTAGAGACGTGCCAACTTGAGGTAAAGTGCCGGGAGAAACGTCAAATACCTAAATCCAAATCAGCTCTTCAACGAATGGATGAAAGGAAAAGCGCCTAGTGCATAAACATTGTGTCTCAAGCGATCTTGTTTTGGTTCTTAAGGGTATTCCACTGAGATTTTCCGCGACCTGAATTTTGTTCATGAGGTAAGCAGATGAAACTCCGAAAACTATCTTATTTAAATAAGGCACCCGTTTTTATATTTCAGTTGATTCTCTTGCTGTGCTGCGTCCCAGGGAAAACAACAGCGCAACAAACGCTCCAGGCACCGGTGCTTCCTGAGCCCAAAGCCAAACTTCTGCTTTTCGGAACATTCCATTTCAAAGATGCGGGTACCGACTCCTATCGCCCCAAGTTCGATATAGACATTCTTTCCAACACTCGGCAGCGTGAGTTGGAAATGATTCTAAAATGCCTGGAGCAGTTTGCTCCCACCAAGGTTGCCGTCGAGGTAAAGCCGGCAGAAATGGAATCGATCAACAAAACGTTTCAACAATACTTAGCAGGACAATTCAAACTGCCAAGCAATGAGATATACCAAATCGGTTTTAGGATGGCAGCCCGGCTGAAACATCATCAACTCTACGGTGTTGATGCAAAAGGGCGGTTTTACGAACCCTGGGTTGATCCAAGTGAGTATGCAATCAAACACAAGCAGCGAGAAGTTCTTGATTCCGAACTGGTCCAAGCCTATGACGCGATTTATAAATGGGATGATGAGTTGAAGACAAAACAAACCCTTCCCGCGCATTTGCTTTATCTGAATGATGAAAAAAGGATACTTAAAGGACACGGTAGATACCTTGTGGAAACTTTCAAGTCAGGTGTAGGGGACGAGTATCCGGGAGTGGATTCAAAGACGGCCTGGTATAACCGCAATCTTCGTATCTTCGCCAATATTCAACGGATTACTGAACACCCTGGTGAGCGAATACTAGTCATCATCGGAGCAGGACATTTACCAATCCTGCGACATGCAGCGATGGCATCACCCGAGTACGACTTGATCGAAGTCAAACAGTATCTGGGTTCATCTTGTCAATCCAAGACAAAGTGACGTAAGCAACCGTGCTGTTGCTCGCCCACCTCGCAGCGGTGACAAATAACTGAACATTCCCATCAAAAATCGTTTCTACTTTGGCTCCTCGGCGAGGAAGGCGCGGAACTCCGTATTTAGAGCTGCCATCAGAGTAAAGACTGCAGCAATTCCACCGCACAAGGCATATATCAACGGAATGTTCTTGTTTGTCAGATCGCCTGCTAAGCCGCCGATTATCATACCGAGCGGTGATATCCCCCCCGATAGCGTTATAACCAACGACATAACCCTTCCTCGAAGTCCCGTTGGAGTATTGATCTGGAAAATGGTTATTACATAGATATTTATCAAGCCGCTGAGGATCCCAACTATTAAAAAAACCAATAACGCCAAATAGCTGTTAGCGACGATAGATGCAGCTGCCAGTGCTGCAGAGACACCAAAAAACGCGCCAATGATCAGGCGGCTGCGTTCTTCGCCCCTAATCTCAATGCTCGCTGCGATGATATAGCCCAGGACTGCTCCAGCACTTATTGCTGCAAGGAGAAATCCATACCACTCAACTCCTTTCGTGATTGTCAGATCCACATAGAATGGCAGCAAAACAAAAATCGGCATCAAGAGAAAATTAATTACCGAGGATATTAATAAGAGGTTACGCATCCCCGTCCGTTGCAGAACGTATTTCATTCCATCGACCGTGTCGCGTCCAAAATCTGTCAGTCCCTGAGAGAAACTTCCTCGTTCCTGGCGTTTGCAAACAGGAAGGTCAATGAACGACTCGCTCACCGCAGATATCAAATAGCTTATCCCGTCAACGATAAAGAGCGTTCCTGCTCCAACCAACCGATAGAGAATGCCTCCCAGCCCCTGTCCCAATAAGGTGGAGGCCTGCACCGAAAAGTTAGTCAGAGAGTTGGCCGCTGCTACTTTATCTTTCCGAACTAAATCTGGAATTGCTGCTGTTATTGCGGGCTGGAAAAAGGCCTTTACGATACCGAGCACTATCACTGCCGAGAAAACGCCAATTACCGTCAGGTTTGCGGGTAGATTCAAAAAGAACATCATCGCCAGTGATAGGACACAGATCCCGCTTAATAGATCAGCAGCAATGATAATTGCCCGGCGCGAATACCAATCAGCAAACGTTCCTCCGACCGGCCCAAGTAACACGGTCGGAAGGGCCGAAGCCATCATTAGAACTCCCATGAGACTGGCTGAACCAGTAGCCTGCATAGTCCAGTACATGGCCGCAATAAGAAAGGCTTGGCTCCCAAGATTGCTTATGAGCTGACCTTGCCAAAGCAGAAAGAAATTGCGATTAAGTAAGTTCTCGAACATGCCTAGTTTTATTTGCTCCTAACCTCTTCTTGCGAGTTTCATCGAAAAAGGCGGTTCATTGATCAGCCAGAAAGGTTGTTGAGAGCTTTAACGACTGGCGAGCCTCCCCTGTTTCACTAAAAAGTAAATAGCTGTGCAAGAATCAGAATGTGAAGTTGCGCTAGTTCAGCATTTTCGCTCTTTTGATCGCCAATGTGTGGTCGCGTCATCAATCGGCTCCTTAAAGAAGGAAAGCGTAGCAGCGACTGGTGCATGTGAATTGTATAACCCGAACTAGACCTGGGCATTCGGCGGGTCTCACTTAGGGGCGAACCAACGGAACATCAGGATCCTAAAGATTCTCGTAGAATGCTTCGAATCTTATGACGTCTTTCCGGTGTCAGCAGTTACTCGTCGCCTTGTTGCAGCTGAATAATGCCACCTGCCCGGTACTCGCTATCACAGGGAGGCCTAGGACTTCGGAAGGCATCCTCGATGGAAAGCCGGATTATGCTTGAGAAAACTCGCCGACTGTTGTCCAATATGTCGGTTCTCAAAAGGCACGACTTCCCAGCTTTGTAATTTGTCTGCTTTCTCTCGATACGAACTCAAAACAGCGCGGAGGTACAAGACTATGAAGCAGTTAATTTTGGGTCTCGTAATTGCTGCAACCTTTGCACCTTCAGCTAACCCTCAAAGCATGCCCGACAAGGAGGCTACTTACGCCCTTGCTGGACCAGTCCGCACCGTCCGAATGGAATCAGCAACCTTGATAGAGAAGGGTCGCCAGTACGTTGAGGGACCACGCGTCTTGAATACGACCGTTTTGTTTAATGAAGATGGCAACAGAACGGAGCTGGGCATCTATGATGAACAGGGCTCTTTAGTGCGCAGAATTGTAAGCAAGTTTGACGGGAAGAGACTGACTGAGTTCCTAAACTATGACGGCGCGGGCAGAATGTGGCTGAGAGGAGTCGACGACTACGATGAGGCAGGTCGTTTAAAGAAGAAGGCCACTTACAATGGCGATGGCTCACTGCGCTCGCAAACTACTCTGAAACGCAACGATCGGGGTCAGGTAATAGAGGTGACCAAGCATGAAGCCAATGGCACCTTGCTGGATAAGTCTATTTACAAATTTGACTCACGAGGTGAGCTGCAGAGTGTTGACCGAAGTATTTACCGAGAAGACGGGTCATTGAGCAGCAAACAATCACACGACGTTAGGGAAAAGCGAACCGAGACGGTTTCCTATGAGAAGGATGGCACTGTTGCCGGAAAGAGTGTTCGAGTTAATCAGCAGATTACCGAATACGCCCCGGACGGCTCGCTAAGAAGGAACACCTTTATTTTCAACCCAGGACGGCTACCGGAACGAGTGACTTACAGTTCGGATGGAAACAGTAACAAACAATCGCCGGTTCCTGACGAGATCGACGTCCACGGAAATTGGACCAAGCTGACCGAATGGGTTTCGGATGCGCAGGGCACGAGGCCGATTAAGGTGCACTACAGAACTATCACCTACTATTAAGCTTCGAGCTTTCGTGTCGATAATCGAGTAGCTTTCAAATTACGCTATGTATCCCGAACTCGTCTAAGAAGCCGCGCTGACTCCCGAGAATTCTAATCGGGGTTAAAACTTGACTGATATATCCATACTTTGGCGAAGACCTGACCACCCGGGGCATGAATCGGCCCACCTCTCCTTTCAGACTCCTTAGCGGCATCTTGCTGGAACAGCAGTTTTCGCTCACAACCAACAAGCCTGCCGCCTTAACTACCTCGTGCTTTGTGATTTGGGTTGGAAAACTACGGCCTGTAAAGTAGAAGGTTGGGTTGGAGTCAACCCGGTTCAGGTCGAACTAAGCGTTGATACGGATCAGCGGTGGTGGCTCAATAAGATTGAGCCACCGGCATTAAAAGGCTGCATCGACGTCGACCTTAACTTCAGTCCATCTACCGATCGGCACAGGGGCAATCATCGCCGAGTCAATACCCTTCTTTCTGTAAGGATAACCGATGAGTCATATGCCCGTTTGCTTTCGCGTGGTCTCCCTTTGCCAGCGTCGCGCACACTCGCCAGTAGTGAAAAGTTGCCCTTTCTTGTTGTTTCGTAGACGAGGGTCTTCAGAGAAAGGCTTGAGTAGATAGAAAATTCTCCCCAAGCAGTACACTAGCTAGTCTTATCCTCTTAAGGAGTAGCTCATGTTGAGCCTCCCGGATATATTTAGTGAAGAGGAAAATCCAAGTGACTCGAAGATCGGAGATCGAGAAATGGGAACGGTGGCTGGTGAAGAAACCAAGCTCTTGTTGATCGGGATCGATGCGGGAGACGTCGACTTCATTAAGGCGTCCCTGGACAAGCTGCCGCGATTACGACAGGTCTTCGCAGAAGGCTCCTTCCTTAAGTTGCGCTCGACCGCAGACATTCTGACCTCGTCCGTCTGGCCCACGTTTTCAACGGGCACTCTTCCGGGCGAACACGGCGCTTACTACCCAATGCAGTGGGACCCGGTAACAATGAACCTGCGTCGCGTGGCTGCAGACTGGATCTACTACGAACCGTTCTGGTACGAGTTGGCTCGGCAGGGAACGCGGATCGCGGTGCTTGACGTACCCTTCAGCCTTGCGAGCCGCTTGGAACATGGTGTTGAGATTCTGAACTGGGGGTCTCAGGAGTGCCTGGATTCTTTTGGCAGCAATCGCCCGGAACTCGGCCGCGAGGTCCTGAGGCGTTTCGGCAAACATCCAATGGGAAACGAAATCCCGGTCGAGGAACCGACCGCCAGACTCGAGCTGATCCGCAAAAATCTTGTAGCGGGCGCGCGGCGTAAAGGCGAACTCGCCCGGTGGCTTATGGAGACTACTGACTGGAATCTGTTCATAACGGTCTTCGCCGAATGCCATCGCGGCGGCCACCTGTTCTGGCCCGAACCCGCTAACGATCGTATTCCCGCAAACGCGCTAACGGAAGTTTACGAAGCTGTTGACCAGGCAGTGGGACACATTCTCGACGGCGCAGACATGGAGAAGGTCACGGCAATCGTATTTTCCGTGCATGGCATGAGGCAGAACTTCACCCAGGAACATTTCGTGCTCCCGATGATGGAGCGGATCAATGCTGCTTTCGAACGAGAGGGAACTTTTGTTGCTACCACGCCTGAGACCAGGAGGAACCCCATGCGCTTACTCAGGGAAGCAGTGCCGGGACAACTTCAATACATGGTGGCGAAGGCCGTTCCCTCGGGCGTGCGCGATTGGGTGGTCAAGAGAACCTTTTGCGGTGGCCTCGATTCGCAGACGCCTGGATTTGCCCTTCCGGCCAGTGGTGAGGGTTA
Organism: Pyrinomonadaceae bacterium; assembly: GCA_035283645.1. Lineage (GTDB taxonomy): Bacteria > Acidobacteriota > Blastocatellia > Pyrinomonadales > Pyrinomonadaceae > PSRF01. Next base: position 15,882 of record DATETN010000117.1, read on the forward strand.
TCTCCGCTATAATCTGATCGGGAGGGAAGCGGAAGGCGCACTCGAACTGGACAGCGAACGCTATCGACGTTACAGGGACTGGTTGAGGGAATGCTTGTTCAGCTTTAAGGACGCCGCGACCGACACTCCTATAGTCAAGGACATCGTAGCGCCGTCTGCCTTATATCCAGGCCCGCGAGACGGCTACCTACCGGACCTGGTTGTGCTTTGGAACGATCTGTTACCCGCGTCTGAGATCTACTCGGGAACACTGGGTAGAATCTCGGGTAGGCTGACTACTGGGCGCACAAGCGACCACCAGCCTGACGGATTTGCGATCGTTGCCGGCAATAAGCGTGCGATAGAGAATGCGCCGGCTCTCGAGCATATTACCGACTTTGCAAAACTCGCGCGCAACGTGTTGAAGGGCGGGTGCGACCTGAGTTAACGAGCATTATTTGAGGCATTCAATGGAAACTGAGAAGACATATGACCTGATCATCATAGGTACCGGGGCCGGTGGGGGTACCTTGCTCCACGCACTGGCTCCCACAGGGAAAAAGATTCTAGTGCTCGAGAGGGGCGGATATCTTCCGCAAGAAAAAGGGAATTGGGAGAGCCAGACTGTCTTCATAGATAACAAATACAAAGCTCACGAAACCTGGTACGACAAGAACGGAAAAACCTTCAACCCGGAAATTCATTACTTCGTTGGCGGGAATACAAAGCTTTACGGCGCGGCGCTCTTGAGATTCCTGAGCAAGGATTTTGAAGAGATTCGCCATCATGACGGGATCTCACCGGCATGGCCAATTACCTACCATGAGCTCGAGCCTTACTATGCCCAGGCTGAACGGCTTTACCACGTTCATGGAGAGCGCGGTATAGATCCGGCTGAGGCGCGGGCAAGCGGACCCTTTCCTTATCCACCTCTACGACACGAGCTGAGGATTCAGGAGTTGTATGACGACCTTCGCCAGCTTGGCTATTCTCCGTTTCCTCTGCCGATGGGTGTAATGTTGGACGAGGATCATCCGGAGAACAGTCCCTGTATTCGCTGTGGTACGTGTGATGGGTTTCCCTGCCTGATACATGCCAAGGCGGACACCGAGGTGGCGTGTGTGCGACCCGCTTTAGATAACCCAAATGTGACCCTGCTAACTCAAACCTCTGTGAAGCGCCTCGAGACCAACCCTTCGGGACGGGAGATAACCAGGGTCGTCGCTGAGCGGAATGGTGAAACTGTAGAGTACTCGGGCAGCATCGTGATTTTGTCCTGCGGTGCCATTAACTCTGCCGCGGTTTTACTCAGGTCTGCGAGTGACTCCCACGTAAACGGGCTAGCCAACAGTTCTGATATGGTCGGACGACATTACATGTGCCATAACAACTCGGCATTCGTCGCGATCTCTCAAAAGCCCAACCCGACCGTGTTCCAGAAGACTCTGGCTCTAAACGACTTCTACTTAGGATCAAACGACTGGGGGTTTCCGTTGGGCCATATACAAACCATGGGGAAGGCGGACGCGAAGAAGTTTGGCGCTGCCTCTCCGTTCCCGGCACCTCACATTGCATTGGACCAACTCGCAAAGCACTCGTTGGATTTTTGGGTCACATCGGAAGATTTGCCTCGCGCAGAAAACCGCGTCGTAGTTGGGAGAGACGGTGTTATCGGTCTTCACTACACCGAAAACAATCTGGAAGCTCACGATCGTTTGAACTCAAAGCTGAAACAGCTTCTCAGGAAAGTCGATCGGAAGCACAGCCTGACATCGCTGACGATCTGTTTACGAAAAAAGATCCCGCTGCGGGGCACTACTCACCAGTGTGGAACAATACGTTTCGGACATGACCCAAAGTCATCTGTTCTGGATGTGAATTGCAAAGCGCACGACCTGGACAATCTCTACGTGGTTGACGGGAGCTTCTTTCCCTCGAGTGCAGCGATGAATCCAGCCTTGACCATCATGGCTAACGCCCTTCGGGTTGCCGATCATCTGAAAGAGAGGTTGCAGTAGGCCTTTAACCTCCCCCTTGCAGCGCCAATTCACAAGCGCGAGCAGTCAAGGCCATGATCGTGAGCGTGGGGTTCTGGCAACCGGTATTTGGAAAGCATGACCCATCAGTAACATAGACATTCTCGGTACCCCATACGCGGTTTCTATGGTCCAAGACCGAAACCTCGGGAGTGTCGCCCATACGAGCGCCTCCACACTCGTGAACTGCCAAGCCCAAATGCAGCACACCTAGCTCGGGACCCACGGCTTTCCATAACATGCCACTCAGCATCCTTGGTAGCGGCATCTTCACTTCGAGGCCAGCGACCTTCGCAAGTAAGAGCAGTTGTTGCTTTTGTGACTCGATCATTTTCTTGTCATTTGAGCGGCGTTGAATTGAGATGTTCACAGCCGGAATTCCGAAAGCGTCTACTCTGTGAGAAAGAGTCACTCTATTGTCCTCATGCGGTAGCATCTCGCCGAAGACTGCCATCGCCCAATAGGTGGGCGTCAGCGTACCCTGAATCCCAAAACCCCGAATGAAAGATCGATCCTGCAGGCTGCGCGTGAAATCGGGAATGTAAAAATCGAGATCGGTACTGAGATTCAGCGGCGTCGACTCCCGTGGGGTCCACGGAAGTTTTCTGTAGACATCACCCGGGTAACCAGATCCAATCACGAAGTTATGGTCCAGCATGTACCGACCCAGCAGGTCGTGGTTGTTTCCTAATCCTGCCGGATGCTGTGCGCAATGTGAATTCAGCAAGATCCTCACCGATTCGATAGACGAGGCGCAGAGAAAAATCAGATCCGCGCTCACAGTTGATTTCTGGCCAGTCTCCACTTCGATAAACTCGACTGCTGCACCACGATTACCTTCTTTGTTGCAGAGGAGTCGAGCGACCGCAGCCTCCGTGATTAGCCGCAGACGATCTGTTTGGATAGCGTGCATGAGCGGAGCATGGATTGGCTCGATGTTGTGCCTGAGGATACGCGGTATTATCACGCGTCGCTCCGGCCAGCGTGTTTCGATTCTGTTTTTAAATAAAGCGGCCGGCTCAGAGAAAGCACCCTGTTCGCTCACTACACCGTCCGGGAGGTAGGGGATACCGTCACATGAACCGTAGAGTCCGTGACAGGCTTCGACCTTGTCATAATAAGGGGCAAGGTCGCTGTAGCGGATGGGCCAAGGGATTCCCCACCCGTCAGACTCTGCTCTCTTGAGGTCAAAATCAGATAAGCGGAGAGCCATTCGAGCCCAGGTATGCAGCCGACCACCGACTTGCCTTCCTCGTATCCAAAGGAAGTTGTCTCCGCCCCGAGTGCTGTACGGGTTTTCCTTATCGTCTACGTAGAGGTGTTCGATCTGGGGATGAAACGAAATACTGCGGGATTGAGTTTTTCTCCTGCCAAAGAGGAGTTTGGTCCAATAGCTCGCAGGCCTTATCTTTTTGGAAAGCGGTGTTATGTGGCGAGGAAGGTCGGTCGCCGACAACACTCTCCCGGCGTCGAGCGCGACAACGCTAAGTCCGTTCTCCGTTAGTACCTTGGCTGCCCAGGATCCTGCGGCCCCCAAACCCACGACTGCTGCATCGAAGTGTCTTTTTTGCGATTGCACGGTCAGCTCAGAACGGAACTATGGACTAGGGGTGAATCAGAAGGCCGATTTATGCGAAGGCCTCTGAAGTCTTTTAAGGTTCTAACGAAGGTTCGTAGTTGTTCATAAACGTCAGAAACTTTGACACCTCGATCATGTCTTTCCCTACGAATCGAATGCTGTGCGCATCAGTGCGTTCGACAATACTCAAAAAGCTCAGAACTTCCGACGGCCGGTAATTCTTGAACCGCACGTCCAACCGGATAGGAGTCGAAAGCTTATAGGGCTTGAACTCCTTAATCCGACCGACTGCTGTCCTCACCTTCTCGCGAATCAACTGGTATGAAGCCTCCGGCATGATCGTCTTGGCAGAATGAAAACCTTGGGCCCATTTCACTACTGCTCCCTCGATGTTTCCCAACAGCGCTGTGGTCTCCCTCACAACGACGTCGTCGCCTGAGACCATGATCACGGGGACATTGAAGTGTCCGGCAATCGCAGCATTAAGGCCCGCTTCAGACACGGACCGACCATTGAGTTGGACGTCGGCAAGTCGGGCACTGGAAAGGGTATGAGCGCGCACGCCTTCTGGGTTTGTAGTGCCGGCGTGGTAGCCGATAAAGATCGCGCCCGCAAAACTCTCGTCAATGCCATGCATCATTCCTAATGCGCGCGGCCAGGAGCGAACGAGGTGGATGTCCTTCGGCAACTTCTCAATGAGCAAGTTCTGACCATTTCCATGCGAGTCACTAACAACGATCTGAGTCGCTCCCGCCGCTCGCGCACCTTCAATAGCCGCAATCACTTCCTGCGTCATGAACTCTCGAAAACGCTGATACTCAAAACCTTGTGGTCCTAATTGCTCGCCGGTGACGGTGCCTACAACGCCTTCCATGTCAGCGGAAATGTAGATCTTCAATTCCCTATCTTGCGCGTACGTGTTAGCCGCAAGCGAGATCAGTACGAACAGGGCAAAAGCAGTGATCCTCATTTTCTGGTTCTCCAATGCTGAATAGGCTTTATTAGGTTGTCGGTTCCGAACACTCGTGGCCAGCTGAAACTCGATTTAGCGATATTTCGTGTGATTTCGTGGATCGGTTCTCTTCCGTTGCAAACCCATCCGCGAATCAACACTAAACTCAGGTGCAATGAGAAGCGACAGAAAGTTTATCGACCATGCGCTGTTCGATTAAGCCTGAGCTTGTAGAGTCGCGCTACTCGTGCTTTGCTTCGGATGAAACTTGAGACGTCGAGGCTCTTCTCAACAATTTCGAGTTTCTTGAGAGTCACGAGTATTGCAAAACGACAAACTGAAGTTTATCGAACAGCCACCACTTTGATCGTTTCCAGAGCACGTAGATACTCCACCACAAGTTCCAACGGCACAGGACCATAGACAGCAGAGACGAAGTCTCGAATCTCCTGTACCGTACGGCGACCGTCTACGAGATTCAGAACCTCATAAGCGTACTCACCCCCCGATCCGCGCAGTCCCTGATACCGCAAAAGCCTTAACGCCCGCTCCTTCTCAACCCCGAAATGATCGGTGAAGTAGTCGTATCCAAACGCTGACATCGGGCCTTTAATGCTCGCGTTGCGGCGCAGGACCAACCGGCCATCTCCCTCAGAGGCAGGCAAGGTCTCAGGTGGACCAAGCATTCTTGCCAGTGATTCCAGGAATGCCGTGGCATCGGGCCGGGTTTGTTCGGGAACAGGAAAGAAGCGCTCCATGGAATCAATCAGAGCGCTTTCCGTTCGCAGATGATGTCGGGTCAAATTGGCTGCTTCCCGAGGTGGTAAGCCGGCGCGCCGCTTGAGCATGATAGCTGTACGACGCAACGAGTTGGACTGAAGGATTCGCACAATCGCAGCGGCGTCAGCCGGCTTTAGATTGGCAAGGAAGTAACCACTCGCTGCGCCAATGAATGCTGCACGCTTTAGTTTAGTGGGATCGACGTTTGCCGGGACATCCTGATTGGTGTGGATATAACGATCCGGCCAATCGTTCAGGTAGATTGCTGGAATACCGAAAGAGCTTTCGGTGTAGATCTGGTGATCGCTGCCCAACGTCAACTCAACCATCTGGGCTTCCAGCGGTTCCTTGCCTCCTTCAGGCGAAAATAGTGGATAGGAGGCGTTCCGACCTTTCGCAAACGACGCCGATTGCTCGTTAACAAATTCGGCAAAGTGTTCTGCTACATCGTTCACAAACGACGGCAAACTGGCTGGTCCACGGGTCACGTGAAAAATCGCTTTTGTCTCTGGGCCACCGCCAACCATGTCCATGTGAATTACGATCTTGATACGCGAAGCAATTTCCGGGCGCGCATTCAAGAATGCTAATGTGCCTTCGATCTCTGGCGGCCAGATGAAACGAATAGTTCGGGCAGGCCGCGCTATCTTCCCTTCACTGATCAACCTGCTTATAGTACGTGCCACTTCCAGGATAGCAACACTGCCGCTCGCATTGTCGTTCGCACCGGGTCGCTGGTGATCCAGGTGGCAACTAAAGGCAATCTCTTCGTCGCCCAGACGAGGATCGGCGCCAGGAATGGTAGCCGTAGCCACCTCGTAAGCGCCGGCGTGTTTTCCCGCGCGTACTTTTGCGCTGAGTCGAATTCTTTCACCCCCGGCGAGCCGCTGCTGAAGGCTGCGTGCTTGTTTGAGTGAAACCATGAAGGCAAATGTCGGTTTTGCTGAGAAGGTGTCGAGGTGTCCCCAGCGTACGAGATTTTCGTTTTCGGCCCACCACGCAGTGCGTTGGTTTTGCGCGTAGCTGATGATTCCCGCCGCCCCGAAACGTTCGACGGCCAGACGTGACACTGCTTCCGGCTGTGCGGATACGAGGACGAGCTTTCCACGGATGTCCTTGCCGGCATATTCGCGCTCGGATGTACCACTTCCAACGTCGATGAGTTCGGTCGTTACCTCACCGCTCTCGCTGTCCTGTGCGAGCGTTATCGGCATCCCATCCCAACTTGCTAGGCGCAGATGGGGAACCCATTGTCCTGATGATTCACGCAGTTCCCAGAGTTCCGCGAACTCTGCGTCCCAGGGCGGACGAGATCTCTGCGTGCCGTAAAAGATCTTTCCGTCTGCCTGAAACTGCTCGATACGGGCATCAGTTACACCTGCGGCGCGTAGCTGCATGACGATATGTTCCGCGGCAGCGTGAAACCCACGCGAACCACGCATGCGATGGTGCCGGGCAATGTACTCGAGATTGCTTTTGGCGGTTTCACCGGAAAGCTCCTGAGCCAGTGCTGCGATAACCGGCTCCGGCAGCAATGTGGATTGAGTTGATTGGTGTTGTTGAGCAGCGAGTGCGGAGTCTGTAACTAAGAGTAAACAGAGACAGAAGGCAATCGACTTTATCAATGAAACCTCCGTGTTAGCGAGACTCCCTGATGGCCCTGGTTAACGAGCTCTTTATAAACGATGGAACTCAGGATCCGCCGAAGAAAACTTTTCTTGAAGTGAGAAAGGAAAGTAGCTGAGGATTATGAGGCAGTCAAGAAGATCATTCTGTGGTGGTGGTGTCCTAGTTTGGCTTTCTCTGTGCGTGCTCTGCGTTCTCAGTGTCTTGGTGGTGAAGGACTGAACCAACTCCTTCAGCACCGAGTCCACAGAGACGGAGAGCACACAGAGACGAAATTAGGACACGACCATTCTGGGTTCTGTCTTCTGTCTCAGTTTCCGCGGCACAACTCGAAAGTCTCGTGTTCAATTACTTAATCTTTCCCGGTCCCCAAAGTGCTCGACCCGGTTTTGCGTTTGTATGCTCGCCATCCTTGAGTACCTGAACGCCGTTTACGAAGACGTGCTTCACTCCGACCGAATATTGATGCGGCTTCTCAAACGTCGCGCGATCGCCAATCGTCTGCGGGTCAAACACCACCACGTCAGCGAACATCCCTGTTCTGAGAAAACCTCGACGGTCAAGACCAAGGTTCGTTGCGGGCAGTCCCGTCAGACGCCGCACCGCCTCCGTGAGTGAGATGACCTTCTCCTCGCGCACGTACTTGCCTAAGAGACGGGCGAAGTTGCCATAGGAGCGCGGGTGTGTGGAAGATTTGAGAAACACTCCTTCTGGCGCCATCGATGCTCCGTCTGATCCGAGAGAGACCCATGGCTGCCTTAACTCCCTCTTGAGATTCTTTTCCGACATCAGAAAATAGACCGTGCCGACACGGGACCGGTCCTCAAGTATCAGATCCATAATCGTCTCGACCGGATCGTTTCCACGCATCCGCGCGACTTCGGCCAACGTTTTGCCTGTGAGCGGTTTCAGTTTCTCGGACTTGAAACCAACCAGCAGCACGCGATCAGGAGAACCCGCGGCGAGATATAGATTTTCCCACTTGTTACTAGGTGTGCGCACTTCCGCTGCGATCTTTTCGCGCGTTGCTTGATCTTCGAGACGTTTAAAGAGCGCTTCGTAGCCGCCGTCCATGGTCCAGGGCGGGAGACTTGCGTTTAGCCCAGTCGCGCCTGCTGTGTACATATACATGTTCGCGGTGATCTTCAGTCCTCGGCGACGAGCAGCGTTGATGAGCGCGAGCACACGATCCACTTTGTCCCAATTCTGCTTGCCGGCGGCTTTGATGTGATATATCTCGGCAGGAAGACCAGCCTCGCGGCTAATGCGAATCAACTCTTCGACGGCTTCAACCCATTCATTCCCCTCGCTGCGTAAGTGCGAAATGTATTTGCCTCTATACCGGGCGGCTACCTTGCACAGCTCAATCAACTCTTCCGTCCGCGCATAAAACGCGGGTGCGTATATTAATGAGGAGCCGACACCAAGTGCGCCCTCCTCCATTGCGTGACGCACGAGGTCTCGCATCTCCTGGAGCTGCTCGGGCGTGGGCTGCACATCGCTTTCGCCGAGGACGTATTGCCGGACCGTCGTCGCCCCGACGAAGGAGGCGACGTTCTGCGAGACACCGCGCTTCTCCAGATGCCTCAGATACTCCGCAAGAGTCGTCCACTCTACGTCGAACTTGATGTCGTCTTGTTCTGCGATTACCTGCTTCTTGAGACGCTCGTTCAGCGGCCCCATGGACCAACCTTCACCCATGATTTGCGTCGTCACGCCCTGTCGAACTTCACCTTGCGACCGGCCATCCACTATCAGAGATTCTGTTGACCACGAGAGCATGTTGATGAAGCCGGGTGCGACCGCGAGTCCCCGCGCGTCAACAATGTTGCGCGCGTTTGCACGTCTCAAGTTTCCAATAGCAACAATGCGATCTCCTTTGATCCCAACGTCTACTCGCCTGGGGACATGGCCGGTCCCGTCATAAACCATGCCATTCTTAATTAGGACATCAAATTCTTGGGTCCGAGCCGCTTGGCCAACGGCTGATAAAGGCAGCACCAGTGTTAACAGCACAGCAAAATACAGATATAGACGCATGTTTATCGATCTCCTTGTTGCCGATTAACGATTGACGATTGACGATTTCCCGATTGCCAATTTGCCGATTCTTGTAAAACCCCTCCTTGTAACAGATTCGAGTCCTTAGGAGAAGGCATCGACAAATCTCAGACAGTGGTTATGCTTAATCCTATCAACAGCAGTGTTTGCTTGATCAAACCGCCACCCTGCTTCCGATTTAGGACCTGGAACTCGCGAGAAAATACTCATTCAGTTAAGAAACTACAAGAGTAAAGCGAAGTAGCTCTGGCCAAAGACCGCGACGCCTTATTGACGTTTTGTGATTTTCCATCCGAGCATTGACCGCACATCTTTACCACGAAAGGAAATGGAGATGAAAATTGCCGTCGGTTCTGATCATGCGGGGTACAGGTATAAGGAGAGGCTTAAAGGATACCTCGGTGGACTGCGCCATGAGGTGCTGGACTTTGGAACCCATTCGGAGGAGCCGGTTGATTATCCTCTCTTCGTCCGTCCTGTAGCAGAAGCCGTCGCGCGCGGCGTTGTCGAGCGTGGCCTGGTAGTGGGCGGGTCTGGCAATGGCGAAGCAATGGCTGCAAACCGTTTCAAAGGAGTTCGCTGTGCAGTGTGTTGGAACGTATCAACTGCACGATTGGCCCGCCAACACAATGATGCCAACATGATATCGCTCGGTCAGCGTATGATGTCCTTGGCGCAGGCGCTGGAAATTGTGGGTGTGTGGCTCGAAACAGAGTTCGAGGGCGATAGGCACTTACGTAGGATTCAATTGCTTGATGTCTGGTAAAGTAGGCTTTCCCATGCTAGTTGGGCCTGAGAAAATTTGGAATGTTTCATGCCTGGAGAACCTTGAGGTGTTTCAGGCTGAATCAAGCAACCATTCCTACGCGAGACACAGTCACGGCTTTTTCCATTGGCGTTATTGACGCTGGCGTCGGTGGTACTTTCTATAAGGGTGTAATCCATCTTTCGCCGCCCGGCAGCATTGTCCTGTTGAACCCCGGTGATGTTCATACAGGATTTTCTGCAGGAAGAGTCCCACTTTCGTATCGAATGCTCTATGTAGGCTCTGATCTGATGCATCGCCTGGTTTCTGATGTAGGAGCAAAAAGCGTTGTGCATTTCACTGAACCAGTAATTCAGAACTCGCCGTTGGCTTCCCAAATTCGTCGTTTCCATTTGATGACATTGCCATGTTCCTTCTTTTAAGCATGAGGTCAAACGAGCATGAACCTGGCAATCTTCGACATTGACGGTACGCTTACGGAAACTGACCATGTCGATGAGATATGTTTCTTGAAGGCCTTGGCCGAAGCACACGCTATAAAGCGTCGTTAACTGAACACATTCAACCAAATCCTACACACGGTAGAAGCTGTGAAGAGCGTGTTTAGTTGTAGTTGAGGGTTCTGAATGTCACCCGTCTTCTGAGTTGGCATTGTTGAAGAAAAAAGAAGGGGGGTCGCGTCTTTGTGGGTTGGATCTAAAAAGCACTACACACTGCCGTGTGTAGGATCTATTTTTTTTGACACAGTAAGTAACAGTAAGTCATGAATCCCGATTCACCACCACAAATGAAAATGATATCGTGCTGCCGCGAAGTGCTAATGACAAGAGATCGATCTGAGGCTAGAGCCAGGAGCCTGCACACGGTAGGATCCGAGTGCATGCAGGAACCACTGTCTGTCGCTGCCCTCTGTGGTAAGCACGCATAAGAGACTCTTCGATACCCGGGCACTCCTTTGGCGCCTCTCAAGTCAATATCTGATAGATGTGGACCATGCGAATTGTCTACAAGCGATGTTGTGAACTGGATGGGCATAAGAAGGTGATAGTGGCTGGTTTGCTGGTGCTCGAATCTGATGGTGAGCTGCGCACGGAGATCAAAAAGTTTGGGACGATGACCGCAGACTTGCTGGCCTTGCTCGATTGGTTGCAACAAGCTGGATGCACCCATGTGGCGATGGAGAGCACCGGCGTGTATTGGTAACCCATCTACAACATTTAGGAAGGTCATTTGGAAATGGTAGCACGTAGCTAAGAACTGGATCGGAGAGGGCCTTTTACGACAATCACGCTCAAAAATCTAATCTCCCGTCTAGCATAATGTTAAGCGTTTTTCCGATCGTCCTTCGCCAAAACAAGCAGAAGAATGTACACCGCCATCACACGCAGACCCACTCAAAGCCTCAGCAATTGCGAACTCTCCTATCTTGATCGACAACCCATCGATATTGCCAAAGCAATTCGACAGCACCGAACCTACGAAGGACTACTCACCCGACTAGGTGTTCGCGTGTTGCCTTTACCTGAAGAGCCGAAATTGCCAGACGCAGTGTTTGTCGAGGACGTAGCGGTGGTAACTGATGAGGTAGCGGTGATCACGCGTTCGGGCGCCGGGAGCAGAAGGGCAGAAGCGGAAAGCGTGGCAAACGTGCTGGCCCAGTTCAGGCCGCTTCAATTTATCTTAGCGCCGGCGACACTGGACGGCGGCGACGTGATGTGCATTGGCAACACCTTCTACGTTGGTCTGACGTTACGTACAAATGCTGAGGGAATCGCACAACTGCGTAGTGCCCTGGCGCCTTATGGTTATGAAGTGAGAGGTATCCAAGTTCACGGATGTCTTCACTTCAAGAGTGCATGCACTTATATCGGACGTGGCGTTGTGCTTGGGAATCCTTCATGGGTCGATGTGGGTGTCTTCTCCGCATTCGAGTTTATTCCGGTAGCGGAAGAGGAGCCGGCGGCCGGAAACTCTCTGACGATTGATGGCACAACAATACTCCCGAGCAGCTACCCAAAGACGGGTGAGCTTGTTGCCGCAAAGGGATTCCGCGTTGAGACAATCGATGTTTCGGAATTGCAGAAAGCGGAAGCAGGCGTGACTTGTATGAGTATTATTTTTCATGACTGAATCAATTCTGATCACAATCCTATACACGGAAGGACTGTGTCAAAAACCGTTGCACGTTATCGGTTTAGCTAAACTGATGGACCAACGAAATCCTACGCACGGCAGTGTGTAGTGCTTTTTAGATCCAACCTAAACCTACGAGACTGACTCCACCCCCCCATTTCTTTTCAACGTTACCGACTCAGAAGCATCATCGAATTTGAGGACGGGTGAAGTTGAGGGTTCTGAATGTCACCCGTCTTCTGAGTTGGTATTGTTGAAAAAGAGAAGGGGGGGGTGGCACGTCCTTGTAGGTTGGATCTGAAGGAACTACACACTGCCGTGTGTAGGATTTGGTTTATCCCCACGCGATTGGATACGCGACGGACAGTCCGCGCGTCCTTAAGATTTTGGTTTCTGGAACAATTTATCATCTATCTCGACGTTATGTTTCAGCTCATCCATCATCACGGTGAGATCGAACGACTCAAACGCAAAGCGAATCTTGAAAGGCACTTTGACACCAGTGACCTCTTGATAGTCTTCGAGATGAACCTTTACGAATATGTTTCCCCGTTTCGGATTCCTCCGCACCATGTCCCAGCGTAGAAGGAGGCCATCCTTCACATCGAAAAACAATTTGTCAGACGGTCCCTTTTCAGGCTTGCCTTCAACCACGTAAACATCACGTCCGTGCAATCGTGCGTTGGGGTCCATTCGCATCGTGGCGTAAAGGTTTTTGATTTTGCCCACGCGGTAGATGTCGGCATCACGCTCGACTTCCGCCATCTGGTTGGGGCTATCATCCTCAAACGTGCCCACGGGAGTCTGCACCCAACGCGTCGTCCCATCGAAGCCCTTCCTAATCACGATAGAAGGTGTGAAGGTAACAAGGCTGGCCGTTTTGTCTGGGTCTTTACCCCACACTTCGTAGGTACCTTTTACATTGGAAAGAGAGGTCGAAAAAGTACCCTTGCCGTGGTAGCTAACGATACGTTCAATAGCCTCCCGGCCACCCACTGCCGATTGGTATCTCTCGAAAATTTCGTCAATTTTGGAAGTTGAATCGGACGAAACGGGCGTGGCAGCTTCGGGCTTTTTACTGCAACTGAACCCTACTGTTAACGCGAATGTTACCGAGATGCACAGCATCAATAATCGATGTCGGATCATGTGCTTCAACTTTATTGCCTCCTCGCATCTCAAGATGGCAAACGCGACCTTACAGCTCAATCCAGTCATAGCTGTTAGTCTCTGGGAGATTATAGGGCAACCTCACCCGTTGAGTGTGATTACTTACTCGGCTTTGGGGACGGCTGTCGGGTACGGCTCGCGTGGGGTTTTGACTACGCAGCGCAGTTCGCCTTTGCGGAACGCTGCCAGAATGGTATAAGTTTTTTTCAATAACAGTGCCTTTTCCCCTACTTGGTTCGTCGGATTTTCCTCCAGGATCAGGCCGACGTCTAGTCCCTCGATTGAATCGATTAACTGAAACTGAGCGACAACAGGAGATTAGAAGGCAACGATGCCTGATACTAATTTGAACATTCTCGACAACCCGCGATGCCCCAGCGGCATTTCAGGACTTGATAACATTCTTGGTGGTGGCCTGCCGCGCAATTGCTTTTACCTCATTCAAGGTGGTCCCGGCTCCGGCAAAACTACGCTTGGTCTTCAGTTTCTACTTGAAGGTGTGCGACAGGGCGAGAGTGTCTTCTACATCACGCTCTCGGAGACGAAAGCCGAACTGATCAGGGTGGCCCAGTCCCACGGCTGGTCACTGAGTTCGATTTCTCTATTAGAGTTGTCGGCCATTGAGTCTCTCCTTAAGCCTGACGCACAAACGACAGTGTTTCATCCATCCGAGGTCGAGTTAACAAAGATTACAAAGCTGCTGATCGATAAGGTGGAGAAGGTACGTCCATCGAGAGTCGTCTTCGACTCGCTTTCGGAAATCCGCTTAATAGCCGAGACTCCACTTCGATACCGGCGCCACTTACTAAGTCTAAAGCAGGAATTCACGAAGTACGGCAGTACCGTACTTTTGCTCGACGACCAAATGAGCAACAGCGGAATCAGCACCGACCCTCACGTGTTCAGTCTCACACATGGTGTCATTGAGCTTGAGCAGCTGTCGCCAGACTACGGAAAGGCGCGTCGAAGATTGCACGTAACAAAGCTGCGGAGCGTGCAATACCGGGAGGGCTACCACGACTTCACCATCGTGACAGGAGGGTTACAGGTTTTTCCTCGCCTGGTCGCGGCGGAACATCACGGCGAGTTTCGGCAAGAGTCTATATCGAGTGGCGTTCCCGAATTGGATCAATTGCTGCGCGGTGGTTTGGATCGCGGGACTACGACATTGATCATCGGTCCAGCGGGCTGCGGCAAATCCAGTGTAGCTGTTCAGTACGCCGTGCAGATGGCGGTAAACGATGAACCAGCGGCCATCTTTGCATTTGACGAAACTCTAGGAATCCTGACCGCGCGCGCGCATGCATTAGGTCTTCCTGTAAAACAGCAAATCGCAAACGGCAAACTTCAGGCGAGGCAAATCGATCCGGCGGAGATTTCTCCGGGTGAGTTTGCTTGGTCAGTTCGTCAGAGCGTACAGGCGGGATGCAAGTTAATCGTAATCGATAGTCTCAACGGTTATCTGAACGCGATGCCCGGCGAAAAATTTCTGAATAATCAACTGCATGAACTCACTTCCTATCTGAATCAACAGGGAGTCGTCACGATTCTAGTTATGGCGCAACACGGCACGGTCACCGCATTAGAAAGTCCAATCGATCTCAGTTACCTCTGCGATACTGTGATCAACATGCGTTACTTTGAAACCGCTGGCGAAGTGAAGCTATCGATAGCTGTCATGAAGAAACGCAGCGGCGACCACGAACGTTCCATTCGTGAGTTTGCGATCGGGCGAGAGGGAATTCGCATTGGTGAGCCGCTAAGAGAATTCGAGGGCATCCTAACGGGCGTGCCCAGGTATGAGGGAAAACGAGACCGCATTATAGACTCGAAGTGAATCGAACGATGGAAGTTTCCGCCAGGTTAAATTCATTTCCCGAGACCGAGCCGGCCGAGCTTAATACGGACGAGACGTTCGAATGGCGCGGTCGCGGAGGGAGCGACGAACGGGTTTTCATACTAGCCCCTCTTGGACAAGACGCGCGTGCCATGGCCAATGTGCTCACCACCAACGGTTTTGAAGCAGTAATCTTCGAGGATTCGCAACACGGCGCCGAGCAGATCATACATGCGGGCGCACTCGTAATGACTGAAGAAGCTCTTGAGTTCGCACAAACAGAGAATCTTCTGAATGTCCTTAAGCGCCAAGCACCATGGTCGGAGCTCCCTGTAATAATTCTTACGCGTGGAGCCTCGCGACTAGCTCAACTTCTGGACCTCGCAGCTAGAGCTGCCGGAAGTGTGACAATGCTTGAGCGTCCGATTAGCACTAACACACTACTAAGGACCATAAATGTCGCCCTGCGATCACGACGGCGCCAGTATCAGGTGCGTGACCTGCTTGAGGAGCAGTCACGCCATCAGGAGAAGTTGAAACAGAACGGCGAACAGCTCCGATTGCTTCTGGCTCGGGAGCGCGAACTGCGACGAGTTGCCGACGAAGCAAATCGTTTGAAAGACGAGTTTCTGGCGACTCTGTCTCACGAATTACGCAATCCGCTAAATGTAATCCTTGGTTATTCTGAGTTGCTACTGCGCATGGATAACATAAAGACGTCACCGCGGCTTCTGGCGATGAGCGAAGCATTACGGCGCAATGCGCTGGCGCAGTCTCACCTGATTCGAGATCTCCTCGAGCTATCGCGTCTGCGGAGTGGGAAGCTGTCACTGAGCTCGGAAACAGTGTCCCTCCTGACTGCGATTAACAACGCAATCGAAACCGTTCGGGTCGACGCCGAGGCAAAAGGGATTTCGATTGTTGTTGAGGCGCCTGAGGAACCAATGTTTGTGCAGGGTGAGTTACTTCGCCTGGAGCAGATAGTTTGGAACCTATTAAGCAACGCAGTGAAATTCACGACAGAGAGTGGCAGGGTTGGCCTTGGGCTGAGTCGCGATAACGATGAGGCTGTCTTAGTGATAGAGGACAACGGACAAGGTATTGATCCTGCATTCTTGCCGAGTGTGTTTGAGATGTTTCGGCAGGGAGATGCACGCGCAAGCAGAGAACATGCAGGTTTGGGGATTGGGCTGGCGCTGGTCCAGCAGTTGGTTAAGTTGCACAGCGGTTCGGTGACGGCCTATTCGGAAGGTGTTGGCAAGGGAGCAAGTTTCACGGTGCGATTACCGGTAAAGTCGGCGACCTGGGTAAAGACTGCCAGTAAGTCGGATGTGGCTCCCAGCTATGGTCTAAACCGGCTTACCGTGTTGGCGGTGGACGACGATGAAGATACTACTTCGCTGTTGCGAAGCTTATTGGAGATGAGTGGTGGAAAGGTGATCACGGCCAACAGCGGTAAGGAAGCGTTGGAACTAGCGAAGTGCTCAGATTTCGACATCGTCGTTTCCGACATCTCGATGCCCGGCATGGACGGGTTTGAACTTGTGCGACGCCTGCGCTCACTGCCCGATAAAGAGAACGTTCGGGCAGTTGCTCTTACCGGATTTGGCCGCCACGAAGACATCGAACAGGCTCGCAGCGAGGGGTTTGTCGCTCACCTGACAAAACCGCTGGATCTCGAAGCTTTGCTGGAGGTTCTTAGTACATTTGCTGAGAGGAACCATCCGTAGGGGTGACCCTCTCTCTGGCCACCCCCCCGGCTTGTGTTTTCCTGCCACCATTACACACTTCCAGTGTGTAGGATCGTTTTCTTACTTGGACCAACTCGACTGGAACACACTCAACCAAATCCTACACACGGCAGAGACTGTGTCAAAACAATAGATCCTACACACGGCAGAGACTGTGTCAAAACAATAGATCCTACACACGGCAGTGTGTAGGGCCCTTCAGATCCAGCCTACCAAAACGTGCCACCCCCCC
>DATETN010000118.1:0-8727 GCA_035283645.1 Pyrinomonadaceae bacterium
ATCCTACCTACTAGAACGGACGCCGCGATCCTACACACGGCAGTGTGTAGTGTTGTTCAGATCCTACCTACTAGAACGGACGCCACCCCCCCCTATTTTTTCTTCAACGTTACCGACTCAGAAGCTCCGTCGAAATTGAGGCGTTCTGAGTGTCACACACTTCTTAGTTGGTATTGTTGAAACAAAAGAAGGGGGGTGGCGCGTCTTTGTAGGCTGGATCTCAAAAGCACTACACACTGCCGTGTGTAGGATCCTCTTTTATAGGCTAGGTCCAAAAACGCTGGATCTAAAAAGCACTAGACACACTGTCGTGTGTAGGATCCTTTTCCACTTGGATCTTACTCAGACCACTTGCAATGTGGACCACCCCTCACCTGGTCCATGCTCAATCAAATCCTACACACGGCAGGTAGAAAGGAATCCTACACACGGCAGTGTGTAGTGCTTTTTAAATCCAACCTACAAAGACGCGCCCCCCCTTTTCCTTTTTGTCCAACAATACCAACTCAGAAGACGGGTGACCAATTCGCTGAGTCAGGTTGAAGGTGAAGGACCCATGACGCTAAAGCAGATACTTGAAATCAAAAAATGACCAATCAACAAACCGTACCAGCTCTTAAAGCATCTGATGATTTCAACGTATACTCAATCCCACAATAATACGGGCAAAATGAAACTATCCAGACTCATTCGAATACTACTGTCAGGCGCAGTCGCGGCGTCGCTTGGGCTCGCGCTCATTCAGAGTGGGACGCTACGTGGTCAGACTCAGAACGGCCGGACACCTGGCAACACCACTCGACCTACTTCGAAAACAATGACTGAACGTCGACCACTTGAAAGTCTCAAGTCATCTAACCCCCGAACAGTCGCAACGAGAAACCTGCAACTTCAATCTGAGCTTAAGTGGATGTTCGGCGGAAAACCGCAGCGCGGCTGGTACCTCTATGCGCCGCTTGTACAGAGTCTGATTGGTACGGATCAGGGCGCAGACACAACTGGCTTTGCAGCTGCACTGTCCCGATGGCAACTGAAGCAGGGCCTGCAGGCATCCGGAATTCTCGATGAAGAGTCGCTTTATGCGATGGTGGGCCACTGGCAAAGCCTGCGGATAAGAGACCGCAACTACCCGCAACCTGATCAACTCGTAACCGGGTCGCTCGAAGATTTTTATGACCAGTCCCGGCCAGAGGAACTCCGCCAGGTTCATCTAGAGGCATATACCGCATACAAGCAAATGATCCTGGCAGCTAAGGCTGATCCCCTGGTTGGACCTACTCTTGCGGATGATGCAAAGTACCTCAAGATAATCTCTTCATTCCGTTCCCGTGAATATCAGGAGAAACTGCGGCGCGAGTCGCCTAATGCAGGAAGAGCAGGACTTGCTGTCAACAGCCCGCACTTTACCGGGCGAGCTCTCGATATTTATGTTGGGGGTGAGCCGGTAGAGACAAAAGACTCTAATCGATCAATCCAGATTCAGACTCCGGTGTATCTCTGGCTGACTCGAAACGCACATCGATTTGGCTTTCGTCCCTATTTCTACGAGCCCTGGCACTGGGAGTACGTGAGATAGAACTGGGTTTGTATATTGCCCTAACCTAATCAGCTTCTGCCTGCTCTCCTGTTACGGGGGATCAGGCGCATGACGCGCCCCTCCTGCAATGCGCGGCCGCTCTCGATGCTGCCGATATGCACAACGAAACTTCTACGCGACCCCCAGTAACTGCATCCGAACGCTCTGACTGATGTAGGTCATAGACTGCTTGTGCGGCGACTGGGTGACTTAGCCCAATCACCTGGATTATTAGCAGAGGAATCCAAATAGCGTATTCCGCCGAACGTTTTCCCCATTTTTTCTTGATCATAATTCGACGAGTTATTTGCGAAAGCACGCTGATTTGGCCGTGCACGTAATTGCAAAGGGAGAAGTCGGCGACAATTGTGTAGGGGAATTCGAGGTTAGCTTAGCATTATTTGCATTTAGCTTGGAAAGTGAGGTTGATTGCAGGTTTCTCTTCCTTACATCACAGAGGAGAGTTCAATGCTGGCGATCAGGCTATATCTAACGGCGCTTGTACTGGTGTTTTTGTTCCTTGCGGCATTTCGGTTGGGCATAGATTTACTGGTAGGTACAGTCGTGGCGAGTTCCGCGCTCTATCTGATCCTGGACATGAACGAGGAACTTAAACAGCTCCGCCGACTCGAAACTCAAATCAGCGGATTCGAACAGAAATTGGGTAACTGAAACCACCGTGTCTCTTGTCCTTCTGAATCTGATCCTCAGTTTTATCTCCGCTCTCGTGCTCCACGAACTGGGCCACCTCTTAGCGGCGTGCGCTTGCAAAATCTCGGTCAAAGAAGTCGGTTTTGGATGGGGTCCGAAGGTGTTCCTCCGTCGCCTCGCCAAGCTTGAATTTACACTGCGAGCGCTTCCAATTGGTGCTTACATTCGGATGGA
Organism: Pyrinomonadaceae bacterium; assembly: GCA_035283645.1. Taxonomy (GTDB): domain Bacteria; phylum Acidobacteriota; class Blastocatellia; order Pyrinomonadales; family Pyrinomonadaceae; genus PSRF01. The sequence continues at coordinate 2,462 of DATETN010000118.1, forward strand.
TATGTCAGCCCTTCAGCAACGACCCCTGTTTCAGCAAGTGGTAGTGCTTCTCGCTGGAATCGTTACCAATTTGCTGTTGGGAATAATTTGTTGGGGTACTTTCTTTGGCAGCTTTAATCTGGCCTTAGCCTTTGCGAATCTCCTACCGATATACCAGCAAGATGGGTGGAAGTGTGGGTTGCTGGTCTTTCGACGCCTGTTCGGTCGTCCGGTTCCGTTAGTTGAATGGTCCTTCACCATTGCCGGGGCCTTGCTTGCAGTTCTTTTGGTCTTCCTCGCAGTCGCCTTCTAATCCTTACCAAACCTTTCGGGGATTATCGTGATAGTCTTATGATCGCTGAACCGCGGCTGTGAAGACGAAATACTCTCGTCATTTGTAATGACACTTCTGCCCGGAAGCTACTGTTCGCGCCAGCATCCCGAGGGACTCATTGCCGCGATAAGACTGGTAAACAAAGGTAAAGAGTTCACTTCCCATGTCCTTCATCAGTAAAACTGCAGCTTTCATCGGGTTGCCCGCACTCCGAAACCTGGTCCACGATTCGATCGCCATCGACATGGGCTCGGCGGCCACCATCATTCATGTACGTGGTCGCGGTGTGGTCGTGGATGAACCATCCGTTTTGGCAGTCAATAACATCACCGGAGAAGTCATTGCGATAGGGCACGAAGCGCAACAGATGCACGGACGAGAAGCGCGCGACGTGACTGTAATTGCACCGATGCTGAATGGCGTCGTCGCAGATTTCGAAAGAACTAAACAGATGCTTGCGCTTTTTGTACGGAAGGCGCGCGCTGGAGTATCTCACTTTAGCAGGCGCGCGCTCATGGGTGTATATCCAGGCGTGACGCCGGTTGAGCGTCGTGCGCTTTTGCATGCTGCCGAGCACGCTCACCTTGGCAAGGTCTTGATGATCGAAGAAGGTTTGGCCGCAGCCTTCGGTGCTGGTGTAAAGGCGAACGATCCGAGAGCCTCAGCAGTGGTTGACATCGGGGGAGGGACCACTAACGTGGCCGTAGTCGCAGGCGGCGCCATCGTGCACGGGCACTCGGCGAGAATCGGGAGCGCTGACATTAACGCAGCAATCATAGAACATGTTCGCCGGCACAGAGGACTGGCCATTGGCGCCCACACAGCAGAGCGACTGAAACTGGACCTGGCGTCTGCCACACTCCCCAGCGACCTGGCCCAGGAACGTACGATCAAGGGCCGTGACGTTGTTACGGGCACCCCGGGAGCTATTGAGATTACAGCCGGTGAGATCTATCCAGTAGCTCAATACGTAGTTAGCAAGATTGTGGAAGGAGTACGCACGACCCTCGAAAAACTGCCACCGGAGGTGGCCGGCGACATCTACGAACGAGGCATCGTTCTAACCGGCGGAGGAGCCTTGTTCGGGGGCATCGATGATTTCTTGCACGACCAAACTGGCTTGCCGGTGCGAATTGCGGACCAACCAAGATATGCGATCGTGCGCGGTCTCGAGCTAATGTTTGATCAGCCACTTTGGCTCAGGCAGGTTATTCGCAGGGCTGCGCCGCCGATGCTCGATGCAGAGAGCCAGCTGTAGGATGCCATTTGAGGAGACACCATGTTCACACTTGTCGCAATCATATTGGTCGGGTTGTGCGTTTTCCTCTTCTGGAAACTGAAGCAATCGATTGGGGTCGAAAGGGCTCCCTATCCTACAGTTGCAGATGTGCTAGATGGTCTTAAGAGCAGTCCTGCAAAGATTGTTTTCAACGGTCGCGAATATGATTCCGTCAAGGACATGCATCCGGATGATCGCAGAGAATACGAGATGACGATCTCCGGCGCCGGTACCGCTAACCCCAAACCTGGTACTTCCTCTCCAGACGTACTCATCCACAATCAAGACCAACCAAATCCTCAATCGCCGCGGGATCCTGTTGAGACGTTAGGGCAATTGAGGGAAATGAAATACGGCGGTCTGATTACAGACGAGGAATATGAATCACTATCCAATACCCATCATCCGTTTAATAGTGGAAGCCCGTAGCTCTGTTGAGCTAAAGTAATGGACCACCACCCGGCTTACGTTAGGAGTACTTGGGGCGCAGAGCCAACTCCCGAGATGAAAACCAGGAGATGAAAAGCCTCTCGCGATTACTGCTCGTAGCGGCAATTATCGGAGTCGCCTATTTTGCGACAATCGGCCGCGATGATTTCTACCGCCTCATTGATGCGGCTATGGAAATGATCCAACTTATCGCCGATAACTATCACAAGAAATGAGACAGGTCTTGGGGGTGCTGGGCGAATAAATCCTTGAGGTTACACACGTTCAGCCTAATACCGTGTCAAAATCCAACGAGATCCTACACACGGAAGTGTGTAGTGCTTTTTAGATCCTACCTACGAGAGGAACGCCACCCCCCTTTTTATCTCAACGTTACCCACTCAGAAGCTCTTTCGAAATTGCGGAGCTTCTGAGGTCACCCGTCTTCTGAGTTGGTATTGTTGAAAAAAAAGAGGGGGGTGGCGCGTCTTAGTAGGTGGGATCTAAAAGGCACTACACACTGCCGTGTGTAGGATTTGGTTGAGTGTGTTCCAGTCGAGGTGGTCCAAGTAAGAAAACGATCCTACACACGGAAGTGTGTAGTGCTTTTTAGATCCTACCTACGAGAGGAACGCCACCCCCCTTTTTATCTCAACGTTACCCACTCAGAAGCTCTTTCGAAATTGCGGAGCCTCTGAGTGTCACCCGTCTTCTGAGTTGGTATTGTTGGAAAAAAAGAAGAGGGGGCGGTGCGGCTTGTTAGGCTGGATCTAAAAAGCATACACACCTCCGTGTGTAGGATCTCGTGGGATTTTGACACGGTATCGTTAGCGAATGGGTCTCTTGATGCACGGGATCTCATCAAAGCAGCAGACACCAGCCACCCGCGCGGTGGTACTACGGCTTCGGCTTTTCGTTACGCGCTGGACGGAAAGTCCCAAACAGGAAGTCAAAAAGTGGAGACGTAACTCCAAACCTCAGATCGGGGCTCCGATAATGATGTAGCAGGTGATACTTCCTCAGGTATCTTAAGAGTGGCTGACGGGATCGGCCATGATGCGCCTGAAAATGTAGCCACTCATAGGAGAAGTAACCCGCCACAAGACCGATGAAGAGATAGGATGCGGCACGCCAGGTGCCCACAGCAAACCATGCCAACATCCAGTAGGCCGTAGCGATAGGCAAGCTAATCAGCAGGCTCGCGAAGAGGTGCTCGGTCGCCTTTGGGTTTTCGTGATGTGATAGATGAGCCGGATAAACGAAATTGAGGCCGATAATTGAGCGTGTGTTCAAGTGAAAAAGAAAGCGATGTAGAACATACTCAACCAGTCCCCAGCTCAAGATGCCCGACATTAGCAGCAGCAGTACCCCGCTTTTCGACGGCCCTTTACCCATTCCCGCAATGGTCAGCAACAGGATTACTACAGCTGTATAGAAGTAAAAAGGAGCGAGTTGGCGCTTGATCGACACGTTTCAACCTCCCACGATACTGCTTTAGGGAGCCTGTTGATTTGAATCCAAATTGCCTCCGGCTGGTTGCTTGTGACTAATCATGAAAGAAAATGACCACCAAACAGTTTCTGATTGCTGAGCATTGGATGTTAGGTTGGAAAAATGAGTAACCGCAAAAGTGAAGACCCGCGTCTGATGGGAATGCCGCCGCATAGCAACTTGCTTCACCTTTAGCCGACGAATAAGATGGCGCGAAACTCTTGTCGGTGTTTGCCCCTGGAGGTATCGAATGTTCGCAACGATTAGGTTCGCTTCAATAGCTGGAGCAGCGTTGTTACTGTCAATTGGCGCACTGGGCCAGCAACCGAGCCCAACGGCCTCTGCACCAGCCGTAAAATCTGTTGAAGTGACTGCCTCCGCAAAAGAAGCGGAAGTTGGTCAGATGGTGAAACTCACCGTGGTCGCCAAAGATACTTCTGGCAACGCGTTAAAGAACCGCCCTTCTTCCTATTTTGCGGGACCATTTGACATTGCCGCGGTTGACGACGACGGTAACATCAAGCTAGTTGGCTCAGGCCAGGTGACTGCTGGAGCGATCGTCGGCGGCAAATCCGGTTTCACAACTTTTATGGTAAAGCCAGCTGCAATTAAGACGATAGAGATCGCTTCCGTAAAGACCCCACTGGTCGTTGCTGGTACTGTCCAACTCAGCGCCACAAGTCGTATCTATTCTGGAAATCCTCGAACTGGGGTACCGATTAAATGGTCTTCGGAGAACTCGCAGATCGCGACAGTTGATGACAATGGTGTCGTTACCGGGATCAGCCCTGGGAAAGCGACCATTACCGCGACATCTGGTGCGGTGAGTGGCTCGACGGTAATTACCGTCGTGAACAACAGTCTGAGCAGCTTGAGCGTTGAAAGAGGCGCCGCTACGGCACTTACAGGCGACGTCATCCACTTCAGGGCAAAAGCAGATCCCAGCGGCGATTTGACGCCGCGTTGGTCCGTCAGCGGAACGGGTGCCAGCGTTGATCAGGACGGTGGTTTTGTCGCTGAGTTACCCGGCAGCTACATCGTGACCGCCACGAGCGGCAACCTATCAGCCAGCTCTTCGATTCAGGTTACTCCCCGCAATCTGGAACGCGAACTCAAGATAGTGGGCCGAGTCCCATTCAAGCAGTTTCAGGGTGCGGAGCAATGGCTCATCGGCGATTACGCCTACTTGTCGACGATATCTGATCGCTTTCTGGTGTATGACATTTCAGACCCGGCCAATCCAAAACTGACCGACACTGTGAAGGTCGACGCACGGCTGGTGAATGACATCTCGACAACGCCCGATGGCAAAATTCTGGTGATTTCCCGCGAGGGTGCGTCCAACCGAAAGAACGGAATCTCCTTCTATGACACCTCTGACCCTGCGCATCCAAAGCTGATCTCTGAATACACGGCAACCGTTACCGGAGGCGTGCACAGCGCCTTTCTCGACGGTCATTACGTTTACCTTACGGACGACGCGACCGGTTCAATGCGCGTGATCGATTTTGCGGACCTAAAGAACCCCAAGGAGGTGGCGCGATGGCAGACGGAGAATCCTATCGCGACTTTGGTCCGTACGAAGGAGGGCGAATCGACAGCCGGTCGTTATCTCCACGACCTTTACGTCAAGGATGGTCTTGCTTATCTCGCGTACTGGCATGATGGCTTGGTGATTCTCGATGTGGGCGCGGGATTGAAAGGCGGTAGTCCCAAAAACCCAAAACTGGTGAGCCAGTTTCGTTTTAATCACCACGAACTTTACGGTAATGGTTGGCTTGCCGGCACGCATTCCGTCTATCGTTATCGGAACTACGTGTTTCTTGGTGACGAAGTATTTCCCTCGATCTTCGACATCACTTCTCCCAAAAAACTGTCGATACGCGGCATCGTTCACGTTATCGACGTCACAGACATCAATAATCCACGCAAGGTTGCTGAGTATCCGGTGCCCGAAGGTGGCGCTCATAACATGTGGGTCGAAAATGACATTATGTATATGGGGTACTACACGGGTGGTGGACGAGTTGTGGATGTATCAGGGGAACTTCGTGGGGATCTTTATCGGCAAGGTCGTGAGATTGCGCGTATCTGGACCGGCGACGCAGACGGGTTTCGTCCGAACTTGCCGCTTACGTGGGGAGCGCAACCACACAAAGGCTTGATCTATTTCAATGATATTAACTCGGGACTTTGGATTGTGTCGTTGGGTGAGAAGATCGAGAAGGGGTCAACCACGTCACCAGGAAGGTGAGAAGATTGAAGATTGGAGATTGAAGATTGAGGATTGCGAAACTTGAAATCTTCAATCTCCACTCATCAATTTGCAATGTCGGCTCCGCAAATTAGCCATTGCTCATTGGTCATTGCTCATTGGTGATTGCTCATTCGTCATTGGTCATTTTCATTTCAAGACACCATACGCTTTAGCGTCGTGGAGTTTCACCTTCGGCCTATGACGCGCCTCTCCCGAAACCACTCCCGACACCATACGCTTTAGAGACTGTGTCAAAACAATAGATCCTACACACGGCAGTGTGTAGTGCTTTTTAGATCCCACCTACAAAGAGGCGCCCCCCCCTTCTTTTTTTTTCAACAATACCAACTCAGAACACGGGTGACACTCAGAAGCTCAGCAATTTCGATGGAGCTTCTGAGTCGGCAACCTTGAGATAAGAGAAGGGGTGGCGTCCGTCTAGTAGGTAGGATCTGAAAAGCACTACACACTGCCGTGTGTAGGATTTTGTTGTTGGT
>DATETN010000119.1:0-25960 GCA_035283645.1 Pyrinomonadaceae bacterium
CTTTTTCAGAGTCGACTTTCGGACAATAGTTATGCACTTAAAAGTCAGGGTGTTATTATCGATACCCAGGAATGATTCGATGGAAAATACCCTAACTTCCGAGCCAGATGTTGAAGCGGCCTGGTCTGAAGAGATCGAGCGACTGCTGGTTGAAATCGACGCGGGGCACAGTGAAATCGATCCCATGGGAGGAAGTTCGAGCGGAATTACTGGGCCAGTTTGAATGAGAGTTAGCGAATGGCAACACTAGAACAAATACTTGAAGAAGCAAAGAAGCTACCGCCCGAGGAGCAGCGCCGTTTACGCGCCGCGCTCAACGCGCTTGGCTCCAACGGCGATACGCAACGTGCCTACAAAACCAATGAACAAGAACGCGCTTGGATAAATGCGCACCGCGAGGAATACCTGGGCCAGTGGGTTGCGCTTGATGGTGATCACCTAGTAGCGCACGGTGCCGATGCGAAAAAGGTCTACGATGATGCTAGAGCGCAAGGAATCACAGCACCCTATCTTGAGCGAGTCTCGCCCAAGCAAGAGCCCTTCATGGGGGGCTGGCAGTGACCCATCAGTTGACGTTCGAATCAGTCTACGACTATAGGACTGAAGCGATCGTCGTCCCTGTCGAACTTCGATTAGCAGACAAGACAGTCCGAACCGATGCTTATGTAGACACTGGAGCTTCTTTCTGTGTCTTTAAGGGCGAACTCGCTGCAGCTTTAGATATTGATGTTGAACGCGGAATTCCGCTTCGCATTGGCACGGTAACTGGAAGCTTTGACGCGTACGGCCACAGTCTCACTCTGAAAACTCTCAACTACTCCTTCGATGTGACAGTTTATTTTGCTGGACATGATTCGTTTGCCCGTAATGTGCTCGGCCGACGAGGTTGGCTCGATCAATTCCGGCTGGGTCTTGTTGAGTATGAGAGCAGACTCTACTTAAATCGCTATGGCGAGTAATCGGGGCATAAGTCTGCCTGCAGGTTTGGACTCACGTCGACAAGTAATAAATGAGAGCGAGACGAAGAGCTAAAAGCGAGACGCTCTGGCACGAAAATTCCACGGTCAAGTTCCTTTACGTACTGTCCCGAAATTCGAATGACAGGATTGGGGTCCGGCCCTCGCGATAGCATCGGTGCAGCGGTCAGGGTGTTGGATTTTACCATGCACTTTTGGTGTGGTGTTTTACAACAGGGGTGATCGGGTCGATCCAAGGGAACTCCCGATCTAAGAATATCTGGAGGTCGGTTTCATCCCATTCATTCCCATCCTCTGACGTCTCTTCGCATTCCTTCCCTGTTTCTGCGACGTGGTACAGAGCTTGAGATACAGCCAGAGCATGGAAGCAACAACAAGTTACCCCAATTTACTTTCTGAGAAGCAGGCAGCCAAACGATTAGGCGTCGGCCGCATAACCCTTCTACGTGCAAACTGAAGTTTATCGAACAAACAACGGATGTTCGATATGCTTTAGCTTGTCGCGTTGCGTCATTCGTGCTCTCGGTGAAACTCGAGAGTTTGAAGCAGCTTCCCACGAAGCCAAGGTTCTAGTAAGTCACGAGTATGGCGAAACGACAAACTGAAGTTTATCGAACAGCCGTTGGGCTGAGTTAGTTAATACGTTTCGGTGGATCGCCTACTCACACGAAACGACGATCCACCAAATCACACGAAACAACACCAAAGGATTTCGTTGGCAATCAGGTCGTTGGTGCACTTGTGGCGAAATCGGCACCAAATATTTACTTCCTGGCCAGCACTACAGGGGCCTGCTCTGCGGCACGGATCTTCTCATAAAAACTGCGGACGACCTGATACTGCATCGCCGGGATAGCCATTCCCCGTTGGGCCAACGCGCGCTCGAAGACCAGTTCGTCACCTTTCACTTCATAGCTTGTCTTGTATGTTCCGAACGGTGTCTCAAGTTTTACGGCATCAGGCACCTCATCCACTTCAAAGCCCACTGGAAGTTTGACTATTACCTTCTCCGTAAAGGCCCTGGAGCCCAATACAATTGGGTGTTGGCGGGATGGCTCAGTGAGAAACAACGCCTCTCGACGAGAAACAATTGCGGGGTTGAATACCAGGAGACGATCCTGTATCAACTGAGCATAGGACGCAGCAGAAAACTCAACGTCCAATCCGAAACGCCCGCTAACGCTGTCATCAACGGGTTCTATCCTGGACACTCTAGCTGTTGTGGCGCCGCGCGTTAACCACTCCTCAATCATCTGTTTGTACCCGGGAGCTGACAGCTTTCGAAACGCGCGTCGCTCCTCGACTGCCCTCTGACCTGTCGAGCGCTCCTTGATAGTGGCGACAATCGCACCCTCGGAAGTAAGTTGCACTTCGGCGACACGCTGCAGATGACTCGACTCTGGAGGCATCACCGGCATTCGCAACAGGGCGCCCTGGTCCCCTGCTATTAGTAGCGCCAGACTGCCCTGCTCGTCGTCCGGCAGATCCCCGAGCGGCGTATGTTCATCGGTAGCATCAAAGATCAGGAGCCGACCAAGCGTTGGGTGTGAAATTATGGTTTCGGCTCTGGTTTCCTCACCAACCTTAACGGCAATGATGCAATGGTTGAACTGGCTCGGTGAAGGCCACTGCTCTGTTACACGAGTTGCATCTCCCGAATATATCGCCACCGGGTATGCGACAATGCCAATGCTCCTTAACATGGCACGCATAAGATTCGCTTTGTCCTTACAGTCCCCATAAGTCTTTGCCAGAACCTGCGACGCGGCGTGGGGTTTGTAGCCGTTGCCTTTACCAATACCGATATCGATCGAGATGTACTGCAATCGTTGAACGAACTGAGCAATCGCTCGAATTTTATCGAACTCGTTCGCCGCAGCTGCTGTCAGTTGTTTTGCCTTTGCAGTGATGTTCTCGTCAGGTACGGACTGCGGATCGTGCAGCTCGCTGGCCCAACGGGAAACTTCGGTCCATGTCTCAAAGCTGCGAAACCCAGAGCTAGGGCCGCTGTCCGGCAGGAAGTAGTTAACAGCAATGCGTGGTGCAAGGTTGCTGATTTCCGGGCTCGCAACCTCCGGACGAATCGGCATCAAGTTCCGCAACTCCCACTTGTAACTCGATCCCGAGACAGCCGGTTCAATGGGGTCACGATTGAAGGTGACACTGCTGGCACTCCAACCCGCTGGTAAATTCAGAGTGTAGCGGGACAGTAGCGTCGGTAAGCGATTCTGGAACAGCCAAACATCCTGATGAAAAAGCGGGCGTTCCTCACTTATTGCTTCGTAACCAAACACGCTGCCCGCATCTGCATCGTTGGTAGCATCGATAGACTTGACTCGATATTCATTGTAGATGTCATTTGGATCCTCAATGAGATCTACGATGTGATCTTTGCCGTACTTCTTAACTGTGCCGTTGGGAGAGATTAGCCAGGCGCGCATCTCCCGGACTTTTCCGCTGTTGGTAAGATACAGTTGGTCTGCCGATGCGAAGTAACGTCCTTCCCGTACCAGCACTCGCACCGCAAAATTCGTAGCAGTTATTAGCCGCCCGTCGGCGCCAACGTTGATGGTTTGTTCCCGATGAATAACCACAGCAGGAACATCTTTGTCGTAAGGTGGTGCGCTTGCTGCGGCTGCTTGTGAAAGCCAAGCGGGAACTTCGTCGCCCGGAGCAGCTGAGGTGCTAATCGCGGACAACACAAAAACCAGGATCAGAGGGATCGTTCGACGTCTCATCAGAATCCTCCGCATGCACTTAGGGCATGCTGATTGGCGAGGTTATTTTGCTTTCAAAGATACTGTGTGAGCGTCCTGCTTATGCAGAACATCGAAAAGGTTCTTAACTTGGGTGTAGGACGACACCGGAAACAGAATATTGTTGTCGCCGCCGAAAAAGAATTTCCTTTTGAACATCAGCATGCGACCGTCCTGACTTACGGACAAGCTCGGGGTGTAGGCGCTTATCGCTCCACCGCTGAACGGTGTCGGTGCGTCCGGACTATCTAGAACATAACCTTCGGGCAGATTGATGCTTAATTCGTCATACTCAGACCACGGAAAGTGAAAGTAGACGGGGTGTTTGCGGTCCGCTGTTGCAAACAACGGTGAAATACCCTTCTGGAAGACGGCGGGCTGCAGAAACAGTCGCCTGCCTGTACGTTGGGCATAGCCCGGCACCCTTATTTGAAGTTTGTAGATGAACGGCTGGATGGGATCATTGACGTTTTCTACGCGAATGTTCGAGAGTTCCGCCGTGCTCATGCGCGATTTCCACTCATCCCTTAAATTTTCCTCGCGTTGAGAAACTGAATCATCGTCATTCTCTTCCTTTCGTTCAATCGCAAAGTGGCCAGTAAACTCTGCCTGCAAGTCGCCTTCGAGAGTGCCGTCCTCCGAGAGTGAGAAGGTCCCGACGCGCTTGATGTGAGACTTGTCGGGACCGGACATCGGTGTTCTTACCCAGACGGGCTGCTTCGGATCGGTGATTAGAGATTCCTGACCTTCTTCTTGCCAACGAAGCATCCCAGCGGGAACATAGTTCATACCGGGATTGTAAAACTTCCAACCATCACCCACCCGAACAGCAATGTTTGACGGGTTCAGGAAATAGGCATTGGCCAACGCTTTGTCGAAGAAGAGGTCGCCTCGATCTGGCGCCAGGACGATGCGCGCATCGAATCCGGCGGCCGTGGCCAGCGCGGCGAATAGCAGATCGATATCAGCAGCGCTCCCCACTCCTCTCTTGAGAGTGTCGGCGGGCGATTTGTTCTCCTTAAGCTTTTTTCTCTCATCTGCCGTAAGACCAGAAGCATCGTCGCTTATATTGCGTATCTTCGCCCGGCAGAAGTTGAAGATATTCAGTATCTTTTCATCGTCGGTTGTTGCTCCAGCCACAGCTGTGGCCGCTGCTAGTTTGATCTCGTTATTGACCTTGATCAACGACTTTGTTGAGTCGTAGACCCGTCTTCCGTAGTTGTACCAATATTTTTCGGGATCAATCTTGTCTTCCTTTGTGTAATAGATGAGCATCCAGGTTCGCAACTCATCCTCTGGAGGCATACGCGATTCGGAGTGCAGCGCAGGCACGTTTTCCATGGAAGTGCTGTAGAAGCCGTCCTTCTCACGTTTAAACTTAGTGGGGCTTCCATGCATGGTGATGGAGCTCATACTATAATCTTGAAAGGGGAAGGGTTTGATTAGATACCTGACCCGTTGGACCGGGATATCCCGCTGCATTTCGAGTCGCACATAGTTCGCACTTGTGTTCACGCGGACTTCGCGCCACCTGTATTCGATCACACAACCGGGCTCGATCCCGGGAATAGCAAACGATTTGGCTTTAACCCTCGCGCCACTGGTCTTTATGATGGTGCGATCCAGGACATCCTGTTTTTTGAGTTCAGTTATTGAGCCATCTGGCTTGATCGTTCTCGCAGCTATGTCTCTGATTTGAATCTCGCGACCAAAGATCTTGCCGTAGGCTATGTCGATCTTGCTTTGCAACTCGCGACCGCGTTCGGTGAAAACCTTAATCCGTATATAGTGAGTGAGGATCAGGTCACCGTCGGGGTTATCGTCTACCTTAACTTCCCAGAAGATCGCCTCGGCGTCTGCATCCTTCTCGACTATTGCGGCCTTAAGGGCCAGGCTCGCGGGATCAACGGGTCTCCAGTCCTCACCGCGCACAGACCTCAGAGCGCCGGGGAATAAGCACACGAACAGGAACGGGAGAATGAAAAGGAGGATTCGGGGTTTCATCTATTCGACCTTTCGAGGTTAATCCACCAAAAGTTTAGTGGACATTAGTGACGATTCTGATTGAGGCACGTCTGCTTCAGTCGGTCAGAGGACATCCGAATTTTAGGATAGCAGCCGAATGAGGGCAAGAAGTTTCTTAGGCTAGGGCGGTTAGCGCTTGTAAGTTTTGGATTTCTAGATACGATTTGGACTGGACCAATGCCAAATGAGCTATAAAAGAGCGGACATTGGTTGGCGTTGATAGCTACATAAGCTACCAGGGGAGGATGACCGCCGGGATAAATCTTCGCCACTAGAACAATTGCAGACCAGCCGAGTAGTCCAAAAATGATGCACGCAAGGCTGATCCACTTGGCGACACCAGGAGTCATGAATGAAGGTTGAAGATTGCAGATTGACGATTGACGATTGACGAATACAGATTTCGGGCTGCTAGAATCTCCTATACACGGCTTTGCCTCAAAAGTGCTGGGCGTCCCGTTAGGGACGCAATGTTTATAGAACGCACCGCGTTTACATGAGGCTCTCGCTCCGTTAGGAGCGTAATGTTGCGGATATGCCGCCCGCTGGGGCGGGATGCTTTACACCGCATGGGCTATAAACCTCGCGCGCCTAACGGTGCGACTTTTTGAGGCAAAGGCCCTATTCACCAGTGATTACGACCAATCTGCAATCTTCAATCTTCAATCGGCAAAATTCCATGCTTGAACATGTCGAACCATAATGCCGTATCTTTGTCGCCGTAGAGTTCTAATTGCTTTATTATCTCTCGCCCAAACTCAACGCTTCCCAAACCGCTCGCCGTAATTACACCCTTATCACCGACAGCCAAAAGTTCTACGTAAGAATCCTCATCTGCATAATCCGGCACCATCGCTTTCAGGTATTGCTTACCGTTGCTCGTATGTCGAACACCTCCAGTCAACCTCGCACGGGCTATCTCTAAGGTGGCGGCACAAATTGCTGCAACCGGCACCGCTGCCTTGTGAAACTGGCGGAGAATGCTTGTCACTGCTTCATTCGACCGCTGCTCCCACATGTCGCCGCCGGGCAAAATGAAAATTGCGGCGTCAGCAGGGTCCATTGCCTCGACCGAAATATCGGGAACCACCCGGAGACCACCCATTGTGGTGACGATCTCATCAGAGAAGCCAACAGCCACTACCTCGAATCTACCGGACTTCTTGATCTCACACAGGGCATGGGCCGGCTCCCAGTCGGCCATACCATCAAATACAAGAACATAGGCTTTACGCTTCAAATCCTTCTGAGTTACCCAACGATGGAATCACACTAAAAGAACCATTTGATTCTTAAAGAGTTCCCTTTGGCTGGTACCATCTCATTTGGCACTTGGCTTCAAGTTGAATATCGCCTTGTAACGAGGTTGCTTGTGCCGTTCCAAATAGTAACTGAACTGTTGCTTCTCGGGATCGATCTGGAGAGTCCACACATTTGTCGAGGCTTCAGGAATGAGCTTCGAGGTCTCCGCGTCAGACGGAAAACTCTGCATGTACTCGGTCCCCGATGGTGTGGCTAACCCTCCGTAATTTGTGACTTCATCCGGAGTTCCATCGGCGTGGCGATGATCGTGCTTAAACAACAAACCCTGTTGTGTCAACTTAAGAAGCCACGTTCTGGATTTATCCTCACCAACGTGAAATGGTATGCGAAGCTCGTCCTCGCGGCAGGTCTCCACCGTCATGACTAGTTCCTTTCCGACCAGGGGGTGATTATGGTCCTGCGGGAAAGCCGTTTCACCCTCAAATCGCTGCCCGCACAGCTTCTTAAGGTTCTCAAAGAAGGCCCTTTGCGTCTCTGACTGGTTGAACTCCGCCCGGGGGTCCTTCGCAAGATTGTAGGAAGGTAATAGTGCCGCCAAGCCAAGTGTAATCATCAGAATATCGACTCTTATGCGCATCAAAGCGGTCCTCTCACGTTCCGTAATACCACCAACTTCATGTTGGTGGTGGGTTAGTTTCAGCCTAACCGGGCGCGCTGGCTGCTAGGTGGAAGCTGAAGTACCACCGACGTAAAAAGTCGGTAGTTTTAAATCATCGCGATGCAGATTTTGCCCGCTGAATTTCCTGCGCGAAATACCATTCATGCCCCTCTGGATCGGTGACCCCATAGCGGCGATGTCCATACTCTGTATTTTTTGGTTCCTCGAGTACCTTAGCCCCGGCCTTCTTCGCGCGCTCAAAGTGTTTGTCAACATCGGGGACGTTTATGTACAGACTCTGTGTCGCCTGACCCAGCCGTTTGGGATTACGATACATCTTCGGTGGAGATCCCATCATGATCAGGTCGTCGCCAAAACGCATTGCCGCGTGATTTATCTTGCCATTCTTGCCCCGCATCGGTGTGCCGTACTTCCTAAACCCGAACGCTTTCGCCAGGAATTTAAGAGCCTCGCCAACATCTTCATAGTAGAGGTAAGGAGTTATGGCCATAGTGTGACCTCACAGCTGTTTGAGCCTGCCAACTTCATGTTGGTGGTGCTTAGCTTCGGCCTACTCGAAGGCCCGTCGACTGCCAGGTCGAAACTGGAACTCTACCGACATAGAATCGGTGGCTTCAACCCAATGCAGCCTTCACTGACTGGTTAAGATCCGCTCCGCTCTACGATCAGAGTTGCGGAAGTAGGTGGATAACTTCCACCCCAGAATCATCGACGCAATGCCTCCAAGAAGCACCCACGTTAAATTGCCAAACAATTCAGCGAAGTATTGAACCCGGTCGCTGAAAGTCTTGCCCACCATGACGTACAAGACAACCCACAGTATTTCACCCAGCGCATCCCAAAAAAAAACCGTGCCCATGGATAAGCCGAAAGGCCACTCGTCAAATTCAGCCAGGGTCCCAGCGGTGTCACCAGCCAACGGCTCAAGAAAATCCCTGCGCTACCCCAAAGCGTGGAGAATGCTTCTGCTCGCTTGATTTTTTCCCGTCCACCGAATCGCTTGGTAATTCGATGAACCAGTCTGGGTCCCGCCCAACGTCCAAAGCCGTAACCAAGTTGATCACCCACAATTGCTCCGGCGCTGGCTATCATGAGTACGTGCCATAACTCCATCTCGCCTTGGGAGACAAACGACCCAGAGGCTATGAGCAGCAGCGTTACAGGCAATGGGAAGCCAACGGCCGATATCAAGACCAAGAAGAATAGTGCTGGGAGCCCGTAGCTGGTGAGCAAAGCCAGAAGTTGGTCAGTCAACGCCCGCCTCCTTCGCGCCTGGGCGGTGAGGGCGGCGGGTACGGTGGGCGTGCATGAGTAATGGCATCTTGCAGAATGGCTCTTGTTTCATCCATCGAGCGGTTTTGCGATTTGGCGATTTCACGCAAAGGTCGCGTGTCTGGTCTGTCGGGCAACCCTAACGCTTGATGGAGGACGTAAGGTGACACGCGATAAGAATGCGCAACATAGCCTATGGTCATCCAGCCGCGAATCTCCTCATCGCGATGGTACTGCCAATAGATCAGTTCGCGTGCGATGCGGACGGCGTGCAGCCCAGTGAAACCCAGGACCAGTATGAAGGCAGTAAGAGCGAGCCACTGCTTCCAATTGAACGCCGCCAGCGTAGGGAGTAATTTTCTTTTCACGTAATCTTGCATTTCAAGAGGGTGATGGTCATAAGCCCTGAGACTATCTGCGAGTCTGCCCAGACGGTAGAGATAGGCGGCCCGCTGTTCCGCGACGACAATTCTACCGTGCACCCGTTCATAGCTCATACCTCGCTCGAACCTGGCCAGCGCCTCCCGTTCTTTTCCCATCTTTTTTTGGATCACACCGATGTTGTGACACATCATGGCCTTGTCCACGTCGGAGATATCAGTTGAGAACAATTGATAAAAGATATTGACGGCTTTCTCAAAGTCACCGGCCGCATCGGCTTCTGCGCCCTGATGGGCCAAGGCTACGTACTCATCATAGTTCACGGGCTCTGCCCTCTTTCGATTTACTCCTTAAGGGCCGCGACCCTAAAAAACACTCCGTCCACTTGGAAGACCTCTCTTGTTCGGGAATCGCTCCACGCCTCGTCTATGGCACAAAGTCGGAAGCCAAGACTGTAAAGATAGTTCACCATTTCGAGCATAGATGGCTCCTCCTCATAACACTTCACAACCGACAGCTCAATTCGGACGCCAATTATTCTGGGCAATGTCCCCGGAAGTTTAGTCTGACGTTCCGGAGGATTCTTTGAAGAAATGACTTGATTCTGAGCATTGCCCAAACGTCTCCGCCCACCTATTGGGAATAGTTTCTTTCGGTAGCAGCGACATCAGATTCAGGATTCGCGCCTCTGCTGTTCATTCTCGAAGTACGGTACATGTGAACACTTACAATGCGGCGGTCGTGTGTTGAGACTGACATAATGGATATGGCGTAACGAGAAGTCGCCACTGCCTTGCCTATGACTTCGTAGGCCTGAAGCTGTTCAGGCGAAAGAAGCAGCACGAGCGCTTATTAACGCAGATGATACAACAGTTCGTACTCGCACAAGCCGATCGATCGCACTGCCGAGGATCAGCAATTCATCCCACGGTTACTTGAAACTAATCGTCACATCAACAGATAACTTCTGTCTTAGTTCTTCCTACCTGCGGCGCATTTCTGTCGACTAGACAACGCGACAATTGAACCCGCGAGAAACCACCAACGTGAAGTCGGTGGTTTCCAGAGTTATCGCCGGCGATGATGTCCGAAGCTTAAATCCTTTTCATCTCTTCCAATCTTTTGATAATTGCGTTCACGTATTTAGTAATACCTTCCGCGTATCTTCCCGCTCGGTACAGTTCCTGCGACTGATCACCGAGCTGCTTACAGACCTCGTCTGGTAAATCACTCTCCAAACTTCGGCTCACCTGAAGCCGCCACTGGCGATCCTTCACGGCTAAAACCAGCAATATTCCACCCTTCTTCGTGGGATCAGTCGAGCCGATACCCCAGGCATTCGCGGTCGCCAGCGAGTAGTCAAAGATCGGCTGGCCTCCGGTGGATTCAACGGTTAGGACAGCAAACTCAATTCCTGATCTTTCTCTTAAACCCATCAAAAGAGATTCGAGTTGTCCCTTAGACTCGGGATCAAAGACGTCCGCGTAATCTGTAACCAGGCCCAGAGATAGCGGTAGAGAATTCTTAACCTCCTCGTTCAGATTCTGTTCGTGAGAAACTACTTCGACATCGGACTTGGTGTTTAGGTTAGATACCGATCTAGACGCACAGGCACAGCTCAATCCCGTGAGAATCAGCGCAACGAGTAATACCGCAACTCGGTTTCGAGAAAAACGATTACAGATCATTTCTTTATGGAAATGCTGGCCTCGGGGGAAACCAAACCTAAGCATGTGGTTTACCCCGCACGCGTAACAATGTTTATGGCACTTGACACTGTGTTTTCTGCCTGCGCCGTCGAAGGGGCGGAATGAGACTAGACGAGTACCCGGCGAAGTTGAGTTCCGCCCTTCGAACGGGGCAGTAATTCATCGCGTCACAGGCTATAAACATGCCACTCCTACGTGGTGAAGTCCCCTGTTGGATTATTTCAGCGGACTTCAGAAACAGGACACTAGATAATCACACAACCATTCCGACAATGCGCCCAACCAGTGCAGTCGCGGCCATTGCGACGGCGCCCCATAACGTTACACGACCAGCACCTTTTGCAATACTTGCCCCACCCAAACGAGCCGCAATACCACCTAAGACTGCCAAGAACAAAAGAGACCCCAGCGCGACCGCTGACCCAATTGTGGCAACTGGGACGATCCAGGCAAGAATCAATGGTAGGGTGGCACCCACTGCGAAGGTGCCAGCGGATGCTAATGCTGCCTGGATTGGACGGGCAACGTGGGCCGCAGAAAGACCGAGTTCGTCGCGAGCGTGCGCAGAGAGCGCGTCGTGCGCCATCAACTGATCAGATACTTGCCGTGCCAGCGCTGGTTCGAGCCCTCTACCGACATAGATAGCGGCAAGCTCTTCGCGCTCGTGGGCCTCGTCGGTCTGAAGCTCGTGGCGCTCACGTGCTAGATCAGCCTTTTCGGTATCGGCTTGCGAACTCACCGAAACGTATTCGCCGGCCGCCATCGACATGGCCCCGGCAACGAGACCCGCCAATCCAGCAATCAGAACATCGCTTCGAGCCCCGGTTGCTGCGGCCACTCCTAATACCAGACTGGCAGTCGACACGATGCCATCATTCGCGCCCAACACGGCAGCTCGTAACCAACCTATTCTTTTTGCGAAGTGCCGCTCACGATGTCTGCTGCGCATCCTGTATCTCTGATCAACGTCTCGTCGCAGAACTCAGCACAATTGTCACCGTAGGTTGAAGGGGGTCCATTTCAGGATTCGTGGTTTACCATTTTGAACTAACACGAGCCTTTTAGTCACCTGTGGAGAGGTCGGGTTAGTGGTCAGTGCCCATTGGTCATTGCTTATTGGTTATTGCTCATTGGTCATTCGCTCATTGGTCATTGGTCATTGGTCATTGCTCATTGGTCATTTAACCATTCGCGACACCATACGCTTTAAGAGGTTGTGTGAAAAACCAAAGGGGTCATCCGTCTTGGTTAACCAACTAAATCCTACACACGGCAGTGTGGAGTGTTTTTTAGATCCAGCCTACAAAAAAGCCGCCCCCTCCCCCTCCTTTTTTTTCAATGTGACCAACTCACAACATGAGTGACATTGAGACATCTCGTGGTTACTTCTGAGTCGGTAACATTGAAAAATTAGGAGGGGGGAGCGGCGCCTGTTGTAGGTAGGATTTGAACGAACTCCACACTGCCGAGACTTACTGTGTCAAAAACCTGTTACACGGACCAACAAAAATCCTACCCACGGCAGTGGGTAGTGCCTTTCAGATCCTGCCTATCAAGACGTGCCACCCCTCTCTTTTTTCAACAATACCAACTCAGAAGACGGGTGACATTCAGAACCCTCAACTTCACCCATCGCAATTTCGACGGAGCTTCTGAGTCGGGAATGTTGAAGAAAAAATGGGGGGGGCGGCGTTCGTTCTAGTAGGTAGGATCTGAAAAACACTACACACGGCAGTGTGTAGGATTTTGTTGGTTCACCAGACGGATGATGAAGCTCGAGACACCTGCCTCGAAAAATGCGGTCCAATGAAACAGAAGGGGGAGGGCGCCGCTGACTGCGACCCCCAATGTGGTCCCCAACTTCTTCCTACAACGAAAAACGAGCCAACGAAGCGGGCGGGGACGCCCGCGCTCCCAGCTCTGCAACGAAGCAACGCGCTCCCAGCTCTGCAACGAAGCCTCCCAGCTCATGGCCGGCCGCGGCGGCCCTCGTTACCCTTCTTACCGTCTTGCTTTTTGTCCTGCGGGGGCCGTGGCGGCTTCTCTTTCACGATCACAGTCGTGTCCGGCTTTTTGGGCGGCCGCTTGTCCTCGCCTCTACCGCCTCGGCCTTTCTGCGCAAAAACGCTCGCCGCAAGGAACACGACCAGCACTAATGCCGAAATTATCTGTTTTGCTCTAACCATCGAATCTAAAGCCTCCTCATGCTCCATCAGCGCCATGGGGAGGGAGAAAGAGTTGCGCCGCTCAGTGCTGGAGCAAGCCGGATGCCAATAACGGTTGACCCAAATACAACTGCCAATCGAAACTTTCCACCAAAAACTCCAGACTTTACGCACCGTTTCGCATCGCGTCGCACGGTATGGTGCAGCCCTGGAGCGCCTAATCACCGACGCGCAACAACACTCAATGTTCCCACATTTCCACTCGTGTCAAAGACTCGCAAACTAATCGTGTGTTCCGGTTCCGCGGTAATCGGCAACTCTAAAGAGTAACGCTCCCGTCGGTTGTCTGCAATACCATCGTCGGGGAATATTGGCGTCCAGACACCGCCGTTCACACTCAAATCTGCTTTTCTTATCTTTCCTGTCGTGTCTTCAACGTCAAAAGCTATCCGCACCGTTCCGCCAACAAATTGTGGCTGGCCCACAGCTCGGATGGCCGGCGGAGTATTGTCGATATCAACAGGATCGCTGAAACGCTCTCCAGATAAAGCCTGGCCAGTTGGGTTGTCCGGTGCATCAGAAGCTGTGATCTTTATGATGTAACGGCCATCGGCCAGGGTTGCGCCATCGATAGTATAGAAGTTGTCCCGTAATTTATCTTTCAATAAGCGAAAGGTGCTTTCGTTAATCGAGCGATATAAAATCGCATATTCCAATGTGTCGCCATTGCGATCTTCGGCCTGCCACTGGAATGACCGCGCTCCCTTCTGAAATAGGCGTCTGGGAGGAACTTGAGCTGCGATCCCAAATTGCGCTGGGTCCAAACCAGCCGATTCAACCGCCGGGTCGAGTGTCACCTGCACCGCCTGCTGAAGACTTACGCCGATGGGGAGAGCGGTTATTGATAGAATCTCTGGCGCGACATTGCGCGGCAGATAAGCGAGACTCACGTCCTCACTCCATGTTCGCGCCGCGCCACCGGCTGAACGCATCGTCATCCGCCACTGAATGAACCGAGCACGAGGGCTCGCGATCTGACTCCCTTCGGGATCTCGATAAGGTGAGCTCCATTCACTCCAGGTACTGTCAGGACGCTCCCCGTTACCGGTGCGCGTTTGGAGCTCGACGTTGCCGCCACCACGCCACCAGATACGTCCCCAATTCGCTATTAGCTTTGCATCTCGAACTGGAGATTCGTAAATGCCTTCCGCCATCAACGGCGCGCCAAAGCGGAACAACTTCCCCTGGTTACTGGAGGCCGCATAGACCTGCCCGCTGGTGACCAGAAATGACGAAATCTGACCTTCCGTCGACTGAAGCAATAACGTGTCGCGCCCGTCGTTCGTAACCGAGTAGATGCGACCCTTATCCGAAGTCCCGATAAGAACACCGCCGCCCTGGGATGCAGGCGCGACGGCAAAGGCAGTGACCGTTGTTGAACTCCAAAGAACGTCCGCGCCACCGTCTGGGAGTATGCGAAACACTGCACTGCGAGCACTTGTGGTGTCGGTTCGACTCCGCACGGGCGGTGTTTGCGCCTGAATCGGAGTTCCACTCTCGTCAATAGCAGTTATGGTGACGGAGGTCGTCGGCGTAGTTGCAGTTTCAGGAGAAGTGATGACAGGTTGTGTCGCCGTTTGCTGTCGGGTTCCGGACGCGGCATCACCAAGTCCCAAAGCATATATTGAACCATCAGCTGCAGGGGCCAACGCGTGAATCTCTCGCAACTGCGCGTCATAAAGCGCGAACGCTTTGCCATCACCCGAGATTCGCAACACCAGACCACCAGGATCCGTTCCTGCTATCAGATCACCCTGAGTTGAGACCGCGAGCGACATCACGTGAGTTTGATTTGTCTTGATGAGCAACGAAGCGTCAGGTTGAGCTCCCGCGCTGCGTACGCGATAAAGTCTGCCGTTGTCTCCCGTCCCCACCGCCAGCGAACCGTCATTTAACACCGCAAGCGACCAGATGTACTTGTCCACCGGGTCGAAATAGACCTCTGCTTTGCCGTCGGCGGTGACTCGATAAACCTTGCCATCCGGCGAGGTGCCGGCGTACAGAGCACCGTCGCGCGCCACGGCCAGTGAGGTAACGTCGAGCTCCGCAGCGTCGTAAAGCAGAGAGCCCCGCCCATCAGCGGTTACGCGAAAGATTTTTCCGTCATGCCCAGTACCTAGATAGACGTTCCCCTGCCCGTCTATTGCGCTGGACCAAACGTATGCCTGCTCAGTGTTGAAGACCTCTGCGATGTTTGGGGCGAGACTAAGAGCACCCGTATCGCTGACCGAGACACCACGTGCATCACCCTTTAAGAGCTCAGTCCTAGAGTTCATCTCCCAGATAACTGGTTGTCCGGCGTGGGCCGAGCCGAACAAGGAGGCGGTCAATAGAAGGGCCATTAGGGGTCTTATTCTGTTTTTGATCTGAATCATGCCGGTAGTTAGTTTCCTATGAATTTTGCGTAGAGAGAGCGAGCTGTGGTGATGTTATCAGTGCCACGAACGATCGACCGGGCGTCCTGGAAAACCGTCAATTCAAAGTCTCCTGTGCGAAATCTCAGCAGGTAATCGTTGAATTGAACTTCCCCGTTGGATCGCAGTCTTTCGGCCAACCTGTGAAAGTCTACCCGTCCAGACTGAGAGGGCGAGATCTGCACCGCGTTGCGCCCGCAAAGGACCGCGGCAAACTCACTTCTGTTTTCATTGAGCATCTCAAAACGTCCAAGTCCACACGTTGGACAGTCAGGTGACGGAGGACCGGGTTTAATCCGCCGCCATTCGTTGCGCCAGACATCAAACTGCATCAACGACTGGTGAAGCTCAGCCTCGTTCTTCGTCAATAACTTCAAAGCCTCCGTAACCTGCACGGCCGCAACCACACTGATGATCGGCATGATTACACCGACCGTGTCACAAGTCGGCGCACTAGCGGCGGGCGGCGCTTCCTCGAATACGCAACGAAGGCATGGTGTTCGATGCGGTCGGATTGTCATGGTGACGCCGTACGACCCAACGGCGGCACCGTAAATCCAGTCGACGTTGTGCTTCACACACGCGTCGTTAAGTAGGTATCGCGCGGCGAAGTTGTCGGTGCCATCAAGAACAAGATTGGATCCCGCCAGAAGACGCTCTACGTTTGAGGCGTTAACATCTACTACTTCGGGTTCAACCGATACAGACGAATTCACTTTGTGTAGATGCTTTTGGGCGGCGATCGCTTTCGGGAGTCGTTCCGCAGCATCAGATTCGGTGAACATAGTCTGCCGCTGCAAATTCGAGGCTTCAACGAAATCGCGGTCAGCAATACGTAGTCGACCAACTCCTGCGCGGGCGAGGGCCTCCACTTGCGCGGTACCAAGCGCTCCACAACCGACTATGAGCACAGTTGCCGATTGCAGACGCTTTTGCCCGGCGGCGCCAACGCCTGAAAAAAGGATTTGACGGCTGTACCTTTCGTTCATCCGGTTGTTGTACTCTGCTTCCATCAGGTCAAACCAGTGCTCTTTTCGCCGCTTCCTCCATCACTCGATTCGGAACTTCTAGTCCGGTCCAGAGACGGAACTGGATTTTCGCCTGCGCCACCAGCATTTCGAGACCACCGAGCGTGTCACAGCCTGCCTTCATGGCCTCACTTACAAGTCTCGTCTCCCGAGGATTGTAAACCAGATCGTAAACCAAACCGACGCCGCGCAACTGATCAGCACTTGCAACACTTTCGTTCTCGGCACTGCCTCGCGTGCCAACTGGAGTTGCATTAACAACCAGATCGAATCCTGTCAGCGGTCCTTCAGCCAGTACTTTCCACTCCACTCCAAACTCCCCCGCCAGCGCCTCAGCATGCTTCGAATTTCTCGCAAGAACAGTGACGCCGGCGTTCCGTTTCTTCAACGCCCAGCACGCTGTTCTGGCGGCGCCACCCGACCCGATCACAGCGCAGCGAAATCGGGAAACGGAACCGACTCTGTCCAGCAAGGGCTTAATGAACCCTTCGGCATCCGTGTTGTAACCGTGTAGCCAGCCGTCCTTCAAGACGATAGTGTTGACTGCTCCGATCTGTTCCGCAGCGGGATCGATATGGTCGAGGTAGCGAATGACAGCAGATTTATGCGGCGCAGTAACACTTAACCCACGCAAGTTCCATTCAAACTCCTTGGTGCGCGGGTTGACCATTCGCGAAATGAAAGCTGCGACATCGCTGACTTCGAACGGCAGATACACGGCATCTATCTGCGAGGCGGCAAATGCGGCGTTGTGCAACTGGGGAGACATCGAGTGTTCGGTCGGCTTCCCAACCAAACCTACGATTTCGGTCGCTTCGGTAATCGAGTGAAGGCGATACACTTCCCGCAACTCACGCGCTGTGAGTTGACCAGGAGCAGTCGCGCTTGCGGCCTCCATAGCGCCGTAAGTCAGAAAACCGCCTCGCGACGGTCCCAGAATCCGACTCATAATGCCAGCCTGGCCCATCGCGATCGCAATTATCTCGCGTCGCTCAACACTCGCCCGGTTGAGTAGAGCAAACAAAGGCAGGTTATCAATGATGTCATCTACTTGCACCGCGATCTTCAGAATTCGCGCTCGCGTTCGAGCCATTCGCTCGTAAGTTTGGATAAGGTCATCAGGCAAAGCACGAAAGTCGTGGTGGGAACAGATAACGCGGTCCCAATCGATCGCAGCGTTATGAGAGCTCAGCTCTTCAACCAGATCCAATTCAATGTCAAAAAATGACGCGTCTGCGGGTGCTTGTTCCAGCCAAAATCTTCTGCGAACGTCGCGCGTATGGCTGTTGACACCGCCTTCTTCGCTTGAGCGCAGCGTAACGATCGAACTCTTTCCCAACGACCTAAGGCGATCTGAGAGTTGCGGAACAACGGTGCCTAGGGCTTCCGGCTGAAGGCAATCAAGTCGAATCTCAACAATATCACCCGCAGCGGCAGCGTCATCTAAGGCAGCATTCAACTGATCCGCAGTGTGCACACAGACAGGAATACAAATTAGGGGCGGAGTCTGAGAACCCATCAAATAAAGTTCAGGCGATGCTGCCCGGCGCAGAGCAAACATCGCCTTTCTGATTAGTGAAAACTTTAGCGAGGAATATCGTTTGGCCCATCCAATGTTCGTGTCGGTGCTTCGGCGCCAAGATGTCGGGTCGTTCCTTCTGTGACACTCGGTGGCGACGGTATCACTTCGCCGGTATTGCGTCGCGGCAGCTCAGTGGGCCGTATAGTAGGTTGGAATGCCGGTGACTGTGATGGACCAAGTGGTAGTTCCCGCTTTTGTTGCTCCTTAAATCGGATGTACTGAGCAATTCCAGTTCCCATCATCGAGAAGGCTGGGATCAACATCCAAAACCACCAGCCGCGTCCGATGCCCGAAAACGACAGCGCAATTGAGACAAAGAGGAAGCCCAAGCCCATGAAGGCACTGCGGAAGGCTGAGTCCAGACTTACCTCCCTATCCCGTCGCCTCAAGTGGCGTCGTTCGGCCCGGCTCAAAGGCACATCGCTGCCCTTTTCCGGCAGCTCTCCCGTCAGGGCTTGAGGCACCAGACTGATATTGGCACCGCAAACGCGGCAGAAACTGGCGCCGTCTAGATTTTGGCCTGCACATCTAGGACAAAACATTTGTACCTCCGCAACTGGTGGGTTTGTAAGCTCAAGCTCAGGTTTTCACATTACGTTGACGACGAGCCTCGTAGAGTAACACGCCAGCAGCCACTGAGACGTTCAGTGACTGCAGGTGACCCAGGACAGGTATCCGAACGAGTGCATCGCAATTCTCCGCGACCAGGCGATGAAGCCCTTCACCCTCACTGCCGAGAAAGAGCGTCGTAGGTAGAGTCCAGTCCCACTCAGTGTAAGCGGACTTCGCCTCGGCGGAAGCACCTACAACCCAGATGTTACGTTCTTTCAACTGCCCTATCAAACGCACGAGGTTGGTGACTCGTGCAACTGGAACGTGCTCCAGGGCGCCGGCCGCTGCCTTCGCCACACTGTCGGTTAACCCCACAGCACGACGTTCAGGAATGAACACTCCATCAACCGCTGCGCATTCGGCTGTTCGAAGGATCGCTCCCAGGTTTCGCGGATCTTCAATGCCATCCAAGCCTAATGCAAGCGGTGGCTCGTTTGTCCCTACCTTAGTGGCGAGGACATCCAACAGTTCGTCGGCGTCGTGGTATTTCGCGACCGCAATGCGCGCAACCACGCCCTGATGCAGGGCTCCGCCAAGTGAGCGGTCCAATTGAATTCGCGGCACCCTATGCACCGGCACACGCTCACGTTTGGCCAGTTCCAATAGCTCTTTCAACCGTTCGGGGCGTCCACCCTCGGCGATTGTGATCTGTTCGATCTGTCGACGCCCAGCGCGTAAAGCCTCGACGACAGGCAAAACCCCGTAGATGATTCCTGTTTGCCTGCGAGGATCCACCGGTCTTGGTGGGGTTTCCCCGTCACCAGTCTCGCGATCCCTGGCCCATCGTCTACGGGGTTTCATCGACTCTTGTGATGCTGCAAGTATTTAAGCAAACGGGAGTAGCGCGTAAATTGCTTTTCGTTGCTGACCTCTGTGACGGCACCCACTGTCAGCTTTCCAGGCCGCTCGCGCCGCCAGCCACGCGACTGTGTAATCTTAGTCGAACTCCATACGTGCTCCAGCGCATGACGGGCCTTTGTGTATGAATCATCCATCACGGCATGCGGAGCCCGTGATCTAATCAGATCGACCAACCTCCGGAAATTGTCGTGTGCGAGCAAGGTCTTTGTCGAGCCTAGGCATGAAAAATCAAAACTCTTTGCGAGAATCCGTAAGTTGGTCTTTGCGCCACGCCAGTAGAGATCCACCACTGCCTCATCGCCGAATGTTTCCACAGCGTCTAAAATTTCACCATCCTGCCGCCCGCCTTTTCTTTCCAAGAACTCTTGATTCTTCCGAAGTAGCGTTCCGCGAACCAGCAATTCCACCTCCAGCCATTCAAGAGAAAGTGGTGCATCACCCCCGCTAGGATGGGCCAACAGTCCCTTTTCACTTATATCGAGCGCCCGGATCCGCAAAGCAGGAAAATCCTGAAACGCGAGGTCTGTATCGGTTATGATTAACGCGCTGAGGCCATATTGATTTACGCAACTGGCTACAAGTCTTGCTTCCTCAGCAGTCGCCGTGCAGGCCAACGGTAATGGACGTTGAAAAGACAATATTTGCAACAGCGCTTCGGGAGTGATCTTCAGCAGGGCGCCTAGCTCACGCGACTGGTCGGGAGACAGTGCGAAACCGCTCGCTGCAAAAACAACAGTGTTTCCCTGCTCCCACTCCTCCAACGGTCTAAGTTCAGGCTTTCGCAGCTTTGCTCGCTCTTCGTCGAAAGCGAAAGGAGCGCCACAATAAATACAATTGCTTCTGGTTGGAGGATTTATGCGCTGGCACTTTTCACATCCAACCATTTCTTCAGCGGTAAACCTCTGTTGTTCTTGATCAACCGTTGGACCAAGGTCGAGCGGGGGAATGTTTTCGTGATCTTTAGGCAACAGCTCCTCCAAGGTTTTGGATTATATGAGCTTCGAAAGGATTCTTCGATAGTTTCCCTCTAGCGGCGCATGAGCGAATGAACGAGAAGCTGCAGATTAACCTGTTCGTGGCTTTCTGTCTTACAGCAGCAGCTCTGGGGTTAGCTTGCTCTGCCATCCCGCCGACGGACACTGGTGGTCCACAGCCAACCCAACCTACATATCCAATACTGCTGCATGAAGATCCCGAACGGCGCGAGGCCACACTAAACGCGGCCGCACGAGTCATGGCCGGAAGCACCTCTGCTGCAAACATCACGCTTCAACCGGTAACCGCGACGATTGCAAGTCTACGGTCAAACCAGCCCCTACCACTTTACCTGCCAAAGCTTGGAACTGGATCCGTGATGAATGAAGATGAGACACGCGAGTCACTGCGTCGTTTTCTTATCGATTGGCAAAACATAATTGGGGCCGACCCTACGCATCTGTCTCTGGTCCGTCGTGAGAGCACGCCGAACGGCACCCAGGTAGCAACCTACGAGCAGCGTCCTTTTCGGCACCCGCTGCGTGGCGGCTTCGGCAATCTTGAAATCCACTTTGGTAACGACCGCCGAATCCTGAACATCACGAGCACGTGCATCCCGGATGCCGAGTCTATGCAGGCCATGCTGGCTGCAATCACTCCGAGCCTTACACCAGAGGACGCGGCGCAGTACCTACTCCAAAACGGGGTGACCTTCACGGACTCAACTGGCCGAACCCTGACGCTTAATCCGACGGAAGAGCAAGTGGAGGTACGAGAGCCTGTATTCTTTGTTAAGGGGTCCCAGGAAGCGCTTGAATTTCGGCTGGCGTGGGCGGTCGAGTTGACCGACGCCGCGGTAAAGATACTCTATCTGGATACCGTCAGGGCCGAAGTATTGAGTGTCGAATAGCCGGGCATCTGGTTCGCAACTTGACCAAAGGTGATCGGGCGACGCATCCTTAGACCAATAAAAACAACAAATGTTGGAGTTCCGATCAATGCACAACTTTGATCCTACGAACAATATTTCCTGGCAATTAGGGCATCGCGGACGAGTGGCGGTGTTTATCGATGGTAACAACCTGTTTCACGCAGCCCGTTTTCACAACATCGACATAGACTACAACAAACTGCTGCGGGTTCTGCTTGGGGACGGGCGCTTGTTAAGGGCTTTTTTTTACACTGGCGTTGATGCAGGCGCCGAACGACAACAGGGTTTTCTGCTCTGGATGAGACGCAACGGATTCCGGGTCGTACAGAAAGAGTTGAAAACTTTTTATGACGGGTCAAGAAAAGCCAATCTGGACGTGGAGATTGCCGTCGACATGCTTTCGCTGGCTGGTCGTTACGACACAGCAGTGTTGGTCTCAGGAGACGAAGACTTTGTCTATGCAGTCAACGCGGTGGCCTACAAAGGCTGTCGTGTGGAACTGGCCGGCTTTCGATCCAACACAGCTCCTAAGCTAATAGACGTCGCGGACTATTTCATAGATCTGGGTGAAATCGCCGACAAGGTGCGTAAAGAAGTTACACCGGGCCTTCGATATGACGAGCGAGACTTGCACGAAGAAATACAGCCCAGTTGTCTGGGGGATGAAATTCCACTTCACCAACCCGGCGCGGGGAGTTACGAGCCTGGTATTGGCGTCTCAATGTCACCCGCTGGCGACGATTGTTCAGAAAGCTTCTCATCACCGGCCGAATTCATTCGCATAACCGATGAGCATTGAGAGCCGGCGGCCGCCCCTAATTGAGGTTGGATAATGAAGATATTCACGGTTGAAGAAGCCAACGCCCTGCTTCCATCCGTTCGCGGCAAGCTGTTGAAAATTCAGCGCAGCCACCGACAGCTTTCCAAGTTCAACGATGCCGCGAAACTGGCCGCGGAAGCTGCAGAACACGGCGGTGGGGGAATATCAGCTGGCGTGCGTTATGCCGAGCTCCTGATGCAATTGACTGCTTCAATCAACGAACTCGAAGCTTTGGGTGTGCAAATTAAAGATTTTGCACGGGGCCTCATCGATTTCCCCTCTCTTCGCGAAGGGAGAGTGGTGCTTTTGTGTTGGCAGATCGGTGAAGGAGACAGCGTGGAATGGTGGCATGACGTTGACGCCGGCTTCGCTGGTCGGACGCCGTTATAGAACCAGTTGTTGAGGTCTGGCAAGGTCAGGGGTAGGAAATGACGTATGACCTACAATGACCTAAGACCTATGCAATTATGAGCAATGCCCAATTTTCCATTTATCATTTCTCATTTCCCATTTCCCATTTCCCATTTCCCATTTTTTATTTATCTCCGTGTCTCCGTTCTTCTCTGCGTCTTCTTAGTAACTACTCCTCTAAGTGGTTGATTCTATTAGAGGAGGAGAAAGCTACACATTGTTATCTGCCCGTCGAAAATGGCTCGGATGCTCTGTGGTTCCCGTATTTTTGCTTCGCGAGATTCACCACCAAGACACGGAGATAAATGAAAAATGGCAAATGAGAAATGGAAAATTCAGAGGTCGGAGGTCGGAAGTTAGAGGTCGGCGCTGGATGCCAATGACCAATGAGCAATGAGCAATGACCACCGATCACTGACCACTGACCACTGACGATGTAACACTGACCCGAACTCCGACCGCTGACCTCTGCCCTCTGACCTCCGACCCCTGATCTCTGCCCTCTAACCCCTCACTGCCCGCGCCGACAACTTCAATCCTTCGAATATTTTCTGATTGACCACTTAAAGTTATTCCTGATAGCATGCCCGGCAATGTGCAGCGAGTTCACCGTTGAACTCTGTCCCTGTCGCACGTTGCAAGCCTGATAATTGTCCCTCGGAGCCATTTTGGTATGCGATGTCCCTCGTGCGGCGCTCTTCAAAACGGTTTTAACGTTTGCAGCGAGTGCGGCCAGGAGTTAAGTGTCCACCGGTCAGTTTCGGATGCAGATTCCCCCCAAATTCGTAACTCGGAAAATGGGCCAGACGGCGAAAGCGTCCACACCAGCAACGATCCCTCACCGGCCTCTCGGTTGATTGAATTCCCCGGACTTCCCAAAAGCGCAGTTCCGCTCTGGCGAAAAGAGATTGCCGAACGCGTTCGCGAGGCGCAGGAGCGAAAGGCTCGTGAAGCTTTGGAAACCAACGGCGGAGCTGAGGGTAATGCGGCACCCCAGCTCGAGTTGCTTAGTCAGGTCGAGACGCCTGAGATTAATCCCCTTGTAGCAGCGGCGCTAAAGCGAATTGAGCGCGCCCACACAAACTCTCCCAGTCAGATCTTAAATCCCTCCAGAGCGGTGACCGCTCTCGCATACGCACCTGACAACGGATACCAGCCGTTGGTAGAGATTGCACCAGAAACGGTTCAACAGCCAACTTTAGTCACTGAAGCAGAGATCAACGCCGATGCAGAGCAATCTGCAAAGACTCATAACCTGACGGTCGTACCAACGGTTACCAGAACAGAGGAGGTTCAGCCACCTCGCGCTGCAAAGCCGCGTAGAGTCATTAGTGACGGTTTGAACAGCGCCGCACTGAACTATCTCGATTCTGTTCCGACGACTCTGCGCGTTGAGGACGTAAGCCATCGTGCTCCCGTCCCTCGCAGATTTGCGGCTGGCCTAATAGATCTGATCGTGCTGATATTCCTCTGTCTGCCAATGATCGCAAGTTTGAACCAGGCATTGTTACCTTGGCAGAATCCGCAGGCGGCGTTCTTTACTGTCTCGACCGTGATGGTGATGGGGTTTTTCTATTCGACAGTTGCAACCGCGCTGACGGGACGGACGCTTGGGATGCGTCTGTTAAATTTGCGGGTGGTGGACTCACGAACGGGCTTGATCCCAACGGGAAGTCAGTCAGCAGCCCGTTCCTTGCTCTACTTATTCTCGCTTGTTTCTGCCGGTTTAGTCTTGGTATACGCCCTGCTCGATGAAGACCGTCGCACAGCCCACGACAGATTTACCAAGACAGACGTGATCGCTTGTTAGTGTTTCAGCTACCGCAAACCCAGCAGCACAAAAAAGGGCACTGCTCCTAAAGAGCGGTGCCTTTTTTGTAATGCTCGGTAAAGGCTGCTAGCCTCAGTTCCCACCGGTGAATCTCGAAATCATAAAATCAGTCGCGAGTGAGGTCGAACAGCTTCTCCAGGGCCGTTTCCTATTTGCCGTCCATCAGTTGGATACTTTCACTCTCGTTCTGGATTTCAGACTACGCGAGAATGGATTTCTCCTGATAAGCACCGATCCGAAACGGCCACGAATGTACTTGATCACACGACGGTCGCGAGAGCTTGAGAAGGCCGCTATCAGCGCTGGGCCATTCGCGCAGTTTATTGTGAGTGCCTTACGTGGTGCGCAGTTGATTTCGGTAATGCCAGACGAGACCGAGCGGATCGTCTGGCTCACATTCAGGAAACAACAGGAAACTGGAGAAGAGCAGCGCCACACTCTAGTGGCCCAACTTACCGGACGTTCTGCAAACCTCTTCCTGGTGAGTGCGGATGGGGTTATTCAACAGGCATTGCGGCGCCCTAAGGGCGAAGGGCAACAGGTTGGTGACCGATACCAGCGGCCGCCACCAAACGTCAGCTCAATCCAAGAGTTGATGCACCTTCAAAATGAGGTCTCCGTCTCGGCGTCGTTAGACGAATATTTCACCCAACTCGAACGTGAAGAGCGTTTCGTTGCTCGGGTGCAAGCTATACAGGAGCGATATAAACGCCAACTTGCTCAGAAACGGAAGCTGGTACTGAATCTGCACGACGACCTTCGCAAACACGGCGATGCTCTCGAACACAAGCGAGTTGGCGATCTATTGCTGGCGAACATTGGAACAGCGGAACGCGCCGGGCGAAAGGTGGTGCTTAGAGATTATTACTCCGAAGGAACGCCCACGCTCGAGCTTGAACTTGATGAGAAAACAAGCCTGCAGGAGGAGGCAGCTCGATATTTTGCTCGTTACGCTAAAGCGAAGCGAGCGCAGGAAGAGATTCAGCGAAGGCTCGCCGAAACAAAGCATGGAATAGAAGCTCTTTCGACGGCGCAGTCGGTTCTTGATGAAATTGTCGCGACGCACAACGCGGATGCATTGTGCGAACTTGAAGAAGAACTTGCCCTGCCGGGGGCCCGACAGAGAAAGCAACCTCAACCAGAAAAGCTCCCCGGAATCCGTCGATATCGCTCGTCAGATGAGTATGAGATTCTCGTCGGCAAGGCTG
>DATETN010000120.1:0-31139 GCA_035283645.1 Pyrinomonadaceae bacterium
AATTGGGGCTTTCTGAGTGTCACACACTTCTGAGTTGGTTATTGTTGAAAACAAAAGAAGGGGGGGCGCGTCTTTGTAGGCTGGATCTAAAAAGCACTACACACTGCCGTGTGTAGGATCTATTGTTTTGACACAGTCTCTAAAGCGTATGGTGTCTTGAGCAATGACCCCTGACCACTGACCACCAACCACTGACCACTGACCACCAACCACTGACCACCAACCACTGACCACCGACCACTGTCCACTGACCAATGCCTTCGGTTGAGATTTGCAGCTCCACGACGTTAAACATCGTGGACTCTATGGGGCGAGCGTGCTTTTGAGCTAAAGTTGAATCTCAACAGAACTATATACAAACCCGGTAAAAGAGCGACCCAAGAGAGCCATTCAAAAATGAACCTGAATCGAATACACCAAATAGCTGTCTACGCCCGCGATCTGGATGAGGCACTCACTTTTTATCGTGACACTCTCGGGGCGAAGATGATCACCAGGTTTGACCCACCCGGACTACTTTTCCTCGATTTCTCAGGTGTCCGGCTGCTTCTCGAAAACAACGGACCAAAAGCAACGATTTACTTCCGCGTTGAGGACATCCACTCCGCCGTCGAGGAACTACGCTCCCGTGGAGTTCAGTTCATCAGCGAGCCACACATGATTTTCAAGGATGAGCAGGGACTATTCGGCAAGACTGGAACTGAAGAGTGGATGGCGTTCTTTGCCGATCCTTCAGGAAACACGCTGGCACTCGCGTCGCGCAAAGGTCGTGTTTAGATCACGTGGCGACACCAGAAGCCATATAGAGAGACCTGAGGCTACAGAGACTGTGTGAAACTCAATGAGATACTACACACGGGCAGTGTGTAGGATGATCTCAACCTTAAAGCAGGCGACGGCGCAGTAGATCCAGAGCTGCCTGCGACGCGCGCCAGCGTATTAGATCGCGATCTCCCGGAAGCATCAGCTTGCGTGTCTTGCTATCAACATCATCCACCAGCGCAATGTAAACAAGTCCCACCGGCTTCTCATCACTTCCACCACCGGGTCCAGCAATTCCCGTAATCGACAACCCGAAGTCGGTGCCCGCGCGACGGCGAATCCCTTCCGCCATTGCTTCCGCCACGGGCGCACTCACCGCTCCATGCTCCAGCAAAAGTATGGGTTCGACCCCAAGCGTCCGAGTCTTAGCATCGTTGGAATAAGCAACCACGCCTTCGATGAAATAGCGTGACGAGCCTGCAATCGAGGTGAGACGTTGCGCAAGCAGCCCACCCGTGCAGCTTTCCGCAACCCCAATGGTGTACCCACCGAGAGTGAGACGCGCAGCAACCACCTCTTCCATAGTTTCACCACGAAAGGAGAAGATGGAGTGACCCAATGCGTCCTCCAACTGCTCCGTGACCTTATCCAACAATTGTTCTGCGTCGCTGTCGGTCCGGCCGCTTGCAGTCAGTTGAATGTCGATCTCACTCCTGTTGAAGAGAATTGTTGTTTGTGGGTTTGTGTACTGTGTATAGACCGGGGCAATCTTTTCATCTACCGCCGACTCGCCCATACCGGCAACTTTAATCACCCGTCGCAAAACGCGCATTTGCCCGGCTCGACCAGCGAGTCTTGGCCGCACATGATTCTCAAACATAGGCTGCATCTCGCGGGGCGGCCCGGGCAACAAAACAATCGCCGCTCCGTGGTGCTCAAGGAATAGACCTGGGGCCGTCCCATTCGGATTTGGCAAGACGACCGAGTCTTCAATCACCATCGCCTGACGAGAGTTGCGCTCTGGCATCGTGCGTCCAAAACTCTCAAAACGTTTGCGGATTTCCTGAAGCACCTCTTCATCAAGCAGCAAACGCTTTCCCAGCGCGCGTGCGGTGACTTTTCGAGTGATGTCGTCTTCCGTCGGTCCAAGGCCACCAGTCGTGATCACAACCTTAGTGCGCCGAAGTGCGTCCTTAATCGCTTCTTCAAGACGGGCATCGTCATCGCCCACAATGGTCTTTAGCTTGACTTCGATGCCAAGGCCGTTGAGTTGTTCGGTGAGCCAGAGACTGTTGGTGTCAGAGCGATCTGGCGCCAACAACTCAGAACCAATCGCAATGATTTCGGCTGACAGTGTTTCAAACAAGGCTGGATCAAGTGACTCAGGACGGTTTGCCTTCATCCGGATAAACGTCCTGAAGGACTTCCGAGATCGGTCGTTGAATGTGTGGGTCCAATGAACTATCCGAACTATCAAGAGAGAGCGCTGGAAAGTTCGTTGTCCGAGTTGAAGCCGTCGCCAAACCTGCAAGTCCATTGCGACTCTCAAGGAGGAGTTGTACAGCGTATTTCTGCCGCATTCGTTCTAGGCTGCGAACCGCACCCAGTGTAGATGGCGCTCTGGCCGGCTCTCGCTCGATCAAGCGCAGCAACTCTACATACCGGCGCAACTGAGGCGAGGGCGTGGCGTATCGGCTCTCCGACAATGATTCCGGCTGCACTACTGGCGCGAGATATTCGACCGCAGCTTCGTAATCGCCAACGCGATGGCAAAGTGCGCCGACCGCAAATTGGCAAACCGGCGGAACATCAGGGACCAAGGACATCACGCGCTCGCCTTGATCGATCACTTCGGCAATCTCGAAGGCGTACCACTGGCGGTCATCGTTTCTGAGGATCTCTTCAGCAGCAATGTAGAACGCGAAAACCCTCTGCGTCTCGCGGTTTGCCGATCTTTGAAGGACATAGGCCACAACCAGACCTGCAGCAACCAAAATAACGACGACAAAAGGAGTAAAGCCAACAAATTGAAGCAATGCCGCAATGACCAAAGCGGCAATCAGCTTCTGCGTCATTCGTCCATTAATTCCGTTATAACAAAACATCTCAACCCCAAAACACCAGATGAAACTCAGAGTCGCTTCACTATTGCTTGTCCAGCTTGAGTGGTCGACAGCTCTCCACCGAGATCGCGCGTGGTTTCATTTGCCTCAATAGACTCGCGAACCGCGTCTTCCACTGCTGCGCCGGCTGTTTTATAACCCAGGTATTCTAGCATCATGGCCAACGTCAAAATAGCTCCGACGGGGTTCGCAACTCCTTTCCCAGCCAACGGAGGGGCACTGCCATGTACCGGTTCAAATAGCGACACCCGACCGGGGTGAATATTGCCGGAAGCAGCGAGGCCGAGCCCGCCCTGAATAGCAGCCCCCAAATCAGTTAATATGTCGCCGAACAAATTGTTACTGACTATCACCTGGTACTGCGCAGGATTTAGCACCAGAAACATAGCCATAGCGTCAACGTACTGATGGTTAGCCTCGATCTCCGAATACTCAGCAGCCACCTCTTTAAAGACTCTCTGCCACAGGTCGCCTCCGAAGCGCTGCACGTTGGACTTGTCAGCCATCGTGACTTTTGTACGACCATTAGCACGCGCATACTCAAAAGCCGCCCGGATAATTCGTTCGACACCGCGGCGCGTATTCAACTCTTCCTGAGTCGCGATTTCGTCTGGAGTTCCTTTGTTTAGGAAGCCTCCCGCGCCACAATAGGCACCCTCGGTGTTCTCGCGGAACACGACGAAGTTGACGTCGTTCACGCTTCGATTGCGAAGTGGGGTGAGTCTTTCGTGCAACAAGCGGACAGGGCGCAGGTTGATGTAGAGATCCAGCCCGCGCCTCATCCCGAGCAGGATATCCTCGGCATGTTGATTGGTCGGGACGCGAGGATCTCCAAAGGCGCCGGCGAGAATCGCATCAAACTCGGTAGACAACGTCTCGAGGGCGCCAGCCGGCATTGAAACGCCTTCGGAAAGGAACTTCTCGGCTCCCCAATCGAATTGGACCAGTTCCAGCCCCACGTCATGCGTGGCGCGAAGTGTTTTCGCGACCCGAACGGCTTCGGCAATGACCTCTGGGCCAATACCGTCACCCGGTATAACTGCGATTCTTTTCATCGTATTGAGTGCTCTCCAAGAGTGGGAGTAGAGCGGAAGCACGGATGCGGGCGAGGACGCCCGCGTTCCGTAAGCCCGCGTTCCGTAAGCCCGCGTTCCCGTAAGCCCGCGTTCCTAAGATTTTCTATTTTCGTCGGCTTAAGATGCGCTGCTCCACCCTTGGCAAACTCGCAAGGACGACGTCGCCGACTATCTTCATGCTCCGCGCAGAGACTTTATCAATCGTGTCCTCTGGAGTGTGCCAGTGCGGGTATGAATTAAGCTGAATTATGTCGACGGCATCTACTCCGGCACGAAGAAACGGTTCGTGATCATCTCCACCGACCGCCTCGTCGCGATTAACGAAGATCGACTCATATCCCAGTTCTCGACCTGTCTGCCAGATTACGTCCTGCAACCATCGAGTACTCATCGTGTCGCGACCGAGTTCAAGGTTCTTGTAACCGATCATGTCGAGCAGGATCAGCGCCTTTATCCGACTCAACTCCCCTTTCCGGCGTAATTCATCAACATAACGCCGGCTCCCATACGTGTTGTCTGGTGCTTCGGCATCGCCACAGTCTTCCCAGTTTCTGCAGAACGCTTCCTCACCATCAAAGAAGACAATCCAATAGGTTAACTTCGGCTTCTGCTGCAATCCCGTGATCACCCGGGCGAGTTCAAGCAATGTCCCGACCGAGGCGCCCGGGTCATTCGCACCTACAAAGTGCATATCCTTGTACAGCTTTGTGTCCCAATGGCTGGCGATGATCAATACGTCCGAAGATTCACCCGGAATCTCGGCAGTAATGTTTGACATGCGGACCTCGCCTTCAGGCGTAGCTGCCGAGAACGGGTCGGTAGTAGCTGCTAGACCGTACTTCTTAAGTTCACTCACGATATAGTCGCGCACCCTTATCGCCTCGGGCGAACCTGGCGGTCTTGGTCCAAGCTCCACCTGCCATCGCACGTGGTCCATCGCGCGCTCTCCATTGAATGCGATGGCGCCGGGTATCGGCGGAGGAGTAGGAGAGGCGCTGACCGGCGAGGTGGAGATACCAACACGGCCTGGATCAGGTTTCTTGTCGCCCTTCGGACATCCCGTCAGGATGAGAACGCACGCTGCGAGTATCGCGGTTCGGAATACGCGCGCCTGATAGTTAAGATGTTTCATTTGAAAGTAACTTTAAGAAGATAATTCTTAGTTCGGGAAGGGGCAAGCGGACACTCAACCAGAGTCTCCACTTCTCTATCTTATCTCCGCGCGCCACCGCTTCCGTTCTTCAGATAGAGAGATGGCATGAACTTGGGCTACCGAAACCCACTAGAATCGCGCCGGGACAGAACGCAAGTGACGATTCTCTTCCTCACGTTTTTTCCGCCTGCACTCTGCGCAGACGCCGATGATCCGTAGCAAGTGTTGTGTAACCTCAAACTTGTGCTGGGCCGCCATGGCGTCCTGCAGGGCCTCGAGTTCCGCCGAGAAGAACTCAATGATCTTGCCGCACTCCGAGCAGATCATGTGGTCATGATGTTGGTGCTTGTAGTTGTGTTCGTAGTGAGTGCGACCATCGCCAAAGCGGACTTCGCGCGCCAGTCCAGCCTCACTTAGCAGCTTCAGGGTGCGGTAGACAGTCGTCTGGCCGACAGACGGATCCTGCTTCTTGACGAGGCGATAGAGGTCTTCGCTGGAGAGATGTTCTTCAGTGCGCAGGAACACGTCTAATATCAACTCGCGTTGCGCAGTCCACTTCAGGCCTTTATTCTGGATGTACTCCAGAAAGACGGTCAGTTCTTCCTTCTTTGCCTTTTGCGGCGTCATGAATTTGACGTGATTCTAACATCAGGTGAATGTCAGTACCACCGCGTGGCAGCGGCCGTGTGGAAACTGGAGTGTCATGAAGGTCCACCACGAGGTGTTTCCGTGCCTCTGAGGTGTCTTCGTGTTGTTTCGTGTGATTTCGTGGATCGCTCTTCTCAGTCGGTGAAAAAAAGCGATCCACGAAACCACACTAAACAACACTAAACTCTTGCTGGCTTCCCAAGTGATCGTACGGATCGAGTTTTTACATAACCGGTGGGTCGCGCCACTGCCAATTGCCGATTTGTCGATGCAAATCGCCTGATCACACTGACGTAAAAATTGGCACTTGGCAATCGGAAATTGGAAATCGGCAATGTTCGCGTGGTATGTTCAATCATGGTTGCCGGGGTGGCGGAATGGCAGACGCTGCGGACTTAAAATCCGTTGTCCGCAAGGACGTGCGGGTTCGACTCCCGCCCTCGGCACCACAATGGAGTCAGTAATTTACGGGCAGTTAGGGACCACCTAACAAGTGCCTGTTTTTATGTGCTGTGCGCCTATGGTGCGCCAAGTTGTGTAGGGACGATCAAGGACTTTCGTAGGGGTCTTGTTAACTGGTACTAAGCCATAGAGGGATCCGAGCCCCCTTACTGTTGAGAGTCTATGTGTTGACTGCGTTGGGGCCGCCAACGAACAGAGATTGCTGCTGAAATTCCACCTAATGGAATTTAAACCAGCAACTGCGCGAGATTTCCACCCAGAAGGAATCTGATTCTTGAGGATTCCGCGATGACGGTTGTTGCAGCCTTGCGGGAACATTCGGACTGTGTACTGATAGCTGCCGACAGCTTAATAACAGAGGCCGACGGAATACGTACAAATTCAGACGCCCACTTAGCGATGCTTTTAGCAATAAAGGACATGAGCAAATGATGCAAGAATATGTACTAACCACATCTCCTATCCTAAAGAAGGCGTTAAAAGACAACTAAAAGAGTTGTAATTCGTCCACATGAACTAATGCGGAAGTTGGCCGCTCTTGTGGGTATTTTTTCAATCGGATTGCTAGTGTCCTGTCTCTAAAGTTCGTTAAAGAAGTTAACTTGTTTCACCGCGTTAGACTCGTCAGGTGGGTGGAGCAGGTCATTGCTGAGGTCCAGGGCCAAGCTGTTGCATTGACAGATTCATTTACTTCATTCACTTGGTCAAATATTCGACTCACTAGGCGTGGTTGCTGGGGTGAGGACAGTGACCGTGAGCCTGAAAGGCTCCGCCAAACCGATATGAGCCCGCCCCAAAAGCGGGCTTTCGGTTTTTCGTTGACTTCACTGTTACTTTTGAATAGAAAGATCGCTCTTGCCTTACTTCCGATTGGGCAGTCGCTTCAAGAACAAAGTTCAGCGGACGTTTACGTTGCACACAAACCGTCACGAAAGCACACAGATTAAAAAGTCAATCCACTGCGCGAACTGTGCGCTAACTCAGCCATATTCATCAGGTGACACCTGGAATACGGCCGAGTTTCTGCCGCACCTCTTCC
This sequence comes from Pyrinomonadaceae bacterium, assembly GCA_035283645.1. GTDB lineage: Bacteria > Acidobacteriota > Blastocatellia > Pyrinomonadales > Pyrinomonadaceae > PSRF01. Next base: position 7,264 of record DATETN010000120.1, read on the forward strand.
ATCATTTCCGAATGCGGCCGATCACCTTCTTTCGTTACGACCTCGATCTCACTGGTGTTGACGCCGGCGGCGTGTTCATCCAGTTCGGCTCGACCTGTGCGCCGCGTCGTGGAAATCACTTCCGGGACCTCATGAAGTTCGGCTTCAATTATGCTTCCGATGCGGTTTGATTCCTGAAGTGACGTGCCCGGCGGCAGGCTGGCATTAATGTTAAGCGCACCTTCATTGAACGGCGGCAGAAATTCGCGGCCCATTAGCGGAAACATGAGAATAGCCAGAACCAGCATCACCGCTGACACGGCAGTGATCTTGTAAGGATGCCGAAGTACCCAATTGAGATCGCGCGCATAGCGCCGTTTGAGTAATGCAACCAGTCGCGAGTATCTCTCGTCATGTAGAAGCTTTGAATGACCCAACAGGTAATAACAGAGCACCGGAGTTACTGCGAGAGCCACGATTAGTGAAGCTGTGATCGAGATGATGTAAGCGAACGCAAGCGGCGCAAACATCCTGCCCTCGAAGCCGCCAAGACTGAAGAGCGGCAGGAAGACGAGCATAATAATGAGCGTAGCGAAAAGTATCGAGTTCCTTATTTCACTCGATGCTTTGAAGATAACAGTGACGACTGGTTCGGGAGTTCGTGAGTGAGCGTTCTGTTTAAGGCGCCGAAAGATCCGTTAGCTCTAGCGTGTTTGCATTAGGTTGTTTCTGGATTGTGGCAACGACCGCAGGTTGGCCATTGAAGCTGCCATCGCCACGCTTTAGCGCCGGCCCTTGCTGGACGGTGGCAATGTTTTTGAGCAGTATTGGAGTTTCTCCCCAAACCGCCACTACTGAGTTTGCCAAGTCTTCAGTTGAGTAAACGCGCGCTCGGCCACGAATTAGAAATTCCTCATTTGGCCGCTCGAGAAATCCGCCCGAAGCGTTGGCATTAGAAGACACAACTGACTTCAAGCTGCTCGGCGAGACGCGGGTGGGCAAGATGTTCAACGATCACATTGTGCTCACCCCCGATGGCAGACACATCCTGGTCGCTAACTTTTACAGCGACGACGTGGTGGCGATTGACGTGGAAACAATGAAAGAAGCGTATCGCATCAAGGGCGCGAGTGCGCCGCATGTCATCAAATACGGGCCGCTCCGAAAGCTTGCCTACCTAACCTGTAAGACGATCACAGGCATTGCCATAGTGGATCCGCAGGATCGGAAGTTAATCAAGTTCCACCAGATCAACGTCAACCCCCGGAGCCTAACCTTTGCACCTGACGAATCGAAAATCTATTTCGGGTCATTTTGGGTGGACGGCTTCTTCGAAATGGATACCGAGTCGGGTAAGGTCACGCGACTTTTTGCGCTTCCCCCTCCGGCCGATAACACCGCTCCGCAGGAAGTGACTTACCACGGAGTCGAGACCGTCTTCCCCGGAATTGTCCTAGCGGCGAATGAGGGGCGGTCCTATGTAGACGCTGTTGATGTTAGGTCCGGAAGGCAACTAGACCGCCTTACCGAAGGTGTGGCGAAGCCGTGCTGCGTTGAGCGAATTCCGAGCCCGACAGGCAGTCCAGTCCGCGCGCTTGTCAGCAACATCGAAGACGGGACGCTTCAACTTGTCGAGGTCTCACCGGAAGGCAAGATGCGGTCGATCGCCAAAGCTAAGGTCGGCAGAGCGCCTAAGCGCGTGGCCTTTATGCCCATCTCTCGGTAGCGCAAGTAGGAGGAGACGATGAGAAATCGAAGAAGTATTCTGAGGAAGAGCGTGTTAGCACTGTTGGCTGCATCATTGCCTCTAACATCGGCGGCTCAGATGGAAGGAGGTCGTGGAACTTCGACGCCGAAAAGACGGGGGCGATCGTAGCAGGGTTCACCAATGAAGTTGGCGAGTGGAAGATCTTCGCGACGTGTCCGCGCCCAGTAAGGCCAACGTGATGGGGCAGTTAGCAAAGAACGAACGATCGGTCTTTAATGTAACGAAGCTGACGCGCAAACGCATTTCGACGATCTTACGGTGAGTAGTAAGTAGAAATGATCACTTGGGCGGATTCCCTTCTACACTCGAACTTCCTAGCGGTTCGGCAGTGTTTACATCTTTGATAGAGCTTCTGCTCGGCGGTTCACTTCTTCCCAGTTTACATTCTGCATAAAAGCATCTACGTACTTTGCTGCCGCCGCGCCGTAATCCATTTGGTAGGCATGCTCATACATGTCAAGAACGAGCAATGGGCGGCCCATGGGAACATTGTGCATGTGATCCCACGCCCAATAATTGTGAAGCTCACCCGTGTGAGCGTTGTGCGCCAAGATCACCCAGCCAGAACCACCACTCAGAGCGTTAGCGGTCCTCTTAAACTCGTCTTCCCACTGCTCATAACTAACGAACCACTGTTTGATGAGGTCAAGTACCTTCCCACCGGGCTTCGGCTCGCCCCCGAGATTGGCGAAATACAGTTCGTGAAGCACAACGGAACCACTGCGTACTAACTCTTCTCGTTTGAGATCACCATAGATGTAGGCAGGAAGATCTTTCTCTCTGAGCATGGCACTCAGCCGTTGTTCCACGGCGTTGAGGGCTTTAACCGCTCCGCCGTAATTATTCTCCCAATGCGAGCGGATGAGCTTTTCCGAGATCCCTCTTAGTTTCGCCGGATCAAAAGGCAGTGGTCGCGGTTGATGCTGGCCGCGAAAAGCACGTGCTGTCATGGCTAGGGTGCTTGTATCCTGTCTGCCGTCTGCTAGCTCCATTCCACTCACGCGCGGATCACCCGTCAGGCCTAGCGCAAATCCAACGGTGACGCCCGCCACTCTCGATATCGCATCTCTTCTCGATATATCGTCCATCGATCCTCCTTGATTCCTTATCTCTTATGTTTCTTCAAGCTGGCATAAAGAGCGTCGTATAAAAAGGCAGCGCGTTGCGCCGTTTCATGATCATCTTTGGTCACGAGCGGGAAGCCGTAGCTAATCAATGCCAGACCGCGGGCTGCCGGATGGGAATCCAACTGATCCTTGAAGTCAGCAGCATTGACAATGCGAGCCAGCTCAACGAGTGCCGAATTATCCGCTAGTCGTTCGTGTACGAGCGCAGCAAAGGAGCACCGTCCTTGCGCATCTTTGTGCGGAAAGGTAGCGCCAGGCGCGTCAAAACCTATCGCACCTTCTGATGCCTGCACTGAAGCGACTTCTTCCGCCGGCACGAAAAGAAACTCGGCCTCAGAATCCAAAAACCGTCGGATCAGCCAGCATGTTGCTGCCCGATTAACACGAATCCTTTCGCGTGTGACCCACTTCATAGCAATCTCATGCAGGGCCTTGCCGGTTTGACTTGTGTAGGTATTTATTCTAACTCAGACCTACTGCATCGCTGGTAGCCAAGCGCGTCGATATGGATTCAGTTATCGGCTGCAATCCGATCTGACGTTTGATGGTTCGACATTTCTGCTATAACAACTTGCATTGTTACCTGTCATCATCCACTCGCGCTGATTTACAGAGGATGAGATGAAGGGTGAGGTTCTAAATCTATCGCGCTCTTCTCTCGTTCGACTATCTCCTCAAAGCTTTCTCTGCGTCTCTGTCATTGCTAGTATTTGTGAGCTTCCACCCCGCCTCGCTTCTCACGATTTGGCCAGATTCGATACTGTCGATTGACCATTGCGGCGGTTCGTCGACTCTTGCCATTCCTCCATGTGTCTTCCGTATCGCAGGGACAGAATAATAGGGATTTGAAGCAAACAACTTTTGTCCTCTCCGTCTAGGTATTCGTGGAACAAAACATTCTCCAGCTATCGCAGACTCCGGTTGAGCCCAATTGTTGAGGCGCAAGATTTCAGTTTCAAGTAACTGATATGTTCTCGGTATCCCGTCGCTTGGACCAAAACCGTAGAGTCTCAAAATAAACGCAGACAGAGTCTCGCCAGGTCTTAGGACAGTCTTTGCTGGCTTCAGAAAGGCTGCTAATTCTTGCAGCTGTTTCAAGTTCTGATCGGAGTCGTCATAATCGATGTTAACCCTAATTCGAACGAAAGCTACTGCTGGTGACCCAGTGTTACCTGTCTCTTGAGCAAACACAGATGGGGCTCCCGACAGGAACACAGCTATCGCAAGCAGCAGGTGATAAGGCGAAGCATATCGCTCACTCAGTCCCCTCCTGTCGCGTGTACCCTGATTAAGAGATCTAATCATGGTTGACACATCAAAAAGTTTAGTTTCTGAGGCTGGCACAAGGAGAGTGCGGCACGTCGCAGGCTCTGAGGACCAGCCTGTTGTTGAAACGCGAACAATACTTCACCGTGACTATTTCAGTCAACCTTCATTAAAAGGCGAGATCCTTAGGGGTGTATGAACAGGAGATGTATTGGAAACCAAGTTTTTAAGTAACTAATCCAACCGGAAAGGTCACCTAGGCGAGTCATTCCCGTGAATGCGCCTTCGTGCGCGTTCCGAGACGTTGATACAGCGAAGTTCTATCAATCTGTAGCAAACGCGCAGCCTGACTGTGACTGCCGGACTTGGCGAGCAACTGTTCATACAGGGTAAGGAGTGTCCGATCGAGAAAGGCTTCGAGTGAATCGTTCTCATGATACAGAAGAGGCACGTGTGCACTTGCGGCTGCCAAATGCCCGTTCGGTAGCGCCTGTCGGGCCAAGTCTGCGGATATCAGATCGCCGTCCATAGTGGTTGCAACGAGCTTTTCCACTACATGCCGAAGCTGCCGAACATTTCCCGGCCAAGGGTATTTGGACAATACCGTGATCGCCTCTTCCTCAACTCTGCGAGAGCACTTTGATCTCTTCTCCGCCTCGCACAAAAAGTGATCGACCAGCAGTGGGATATCAGATACCCGTTTTCTCAGCGGCGGAGTGTTGATTGCTAACACGGCGATCCGATAGAAGAGGTCTTCCCGGAATCTTCCTGCCTGCATCTCAAGAGCCAGGTTTCGGTTCGTCGCAGTTATTACTCGCGCGTCAACATGCATTTCTGAACGCGCCCCAACTGGTCTAATCGTGCCTTCCTGAAGAACGCGCAATAGTTTCACTTGACACGCCGCTGACATTTCGCCAATTTCATCAAGAAAAATAGTCCCTCTGTGTGCGGCTTCGAATAGTCCCTTCCGCTTCTCGTTTGCGCCCGTAAACGCCCCGCGCTCATAGCCGATTGCTTCAGTTTCGTGATCTCCAAACGGATCCTAGATCAGGGCTCAACGTCACCACTGTTCTTAATCTTGTTAAGAAAGATCTTATTACGGACGCTGGCGCGTTCTAATAGTTTACGGATCTTTTTTAGCATCGCGCCCACTAATTTGCGAGGTCAGGATGCCACCCCCTTGTGGGGGGAGTCTCACGCTCGCTGCTACAAAAGTCGCACCGCTGACTTGCTTCAGATCTCAACGCGCAATCAGCGTTGATTATCTAACTCGGTCACCTTGGTTTTCAACCCCTCACGTCTTCGATTAGTCCCACACTTCCAATTTCATTCGTAACGCAATGCTTCAATCGGATTGAGGTTCGCGGCTTTGCGGGCTGGGTAATATCCAAAGGAGATGCCTACCGCGCCAGAGAAAAGCACCGCCACCAGGATCGCGGTTAGTGAGGCAGGGGTTGACCAGCCAAACAACTTTGGGATCAGGCAAAGTAATGCTCCCAGCACAATCCCCACGGCGCCGCCCGCCATGCTGAGAACGATTGACTCAATCAGAAATTGGGCCCGCACATCGGCTGCACGTGCGCCTATCGCCAGCCTGATCCCGATCTCCCGAGTCCTTTCAGTGACCGACACCAGCATGATGTTCATGATTCCAATCCCTCCCACGATCAACGAAATGCTGGCAATGCTACCCAGCAGGATCGTCAGGATGTTGGTGACCGATTCAGCGGTTGAGGCGACATCAGACAAATTGCGCACGTGAAAATCATTCTCCTCGCCAGTCTTGAGTCTATGACGTTGTCTCAGCAGGCTTGTTATCTCCTGTTCAGCGTTCTTGGTAGCGTCAGGAGATATTGCCGAAACAAATGCAGTCTCGACGTGGGTAACCGCCAGCAACTTCTTCTGAATGGTCGTGAAAGGCGCGAACATAACGTCATCCTGATCGCGTCCTCCCATATCCTGTCCCTTGGGAGTCATCCGGCCAATCACCTGAAAGGTCAGTTCACCCACCCGAATCGTTTCGCCAATCGGGTTTCTGCCACCAAACAGTTCGTCAACTATCTTCTGACCCAGCACTGCCACGCGAGTTGACTTGCGCACATCGGCTTCGGTGAGAAACTCTCCGCTTGCCACCTGCCAGTTGCGAATCTGCGGAAATTCCTCATTGACGCCTTGAATCTGAGTGTTCCAGTTATTACCTCCATAAACGAGCTGGGCCCTGGCGTTGGCTGAGGGGCTGGCCAGGGCCACACTGGGACATTCGCGTTTGATGGCTGTGATGTCGTCCGCCGTCAGTGTCCGTGCGGCTGCGGTTCCTCGTACACCACCTGCATCCATCGACCCCGCCCCGATGAAAAGAAGGTTGGTGCCCATACTGGCGATCTCGTTCTGAATCATCGCTTGCGCACCCTGACCAATGCTGACCAACGTAATCACTGCGGCGACTCCGATGATTATGCCGAGCATGGTTAATGCGGCGCGTACCTTGTTGCGCAGCAGGGCGCGTGCCGCGACCCGAAAGATGATCAGTAATTTGGCCGTACTTAAGGTGACTGCGTGAGTCAACCGTGAAGCGTGCAAAGCCTCTCCGCGGCGAAGCCCTAGTTGATCTGTTGATACTTCCGTGTGCTCACCGCGCAATTCGCCGGCAGCATTGCGCGGCGCCTTCACCAGATAATCCTTATCAATCCTCCCGTCCTTAAAGACGACGATCCGTCCGGCATGCTGCGCGATGTCAGACTCGTGCGTGATGACAATCACAGTGATTCCCTGCTCGCGGTTGAGGCGCTGGAAGATTTCAATGATCTCAATCGAAGTGCGCGAATCGAGATTTCCCGTAGGCTCATCGGCGAGAATTAACACCGGCTGATTAACCAGTGCCCGCGCAATCGCGACGCGCTGCTGCTCCCCGCCCGAGAGTTGATTCGAGAAGCTTTGCTCGCGACCCTCCAGCCCTACTGAAGCCAGCGCAGCAGCGGCGCGCCGATGCCGTTCGGCGGGGTCAATGTTGGCATAAATCATCGGCAGCTCTACGTTCTCGACCGCCGGGGTGCGCGCCAACAGATTGTAGCTTTGAAAGATGAAACCAATTTTCCGTTTGCGGATCTCGGCGCGCTCGTCGGAAGTGAGTTCAGAAACATCCTGACCATTAAGGTAATACTTCCCGTGAGTCGGCTGATCGAGACAGCCTATGATGTTCATCGCCGTCGATTTGCCCGAACCTGAAGCGCCCATGATGGCGACGAATTCACCTTCACGAACGGTCAGCGAAAATCCTCGTAAAGCCGGAACTTCAACTTCGCCCATGCGGTAGACTTTGTGTATGTCTTCGAGCCTGATGACCTCGTTCGCGGACCGGGGTGCAGGTTCTGACTCTGCAATCGCGGTTGCATGTTCGGCAAGTGACAACATGGGATTTAGTCTGCGCCTTCGAGTTTTTGGCTGATGATGACTTGTTCCCCTTCCTGCAACTCGCCTTCGACCACCTCAGTATTTATTCCGTCAGTGATGCCGATTCTGATCTTTCTTGGCTGAGGAACATTCTCTTTGTCTGCCACCCACACAGTTCGGGTTCGGCCACTTAAAGCTTCGCCTGGAGACTCAAGTGTGCCTTTATCCTGCTGACTCGGAGTGGCCTCGGTCTTCTGGAGCGTTGCTCCCTGTGGAGTGAATCGTAGTGCCGCGTTAGGAATCTTCAGCACGGCGTCACGCTCAGCCGTAGTCACCATGAGATTCGCCGTCATTCCCGGCATCAGTTTCTGTTCGGGGTTATCAACGTCGATCACCACTTTGTAGGTGACGACGTTCGAAACGGTCTGAGGACTCAGCCGAATCTGTCGAATCGTGCCGACAAATGTTTCGTCCTCAAAGGCATCCACCGTGAAGCTTAGTCGATTGTCGGGGTTGATGACGCCGATGTCGGCTTGATCAATATTGGCGATGACCTGCATGTGAGTCAGGTCGTTGGCAATCGTGAAGAGTGTAGGGGCCTGAAAACTCGCGGCGATTGTCTGGCCCACATCCACGTTGCGCGAGATGACGACGCCCTCAATCGGCGAGTAGATGGTGGCGTTCCTCAGATTCTCTTCCGCCTGCCGCACGGCCGCTTCAGCTTGTAGTGCCTGTGCTGCGGCCTGCTTGACCTGAGCCTCGGCTTGTGCGAGTCCGGATCGACTGGCTGATTTTTCAAGGGTGCGCGCCTGGCTGAGTTGCGCCTCGGCCTGCTGGCAGCGCGCCTCGGCGGACTTATAGCTGGCCCGTGCCGATTCCAGTTCGCGCTGTGAGATCACCTGACTGGCAACGAGTGATTCCTGTTGTCGGAGGAAGTCCAGCGCGTCGTCCCGTTGAACTTTGAGAGCCTCAAGGTTTGCGGCAGCGCTCATCACTGCTTCGCGCTGGTTTTCGATGGTTGACTGGGCAGCCTGCTTTCGCGCTTCAGCGTCGGCCGAACTGGCCCGCGCGGCTAACAGGTTGGCGCGGGCCGATTCCACCTGCGCTCTAAAGATGGTGGGATTAAGCTGGGCAATGATCTCTCCTTTGCGGACGCGGGAATTGTAATCAGCATAAAGGGCCGAGATGGTACCCGACACTTGGCTGCCGACTTGGACTGTCGTCACTGCCTCGAGAGTTCCAGTGGCGGTAACCGTGTGGCGAATGGTACCCCGGTCGACAGTGGCTGTAACAAACTGCTTACTGACAGCGCGCTGAGTCCATAGTGAGACAGCAATAATGGCGACAATCAAGGCCAGGACAAACACAAATATCAGAGTTTTTGTCGCTGCCCCCGGTTTGAATCTCATTTCTCTTCAATCCTCTCACCGATGGTCAAGCTATCCACCAGTACCAGGCCGATCCAGGGATTCTTTTCCAAGAGCCCAATTTCTGTCACCGGTAACCCTATCGGCCTTTTGCTCCAAGGGCTGCTTGGGACTCTTCGGTGGGGAAATACATAGCTTCGCCATTTGGATTGGGAATAAATCCACAACCACAATCGTTAGGGAAACTCGTCGCTAACCGATTTCCTGACGCGAAACTCATGATTGATCTTCTCGCTGTCGGATACGCGGTTAAGGAGCAATCGCGATGCCAAAATCTGGAGTCGATGCTATTGACTGTAAAGAGGGGGCTAAGATGGTGGCGGTACGTGTTGATATGTAACCAGACTAAGCGATACTGACCACCGCTTGGCGCGTAAATACTGGCTTGTATCTAAAAAACTTACGGCTTCACTGATGCGTTGGGGACTTTTTGGGGACTGCGTTTCCTGTTAGCCTTTACGCTCCTCACTTCTACTCTGAGGCAAACCAAAACCGCTTCGAGTCTGATTTAGGCACACCCCTTAGCTGTCCGCACTTATCACAAAATTCGTTCAGCCGAGGCATACGCCGGTATGATGAGCACTGATTGGACCGTAGGCGCATGCGGAGGATTGAAATCTCGTCAATGCGACTGTAAACTCAGGCCACTCTAATCCCAGTAGGAGAACCATCATCCACCCATTCCTTTAGTTCTTCTCACTTGAGCTAAGGAGGTCCTCGTCCTTGATCGAAGCACTAGAACAAAGAGTAGCTGAGTTGGATCACCTTCCGTATGTCAACGTGGGTTTTTCGCTGGCGGGGAAACAATTGCCGGCGGATCACGGATACCTACTGTGATCAAGCGCGAGACGGTGGGCCGGCAGGGAAAATCGGAGAGCGGAGAGGCACGGACGCGGGAGGCGAAGCTGGGTTGTGTTTTTACGCAGACGAGAGTTGATGAAAGAGGTCGCCCGGTGCGGGATCAAGCCTCCACTACGTATGTCGGAGCGATTGAGCCGGCAGCGGAATTTGGCTGGCGCATCTACGGGGAAGCGGCGCGGCGCGGGCTCAGACGGGCGGCGCAGGTGATCGTCATTGGTGACGGAGCGCTGTGGGTTTGGGGTATCGCTGAGGAGCACTTCCCTGGAGCGACGCAGATAGTTGATCTCTATCACGCCCGCGAGCACCTAAAAATTTGTCGCACACCCATGCTTGGGTCGAAATCAAAGAGTTCAATGTGAAGGTTGCGCCCTAAGGCAATAGTTCTAGACTGACGCAATGCTTTGGATGGATCAATTGGAAATCACGCCGATCGAGTGTCAGCAAGCGCAAGAACAGAGGTCAGAGATCAGGAAACGATAGTAAGCAGTTGGCAGAAGGCGGTAGGCAGCAAACAGGGCGACAATCGCTCATGAGTAAAGCCCTCGAAACAGTTCCAGTAGAACGGATCGCGCACGCCATCCTCTTAATTCGAGGTGAGAAGGTAATTCTCGACGCCGACCTGGCCAAGCTGTATGGAGTGACTGCCAAGCGACTCAATGAACAGGTACGACGTAATCGCGAACGTTTTCCGGAGGACTTCATGTTTCAACTAACCAAAGAAGAGTTCGCCAATATGGAAGGTGAAGTCGGTCCCACAAACTTGAGGTCGCAAATTGCGACCTCAAGATCACACGGTGGCAGGCGCTATCTTCCGTACGCCTTTACCGAACACGGCGCGATCATGGCGGCGAACGTTCTGAATAGTGAACAAGCGGTACGAGCGAGCGTTGAAGTCGTACGCGCTTTTGTGCGCTTGCGTCAGATGCTGTCTTCCAACGCTGAATTCGCAAAGAAACTGGAAGAATTGGAACGGAAATACGATCGCCAGTTTAAGGTAGTGTTCGATGCGATTCGACAATTGATGACGCCGCTTGAACCGAAGCGAAAGCAGATTGGATTTCACGCGAAAGCATTGAAGCGATAAAAACCAAAGCAGCGCCGAGTCGTCGCTAAAAAGGGTTGCGTACAGCATTAGCGGGTTCTCGATGAAAGTTATTTACAAAGTTACTTATCCAAACGGCAAAATTTAGACCCCTAGCGAGCCACGGAACGCCCTGGCGCCATAGTATGACTGCCTTCACGTTGTTCGGGTGACAACTCTTTTGGTAGTGGTTCAGTTTGAAACTTGAAAATAAAATTCAACGGCTCATTAGGAACTCGGGGGAACGCGGCCGTCCCCGCCCGCACGGTGCTCAATTTGTTGCATCTTCTTCTTTTCCGCAATCAATTTTCGCGCTGCACGCTCAATGCGGGCGAGACGCCCGCGTTCCCAAGAACCGTTGAATATTCGAACTCAAGATTTGAAACTGAACCAGTACTACTCTTTTTTATTGCTGCTCTTATTTCTCTTTGTCATGGTATGTTATTTAATTTGCTTACTGCGTATTCCGGTGATTGTGAGCCGTGATTCCGTTTAACGTGAGCAGTCCGCCACAATCGCTATGTAAATCTATGTTTGATTTAACGCCTGCATGATGCCGAGCACCAAAAAGCTTGAATCTTTCCGGTCAGCCTCCAAACGTTTCAAGAACTCGATGAAGCCCGGAACGGTCTAGCTCAAGAATGATATAGCTCTCGTCTTCCCAACCATGTTCTGTAACAAACAAAAAACTCCGATTGCCTACGTTCATAATTCCCAATGGCGTCGTAAAGCTCGGCCCTTTCCGGTCACAGTTCGTGAAGAACACCCGGCTGTCAAACAATCCCAGGCCGCCTTTGCCCTGAGTTGAAATCCATCCTTGAAACAAGGAAATGTCGTTGCAATCCTGGCGCCCTGGGGCGGTTGGTGTTTGGTACTCCTTCTCGGCCTCAAAGTAGAAAAGGTATTCGCCGTTGTTTGCCGAGTTGCTTCTGTATAGATGAGTAAGAGATGTGCTTATCTTCCTTCGGTCATCTCTCGTCAAAAAGAGGGCGCGGTGCGTTGAGGACGCGAAGCCCTGCGGGTGTTCTGCGCGAATCCGATCGAGTTGTGCAGTTTCAGCCTCATCAAAAAGTTGCTTAACAAAGGACCAAATCTCTTTATTTTCACTGGACTCTGGCTTGATCTGAATCCATGGTTCGATTTTATGCTTCGCATTCAATACTACACCTAAATTCTTATGATGGCCTTCTGAGATCTGTTTAGGAAAATCAGTTAACAAGGCCCAGTTCGTTTGCGAATGATTCTCAACTTGCACGAGTTTCGAAGCTCGCAACACCATAAGCGTCTCAGGTGTTGACCACAAGTACCATGTGTTCGGTATTTTCCCGCACTGCTTGAACCAAGGCTCGCGCAAGTCGCCTAAAGAATGGGGTATCAACTCACGATTATCAGCGTACACATTCTGAGTATCCGCGGGCTTAGGCCACGGATTAAACCAACCGCCATTTCCATATTGAGCAAAAGGCAGAAGCGTGCCATCCGCCCTTAAAATGCCAATTATGAACTCAATATTGGCGTCACGTTCAGCGGAGACAAACCACGTACTGACTTTAGTCGCCGCAACCACCACCGATACTGACAGGGCCGCCGCGAGGAACAATTTCTTCTTCATTTAACCCCCTCTGTAAACCCTGAAGGCATTCCGCTCCTGGCAGTGAGGATACAGCAAAACCAACAGTGAAATATTGACTTGAATGAACAACGCGGGATTATGATACGCCGGCTGAGGAAGACTAATGGCTTTGCGATTGAGCACATCCGCCTCAACGAGGCCGTCACCAAAGCCAAGCTTGGCTGCTTCATCGTGAGTTTTAAGAATAGTTCCGTCGATGGCACTCAGCCAAACATAAGTGACAGTAGGCTTATCTACACGGCCATCTATCGCAAGACGCGTTTGGACCGACCGCCAGCGGCTTTGCGTGCGCATGCGCAGGATGTGATCAGGAAACTGGGTTATCCACAGCCGCGTGTCGATAGCGCCGACGGAGTCGTTCTCAAGTATGATCTCACATCTCCCCCAAGTTTTTCGGCCACCCGCCAACGCTGTTTTTAAATCCGGGAAACGTGATGCTGGGAAACCTCTTCTTTGCCCGCTTCTCCGGGCAAGTCACCGCCGGACTATTTCAAGCTTTCATCTCCGTATTTCTGTTGCTTCTGTTCGTTGTGATCCTGCAGCGCAAACGCTTTGCAGTGCTGGCGCTCTGGCTGCTGCTGAACATCCAGCATACTTTTGGGGCGCCCTTCTGCTGATCGCGTCACACCCGCTGCGCATCATGCTCTCGGGCACCGACGTTTGGTTGCGCTTCGCAGATACATTGGTCGCACTGGTGAGATAGTCGTCGGCGAATTGGAACCGGTAGAGACTTTTCCCGTTACCCCTTCCTCTTGCCCCTTACATGTCCCCGCTTACACAATCGATTATCACCTTCCCCCGCGCGTGCCCTTCTTCCACATAACTCACAGCCTCGGGCGCTTCGCTGAGGCTGTAACCCCTGTCGATCACTGGCGTTACCTTTCCTTCCTCAATGAGCGCGCCGATGGCCATAAGGTCTTTCTGGTTTACTTTCGCTATAAAACTGCCGAACTTCTGAGTCACGAAAAGGGCCAATACAGACTCTTTGATCCCACTGGTGAGAAGCCCGATTAGCGATAGCTTCCGGCCCAGGAGGCCGGCGCCGATGTATATTCCCTTCGGAGTCAGCACGCGCCGGCGCTCTGAGAACGAGTGGTTCGCCACAAGGTCGAACATCACGTCGTAATGTTGGCCGCTGCTGGTGAAATCCTCTCGAGTGTAATCAAACACCTTGTCTGCCCCGATAGAGCGGACCATCTCCACGTTCCTCGTACTGCAAACGCCGGTAACCTCAGCGCCAAACGATTTAGCGATTTGTACAGCGAACGTACCCACGCCTCCGGCCGCTCCATTAATCAAGACTCTCTGTCCCGGCTGAACCTGTGCTTTGTCGCGAAGAACTTGCAAGGCGGTGAGTCCCGCTATAGGCGTGGACGCCGCTTGCGCAAACGAGACGCTATGCGGCTTCAACGCGAGGTCTGACTCACGAGCGCACGCATACTCGGCGAATGCCCCATTGCACGCGCCAAACACCTCATCGCCCCGCGTGAAATGCGATACTTTCGAACCCACAGCTTCGACTTGTCCCACCACATCACGGCCCGGCCGAGTGGTTTCTACTTTGGCTAGCGTGGCCAGTACGCGACGCAGCCAAGCGTGTCTCAGCATGTGGTAATCGAAGGGATTGACCGAAGCCGCGCGTACCTTGATTAGAACCTCATCGTCCTTGGGGACCGGCTTTTCAATCTCCTCCAACTTGAGCACCTCACCAGAGCCACTGTTGCGATAGACAATCGCTTTCATCAATGTCGTGTACGCAAGTCCTGAAACTAATGTTTCGGCTGGGGTATCGGATGTCGCGGCCCGCTCGATAGTCGAATCGCTACTCACCCTCGGCGCTCAGATCGTTGACTTACTGATCATTCAATCCCTTCCCTTTGAGAATTTGCCCCATACATTTTTCAACCCTTGATTCCCGGGTTTTGGATTGTTTGGGTGCAGAAAAATAAAGCATGTATGCTCTTTGCCTTCCTGGCGTTAATGCATCAAAAGCAGTTTGCAAGGCAGGGAGTTCATCTAATTTATTTTGAAATTCTTCAGCAATAATAAATTCTGTTGTCTTTTTAAAACTCACTTTCAAACCGGATTTTTCCACTTCAATGGCTTCATGAATATAAGCTTTCAAGATGCGTTTCATCTTAACTATATGCCGAACATTGGTGAACCGAATCTGGCGAGCTGCCTGCGTATTCTCCGTTGGTGTGATTAGAATTCCGTTGGGATCATTCATCAAGGCGCCTTTGAAAAACAGAAGCGCACAGTATTCTTTACGATGGCCTTCCATCCGACGAGTCACCAGCTGCTTGCGCCAGAGAGATTCCCAACAGCTGAGTACAGGGTGATTGCGTCTCATTCGCTGGCCTTGATCGGTTTGCCATTTCTCTTTCTCGGGGCGATTGCTATTTACCGGCGCTGTGGCGGACGAACCAATAGCCTGTCGCTTAACTTAACTGATGCGGCGCTGCAAGAACGAAGGCGCGATGTATTGCAGAAAGTCAGAAACGCCGTCATCGAAACAAGGGAGTTGGAAGATGGATATTCGTACCAACTACCCGCAAGTGAAGAGTGGTTGGCGGAGTTGGTTCAGCTCGTCAATCTTGAACGTCAATGCTGCCCTTTCCTCCGCCTGAGCATTACGGTCGAGCCTGATAATGGCCCGTTTTGGCTTGAATTAACTGGAGCGGCTGGAACCAAAGACTTTCTCGCATCTACTTTCAATTAATATCTTAGGTGCCTTTGTTAGTCAGGAGATCCTTCTAATCTCTGGCGGGCGCGAACCCATGGGCCTCAGGGTATTCACGAATCTCCTGAGGCAGTTCAGCGCGCCCGTATTTCAGGTACAGCGCCGGGATCACGATCATATTCAGGAAAGTGGAGGTGAAAATTCCACCGAGGATAACGACAGCCATCGGTTGCTGAATTTCCTTGCCGGGCTCGCCTACGCCCAGGGCCAGAGGAATTAGGCCAACGCCGGTGACTAGCGCAGTCATCAGGATCGGACTGAGCCTTTCCATGGAACCTTGCACGATGGCATCGCGGAACCCGACTCCTTCTTCTGTCATCAAATGGGAGTAATGACTAATAAGCATGATGCCGTTGCGAGTCGCAATTCCAAACAGAGTAATGAAGCCCACCAGCGAAGCGATTGACAGCGTTCCTCCAGAAAGAAAGACCATAACCACGCCCCCGATCAAAGCGAGCGGCAAATTTGCCATGACTAGAATTGCTGAGCGTACGGATTTGAGGGCAATGTACAGGAGCAGGAAGATTCCGGCGACAGCGACAATCGAAAGCAGCATGATCTGGCGCGACGCTTTTTCCTGAGACTCAAACTGCCCGCCGTACTGCACAAAGTATCCTTGCGGCAACTGCACCTTTTGTCCGATTGCCGCGCGCACCTCTTCCATGACGCTGCCCAGGTCGCGACCCGCCACGTTGGCCTGAATGATGATGCGGCGTTGCACGTTTTCGCGATTGATCGTGTTCGGCCCCTGGTCCACTTTCACTTCGGCGACCTGACCGAGCGGCACTCTCGTCCCAGTGGGCGTGTCGATAAGCGTTCCGGCGATCGATTCTACCGACTGCCGCGCGGAGTCGTTGAAGCGCACCAGTACGTCGTAGGTCTTTTGTTCCTCGAGCACCTGGGAAACGATGTGGCCGTTAAAGGCGCCATCCACGGTATCGGCCAGGTGTTCGGCGCGTAGGCCGACGGCGGCGGCTGCCTGGCGATTCATGTTGACCTGTACCTGCGGCACTCCGACCTGCGGCTCAACCAGCAGATCAACGATCCCGTCAACCGCGGCCATCGTTTCACGAATCTCGCCCGCCTTTGAGCGGAGCGTGGCGAGGTCAGGTCCAAACAACTTTATGGCAACCTGGGCGCGCGTGCCCGAGAGCAGGTGATCGATGCGATGCGAAATCGGCTGACCCACTTCCACATCAATTCCGGGAATACGAGAGAGCTTCTCTCGAACGTCTGATGTCACTTCAGCATGTGACCGGTCACCTTCTCTTAAGACAACTTCCAGTTCGTTTGCATTGACACCCGCCGCGTGCTCGTCGGCTTCAGCGCGCCCCGTCCGGCGTGTCGTGGAAACCACTTCCGGGACCTCGTGTAATGCTCTGTCCACGACGTTACCGATGCGCACCGACTCCTGAAGTGACGTTCCTGGAGGCAACGTGGCAAGGACGTTGTAGGAACCTTCGTTGAACGGCGGCAGGAACTCGCGCCCCATGAAGGGAAAAAGCAGCACCGCAACCAGAAGCATCGCAGCAGAAGCACCAATGATTTTGTAAGGATGTCGCAGCGTCCAATTCAAGATGCGCGCGTAATGGCGCTTTAGCCACGCCACGAGCCGTGAGTCCCTCTCGTCATGTATCAACTTTGAGTGGCCCAGAAGGTAGTAACAAAGCACGGGCGTTACGGTAAGTGCGACAATGAGCGATGCCGTAATCGAAATAATGTAGGCGAAAGCAAGGGGCGCAAACATGCGGCCCTCGAAGCCGCCGAGACTGAGAAGCGGCAGGAAAACGAGCACGATGATCAGCGTAGCAAACAATATTGAGTTTCTGATTTCGCTGGAGGCGTTGAAGACGACTGCTAGTACAGGCTCGGGCTGGGGCGAATGATCATTTTGCTTCAAACGGCGAAAGACATTTTCCACGTCAATGATGGCATCGTCGACAAGGGCACCGATAGCAATGGCGAGACCGCCCAGAGTCATTGTATTGATGGTGATGCCAAAGTAGCTCATCACAAGTATCGCCGTGATAAGCGACAGCGGAATAGCAGTCAGGCTGATGAAGGTGGTGCGAAAGTTCCACAGGAAAAGGAATAGGACTACCGTCACCATTATGCCGCCCTCTATCAGAGACAGCTTGACATTGCCGATAGCACGCTTGATGAAGTCGGCCTGCTGAAAGGCTTTGGTGTCTATTATTACGTCGGGGGGCAAGGTGTTCTTCAAATCGGCGAGTGTCTTTTCAATAGCCTTCGTGACTTCCAGCGTGTTGGCGTTGGGCTGCTTCTGAATGGTCGCGACGACGGCAGGCTGCATGTTAAAGCCTCCATCACCCCTCCGCTGGGCGGGACCAAGCTGCACTGTTGCCACGTTCCCAACGAGAATCGGGGCGCCATTGCGCACCGCAATCACCGAGTTGGCGATGTCGCCCGTTGAGTTGACGCGCGCCCGGCCACGAATCAAGAACTCCTCATGCGGGCGCTCCAGAAAGCCACCGGCGGCATTGGCGTTGGCAGCGGCAACCGCCTCCGTCACCTGCTCAAGCGTTAGTCCGTGGTCTGCTAACTTGGCTGGATCGACCAGCACCTGAAACTGCTTCTTTTCTCCCCCAATGATCACGACCTGCGAGACGCCAGCTACTCCCAGGAGTCGCGGACGTACCACCCAGTCAGCGAGACTGCGCACGTCCATCGAGGAAGTCGCCGTTCCCGTCATTGAAAGCATCATGATCTCACCCATCGTCGATGAGATAGGTCCGAGTAGCGGAGGTGAGACTCCCTCGGGCACTCGTATCTGTTGCAACTTTTCAGTGACGAGTTGGCGAGCGCGAAAAATGTCGGTCCCGAACTCGAACTCGACAAAGACCAGCGAGATGCCAATGGCAGAGTTGGAGCGCACGCGATGCACGCCTGCGGTGCCGTTCATAGCCGCTTCAATCGGCAGCGTAACAAGGGCTTCGACCTCCTCCGGTGCCAGACCGTGCGACTCCGTAACAATCGTTACTGAAGGCGCAGTCAGATCGGGAAAAACATCTACAGGCGAGCGCAGCGCGACGACACCACCATAAATGAGCAGGGCGCTTGCCGTGATCATCACCAGAAGTCGGTTGTGCAATGACCACTGGATAATCTTGTTCAGCATGAGCTGTCTAACCTTACTTTTCTGAAGTTGAGATCTCCTGGTCCCGGTAGGACGTTACGAAAGGCAGTGCCTGTGCATCCCGCTAGGTCTCGTGAGTATGCGCTCCGGCCTCGGCCGGTTTCAGTTCCTGTAATTTGAGTTGGTAGGCACCCTGCGTTACTACGCGTTCGCCTTTATGGAGGCCGGATAGCACCGCGACCTTATTGCCAAGCTCATCACCAACTGTCACTTCGCGTCTTTCAAACTTTTCTCCTGACAGCAGCACATACACGATTTTCTTTCCTTCCTGCTCCAGCACGGCTTCTCTAGGAATCATCATGGCGGTAACTTGCTCGCCAGCATCAAGCCGGACGTTGGCCTGCATTCCCAGCCGTAGCGCACGTCCACCGTTAGCCAGTTGAAAGATCACTTTGGCCGCGCGCGTTTGCTCGTCAATCACCGCGCCCACGTCGAGCACGACGCCTTTGAACTCCTGATTTGGATAAGCAGGCGTGGTGAAGGTGGCAGAGACGTTCCCCGCAAGACGGTTCAGATCGCGTTCAAAAATCGGGGCTTCGACCCATACTGTGTCGAGATTACTGATTTCGACTATTGCTTCACCCGGAGCGACCTGCTCGCCAAGGGACTTATTTACTTTGGTAACATAGCCGCTCAGCGGTGCTCTTACTGTGTAACTGGCATTGGCGCTGCCAACACCCACTCGGGCTACGGCCACCGACTGGGATGAGGTGAGCGCGTCCAGTCGTTTCACTGCCGCATCGTAGGTCGCCTTGGCCGCCTTCAAGTCGGCTTCCGCAGCCTGAAGCTGCCGTTCGGAGAACGCCTTGCGATCATAGAGACGTTGCGCTCGCGCCGACTCTTTCGTTGCTAGATCGAGTCGTATCCGGGCCGTTTCAACTTCACCCGCTGCCGTGCGCCGATCAGCGTCAAGCCGCGCGTTCTCCAGACTTGCGGACGCCGCTGCCGCGCGCACTTGGGCCTGTTCGGCCGACGTGGCGATCTGTTGAATGACGGCGATGGTCTGTCCTTGTGCGACCCGCTGTCCCACGCGCGGCAGATCTCTTCCTGAAAGAATGCCGCTCACAGGCGGAGCCACGAGCGCCTGGCTGTTGGCAGCCGGAACAACTCGCCCAGTCGCGGTAATCTGTCGCGCCACGGTTTGCTCTTCGACTTGTGCCAGCTTCATCCGGATTAGCCATTGCTGCTCCATCAGAAACTTTACCGTTCCAGGGTTACTGGCGGCGGCAGGGACCTCGGTTTTTATATCTCGCGCCGAGCGCAACCAGAAGAACGCGATTACGATGAGGATCATTGCGACCGCAGCTACCGCAGCCACGATGACAATCTGTTGACGGCGCGAGTCTTTGCTCCGGCTGCTTCGGATTGTTTCTTCAATCGTGACACGCACGTTCGTTTCGTCTGAGTTTGGTTTACTCATAGCCTGATGTCGCTGCCCGTTGCCAGCTCTAATTGAAAAATGCTCGAGTAGAAATCAAAAATCGAGCGGTAATAGTTCGCCCGCACTTCGGTACGCGTTCGCTGGGCCTCAATCAGGGTGATTAGCTCAGTCGCCCCTTCCTGATAAGCGTCGAACTGGATGTCCCGCGATTCGTCGGCTTGCTTTAAGAGCCCTCCCTCATAAGCTCTTATCTGCTCGCGCGCAGTCTCGTAAGCGTGAAAAGCCGATTCCACTTCCGCCAGAGCGTGGTTGCGAGCGAACCGCAGCTTAGTTTCCGCTATTCGCTGCTCGGCTTCAGCGCGCGCAATACCGGACTGATTACGATTGCCAAAGGGTAGCGGCACGGTAACTCCGGCAAGAATCGTGTTGTCGACGCCAACGCGTTTGTAACCGACATAGGGAGTGACCTCTCCTTTAGCTTCCGAGCGTTCCAGTTTGAGCACAGCCTCAGCACGGGCCATTTCTGCCTCCGCTACCTTAATTTCCGGCCGATTGTTGAGAGCAATCTCTTTCAGTTGTGCGAGATCGATCTTCACATTCGGCACATCGAAGTTACTTCTTACCTCCATTCTCGCAGCCCGTTCATAGTCAGCATCGCCAACCAATTCCAGAAGGCGGATCTTTGTCTTTCTGAAAGCCAGAGCAGCGGTTGCTACCGAGAAGTCAAACTTGATTCGTTCCAGCCGCACCTTAATAAGGTCGCCCTCGGCAATGTATCCCTCCTCAAAGCGCGTCTTGTTAAAGCGTAGTAGACCCTCGAAGTTATCTCGATTTTCCTTCTCAATATCGAGGATGGCACTGGCGAGGACAGACTCATAGTAAGTTCGCTTGAGATCGAACAATTGGCGCCGGAGTACCTGGGTTAGTTGCGCTTCGGAGACAGCGACAGTGCGTTCTGCTACTTCCATTCGCACCGTCTTTCGGTTTCCCATTTCAATTGGCTGCGCAACTGAGGCCCCAAACTCGTAAAGATTGCTAGCGGGGGTCTGACCGGAAAGACGCAGATTCTCCGCGCTCACGGTCAGTCCAGGCCGTGGACGCAAGCGGGCTCCAACCCGTTCGGCCTCCGCGACACCGAGTTCGAGACGTGCAGCTTCAACAATCAGATTCTTCCGCAGGAACTGTTCAGTTGCAGAGTCCAGCGTGAGGTAGTCCGATCCCTGCCCGGTTGCAACAGGTTGCTGGATCGACGAGGGTGTCTGAGCCCAAATAACAAGCGGCAGCCAGAGTACAACAAGTAAAGTTGTAGCAGTTCGAATACGTTTTTTCACGTTTCCCTACTCCACCTTAAAGTCTTTGAGCGGCAACCGTTCGTCGAGTTTCGCGTTCCTGATGTGAAACTCGATGTCGTAGTCACCGGAACCTGGAATGGTTAGATCGGCGACATAAATCCCCGTCACTTTGCCGACCCGTGCTTTGGTTTGCGTGAGTTCGCTGCCGCCTTTGGTGCGTGTGATCAGGATCACTTCAGCTTTCTCGACGGGAGTCCCGTCCGAGAGATCCGTGAGGTGAATCAAAAACTGGCTGGGCTTACCGGCCCGCAGCGGCTCGTACTCGAAAAAATTCTCAATGCGATCCGTAAACTCTGTACGAGCCAACGCCTCTTCTTCGTGTTCGGCCAGTGGTGGTTGACCTGACTTGCACGAAGGAGCCAGGACTACCGCGATCATGAGACTGAACAGGAGACTCTGACGACCGACGGTAGTTTTTGGGGAAAGAGTTGAGCGCATGAAGTTAAGGCCGTCCCTACTTATTTTAGAAGGTCGATGAGCGCTTCAGCGGCGTGATGAACCGAGAGTGGCGCGAAGACGGAAATGCCCAACAGGGCTACCAGTGAGGCGGTAATGAAAGATGCAGTAGCTTTCTTTGCGTAACCGTGAATTCGGGGCTCTGGAGAATTTGGGATTGAATCGACAAGGCTTAGCAAGCGACTCACGCGGTACTGAAACGTGAGAGCGTTGCCGGAAACAAATCCTGAAACCACAGCCGTGGTGGAAGCTGGCTCGGGCGCAATAAAGCCTGGGATCGTCTGACGTCGCAGCTTTACCAGGGCCTCCGCAAGCTCCAGTGGTGCACAGGTGCGCGCCACGGCTGCTTCATCACAGGCTACTTCGACCTCGGTCGTACGCCATCTGAGAACTATGCGTGATAGCGGGAAAACCAGTGAAGTATATGTACAAAGCGACAGTAGGAGTTTGAACAGATTATCCCGGCGCGCATGGTGTTCGGCCTCGTGCTCAAGCACTCCCGTTAGCTCTCTCGGAGTAAGTGTTCGCAACAAGCCGGAGGACAGGATCACCTTTGAGCGGCGAAACCCCCAGACGAAGGAAAGTGGGTAATCAGTCATCACCAAACCCACCGCGAGAGTGCGTTGCGCGGCGATTTCGTTCACGAGGGCAACTTGCTCCGTCGGTGGTGCGGCAGCATTCAAGTCTAACCGCCTAATAACATTGCCGACGCGCCAGGAGCCGACCGCATTAGACCAGACAGAGAAGACGGAGGTGGCTATTACAAATAAGGCGAGCGCATATGAAAGAGTGGGTTCCAGTGCGATTGTCAACTCGCCAACAAGATGAACTTGATGGTACGGCGCGGAATGTGCAGCTTCAAAGGCCTCTGGAGTCAGCCACAGCCGTGGCAGAAACGCAGCGGCTACGAGCCAGAGTGCAGCAAGTGGTGGTGTAACGATTGCTGAGGTGTAAAGACGCGCCACGCGAGCAGCTCGTGGTCGCCATAATTCCTTCGCGGTGGCTTGCCGTACTGTTAACGCCAGTACAAAGCCCGCGAGAGCAAACACGGTGCTGAAGAGAACAAAGTTTTCAATGGCCGTAATAAGCACTCTAGTTCGTAGCTTCCTTATTCACTTTTCTGCGCGCTGACGTCGTTTCTCTCGAATCTTTGCTTCAAGTTGATCGAGGGTGCCGGCGTCATCGCCGATAAGGTCAACGAAAGTAGAAAGCGCTGACTCTGTGAATTGACCGACCAGCGCTCCCAGCACCTCCTGCGTCAGCCGCTGTTCAAACTCCGCGCGTGTGTATCGAGGTGAATAAACGAAAGCCTTCGCCTGCTTTTGGCGCGTCAAATAACCCTTGCGATACAGACGGTCAAGTGTTGTAAGTACGGTCGTGTGCGCGATCTCTCGTTTGTATCGCAACCGCTCCTCGACTTCGTTCACGGTCTGTCCCGACTCCGTCCAAAGGATCTCCATGACCGCGGATTCCAACTCGCCAAGCACCTGACCGGCCCCACGAGCGCCCGGCTTGAAGCCGCGCAGAGCAATTTTCGGATGGGTGCGTTGCACTCGGTATCTCTCCTCGAGCTTTGGCGGTAACGTAAGCGCGGGAGTATAAAGTATCCCAGCAACTACAATCAATAGTCGGTAGCGACCCGGCGGCTTGCCATTAGAGGAAAATTTGGTCGTGCCCTTATCAGCTATGCGATGAATCAGATAATCGACCTAAAGCTTCCCGAACGGATTTTTGCTTTGCGCGGCGACGGATTCTCTCGCCATTATTCAGGAAAGGCGGCGATGGCGAGGCATGGGGAAGCATGCGGAAGCTGCTTCAGCATTGGCTAACTGAGGAGTTGCGGCAACGCGTCGCGGATTGGAAAAGCCGATTCTTCGCTGCGAATTGGGCGCGTTACGATCTGGCGAAACCCCGAACGTTACGTCCTGCACCCCCGGAGTTTCGAATGGATGAATTGGGCAGGGATTATCGCGCGATGCGGTTCAATGTTCCTGAACGAGCTGCCGCCATGCGAGACGGTTTGTGAAAGCAGTATCTAAGGTCGTGTGTAGGTCGAAGCTAACAATCCCCCGACATGAAGAGACTGTGTCAGAAAAATAGATCCTACACACGGCAGAGACTGTGTCAAAACAATAGATCCTACACACGGCAGTGTGTAGTGCTTTTTAGATCCAGCCTACAAAGACGCGCCCCCCCTTCTTTTGTTTTCAACAATAACCAACTCAGAAGTGTGTGACACTCAGAAAGCCCCAATT
>DATETN010000121.1:0-16061 GCA_035283645.1 Pyrinomonadaceae bacterium
GGCGGCAGCAGCGGGACCGTAAACTGGCCTTCGCTGTTGGTGGTGACATTGCGCTTGAGGCCCTTTGCGGGGTCGGCGACGGTGATGGCGGCGTTCGCTACGACCGCCCCGTTCTGATCGGCTACCGTGCCGCTCAAGGTCGCGGTCGCCGTCTGTGCGATCAAGGGAGTGAAACATGTGGGGATGATCACAAAGAGAATTAGGACAAAAAGGACAGATCTAACTTTGGACATTGGTTCACTCCTCATTTGTTTTTGAAAACCCGTCTTGGAATTGGCCACAGAGAACACTGAGAACACAGACAAAATGACCTCACGCAAAGTCGCAAAGAGCGCAAAGGTTACCTCGCACGCTCTATGGCGGCGGCAAGGCTCTCGGCACTCGCCAAACTTCGGCGGAACTGTGCCGTTTTGATCGCCGACACCGAACCTCCGCTCGACAGCGTGAACGCCGACCGAACGACGCGGTCGTTCGCCGATGCCAGGTCGTAAAGACGTTTGGCACTTGCGATCAGATCGGCGTCGCTCGAGATTGTCTCGCCATCGCCACCGCCTGACATCCCACCGAACACGGGATTCAACTCGCCCCGAAGCGATGCGGACTCACGCCGGACGCTCGCAGCATACCCGCGAAGGATGCCGAGCCATTTGGCACGATCCGATTGTGTGAGTGCCGCGAGCTGAGCGGGCGTAAACCGGTTGGCAAGCCGCTGAAGTGCCGACGCCTGAAACAGCGCCGCCTGCGAACGGGCAACTACCCGCGACGCGTAAGAGCGGATCGCGGCGTCTGTATCGCCCCCGCGATTTGCGAAGTACTGGCGAAGGTCTTCGTCGACAGGCAAAGCACCCTTCTCGATCTCGATGCGGTCAACCGTGCCCGGTGTCTGCTTCTGCCGGGCAATCGCACGCGTCGCTTCCTCGATCGTCTGGATCTTTATCCTTATGGCAGGATTGTTTGCCACCGGCGACAAGGCCGAGAGGATCTCAGCCTTACGCTTGTCAGACTCGACCAGTCCCTCGACCAATAGCCGTCCGTCCGCCGTCCGTGTGACGTTTAGCTGTTCGCTGATATCGGCCCCGACCTTGTGAAGCAGGTCTAGCGCCTCCAGCTCCAAATTCGCAGTAGCCGCCGGGGGCAAAGGCGTAAGCGACAAAGGTGAAAGCGCGTTTAGCTGTTTCTTCCTTTTTCTCTGGCGACGGACTATCTGCGGGCGATGATGCGACCACGGGCTGGTCTTTGAATATTTCAGGACTGAGAGTATTCAAACTGACAACCGAATAAGCAGCTTCAACTAACTCAAATTCTTCATCACCCTGGTCAGTTCTCACGCGCAGCCGCTCTTCGATCGCATGCCAATCATTGGCGCGTACGACCAGTGATGCTTCCGCGATTGCTCCGGGCGCAACCTGACCAGTCACCGCAGTTCGGAGCGTCAAAGTCTCGCGGCCATTACTGGTGGTCTTAGTAACTTCTTCGTGTTTGGAAGCAACCGAGCGGCTCCATGCTTGATACGAAGCTGCTGAAAGCGGCACGCCCCCGTTCATGTGATTGGCGCGCAGCACCGAACTCAGTTGTGTAAGCGTGCTCTCGTTTTGGATGGGCGGATTGTTCGCTTTACCCGCGTTGTCGGTGCTGGCTTTCACCTCGTCATTAAGGAAGCGTCGCCCAGCAGCGTCTTCCATTGAGCGCCGCGTGCGAGAATTAACGGTGTCATTCCACACTTCCCAGGTGAAGGCTTGCGAAGTCGGAGAGGAAGCGGTCTTTCGTCTGACGTGCAACTTCTGATAGACAACGGCCTGCGGCGTCCGGCTGATTTCGTTTTGTTGTGCGGCGACCGAGCGCTGAAGCATTTCACTCGCTGAGACAATCGAGGTCCGGTTGAAGCGCAGGAAAACTGCCACAAGCAGCACCAGCACCAGCGTGACCGCAATCGGGCGCATCAGGAATCCCAGATTGAGAGAGACACTCGGAATAGAAAAGACCCGACCCAGCGCGCCACGCAGATTGGCAAACACAGAAGGCCGGCCCACCTCAGACACTAAGCCTCTGAGTCTTCCATCAAACCCGCGCCAATCACCTGGCGGCGGCGTGGACAGCGGTCTGAGCACCTGATTCCGATAATCAATGAAGGTTGAGATCGCCTCTTCGATCTTCTCGGTGCGCACGCGGCACGACCAACAGGCATCGAGATGAGCGCGGACCGTCGTCACGGCCTTTGTAGCAAGCTCACCGTCCACATGAAGTAGCAGAACATCCTCGGATGGATGGCCGTTACCGCCTGAGCTGATTGTTTTGAAGAGACTATCCATTGTTATCCTTCATCAGTTTCCTGATGCCCCGTCGTAAAAACTCCGCCGCCGTCTTCTCGTTGATGTGCAGGATTTCGCCGATCTCCCGGTAGCGAAATCCTTCGGCGCGCAGGTGCAAACACTGCACCTCCTGCGGTGAGAGCCACGCCATCGCCGAGTGCAAACGTTCGAACCTTTCCATCTGCAAGACTCTCTGTTCCGGGTTCAGACCCGGATCGGGAAGCCGCTCCCGCAACTCGTCCCAGGTGCGCGTGTCCATATTCTCGTCACGCTGCTTCTTCTCACGCCGTTTGAACGCCAGGTTGTGGGCGACCCTGAACAACCAGAAGCGAACGTTGTTTATCACTCGCCCGCGATGCAGAGTGCGATAGAGTTCCAGAAAGACTTCCTGGGCGACGTCTTCGGCTTCTGCCTGATTGCCAAGCACGGTGATCAGGTAGAGGTAGATAGGATCGCGCAACATTTCAAAGAGCTGACCGACCTTTTCTTCGAGGGTTAGGGTTCGCTGCATCAGGCCAATCACCTTGGAATCAATGCACACCTGGGCCTCCTGACCCGCTCCTACTCCTGATCCGAGATCGATGAGAGCCATACTTGCGAAAGCCCGCGCAGCTTGTTTGCGCGCTAATTACTTAGTTGAATCCAGGTCTCCCGAACGGAAAATCGACGCCTCAGCGGTCCGTACTGGGTCGGTTTGATGTGTCCGACAAGCTTCAGCTTGTCGAACTTGGCGACAAACTGAAGTTTGTCGGACATCTATTTTCAAATCTAACCAGTTACTCAGTGGTCCGTAACCTTCTGTTAACACCCTCTATAGTGTAAGTGTACGAACCGGGCGATTTCTCTTACACGAGATTTGAAAATATTTTAGGCTTTTTTGGGGGGTTGGCGCGGTGGTGAAGGGTTTGGGTGGACTGGCAGCAAGAACGAAGGGCTTGCATGAATACTGGCAAGCAATGGAGGTGTTCAGGTCATTGCGCTGAACGCCGCTTCCAAAGTGAAGCGGTGTTCGTAAGGGGCTTTGCCAACAATTACGCCGTCGATTCCGCAGGGACTGAAGAGCTTGAGCTGACGCAGGTCTTCCAGTGAAGGGACTCCGCCTGACGCCGTAACCTGCAAACCTGATTCCCGAGCAATCATGCAGGTCTGTTCAATGTTCGGACCCTCGAGGATCCCATCACGCAGAACATCGGTATAGACTATTCGCTCGATCCCGATCTCGGCCACGCGGCGCGCCAGAGTCACGGCGCTTAGAGCTTCTTCCTTCTCCCACCCATGTGTCACCACCTGCCCCTGCTTGGCATCAATGCCGACAACGAGGTGTTGGCGCGCATAACGGATCATTGTCTTCAACTTCTCAATCGACTCGGCCGCGACAGTTCCAACCACGGCCCGGGTTACGCCTAGCTCAATCACTTGTTCGACATCCCTGGTGCTGCGCAGACCTCCCCCGAATTGAACCGGAAGATCTATAGCCCGGATGATATCTCGCAGTACTTGGCGATTCCTTGAGTTAGGTTCCGCGAACACCGTCGAGATCGACAACGTGGAGCATCTCCGCCCCGGAAGACTCAAACGCTTTGGCCACGTCAACCGGATCGCCGTCATAGACCTTTGCTGAGTCCCTCCGTCCCTGAGTGAGGCGAACGCAACGGCCATTACGAAGATCAATTGCCGGAAGAATCATCATGAGGGGTACTCGCGAATGACATTCATCACGAGATCAAAGAGTAGTGCGTTGGTGGAAATCGCATTACCGCCATGAATTGTGCTTCGGCCTCGCCAATCGGTGAACCTACCACCAGCCTCTTCGACAATCGGAAGCAATGCCGCGCAATCCCAAACATTCATGACCGGGTCGAGCATCACCTCGGCACGGCCAGTGGCCACGAGAACGTGACCATACGCGTCACCCCAGGTCCGTCTTGCGTGAACATGTTTTTGAAGGACCTCGGCTGCGCGACCAACCCCATGTGCTTCGCATGTCCCGAAATCCGTTGACAGAAGGAGTGCTTCTTCAAGAGTCGTCGTCGCTGATACTCTGGCGGCCTCACCATTCCAAAAACATCCCAACCCACGTGCCGCATAAACAAGCTCGTTCAAGGCCGGAAGATTGACTACTCCGAGAACGGACTCATCATCGATCTCCAACCCAATCAAAACAGCATAGAGCGGCACGCCATGAACAAATGAGTAGGTCCCATCGATGGGATCAATAATCCAGCGTCGTCCGGACGTGCTGATTACTTCCTCTTCTTCCTGACCCAAAATACCGTCCTCGGGAAAGGCTTGTGCAATGGCAGCTCGCAGGCATGCTTCAGTTTCGCGGTCGGCGTTCGTGACCAATGATTTGTCGGCTTTGCGCTCAGCCACGAAAGAACCTTTGAAATATCGGTTCGCGACTTCTCCCGCTTCGCGCGCCAGACGCACCGCGAAATCGAGTAGAGATTTCAATTCAGATTTATTGTCTTCTCTCATTCCGGCGTGGGCTTCACTTCACTGCGACGGGTAATCAATTCATCCTTTACCTGGTCGAGTGATACTCCGCGACCTACCAGCAGGACAATCAGGTGATAGAGGAGGTCCGCACTCTCGGATACCAGCGGTCCCTTATCATCGTTTTTCGCGGCAATGATTGTTTCGCTGGCTTCTAGGTGGTGTGGTGCCTTGCCGGAAAGGCAGAGCCTTTCCGCACACCAGAGGGCAAAGCCCAAACGCAGAAATCCGAAATCACATCAATCACGGCCGTTCCCCTCCAGACGGAGTAATGCTGATCGAGCATGAGCTTCAAGCCCTTCGCATCGAGCCAGTGCAGCAGACAGCGATCAGCGTTCAGCACTCAGCACTCAGCCGTAAGCTAGATCCTTTATATCGGTACTCTTGCCGACTGGCTGACCGCTGAACGCTGAATGCTGACTGCTAAGAGGTGGCTGACCGCTGAATGCTGACTGCTAAGAGGCTCTGAGCTTTTTGAGAAAAGACGCAAGCATCCGCTTGACCTCTATCGCATCGTTGGAGAGAGGTTCGTACTCGGAAACTTGCAAGAGATTCAAATCGCGAGCGAGTAGGAGGTGATACTCGAGCTCGCTGGCTGAACCCATCGCGATCTGAAGAAACCGCGCCAGTTCAGCATCGCCGCTTCGTTCGCAACCCTCAGCGATATTCGCCGGAATCGAAGAGGACGATCGTCGAATCTGGCTAGTCAGTCCTTATAGCTCATCTCGCGGAAATGTTCTTGTGATTCGATACACAGCCAATGTCAAAGCATGTGCTTTCTCCCAGACTTTGAGATCTCTGAATCCTTTCATGTCTAATCCTTTCTTTCTCGTATCTATCGTGAGATTGCTGGTCGCTGTCCGCCGATTGCTGATTGCTGACCGCTGAACGCTGACCGCTGACCGCTGACTGCTAAAACAAAAAAACCCGCCGCCAGTTCGAAACTGGCAGCGGGTTCCTAGAAACCTTTGGTTATGAATCTCTTTGCTATTCTCGCTTCAGAATCACAACCACAAACGCGCTGCCTTGATGCCAATGACGGTTGGCATGGCGATGCGAATGGTGGATGTGATGAGTTCTGATGGTCATGAATATTCCAGATGGGTCTTATACGTGATCCTCGACTGTCAAACTCGCACGTTGACGTACAATAGTGATCACCGGAGCATCCGTCTGTGCCTGGCGACGTATCGCGCGCGACACTGGCAACCGCGTTCAACCTCAACGTCACGAGCCGGCTACATTACACCAGAGTGTTGACTGATTCCTTCTTTGACAATGCGATAACTTTCGCACGCTGCCCCTTCCAAGCCGGCGCGATCGAGAATCTTCATGCAACCGCCACCGTATTCTATCAGCCCTTCCTGCAGAAGTTCGCGAGTGGAAAGCGTGATGCGGTTGCGCTGATGCCCGCATATTGGCAATGTGCTCCTGAGTAACATCGAAGCTGTTTGATTGCATGGAGTCGCTGATGACTAACAACCACCAACAGAGTCTCTGCCGAATGGTATGCAACGAGTGGCAGACGGCAGATTGAATCATCTCCGATTGTTGCGCATAGGCATGTTTGAGCAATAGTTGCTGCAGCATTCCTCCCCGGTTGAACTCCAAGAGGAGCACCTTGCTCTTGACGACTAACGCCTCGGATGGTAGTTGGGTCACGACCCGGCAAGGCATGATGGGAACATTCAGAACGATTGGCAGTCCAATTACAGCTTCATCCCAATAGTGCAGATATCAACAGTCTGGCCGTCCTCAGTGATGGCAAGCAGCGACACCATGCCCTCAATCAAGAAATAAGCAGACGGCACTTCGTCGCCCGCTTCGTAAAGAATTCTATTTCGTGGTAGTCGGATTACTTAAGAGTTTCGTAAGAGGCGCTCGTATTCATCCCGCGGCAGGGTCGCGAGCAAGCGGTTTGTAACAGGACTCGGGCTTTCCTTGAGAGCATTCACTTGAGTTTTTGAGGGCAGAACTCATCACTTCACTGCTTAGTCTTACTCGGCTTTTCTATTTGCAACGTTCGACGCACCTTCTAAGCTTGGAAGGAGACGCTGGTATTCATCACTTGGCAGCTTAGCAAGCAGTTGGTTCTCGACGTTGGCCGGAGTTTGTTCGGAGATAGGCCCCTTGGCTTAGTACGGCTCATGTAAGATAGCTTCCAAGTCTGAATTCATTTCGTCGGCGCGCCGTTGCGAAACTTTACTTTCTCTCCATCCCACACGAGATTCCCTTGTTGGTCCCTTGATATATCAAGCCAGTTGTCGAACCACTCGATCCTGCGATTCCAAAAATCCACCTGATTGGCATAACCTTGAATAACATGGCCTTCTCCGGCATATCTAAGATACTGCACCTCTTTGCCGAGTCGTTGCAGCGCCACAAACGTCTCATCCGACCACGACAGAGGAATGGTATCAACTGTTCCATGAGCCAGTAATAGAGGCGTTTTCACCTTATCGAGGTAGAAGTATGGCGAGTTCTCTATATAGCGGTCCCGATATTGCCAGGGGGTACCCCCCATCCGGCCCTGTTCCCTTTCGATGTAGCCGACGAAGGAGGGGAGACCATTTGTTAAATTGCCATAACTCGTAAATATATTTCCGGCTGCTGAACCGCCAATGGTTGCCGCCTTAAAGCGCGTCGTTTGCACGATCAGCGCGAGGGTGCTGTAGCCGCCATAGCTGTGTCCCATCACTCCCAGACGATCGGGGTCGGCGATACCAAGTTCTATCGCTCTATCTACCCCTGGCAGCACCGTAGCCGCCAGATCCTTCAACGGCGTCCCCAACCGTAGGGGTGCATCTGGATAGAGGATGGCGTAGCCGCGTGTCGCTAATACTTGCATGTTAAATGTCGAGGAAGGAATGATGCCGAACGTGTTAACAGCGTCAGAGCCGTAGTCCCCGCCGTAGACCCACACCACAATTGGATAGCGCTTGCCCTCTTGGTAACCTGCCGGGAGGAGCAGCGCACCACGCAGTTTCTCCCCATTGGTGCCTTCCCATTGAATTAGACGGCTCTGCCCTAACACGTACTTATCGAACTGTGAGTTAACGTGTGTGAGGCGGCGTGGATTCTTGAAATTCATTCCCGCGAACCAGAGGTCCGGGCAGTGCCCGGCATCTTGTGAAATAAAACTCGCGCCCTGACCATCAATGGCGACATCTGATTTAAAGCCAATGACTTTACTGTAACTCTTATCCTCCTCAACGAGTTGCGAGGACTTACCCTTTGTAAGATCCATTTTGTAGAATCCTACTTGTTTGGTCCTATCATCACGAGTTGTGATGACTACTGATCGACCGCTGTCGGTTGAGGCAATGCGTCCGTCCGCCAAAGCTACTATTCCAATCAACCGCTTATTAGGGATCTTTGCTACCTGCGAGGCCCTTTCATCTCCGACGGAGGCACGCCAAAGCGCATCACCGCCAAGTAGATAGAGCGATTTACCCGCCGCATCCCATAGAGGCACCGCGGTATCATTATCACCAAATCGCGGGTGTTCACCTGGAGTCAGATTTCGCGGCGCTCCGCCCGTTACTGACACGACGAAGCAGTCAGTTCTAGCCAGAGGGTCGGAACTAGCAGTCAAATAACTCAATGAACGACCATCTGGTGACCAGCTAAAAGAGCCCCAAATTTGCTTAACGTTACTCGCTACCACGCGTTTCTGCCCGTCGCGGAGCGAGACTACCGCAATATCGAAGCTTGCTTGTTGCGAGTTCTTTTCGTGCCCTTTAACAGCAGAGAACCCGACGGCTGCTCCGTCAGGTGAGATCGAATACCATGGGGTTTCGGCGCGGCGGACTAGTCGCTGTACGCTCCCGCTTGAAACATCTACCATCGCCAGATCACCGAGTCTCTTCTGCACGAAGGGGTTCGCGATTTCTATGACTTCCAATGATTCCGCACCGTTTAATTGTTTTGATGTTACCGATGAAGAAAAGACAGTGACTGTAGGTGATGCGGGGATTCGTTGAGTTCCAGTTTGGCCGACCGAAGAAGCAAAAGCTTGGGAGCGATTTTCAGCAGGTTCAGCAGCCTCTCTAATGTCGCCGTTTTCAGGAAGTAACTTGACGAGAACCCTTCGGCTGTCCGGCGTCCAACTGACTCTCTCGTGAGAATAAAGGGTGCGAACGAACTCATCCGACACGCGTCGTAGTCTGTCAGTAGACTCATCCCAGACCCACAGCCGCGGGTGCCCATCCCTATCTGAATAGAAGGCTAGCCATCTACCGTTAGGCGACCATGCCTGCCCCCAACTATTGCCTTTTCCTCCGGTCAGATTTTTCGTTTCACCGGACCTGGAATTTGTAATCCAGATGTCGGCTTGCTTAGTTACACCTGTTGGAGTGATGAGGGTCGACTTAGGATCATTTAACGCCTCACGGCGTCGGTAATCCCTCACGACGTAAGCGATGCGCTGGCCGTCAGTGGAGATACTAACTGATCCCAAGGTTAATTGAGCGACTGCGTCCTCTACCGGCAAAGGGGCCAAGAATTGCTGAGAGTTTACTGCCGATATAAATACGTTGAGAGAAATGAGAAGTACAATTAATCGCCAAGAAAAGCGCATTGTTACAATCCTCTAAATGGAATCACATGAACCACCACGTAACCCTATTCTAAAAGTTGAGTTTGAGCGCGAACTGGATGGAGCGCGGTCCTCCAATCTGATACAGCGGATTCAAGCCTCCCAAACTCCTTCCTAGCATCGACGACGACTCGCCGAAGAAAGGACTTGAGATGTCGTTACCTCCAAGGAAATCCGGGTCTCCGAAGTTAGGATGATTGAAAATGTTGAAGAACTCTGCTCTCAACTGGATGTTAATCCTCTCAGTCAGGTTAAATTGGCGGCGCAATGCCATATCCACCTGCCACGCCGGAAAGCCTCGAAGCACATTACGCCCGAATGTTCCTTGCCGGTCGGATGGTGGAGGCGCGAAAGCGTTCCGATTGAAGCGCCTGCCTCCCGGAGCGTGCGGATCATAAACATAGAGTGGCTGTCCTGGAACCAAATCAGGCCGCTGCTGTATCTCGATTGAGTCCAAGAAGGTGAATCCACCAAGCAAATTCACTGGCGTCGCGGACCGCGCATAGAAGATGGTGTCGACCGACCAGTTTCGTAAAATTGATTTGCCGATGACACCTGCATCCACCTTAGGCAGGTTGTATGTGACTGCTGCGTTAAAGGAGTGTCGTACATCGAAATCTGACGACCCGCGCCCTTCGCGTCCGAAGGTAAAAGAATTGAGCGAGAAAGTGTCTATCGCGGAAGACCAGGTGTAGGAAGCAAGCCCTTGCAGCCCCTTAGAGAGACGCCGGTTGAACTGCAATTGCATCGCGTGGTAATCGGATGTGCCGGTGTTTCTTGTGACACTGCCAGCGCTAAATTTAGGATTAGGCGCAGTCAGTAACTCCTGCTGAAGAAGTCTGCTGCTCTGCGCACCCACGTAAGAGGCACTTATCGTCTGACTAGTACTGAGTGACTGTTCGACTGAAAAGTTCCACTGGTAAGTCCGGGGCAGCTTCAAGTTGGGATCAAATGCCATAATAAAATTGATGACTGGTGGATTCAGATCAAAGGAAGGAGGCGTGGCATTGACCGAGCTTGGGGGGAACGGGATATTTCTTAGAGTGTTGGCTCTAGAGTAAGGAAATGCGGTAGATGCCGAGGCGGCTTCGCCGGAACCCAGATCATAGAAGATGCCAAACCCGCCGCGCAGCACCGTCTCCCTGCTCTGCTTGTCAGATAAGAGATAGGACGCCCCGATCCGCGGCGCGAAGTTGTTGTACGTAGTTTGGTAAAG
The DNA here is from genome assembly GCA_035283645.1 of Pyrinomonadaceae bacterium. Classification (GTDB taxonomy): domain Bacteria; phylum Acidobacteriota; class Blastocatellia; order Pyrinomonadales; family Pyrinomonadaceae; genus PSRF01. The sequence goes on from DATETN010000121.1 coordinate 10,619, forward strand.
CGGCGTGCCCGCGGGTGCTAGTGCCATGGTCGCCAGACTATCAAGACCTACGGCGGTGAAGAGGTCCTTCCCCTCTTTTCCTTTGGGAGGCGGATTAAGCTCCCATCTCAACCCGTAAGTCAGCGTCAGTCGCCGTCTCGCGCGCCAAGTATCTTGCGCAAAGGCTGAGAAGTTGTGAATTGCGAGGGTAATTCTATCAGAGGTACTGAATGCGACACGAGCCGCAATTCCGCTAACCGCTTGAGCTACATTCAAGAATGTTGCTCCTTGACTGTATTTTCGACCACCCTTCACCGGAGAAAGATAGCGGTAATCAATTCCGAGCTTAAGTTGATGAGTTCCTTTCACTATCATTAGGGAATCAACCAAGTTGATCTGCCTTTGTATATTTTCGGAACCTGCCCTCCCCGCCGAGAGCTGTCCAGTAGTACCTGTAATAGTAAAGGTAAAAAGAGAATCCTGGCTTGACGAGGAAGCGGGAAATAAAACCGAATCCGGAGGAGGAACAGCCCCTCCGAAATCATCCATAGAAGTGACCCGGGAACCACTAGCCCGACTCCAATTAGCCCGGAACTCATTACTCATATTCGGATTGATCGCCCAAGTGAACCCCAGAGTCAAAGTCTCAGTTTTGTTTAATGTTGCTTCGAGCACATTGATAGGACGACCTCGTACAATGCTTCTTGAAGGAGCGTAGTTATACCTGCCAAACGACGTGAGCTTATCACTCAACGTATGATCTATGCGGATGCTGGTGGCGTTCAGAGTTGAGGGGTCTGAGTAGGTGGCGTTAAACTCCGATCGGTTGTTCGCCAGATTTCCACCATTCGGTACAGGGTAGGCATTCAAGAACGGCTGAATCCCCGCAGACGCGATCTGCCGAGCATTGAGCGATGGGACCAATGTAAGACTGGTCCGAGGAAGCCTCAGGCGCAAGCCCTCGTAAGAGAAAAAGAAGAAGGTACGATTCTTGATGATCGGGCCTCCTAATACTCCACCGAAGTCATTTTGCCTCAGCGCAGGCTTAGGCAGCCCGGCGCGGTTGGCAAACCAATCGTTGGCGTCTAGCGCGTCGTTGCGAAAATATTCGAAGACAGTTCCGCGAAACTCGTTGGTCCCGGAACGCGTCAGGATTTGGACCTGACCTCCAGGTGTGCGTCCGAACTCTGGCGCGTAAGTTGAGGTTTGAATTTTAAACTCCTGGAGGGCATCAACCGAGACAAGACCGTTCGTCCCGCCTGTAGCAGTAAGCCCCGGCAACGCACCTGCACCTGATGTGCCGAGTGCGGGGGTGGTTAGAATACCAACGTTGGCGCTCACGCCATCCACAGTGAAGTAGTTGGTATCAGTGCGTTGGCCGTTGACGCTGAATTGTCCTAGGGAGTTTTGAAACTCCGTTTTGGTCAGCACGATGCCCGGAGTGAGCGCGATCAGCGCCTGAAAGCTCCTACCGTTCAAGGGCAGATTTTCGACAAACTGCCGGTCAACAACAGTCGCAACAGCCGGTGATTCATCGATCATCGGCGCTTCTCCGGTTATCTGCACCATTTCGCTGATATCCCCCGCCTTCAAATGGATCTGGAGTGCTTTCTGATCACCCACGTTCAGGACAACGTTTTGCACCTCAACGGGAGCGAAACCTTTTTGCTGCACGTTAACTACGTACGTGCCTGGAGGAAGGAGCGGGACGATGAAATACCCTTCTTCATTCGTTGCCGTTTGTCGCCGTGCGCCCGTGCCGACATTCACTACCGCCACCTCTGCGCCGGGGATGACCGCATCCCTTTCATCAAGTACAGTTCCACTCAAAGTCGCGGTCACCGACTGAGCTGCTACTGAATAAGGAAGACTGAACGCAACGAGCAGAAGACAAAACATAAGAACAATTATTTTCTGCCGAAACCTGTGGCCGCAGATTTCAGTTGAGGCTGTGTTGCCGATTGCGATCTCCGAAGTTGAAACTCTTAAACCGCCAGCTATCAAGCAACAGGGGGGTCGGTAAATCATCACAGATCCTCCATCTATGAAATCATTGCTGAACAAGAGACGCGCAGCGCAGCACAGATGCCGCGCCCAGAGTTACAACTCACTGCTTACTGAGTAGACCCGCTAAACTCTCTGCACTTTTTAGTGACTCCCAGAACTGCGACGCCCTGATAACTGTCGTAACCGTCGGTTCGGAAGAGATCGTAAAAGCTGAGCGGACGACTCGATCGTTTGCCGAGGCTAATTCGAATAGCCGCGCCGCCGCCCGAGCGAGGCTGGCGTCGTCGATGATCACGAACGAATCGCTCGCCGCACCGGGAGAGCCGCCGGGAAAAAAGATCGGTTGCAACTCCAGCCGTAACCTTTTTGCTTCCTGTTCACAATTGCGAGCATGAGCGCGGATCACACTCAGCCATTTCGCGCGAGCCTCAGGACTCATGTTGCGCAAATCTTCCGGTGAGAATTGTCCGGCAAGCCTCCTAAGCGTACCCGCTTCGCTCATGACCAGGCGCGAACGATTCAGAATGCGGGCCGCAAACTGGCGGACTTCATCGTCGGCCTGACCTTCCTGCTTGCCGAGATATCGCCGCACATCTTCCTGAACTGCAAACTGCGCTTTTGCAACCTCGACTCGTTCTACTGTCGTGGAACCGGTCGATGGCGATTGCTTCTGACGCTTAAAAAATTCCGCAACTGTGTCGATCCTCACGCTGAGAGCCGGGTTACCTTTGAGTGGCCCCAGCGCGCGCAAAATCTCCGCCTTGCGTTCCTCGGTTTCGACTACACCCGTGATCGACAGCTTCCCTTCCGAAGTGCGAGCCACACTCGTCTGATCGTCCATATCCGCTCCCGCCTGGTTCAGAAGACGCAAGACCTCGGCTTCGAGCTCGGCGGTGGCAACAACCGAACTGAGAGCCGGTGCGGGACTGGCAGTTTCGAGTTTTGAGTTTCCAGTTTCGAGTTCCGTGGCCGGAACTAGCAGCTCAACCTCAGGATCGAAGACAGATGGAGCAACCGAGTCGGGTGAACGGCGCTCGAATGCGCTTTCGGTAAATCGATACTCAACAATGGGTGGCGGGGATCGGGTGTCAGGGGTCGGAGTTGAGCCTGACCGGACCAGCAGGGTCAGCTCGTTGGCGTGCAGATCAGCGCGGCTCAACGTCAATGTGGCTTTGACCACGCCGGGTTTCCCCGTGTCCGCGGTACGCTGCTCGTAAGTAACTACGTACGCGTTGTTCAGCTCGGCGAGTGAAGCGGCTTCTGCATTGCCGATCAACTTTTTGAAGTCTTTCGCCGAGGGTGCTAGTTGCCACAACTCCAACGTTCGGATCGCTGATTCAGAATCGCGAAGCTCAACCTTGGGCTGGCTCACAGCGTGATGGCTGCGATAGATGGCATTCGGGCTTCCCGGCCTGGCCCAGTCGCCGGCGAGCAAGCGTCCGCTATCGTCATAGAGGCGGCGGGCGGTCACTCCCCTTGCCGCGCTGTGCCAGATTTCAACTCGATTACGCGATACCGGCCGGCCATCCAGCTCACGTTCTTCAAGGGTCAACGTGCGGTGCAAAACTAGATCGGTTCTGGCTGATAGCGTTTCCTCAGCCGCAATGGATTGAGAAAGAAGCTCCGGCGCTGTGGGTTTCGTGAGATCAGTTCGCAGGCCGAGATATGCGAATCCAGCGAGGAGCAACAATGCAAATACTGTCGTGACGGTTTGCGGTCGCAACCAGAAGGCCCAGTTAAGAAGGAAGCGCCATGATGGGGACGCGTAGACGGGGCGGTCGGAAGACGCTGAGACACGAGGACGCGGGGACTCGGAGAAGATAAGGTCAGGTGAATTTGATCCGTCCAAAACATCTTCGACTCGCGGAGTCTCCGCGACCTGCGCGTTCTCCGCATCTCCGTGTCTCCGTGTCTCCGTCTCCCGCTGCTTGTGGGTGGCAGCCAGATCGACCGACTCATTGAAGTGCGGATCGGAGTAGACCACCTGGATCGTCGGAGAAGGACTTACAAAGCGAAGGGTCAATTCCAACCGCCGTTCATCGCTCATCTTTACGTAGGTCGTCCGCTGCCCAGGCCCATCGGGGGGCAACTCTTCAATACCCATCATGAGCAAGCGAATCTTTTGTTCGGTGAACACTTCGACAAAGCTGATTCTTTCTTCACGATCGACGACCAGATTAAGCTCGCTTCTTTCAGAACTGACGCGCTGAGAGCCGAGGGTATAGCCATTAACGGAAACGCAAAGCTCCTGCGGTTTGTGAGAAAGTGTGTCTTTGACTCGGCGTCTTAGTTTGCTGAGTTTCAGCTTTGACAAGCCTCCGCCGGTGCCGCCCGATCCACCGCCCCCGCGTTTTCGTGTGTCTCTTCCCAAAGTTTCGGTAGCGCTGCGATCGGCGAGAACTGGCAGCCCAAACAAAGTACTTACACGGTCGAGGCAATACGCGCAGCTAACGATATGAGCCAACTGTGAGCATTCAACCGGAGCCATCGTCTCTGCCTGATACAGCTGTTTCAGATCTTCATCGCTGAAGCAAGCGCCGCGTCGGGTTTCAAAAATCGTTAGCCGCAACTCCTCCAGAAACACATCCAGGTTCCGGGCATACCCGGTCGGCAATATTTCAGTTGAAGCGGAGCGATGCAGAAACTCCAGACGACCTGCGACGTTCAACTCTACTCTGGCTTCATTTCGTGCGAGCTTCAGCCAGTTATCGATTGACGGACGCGGACTGCGCAGAATCTTGACGATCTCTTCGGGGTAGTAGCCGTAAAAGAATCTGAGAATCAGGACACTGGCAATCTTCGCGGTCGCTTTGCGCGAGCAGGCGTAGTTACAAACCCGGCGCAAATCATCCTGGGCCTGAATCTGATCGCGGAGATCAACAGTCCGCAAACCGACTTCGGCCGAGTCGTATTCAACAATCGAAAGCTGTTGGAGCGTGTTTCGCGTATCGCGTCGCCGCTGAGCCAGGTGCAGGTTCCGTAACATTGCGTAAAGGTAGCCGTCCAGATTACTGATCCTTTGCAGGTCAGGTTCGTTGACCGTGAACTGAATGAAGAGGTCGTGCAGGAGGTCTTCGGCCAACTCGTGGTCACGTTCGGTTATCTGCAAGGACCATGCGAGCAAGCGATCATAACGCTCGACAAATATGTCTTCCGGCTGAATAGGAACTGGATTTGGATTCAGCATCAAGGAAAGATTATCGCTCCAAATCGCGCATAAACACGCGATATTAAAGGCTAACTTATCGCTCTACTTATTAAGAGTGTTTCTGGATGGCTTATCTACTCTGAGGGTGGGCAAAATCCTCGATATTCGCCTTGAACTCCATGCATGAGAGGCCCAGCGGTTAAACGCTACAGAAAGAAATCTATTCAGCTTAGGTAACACAGGTGGGCAGCGGCGTGGAGAAAAGTCAGAAAGCCGAACTCGGAGCCAACAAACAGATTTAGGTTACTT
>DATETN010000122.1:0-22137 GCA_035283645.1 Pyrinomonadaceae bacterium
GGTTGGGCCTGGAATTTCTTCTTTCCCATTAACAAGGCGCTTTGGACCAGTTCCTACGTCTTGTTCACAGGCGGTCTAGCACTTCAGTTCCTGGCGCTCTGCTACTGGGTCATCGATATTCAAGGCTGGCGCAAGTGGGCCAAGCCATTTGAAGTTTTTGGAGTCAATGCAATTGCGTTATATGTCGGTGCGGGGTTGATGGCCGAGCTTCTGGGGGTCATTAAGATCACCAGGCCTGATGGGACTCAGGGTTCACTCGGCGCATGGATCTATCTAAACTTGTTTGCTTCGTGGGCCTCGCCGATTAACGCCTCGTTGGCTTTTGCCATTGCTTTTGTTTTGGTGTGGTTAGGCCTGATGTGGATTCTTTACCGACGGGAGATCTTCATCAAAGTGTGAGCAGTGAGTTTCGCGACACGAAACAACACTAAAAACTATTTCAACTGGCGTTTGGATTTGTCAATCAGAAGATTATTCCTGTCGTAATCGAGAGGTCGAACTTCGTTGTATCCCTCTTCGCTAGTAACCATCGGTGGATAACGATGCTCTTTGTATACTGGATAGGCTTCTGTCCGCAGATGGGCCAACATGTGATGTCCTCGACGAGTGGCCCGCTCGTGACGCAGCGCTGAAATATCGAGAGACGCAACCACTATTCTTTCTCCCGGTCCTGGACTGGCTTCGGCCAGCATGCGACCGTCAAAATCCACAACCTGACTTCCGCCGGGCCAAGAATACGGTGGGTAGTGCTTCAGGCTCGCGCCCTGGTTTGCAGCTACGACATAAGCCATGTTCTCCAACGCGCGGGCTCGATTCACTACCGTCCACCAGGCCATCGGCTCTGTCGCACCCCAGGGATCCATATAGGCCGATACCCGTATCAACACTTCCGCACCATTAGCTGTTAACTGCCTCATCGCTTCAGGAAATAACCAGTCGTAACAGATAGCACAGCCAATCCTTCCTAGTTCCGTGTCCGCGACGGGAAAAAGCGGTTCGTCGTAGCCGGCCAAGTCATGAGGGCTGGTGTGAACCTCGTATGGAATCCAGGTGTTAACCTTCCGATACCTGTAGAGAATGCCCGCTGGACCAATCAGGCATGTAGTATTAAACAGATGACCCGGCCACTTAGGATCAACCTCCAGCATCGAGCCAGACTGGATATAGATATTGAGTTCTTTAGCCTTCTGTTCCAGCCGTTCAGTATGCTCGTTTGGAATCGTGACCGCGAGTTTCTCAATTAGCTCTTGTGCGGTGGGAAAGACCGGCGCGGCATGAGCGAACTCGGGAAAGACGACCAGGCGAACGGGCAGGAAGGGCGCTGCGCCAGCAACTGCCGAATCGATCATCGACAGCATGCGATCAGTGTTTGGCCGCATGGCCCTTCGATCGAGTGGGTTTGCCATGTCCGTCTGGCACGCCGCTACAGAGTATCTGATGTGTTGCATCTGATTCCCAGTGAAAAAATTCTCTAATTTACGTCCCGCCGAGGAGTTCTGTCTCAAGCCTCGGTACCGGTGATGTGACCACACGAGTGTTGTATTGTTCCAAATATCTGCTTCGCTCCCTGGTTAGCGGGTAACGCTCGGGCCAGCTATATGGGTACTTCCTCATTCCATGAAAGGGGAGTGGGCCCACCTCGTCCGGACTGGCAGAATTAATGTCCATCTCCTTGCTGAATCCGACGGCATATAAGAGGAAGGTCCGCGTCCAACCTTGCGGCAAATGTGGCAGCTTATCGCCAGCGAACGAAATACTGATCTCATCGCCGGGCCGCGAAACGACGAACATGCTGTCGGACTTTACCAAGAGCGGAAGAACATTACCTTCGCGAGTGTATCTTCCGGTCATTATTTTCCACGGTGAGGTGAGCGAAACGTTTTGATAGTCGTACCCTAGCGGCTGTCGTCCATCCCGGGAGAACTCATGTGAGAAACCTCGCCAACGCAGACTGGCAATATCAGGGTTAAGGCGGGTCGCCTCTACCTTGAAATCTCCACTAGAGGTGTCCACCAGAATCTGGTCCCAGTAGATTCGCATGTTTGTAACAATCCTGACTTCACGAGCGGAGCTCAAGAACTGACCACTCAAGTCGACCACAACGGTCTGCGGCCGGCCTACGGGAATACCAATATTCTCAATCACCGTTGTCCATTCTCCGCGGGCGTTCTTCACTTGCAAAGCGGGCGGCTTAAGGACCTTTTCGCTTTGTGAGGCAGCAAGGTTGTCGCTGGACCAGGCATAATCAGTCCAGCCGGTTAGCAACAGTAATGTGCGCGAGGCCGTCGCCTCGTCTAGGGTCATCGTCAGCAAATGTTCGTCGGCATACCCACGAATCTGATGAGTGCGGAAGTCGTCTGGATATTGGCGATCGAGATGCGAAATTCGTGAAAGGACATCGTGGCCGTGTTCGTCGACAGCCGAAAGCGGTGGTTTTGCGCCACGAGTCGCGTAAAGCTTAAATAGCGGAAAGGGTGGAGCGATCAAACCCTCATTCGGAAAAACCTCGACACCTCTTGGGTGAGCCACAGCAACGAGTTGCACCTGATCGAGGAATAGTGCCTCTTCCAATTCATTGGTCACCCGCAGTTCGTACCGGCCATTGCGCGGTTGCAATTGATCGCCAGGAATGCGCACGTATTCGTCAGGATCAGGGGTATTGAACACGCCGGGCGACTCCAAGTGCCCCATTTCGCCCCCACCAAGGAAGTCCGTCACAAATTCAAAGCGCTCACCATTCCAGACATAGAGATAAGGACAGGATGATGGTTTGCGATCAAGCTCCGTAACGGAAAGTGTCAGCGCAGACGCGGTTTTACCGGCTTCCGGGGTCGGTCCAATTGTTGTTTCTGCCTGAACGATCCCGGCTGGCCACAAGACTCTGACAGCATCTGCTGTGGTCCTTCTACCAAGACCGAAAACGACATCTGCAGGCGCGGCCGCTGGCGAGGTCGAGTACGTTTCGAGTTTTTGGGCCAGACTTCCGGAGCGCATCTCGATCTTTGCGCCTACTGCACTCCGGTTTCCGACCCTACCGATGAGATTTACTCGCAGTGAGCCATTCGAACTGCCTCCATTGTTACGGGCGACGCGCAATCCACCGCCAGGAACACCGAATATGATGTCCTTGTCGCCGTCGCCGTCGAGGTCGCCGCTGGCCATCACTCGCGACCTCGAAATCAAGGTCCGAGGTTGGGCAACTGGTGCCGTCATGCTTTGAGTGGCTTTTTCGCTGACTTCAATCCACCCATCCCCGACGTTGCGGAGAACTCGTAGTTGAATCTGCCCCGCACTTGTCGTTCCGGCCGTGATGAGATCGAGGAGGCCATCGTTGTCATAGTCGATGAATTGCGAAGCGTCAGTCGCAAAGGAGGTTTGAGATCCGGAAGTTCGCCTCACCTCAAATCGCTCTTTACCGTCGCTTAGTGCCAGGAAACCCGGGAAGGCACCAGCGGGGGACATATAGAAGTCTGTGAATCCGTCTTTGTTGACATCGCCGGCTGCGATGCTAGTTGCTCCTCTGAGTTCCGCGCCACTCAAACCTGCCTCTTGCGCGACATCTCGGAACGTGCCGTCGCGCATGTTTCGCCAGATCGACATTCCGCCAGCGGTCGCCGCAACCAGATCAATATCGCGCCGGTTGTCAAAGTCGGTTGGTACGATCGAGCTGGCGGAGACGACATTCGACAACTTCGATGCCGAGGTTGTATCGCTGAAGGTCTTATCGCCGTTGTTCCGTAGCAACAGATTAGGAGCCGGCGGTAGATTCTGTCGAGACGTGGTCTGCGGTCCTTGTTTCCTCGCTTCTGCTATATCTCCGAAGCCTGCGATGAAAATGTCCAAGTCTCCATCGTGATCGACATCGACGAAGGCTACTGACTTTGAAAGGTACGGGTAAGCGGGAATTTTGGCTGCGGCGGTGACGTCTGAAAAACTGCCGTTCCCGTCATTGTGGTAAAGAGTTGGCGTTCCATACCTGAGAACAAACAGGTCCGGGCGGCCGTCGTTGTCGTAGTCTCCTGAAACTACTGCTGTTGCTACACCCGGGGAGTCTTTGGACAGAGCGCCCGACTGTGGCGTCACATCGGTAAATTTCCCACCATCGTTTCGTAAGAGCCTCAGTCTACTTCCGGCTGCCTCAAGCAGATCAAGGTCCCCGTCAAGGTCGTAGTCGAACAGCAGTACAGCGCCCGTATCTTGCTCTACAAAGGCGTCCGTGATCGGCCAGTCGCCCGCCGGTGGCAGCACCTCAGTCGTGACATCGGTGTAGACAACCTCCGGAGTGCGTTTGTCCACGAGGCCCGCTTCGACGCCGGTTGAGGCCAACGCCTCTGAGTAGCGTCCTTGTTCAAGATAGTTCATTCCGAGTGTTGTGCCGGAACCGCTTTCGCGCAATGCCTGAAACTGCTTGATAATCTTCTGACCTTCGTTACGGTTACCGGCACGTATGAGTGAAGTACCCAAATTGTAGAGTGCCGTGGCGTTGTATGGTTCGACTGCCAGAGCTGTACGAAGGGAGGCGATCGCCTCTGGGTACTTCCGCTGTTGTCCGTAGAGTTGTCCCAGATTTACATTCGTGCCAACGTCATTTGGGTCGATTCGCAAGACGTGTTGGAATGCAGAAATGGCATCTTCGGTTCTGGTTTGCGTCTTCGCCATCAAACCAAGTACATAGTGTGGCTGCGGCGATGACGGTGACTGCGTGGCAGCAGCCCGCAACTCGCGTTGTGCCGCCGGCAGATCGGGTATGTTGAAGAGTGCGATGCCCAGATTGATACGTGCAAGGGTTAGCTTTGGTTGGAGTTGAAGCGCGCGTCGGAATGAGTCAGCGGCTTCTTTGTGCTTAAATTGCTCGAGCAGCGCTACGCCAATGTTATTGGCCCGGTAGGCTTCCTCAGCAGGGTTGATTTGAGCTTTCTCCTGCAGCAGGCGCGCTGACGTCGTGTTCAGTATTAGCGTTCCCACACAAAGAATCATCAATGTAGAGATCACCACGGCTGCACATTTGACAAGTCGTTTCATAGTACGAGCTGTTCTTTAGAACATTGATTCAAGTTGGAGAAATGGAAGACGCCTTCTGAATATAGGGGCGAGCGGTTCAGGATTGCAAATTTACCGATTGAAAATTGACGATTGCAGTTATCGATGGGCCCTCGGTTGAGTGTCACTGACAAGATGCCAATTGGCCATCGGCAATTCGCAATCGACAATCCACAATCTGCAATCGTATTATCTGCTCACGTCATCGGATCGTGTCGTCTCCCTTTCATCAAGCGTTTAAACGCCAGCATTACATGGACCCTCCGTTGCGGACTGTTTTCAGACTCGCAAGGTTAGTCATCTTGCTCATGTCCTTTGCGGCGATTATTGGATGCCGCCAGAGTACGTCGCTGCCTTCTGAAGGTTATAAAAACATCGTTAGGGCGTTTTACGTCGGTCTGGCAGCGCTTGAAGTGGGGGATGATGTCCGAGCAGATGCGAAATTATCCGAGTTAGTGAAGCTGGCCCCCAATGAGCCAGCCGGCTGGGGTAATTGGGGCTTGCTGGCTCTTCGCCAACGAGACTACGACGCCGCAAGCCAAAGACTTGAGGGTGCCCGTTCGCTTGCTCCGGACAATGCTCAGATCTACTACCTGATCGGTTTGCTTGAGAGTAGTCGAGGCCAGTCTTCTCCAGCGATATCGGCTTTACGCAAGGCTATCGAACTTGATCCCAAACACCTCAAAGCGATTTATCGCTTGGCCGAAGAGGTGGAGCGTCAAGCAGACGAGAACTCTGAAGCCGAATATCAGTCTCTGATAAAGCAGATCTTAGCAGCGCAGCCAGACAATCTGGCGGCGTTGCTGGAGTTGGCTCGCATATCTGCAAGGCGCGGTGACACAGCAACTCTAAAAACAACCATTGCCAAAATCGCGCGAGACTCTTCGTCGTGGCCGCCGGAAGTTCAAGAACAATTAACTGCGCTTGAAAGTGCAGCTGCTGGTCCGGATCCGGGAACAGCAGCGACGCGAACCGTATTCCTGCGTAACGTGCTGGTTCGCGTTCCTGTTTTTCGGCGATCATTGGAAGCAATCAAGCCTCCTCCGGGTGACGAAGCAACCCCTTTTAGAACGTTCCTTAAACTAGAGTCGCCTTCGTTCGCGCCGGCCATTGCTGATACAGCCCTAACGTTCACTCCGCAATCAGTGGATAACGTTCCCGATGGGCGTTGGACATGGGCAGGGGCCATATCGCTTGGAGATCAAAGTGCGCCCGTGCTTGCCATCGCAAGCGGCCGCGATTTGCACCTTACGAGCGGGGTGACGATGCGGTTTCCAGGTGGACCGTCAGCCGAAGCTCCGGGACCTGAAGGTATTCTGCCTATCGACTTTGATTACGATTTCAAAACCGATTTAGTACTCACGGGTGCGGGTGGGTTGCGTTTGTGGCGGCAGGATCGCTCGAACGCCTTCACCGATGTCACGAGCCTCGCAAAACTCTCACCAGCGACTACGGGCTCAGCCCTGAACGGCGCTTGGTCTGCAGATATTGAGGCCGATGGAGATTTAGACATCGTGCTCGGTATGAAGCAGGGAGCGCCTACAGTACTGCGAAACAACGGCGACGGCACATTCGTTGAGAATTACCCTTTTGGCAATATTAGTGGACTGTCGGGCTTTGCCTGGGCAGATGTTGATGCCGACGGAGATCCGGATGCCGCACTGATCGACGGTGCCGGAAGGCTGCACATTTTTCTAAACGAACGAACAGGGATCTTTATTGAACGTGCGGTGCCTAAGGACATTTCAACCGTGCGAGCAATCAGCGTTGCGGATGTTGATCGGGATGGCGTGTTGGACTTCGTAGTCGTGCAGGCTGACAACCAGGTGGTCAGTTTGTCAGATCACAATGAGGGAGAAACCTGGCTGGCGCGTCAAGTAATTAGCGCAGAAGATGTCGGCACCTTACCTGAAGGCGATCTACGGTTGCGAGTTGCTGACCTGGATAACAATGGAGGCTTAGATCTGATCCTCGTCAGCGGGACTCGAACTGCAATCTGGCTAAGTGATGAAAGAGGTGAATTTCAACCTCTAAAGAATCCGGGGGGTTCGATAAAGTTTTTCGATACAGCCGACGTGAACAGTGATGGCCGTTTGGATCTCATTGGGCTTTCGGAATCTGGTCATTTGCTGAATGGCATAAACAAGGGAGAGAAGAACTATCATTGGCAGGTAATCCGGCCTCGCGCAAAGCAGGCAGTAGGCGACCAGCGAATTAACTCGTTTGGTATCGGTGGGGAAATGGAGATCCGATCGGGCTTGCTGACGCAGAAACAGCCGATCACGAGTCCGATGCTCCATTTCGGTTTGGGGGAGCAGGCAGCCGCAGACGTCGTTCGGATTGTCTGGCCAAATGGATCGGTTCGCGCCGAGTTTGAATTGCCAGCAGATCAGGAGATAGTTGCCGAGCAACGCTTAAAAGGCTCTTGTCCTTTCCTTTTTGCTTTTAACGGCAGGGAGATGAGGTTCGTCAAGGATGCAGCGCCTTGGGGGTCGGCAATCGGTCTCAGGATCAACACCCTCGGAACCGCCCGTGTTGAGGCCACTGAGGAATGGTTCAAGATAGGAAGAGATCAACTGGTAGCGCGAGATGGTTATTACGATCTTAGGATCACGGCAGAGCTCTGGGAGACGTACTACTACGATCATGTTAGTCTGATGGCCGTTGACCACCCGGAGGGAACTGAGATCTTTGTCGATGAGCGTTTTGTTGTTCCGCCGGCGAAGTTGGCGATCACTACTGTTTCAACACCACGAAAAATTTCCCGAGCGATTGATGACACTGGGCAAGACGTCACCGATGTTCTGAGCGCGCTTGATGGCAACTACGTGGATACGTTCGGAAGAGGTAAGTATCAGGGTGTAACTCGGGATCACTATGTCGAAGTCGATCTTGGCGACGACGATAGATTAAAGGAAGGGCCACTGTGGTTGATCGCCCATGGCTGGATGCATCCCACGGACTCCTCTATCAATGTTGCAATCAGTCAGGGGCAACAGGAGAAGGCTAAGCCGCTTAGTTTGGAAGTCCCTAACGGCCGGGGAGGGTGGCGAGTAGCCCGGGCTAATTTGGGGTTTCCGGCCGGAAGAAACAAAATCTGCCTGTTCGACCTGACAGGTGTTTTCACGCCGGGGACGCCGCGTCGTCTGCGATTGCGAACGAACCTTGAGGTCTACTGGGATCTGCTGGAATGGTCACCAGGCGTGCCTGAATCTGATCCGATTGTTGTTCGCATGAACCCACAAACAGCTGATCTGCGCTACCGTGGGTACTCGGTCATCAATCAGGCGAATGATTCATCGCCGGAGATCCCCGACTACAACCGCCTTTTCGGCTCGAAGCAGCGTTGGCGGGATCTTATTGGGTACTACACGCGATTCGGAGATGTGCGAGAGCTTCTCAACAACGCTGACGACCGTTACGTCATCATGAATGCTGGCGACGAACTGTTGCTTCGCTTTATTGCACCGCCACCACCTCGAGCGGGTTGGGTGCGTGATTACGTAATTGTGGGGGATGGCTGGATCAAAGACGGGGATTATAATTCGACCTTCTCGAAGACAGTGTTGCCCTTGCCCTATCATCAAAAAAACAAGTACGTCACCGCGCCGGGAAGGCTGGAAGACGAGTGGGTTTATAAACGATATCCGAACGATTGGCAGACTTACCACACGCGGTATGTAACTGCTGATATTTTTCAGAACGCATTGAGGTCAAGGTAGATCAAATGAGGCGTGGCAAGTTAGCGAGAGCGCTACTCATTCTCACATTCGTTGCCCTACTGGTCTCGCCGCTGTTCATCAAGCGGCTCTCGACTGGTGGTCATGGTGCTACTGCGTCGATGGATCCAACAGCCTCTCTTGCTCGATTTGGTTTCCACCTTAAGGAGGTGGCCCAAACGTCGGGCATCAAGTTCATGCACCAGGCGCCAACCTTGGATCGCCGATTGAATCACATCATGCCGCAGGTCGCGTCAATGGGAGCTGCCGTATCAATTGCGGATTTCGACCGTGATGGCTGGGCTGATATTTATGTGACGAACAGTGGTGAGGGAAGCAAGAATGCTCTCTTCAGGAATATGACTGACGGATCTTTCAAAGACGTCGCAGCAGAAATGGGAGTAGCTGACCTCAATGAGTTGGGAACAGGCGTTTCCATGGGAGCAGCCTGGGGGGATTTCGATAACGACGGTTACGAGGATCTGTTTGTCTACAAATGGGGTCGACCCGAGTTATTTCACAGTGATTCGGGTAAACGATTTACGCGAGTTACCGACAAGGCTGGACTACCGTCCTGGATGAATGCCAACACGGCTATCTGGTTCGACTATGATCGCGACGGACTTCTGGATCTGTTTGTGGGTGGCTACTACGCCGAAGATGTGGATCTCTGGCACTTGAAGACGACCAAGATGATGCCGGAGAGTTTCGAATACGCTAAAAACGGTGGGCGCAAATACCTGTTTCGGAATCTGGGGCGTGGTGCTTTCGAAGAAATCGGAGAAAGGGTTGGGATTGACACGCGCAGGTGGGCGTTGGCAGCCGTAGCGGCGGATCTACGGGGCAGCGGTAACTCTGATCTATTTATCGCCAACGACTATGGTGTTTCTGAACTCTACATTAATGATTCCAAACGATTTCGCGAAATGGGCAAACAGACGGGCGTCGGGTTCTCTCCAAAAAGCGGAATGAACGCCGCAGTCGGAGACATTCTCAACAACGGCAAGTATTCAATCTACGTCTCGAACATTTCCGAGGATGGGGTTTTGATCCAGGGGAACAATCTCTGGGTGCCGAAGGAGGGGACAACTGGAGAATCGCTCAAATTCGATAACATGGCGCGTGAGATGGGCGTCGAAATGGGAGGTTGGAGTTGGGGTGCGCAATTTGGAGATCTAAACAACGATGGCACGCTCGATCTGTACCTGGTTAACGGATACATCTCGGCCGATCGTAATCGCAGCTACTGGTACGACTTTTCAAAGATCGCCGGCGGAAACTCCACGATCATCTCTGATGCGGCGCATTGGCCCGCTATGGAGGGTCGTAGCTTGTCTGGCTTCCAACAAAAGCGAGTCTGGCTCAATGACGGAGCAGGCAGATTTGTAGATGTAGCTCAAGCGGTTGGGGCAACCGACACCTACGACGGACGCTCAGTGGCGATGGCTGATCTGTGGAACCGGGGCGTACTGGATATTGTCGTGGCCAATCAAAAAGGGCCGCTACTGATTTATCAGAACACAGCAGCTCCCGAAAACAGCTGGGTAGCCTTCGAACTTGAGGGACGAACCAGCAACCGTAGTGCGATTGGAGCTGAGGTGCGAGTCCATTGGAATGGGAAACAACAGGTGCAGCAAGTTTCGGGCGGCAGTGGCTTTTGCGCTCAGAACCAACGTCGAGTGCACTTTGGGCTCGGTAAGAACCCGCGTATTGAAAGGGTCGAGATTCGCTGGCCGTCGGGGAAGATTCAGAAGCTTGAAACCCCGGGCGTTGGACAAGTTCATCGAATCAAGGAGGAAGAATGAGCCGGACCGGCCAATCGGCGGTGGTGGGATCGCCACTGGAACTTAGCGGTCGTCGAAAAATCCGCTTCGACAACCGGTACGTCGCTCCGCTGTTCATCACTTGCATTCTGCTGGTGGGTCATATCTCGTATGGCATCCTCGAGAGTTGGGAGAGAACTGCGATCGCAATCGTCTTTGCGATCATCGCTGAATTGATCCTGGGTAGAATTTTCTTTGGCAAGTGGCTGAATCTCGCAAGCGCTTACATCAGCGGTATCAGCGTTGGGATCCTGATTCGCTCCCCCGCCCTCTGGCCTTACGCCCTATGCAGTGTCATTTCGATGATGTCGAAGTACGTTTTGCGTGTGAAAGGGCGGCACCTATGGAACCCTTCGAACTTTGGCATCTGCGCGCTGCTGCTATTGGCCCCCGACACCGTTACCGCGCTAAGCGTACAGTGGGGGAATTTCATTTGGCCGTTGCTGGTTATCTGGGTCCTCGGTTCGATTATCATTTGGCGCGCCAAAAGGTTTCATATCAGCGCAACGTACGTCATCTCGTTCTTTGCGTTTGCCTTCTTGCGAAGTTGGATTACCGGTGATCCTTGGCGGGCTGAGGTTGCACCGATCACCGGTCCGATGTACCAACTCTTCGTCTTTTTCATGGTGACCGATCCCAAGACAACGGTCCGGTCGAAGACGGGGCAGTGCGTCGTGGCCTTCCTCGTCGCGTTCGCCGAGATGCTCCTGAGACTGAATGACGTGGTCTACGCGCCACTGTACGCACTGTTTATCGTTGGACCAACCGCAATGCTGATTGATATTTGGTGGGAGTCGCGCGCGCGCCGTCCAGACGCATCTGAAGCCGTCCAACCAATATAAGGAGCGCCAGAAGTCGATTACGATCTAACCCCATGACCCCTCGCTGTCTCTGTTGTCTTTTGCTTCTTGCTTTGACGGTAACAGGGTGCAAGCGTGCGTCTTCAGAACCTCCTGCGGCTTCCACTCCTGGCGAAGTAGCTGTAAGTGCGTCACCGTCGCCTAGTCCCACACCTCCCCGACCGTCGGGACCGATTGAGTTCACGGATGTCACCACGGACGCCGGAATCCGCTTCAAGCACAACAGCGGGGCCTTTGGGAAGAAATATTTGCCGGAAACAATCGGTGCGGGCTGTGCTTTTCTGGATTACGACAACGATGGCTGGCAAGACATCCTTCTCGTTAATTCAATGGATTGGCCCGAAAACAAGAAGCGCAGATCGTTTCTGGCGCTTTACCGCAACAACAAAGACGGCACCTTCACAGACGTAACGCAAGAAGCAGGACTTCGAGTCGAGATGTACGGCATTGGTGTAGCTGTTGCGGACTTCGACAACGACGGAAACGACGACATCTACATTACATGTCTTGGCCCCAACTATCTCTTTCGGAATGTCGGTGGCGGTAAGTTTGCCAATGTTACATCGCGGGCCGGAGTTGGGGATCCAGGCTTTTCGACCGCTGCAGCGTGGTTTGACTATGACAAAGACGGCAGGCTCGACCTTTTCGTTGGTAATTACGTCGAGTGGTCTCCGGAGACTGATCAGCACTGCACGCTAGATGGTAAGAACAAGTCTTATTGCACTCCTCAGTCTTATAAGGGACAGAGCGCCACCCTTTATCGAAATCGAGGAAACGGTAGTTTTGAGAACGTCACGGAGCGAGCAGGGCTTAACAATCCTTTGGGAAAGACCCTGGGAGTTGCGTTGCTGGATTACGACAACGATGGTTGGTTGGATCTATTCGTTGCCAACGATACGGAACCGAACAACCTCTATCGAAACAATCGAAACGGCACGTTTACGGACAACGCGGTGATTGCAGGGGTTGCCTTCAGTGAGGCCGGTACTGCTCGCGCTGGGATGGGGGTAGACGCGGCCGACTATGACGGTTCAGGTCAGCATAGCGTCGTAATTGGCAACTTCACGAATGAGAGCATGGCTTTGTACCACAACGACGGATCAGGGTTGTTTACCGACGAGGCGCCACGGTCTGGGATCGGCAAGATGTCTGCGCAGTCTTTGACTTTTGCCTGCTTCTTCTTTGATTACGATCTTGATGGCCTGTTGGATATATTTGCCGCGAATGGCCACGTCTCTGATGACATCAGCGTGGTTCAACCGAACGTGAAATACGCGCAGCCACCGCACGTGTTTCGCAACCTTGGCAGGAAGAGATTTGAAGAAGCCACAATGAAGCTGGGTCGTGCGATAAGGCGCCCCATCGTAGGGCGTGGCGCAGCATATGGCGATTACGACAACGATGGAGATCTGGACCTGCTGATTACAGCCAACAACAGTCCGGCGCGACTACTGCGCAACGAGAATGCAAACCAAAGTGACCTATTGCGTGTTACGACAATCGGCACACGTTCAAATCAAAACGGAATAGGGGCAAGGGTGCGCGTTAAGACATCAAAAGGACGAAGCGCGTTCGCGATGGTACGGACGGGATCCAGCTACTGTTCACAAAATGAATTGCCACTTACATTCGGTTTGGGCCAACCCGAAGAAGGAGTGACTCTCACCATGGAGATAACATGGCCCGGGGGTCAGAAAGAAACGTTCACGGATGTAAAACCAAACCAGTCGGTGTCAGTGCAGGAAGGTAAGGGAATTGTTGCCAGTGAGCCTATCGTTTTCGTCAGGACTCAGCCTGGGCCTTCACCCGAAGTGCGAGCGCAGTGAAATCCGAAAAGACCCAAATTCCTGTTAATCACTTCCCGCCAATGACCAATCTGCTCTATTAGATCGAAAATGAAGTCCATAACCCTCTTGTCCAAGGTGTCTTGTGTCATGACTCTGCAAGTCCTACCATGAGCAATGCGGCTGGACCTTCAATTATAAGATTTCCCAAAAACGGTTGACGGGAACAGCCAGCTGTACTACTTATTTGAATTTGGCGCGCATCCGGAAAATATTCACCGGGTAAAGTCAATTTCATAGTCTCCCCAGGCACAATGAAAAGAATAGACCTTAACAAAGCCAGTGTCGCTCGATCCAACACAATTCGCGATATCAATCGCCAAATCATATTGAACTACGTGCGTGAGAGGGCGCCGATTTCCCGAGCGGAAATCGCGCACGAGACCGCTTTGCAACGATCCACTGTCTCGTTGATTGTCGACGAGCTTCGTGAGGAAGGCTTGATTGAGGAGGTTAGCGGTGAATCCACGGGGGGCCGCCCGCCAATCCTGCTTTCGCTTCGAACAGCGGATGCCGTTGCGATCGGTGTTGATGTTGGAACAGCTCGAACAATTGTTGCCACCAGCGATTTGGCCGGACGCGTTCTCCACAAAGAGGAGTTCACGACCGACCCTGACGCGAATAAGACCGTTGATCAGATTATTGAACTGGCCCGCAAGCTGATTAAGCGGAACAAGGGCACGATTGAAGGAATCGGCATTAGTTTACCTGGCTGGGTTGAACCCGATCAGGGAAAACTCTTCGTGCCCCATTTCAAGTGGCGTAACCTGCCGATAGCAGAGTCAATCAGGGGGGCCGTGGGCCTTCCGGTAACAATGGATAACGATGCCAACGCAGCGGCCCTCGCGGAGCTCTGGTTTGGCAGGCCCGAAATTCGTCAGGTGCGAGACTTCATCCTGGTACTGGTAGAAGAAGGTGTTGGAACAGGCATTGTATTCGATGGCCAGGTTTATCGTGGCGAGAACGGCGCGGCGGGGGAATTCGGTCACATGACTATCGGCCAGGGGGCTCCAGTCGCATGTGCGTCCGGCAGCCGCGAATGCTGGGAAGCTTTTGCTTCTGAACGCTCAGCTCTGGCGCGCTATGCGATGCTCACCGGAGGTGCAAACGGAGCCGCAAGAGTTGATTTTGAAGAGTTAATTGACAAGTGTTTTAAGGGCGACAGCCTTGCCACTCGCGCGCTGACGCAGACGGCATCCTATCTTGGTGTTGGGATAGCCAATCTTATCAGGGGCCTGGCCCCGGAAGCTGTGATTGTTGGCGGTCCGATCGTCCGTGCCTGGCCCCTCATCTCTTCCGAGATAAGAGACACGGTCGAAACGACCATCTGCGGAGGGCTGCCTTCGTCTCCGATAATGGCCTCGACACTCGGGGCACATCCGACGCTAATGGGGGCGCTAAGTCTGGTGCTGGCGAGCAAGTTCGCTTCCGCCACTATCGCCTAGCAATTGGCTCAGTAAGGGCTCTTTACGAACCATCCTGAAATCAGAATTCTGGTCAAAAGTTCAGATTTAAATCGGTCAAAAAGATCAGGAACTGGCTAAAAAATTCTTGACAACCAAGTGAATTAGTAATAAAAACTTTTGGCTAGCTCCACAACAAAGTCCCTGTCGACCTGTAATTGAACCTTAGAATCGAAACTTTCTTCCTGACTTTGGAATGGAGCCGGAAAAGTTGATAAAAACACCTTCTTATTACCGGTACCTTCGCTATACGTAACGCTTTAATAGAGATAACTTAGTCTTCCAATTCTCCAACTGGTCTTTGCTGTCAAAGTTGAAAGTTCTATTGAGTTTCTGACTCTGTTGTTTAGAGCTGAGACAGTGGTCTACTGGCCTTAACTGTCAACTTCTTAAAAGCATCTCCCTAATAGGAGATTTGCGGAGGAAATCAAATGCGTGAAGGACATCCGGAGCAGGTTCGGGCGCCGAGAAAAGTGAAGACCCGAAACAGTGTGGGAAGGGGCATGTATTTAGTAGCGGCAAGCCTCACTTTCCTTGTCTTAATCCTAAGCTCTCCGGTCTACGCGCAAAAGACCTCTGGGCAGATCACCGGAACCATCATCGATCAAAACGGTGCCGCCTTGCCAGACGCCACCGTCACCGTTACCCAGAGCGGGACGGGCTTTAGCAGGGAGGTGAAATCGAATGACGATGGCAACTATACGGTGCAAGACTTGCCAAACGGTCTCTATCGGATCACCGCCACACACGCCGGCTTCAAAGAGGCGATTGTAGAACGCGTGACGGTAAACGTCGCCAGCATTACACGACAAGATGTGACGATGCAGGTTGGAGATGTCGGCGAAAGAGTCGAGGTGGTAGCGACCGACGTTCAGATTGAGTCGGAAACAGGAACAGTTGGCGGAGTCGTTACCGGTGAGCAAGTGCGAGAGTTGCCGCTCAACGGCCGCAGTTTCGTCCAACTCACACAACTGCAACCTGGCGTCTCTCCCGCGAACAATTTTGACAGTAAAAATAAAGGGCTGTTCTCCGGCGTAGACTTCTCTGTGAATGGGAACACCACGCAGAGCAATCTCTTTCTTATCGATGGTGCGAACAACAACGACACTGGCTCGAACCGCACGGTCTTGCTGTATCCGTCCATCGAAGCAATCAGCGAGTTCACGATGCTGCGCAACAGTTTCAGCCCCGAGTATGGGCAGGCTTCTGGCGCTGTCATCTCTATAGCGACGCGCAGCGGCGAGAACACGTTCCATGGCAGTCTGTTCTACTTTGGTCGTAACGACAAACTTAATGCTGCAGACTTTTTTGCCAACCGTGTAGGTGGCACAAAGGACAAACTGCGCCGCAACGATTTTGGTGGTTCACTGGGTGGGCCAATTATCAAGGACCGGCTCTTCTTCTTTTACTCGCAGGAGTGGAACAAAGAGATTAGGGGTCAGACCCGCTTCGGCAGCGTCCCAACGCTCGCCGAGCGGAGTGGTGACTTCTCCCAACCGCGTTTTGCTCCCAACGGTGCCCCGTGCAGCGGTCCCGCAATCGGTAATGGTCGTCCAGGCTCCGTTACCCAAATCATTCCGTCGGCCGACCTGAGCCCTGCGGGAAGGGAAATTGTGCGGATCTTCCCCGAGCCGAACATCGCCAGTCCCAACGACTGCAACAATTGGCGCGAGTCGACTAATTCTCCAATTGACTTCCGCGAGGAGAATATCCGCATCGATGCCAAGATAAACGACAACAACCGAATCTTCGGACGGTATACGCAGGACCACTGGGAGAACCCGGCGCCTATTCTGTTCAGCGCTGGCCTTTGGGGTGACGATGCCTTTCCGACAGTCGAGAGCAGTTGGCAACAGCCATCGCGTCAGGCGGCAGTGAAACTTACTACGACGCTTGGGAACGCGGCCGTCAACGAGGTGCAATTCTCCTATTCGGCCAACCGGATTAACATCGCTGCCGACCGGGGCGGCGACATCAACGAGGCTCTGACAGCAGCTATTCCCGGCTTCTTCCCAGAAAGCATCAAGCTAAACCAGGGCGAGCGCGCGCATCCAACCTTCTGGGGTGGAATCGCACCATTCTCCACCAACTTTGGTCCCGACCTTTGGACCGCGGCGCCGTGGAAGAACTCGCTTGACATCTACTCGATCAGGGATGACTTCTCGAAGGTGCAGGGCAACCACATCTTCAAGCTCGGGTTCCTGTATGACTGGGCTGCGAAGGACGAAGACTCGCTTGGCGCGGCCGCATCCGAGTCCCCGCAGTTCTGGGGCGCTTGCTGCGCAGACAACTCCGGTAACTATCTTGCCGACATTCTGACACGCGGAAGCCGATTCGGTTTCGCCGAAACCAGTACGCAGCCGTTCGCGCTGACCCGCTACCGCAACTTCGAGGTCTACTTCGGCGATACCTGGAAAGTGCGCCAGAACCTAACCCTCGAACTCGGCGCACGCTACTCTTACTTTCCCGAACCGTTTGACGCGGATGACAGGATGACGTCTTTCGACATTCGGTTTTATAACCCGGCGCGGCCCGCATCAGATTTTTGCAATGGCATCGTCGCAGTGCCGGGTACGAACCCTTGTGCCGATCTTCCCGGCACCAGCACGCCGACTCCCGGCGTGAACCGCGCACTACGCGAAAACGATAAGAACGCTTTAGCGCCACGTCTGGGCATCGCCTGGGATCCTCGCGGCGACGGTAAGACCGCAATCCGCGCGGGCGTAGGCCAGTTCTTCCAGCGCGAACGCGTAAGCATCGCGCTGGGGATGGTGGCTAATGCGCCCTTCGCCTTGAACGTTGGTGGCACGCGGACACTCGACGACAACGGCGCGGGCAGCTTCTCCATCGATGGCCCACCGGGCGGAGCGCCGTCACGCTCCTCGAATCCGGAGGCTTTGTTACCTAACTCATGGCAGTGGAATGTGTCCGTTGACCGGCAACTCTGGAGAGAGGCGGTGATTCAGGTTGGCTACGTCGGAAATCGGGCGCTGCATCAGTTAATTAGCAAAGACGTCAATCAGGTCCTGCCGCAGCACCGCGTGGCTGCGGCCTTCTGTCCGGATGGTGGGTGTGTCAACAGTTTCCGACCCGCCCCGAACTTCGGCTTCATCGCCGGCTTTGAGCGTTCGGGTTCTGCCAACTATCACTCATTACAGACGATGTTCAAGACTCGCCTCTTCGGCAGGTCCCAGATTCAGGCGGCCTATACGTGGTCCCATTCCATTGGCGATGCGGCGCTAGATGACTCCAGCGGCGGCGCCAGCGTCAACACACGCACCGACACCTACGACGCGACGATCGACTACGGGAACACCGCTATCAACCGTCCCCATATCTTCGTGTTGAATTCAGTCATCTACCTGCCTGAGTTCAAGGGGTCCAACGAATTCACACGGGCTGCCCTTGGTGGATGGGAGTTTGCGACCATCTACACCGCCAGCTCCGGCTCGTCGATCACACCCCGTGTTGCGAACGGGAGCATTTCCAACCAACTCGACGGGGCTACCGTCCTTCAATCGGGCGGGTTGGCCGGCACGGGTACTACCCAATCCAATGTACGACCAAACAGGGTGCCGGGCGTTCCATGCACCATCAGTTCGGGTGAGCCTTTCCAAATCATTAACCCGGCGGCCTTCACATTGGTCGGAGCGGTTATTGGCGAACCCGGCGACGCTTCCCGCGGCTCATGCCTTGGCCCAGGGATTAACAATGTGGACATGTCCTTCTACAAGAACTTCAACCCCGGCTGGCTCAGGAAGCCGTTTGGGGAGGGGGCACGGATACAGCTTCGAATTGAGATGTTCAATGCCTTCAACAAGGCGCAGTTCAAAGCTGATAGTTTGCAGAACAACGTGTTCGTCAATGCCGGCGGTAATCCGGTACTCTGCGGCGCCACACCGTGCAGCCCCACGAACCGTGTGATAACCAGTTTCGTCCCTAACGGTGGCTTCGGCCGGTCGGGTACCACGCGGGGTCCACGTGAAATTCAGTACGCGTTGAAACTGATCTTTTAATCCTTCAGGCACTGAAGTCAGGGAGGTAAAGCTTGACGGTCAGCTTTACCTCCCTGTTATTATTTGAAGACTTCCCATTTAGCCGTAACTTTAAGAATTAAGACCGTGACTAAGTTTCTGCCGCTCGGATTGCTTTCCCTCTTCCTTTGGCTGCCTGCGGCCAGTACGGGTCAAACCGCCAGTACGGGTCAAAACGAAAGACGCGGCGCACCCACTTCATCTCAAGAACAACTTGGGTCGAAACCAACTGACGACGAGCTTGCCCGGCGGCTCAGTGCGGCGCAGAGTTATCAACTCTCGGGCGACCTCGAACGGGCAGCGGTGGAGAACCGCGCGGTTGTCGCAATTTCGCTCGCGAGGCTCGGCGCGATCGCAATACGCGAGAGGCAGTACGAACAGGCCACCCGTCTACTCACCGAATCGCTCTCGGCGCGCGACGACTCGCATGTCCGGACTGACCTGGCCATCGCACACATGCGGCTGATGGAACTTGACGCCGCGTTGGCCCAAGCGCAGCTGGCCCTTACACTCGACCAAAAAAACGCGCGCACGCACCACATTCTGGGCAAGCTTTTCTACATGAAGGGGGATTACACGAGCGCGTTGCCGCGGCTGGAACGTGCTCTGGTACTAGAACCAGACCTCGATGCGGCGTACACCCTGGGGATGACTTATTTGCGCCTGAAGCAGATCGAGCGCGCCAAGTTGCTGTTTGAGGAAATACAGGGAGCTCTCAACAACAGTGCCAACGCTCATCTTTTGTTTGGTCGCGCCTACGAAGAGACAGGTTTTTCTGATGAAGCAGAACGCGAGTTTAAGAAAGCAATTGCGATAGACGACAGAGCTCCGCGAGCGCATTTTTATCTCGGATACGTGATCCTGCAGCACGGAGGCAGCGAACGCCTGGCCCAGGCACGCGAGGAGTTTGAGCGGGACCTGCAATTGGATCCCCAAAGTGTCTATACGAATTTCTTTCTGGGAGTTCTAGCAGCTACGGCGAACGAACATCACAAGGCGATACGTCACTTGCTGGAAACTACCCGGCTTAAGCCGAACTTTGCCGAAGCCTATCTGCATCTGGGGCAATCTCAAGCCGAGCTCGGCGATCCTAACGCTGAAAAAAGTCTCCGCCGCGCCATCGAACTGACTACTGATGTGTCGCGGAACAGTTACCAGATTAAGAAGGCTCACTTCGTCCTCGGGAGATTGTTGCTTAAAGCCGGCCGGCGGTCTGAAGCCGATAAAGAGCTGGAGATCGCCAAAGAGTTGCAGACAAAGTCGCTGGAAAGTTCGCGAGAGGAAGTCAGTGGCATTCTTGGTCAAGTGCCGAAATCCGGAGAGGAAATCAGTGCTCCCAGCCAGGTTGCGGCTGCCATTCCCAACCGCGCTGACGAACAGAAGCAAGGCAGTGACGATGTGCTCTTGATTGAGGACGCGCCCATTGACACCCGGGAAACAGCAAAATTTCTAAAGCTGAAACAGGATCTAACAGAGATTCTGGCCCAGGCCTTTCACAATCTTGGTGTGACGGGGGCGCAGAAGGGGCAACTCGCAACCAGTCTTGAAGAATTTGCAAAAGCCGCGCGATGGAAGGCCGGCCTTCCCGGACTGGATCGCAACTGGGGAATTGTTAGCTTTCGAGCGGAGCAGTATGACGCCGCCATTCCACCGCTCTCACGGCACCTGAAAATTCATCGAAATGATGCCCTCATTCGAAGAATGCTCGGTCTTAGTTACTACTTCACCAGGTCTTTTCCTCAAGTCGTAGAAACCCTAAGTCGGTTGGAAGCAACCATCAAAACGGATCCAGATTTGTCTTACATTTACGGCGTCTCACTGATTCAGGTCGCCGAACATCAACGGGCGGGCCAACTGTTCGAGTCTCTCTCAGAGCAGAATCCCCAAAATGCTCAGGCGCGCTTCTATGCGGGGCAGGGGTTCGTGATGCTTGAAGACTATCAACGCGCCCTGAAGGAATTTCAAAGCGCAGCACAGTTAGATCCAAAGATGCTGCAGGTCCACTACAACGCGGGACAGAGTCTGATTCGTCTGAACCGTCTCAAAGATGCCGAGCGAGAGTTCCGCACAGAGTTGGGGTTGAATGCGGAAGATCTAACGGCCAAATATCATTTAGCCTATGTTCTTCTCGAACAGAAACAAGAGATCGGGACCGCGCTTAACCTGCTGCGAGAAACGATCGCAGTGCGCCCGCAATATGTTGAAGCGCGGTATCAATTAGGTAAGGCTCTGATCGAGTTGGGCCAGGTGAGTGAGGCAATCGAGCATCTTGAAATCGCTGCGCAGGCTGAACCGTCAAAGGACTACATTCATTATCAGCTTAGCATTGCCTACCGTCGGGCCTCGCGTATTGCCGACGCCGATCGCTCACTGCAACTATATCGGGCTCTAAAGGCCTCCAATCGGAACCGCGAATTACCAGGAAACATGGGGGCCACGCCGAATGTTCCGTAGCCGCGCTTTTTACGGACAACTATTGCTAATCTACTTATTACTCCCAGGGTTTTCTAAACCTGCTCTAAGTCAAACCAAACCTTCCGGAAACATTAATCTCAGTCATATTGAGACCAGCATCGATCGGGGGAAGCTTCAGGAAGTCGAGACTCCTTTGATCGATTACGCTATTGCTCACCCAAACGACGCCAGGGCCCTGGAGCTTCTCGGTAAATTGCGTTACCGGCAACATCGACTCGAAGAAGCGCAGTCGCTCTATCAGCGTGTCCTTGTGCTCAATCCGTCTCTCACAAGAGCAAAGATTAACCTTGGTAGACTAACGTACGAATTGGGCCAGCGTGAGCAGGCGCGGCGCCTTCTGGCAGAAATCGATATTACTTCTGCTGTTAAACTGGATGACAGGCTGGCACTGGCAAAAGCTTTGGTGTTAACTGGCGAATTTCAGAAGGGGCTTGCGGTTGCTGAATCTTTACCGATTTCCGTGAGGAATGGCGCAGCTCTACCACTGAGAGTTGCAATCTTCATAGGACTCGGTCAGCGGCAAAGACTGGTCGATTTAGCCCCTTCAATCCGGAGAGCTGCGGTCTCAAACCCTGAGTTAGCGGCTGAGTTCGCGGAAGTCTTTCAAGCGGCGGGTATGTTTCGGGAGGCAGGTGACCTCTTACGACTAGCTCTCCCACGCGCGCCCAACAATTTTCGTCTGCTGGTCTTACTTGGTCAGATTGAAGTCCACCTCGGGAATTTGGTCGACGCGCGGCGCCATCTCAATCGCGCGGTAAAACTTGAGCCAAACGAAGCCACGAGCCTCTTCGCATTTGGGCTTTTGGAAAGTGCGGAAAGAAATTATGAGGCGGCGCTGTCTAATTTTAAACAAGCTCACGCCCTGGCGTCTGATTCAAC
>DATETN010000123.1:0-7768 GCA_035283645.1 Pyrinomonadaceae bacterium
ACAACCGTTGGAAACTCCGTTGGTGTGATTTTGCCCAAGGAGATACTAGAACGACTGCGGGTGGGAAAAGGAGACAGCCTCTACGTTGTCGAAACGAAGAACGGGATCCAGCTCACGGCGTATGATCCTGCGTTTGCCCAACAGGTGGAGATTGCCGAGCGTGTGATGCGCGAAGACCGAGATGCCTTGAAGAAGCTGGCGGAATAGCTCGTGATGGCTCAAATCGTTTGGCTTCTGGAGGACACGGTCATAGCGATCCATCAACGCCAAATATCAGAGCATGGCGGAAGTGAAGGCTTGAGAGATGAAGGACGGCTTGCTTCTGCGTTAGCCCGTCCCCAAAATGTCCTGGCCTATGCTCAACCTCGACCAGACTGGGCAGCCTTAGCAGCGGCCTACGCTTATGGAATTGCTCGCAACCATCCGTTTGTGGATGGCAACAAGCGAACGGCGCTGGTAGCGGCCCGCACTTTTCTATTACTGAATGGCGTCAACCTTGAAGCTAATCAAGATGAGAAATACCTGACCTTCCTACAACTGGCCCAGGGGACTCTTACGGAAGAGCAGCTAGCCGATTGGATTCAAAAGCGAGTCTCAGCGCTTTAGACTCTATGGTTGCGTTGTCGAACATTGATTGCTACCGAATCGGGGCGGATACGATTTTGAAGGATCACCAGGTGGTGAACAGGAGGAAGAAAAAAGGCGCCTTACCGCCGCGAGCGAAGCGAATGGATCCGTCAGCTCGCCTTCAATTTGCTCGCGTCTGGTTGAAGACCTACAACGGCAAAAATATTGCGGCGGGCTACCGCAGGCATTTCGCCGTAGATTGGTTATGTGCGTTTAGAGAGCTCGAAATGCTCGGTGTAAGAATAGACGCTGCTTACAAGGATCAGATATTGAAGTCCGTGGAAGGCCACATCGCAGCACGCGGGCGCAGAAAGTCTCGACGAGGAGAGACTGACGAATCCCGTTTTGAGCAAGACGAAACCTTTGCCTACGTCGCGGGTTACACGGAGGCTGGATTTGCTTATGGGATCACATGGGAAGAGTGGGGCCGACTTGACAAGAGGGACTTGCTAGATCCGCAAGCCGATTCAAATACCAATTTCAATGATGAGCCTCCGGAACTACCCTTTTACTCGTTGATTGTCGTCGGAAACACATCGCCAATCATGAACCTCGCAGCCGTCGACAAGGGTTATTAGATCTTCACTAAACTAAGGCAGTAAGAACCACATGATCTCATCGTCTAATTCGCCGCAGAGGATGTCGATCCGAGATGGGCTTGATCGAGAAACGGCAGAGACTCTGAAATGGTTCGCCAGGCTGCTCGGTGGAGACAAGAGAATCATCCGCAAAGCTGAACTCATCAGCCTCATCGCGGGACATCTGCAAGGCGACCACCTGCGTGAGCTATGGCGTGGCCTTGATCATATTCAACAGGCGGCGCTCGCGGAAACGATCCATTCACAGAGCCTCAGGTTTGAAGAAGCTCGCTTTAAGGCGAAGTACAATCAAGTCCCCGACTTGGGGAGCAAGCACTACCATTCCTATGCGCATACAAAAACGGGTCCGACGCTTGCCCGGCTGCTTCTTCACCCCGGAGGCATAGCAGGCGAACTTGCAGGGCGCCTCAAAGAGTTTGTGCCCGCACCTGAGGCAGCGCGGCTCAGAAGCAGCGCTGCACAACCCGGCGACGCCAACAAGGAAGCACAGGCAGCGCAAGACGATGAGTCAGATGACGGAGCTACCGTTGTCATGGAGCAAGCGGCCCAACGCGATCTGAAACTGGTCTTGCGCCTCGTGCGAGAAGGAAAGCTGCGGGTCGGCGACAAGACCGGATTAGCCAGCACAGCTTCCATGAAATTGATCGAAGCAGTGCTTACCGGTGGAGACTTCTACTCGCCCGGCCAGAGCAACGAGTTGATAGATGATGCGGCAGATGTGGTTGGTCAAGTCAAATCCTTCGCCTGGCCATTGCTGCTGCAAGCCGCCAAGCTGGTGGCAAAAGATGGCACGCGCCTGAAGCTCACCAAAGCGGGTGACAAAGCACTGGCCGCACCTGCCCACGAGACTATAAGTGTCATCTGGAAACGGTGGGCCGAATACACCGGCTTCGATGAGTTCCGGCGCATCGAAGCGATCAGAGGACAACAAGGAAGAGCTCGGACCACGTTCAGCTCAGTAGTCACCAGACGCAAAGTGATTAGCGCTGCTTTGCGCAAATGCCCGGTGGGTGAATGGATCGAGGTGGACGAGTTCTTTCGCTTCATGCAGGCGTCCAGGCATTACTTTGAAGTAACGCGCAATCCCTGGGATCTCTACATCACCGATTCGCATTATGGCAGCCTGGGCTATGAGGGTTATCACGACTGGGAAATTCTCCAGGGCCGCTACATTTTCTGCCTCCTGTTTGAGTATGCGGCGACCCTGGGAATAATCGATGTTGGGTATGACTCGCCGGGTAATGCGCGCGATGATTTCCGCGAGATTTGGGGCACTGACAGCCTCGCTTTTCTCAGTCGTTACGACGGCCTTATTAGATTCAGGTTGACGCCGCTGGGCGCGTATTGCCTGGGATCAATTACCGAATACTCTCCCAAGCCAATCAGCTCGACAACATCGTTCAGCGTGATGCCGAGCTTGCGAGTGATTGTCAAAGGCGAACTCTCAGTCGATGAAATGGCTATGCTCGAGTTGGTTGCCGAACGGATTTCGGAAACCGAGTGGTCGCTCAACACGGTAAGGATGCTGCGCGCAATTGAAGCCGGCCAGGAAGGCCACGCGCTCGCCGAATTCTTTCAGTCGCGCGACGAACAACCTCTGCCAGACACCGTCAGCAAGTTTTTTATTGAGGCGGCTAACCGCGCCCTTGCAGTCAAAGATCGCGGCGAAGCTCGGTTAATCGAATGCGCGGACCCAATTCTGGCCGAAACCATCGCCAGCGCCGAAGCCACGAAAGCATTTTGCCTGCGCACCGGCGATCGCTATCTAGTGGTGCCATCGAATCGCGAACAGAGCTTTCGAAAGGGATTGGAAAGACTCGGTTACATCTTGTCAGTTTAGCGCACGTATCCAGTCGTTTGCTTCCGGTTGCAATAACTGAACTGCCATGAGGGCGACTGCCGGTAAGACTAAGTAGACAACGAACGCTATGGTCGCACGGGCTATGATTAGTCGTTTCTCTTCTCCTCGCATGCTGTAGCCAACGAGTACGCCAAGTATAAATCTCATTTCTTCTGCTCCTTTGGATGTGTTGTGATCCGCAGGGAAGGCTGTCCGCCCCCATTTGCTCTGCGGCTTTGGCGACCAACACAGCTCGTCGCAAATTTATGTGGGGTAGATGACCCTTAAGTCGCAGAGGTGAAACGTAATTAGGGTAATATATGTCAAGTTTATAGAGTAAATAACTTGACGTACTCGCCGATTAATTGCTAGATTGCGCACGATGATTAAGAAGGTTGCTACAACGGTTAGGGAGAAGATAGAACGGGGCGGCTCGGATAAGCTATGGACCTATGCTGATTTTGAGTCCCTACCCGGCATGGCTGTGGCTGCCGCACTTAGTCGGATGGTGAAGGAAGGTAGCCTTGACCGAGTGCGCAAGGGGATCTATTACAAACCACGCAAGACACGTTTTGGGCTTACAGCGGCAGATCCCTCACGTGTAGCGGCAGCGGCTCTTGATAGGCGGGGAATCGCGTGGAAGGCGAGCGGCTTGCCCGCTTACAATGCTCTTGGACTTACTACTCAAGTCTCACCCATAACGACTTTCGCTGTTGATCGTGACGTAAGTTCGCTACGTACTAGTTCGGATCGAAGAGTGCGGTTCAGGGTCGTGCCTAAAGTGAAGAACATGACAGATCACGAGCGGGCCATTCTGGATGCCCTTCGAGATCTTCGGTCGATACCCGACTCCTCGCCGGAAGGTGTGGTGTACCGAATCATTGAACTGTTTCGTTCGGACGATTTCTCGTTTAGTCGCATGATAAAACTAGCCAGCCCAGAGCCACCTCGAGTCAGAGCCTTGCTCGGTACTATCGGGGCAATTATGGGAGAGAGCGCGGAAACGCTAAAACCTCTGAAGGAGTCGCTCAATGCGACGACAACTTTTAAGCTCGGGCTCGCGGAAAAGATTCCGGCAGCTCGTTCCTGGGGGATTAGGTGACGGCCTTTGCCTCCGACTTACCCGACTTCGCCGACTTGGTCCAGGCAGTTGCCGGCGCCAAGAAGGTACCACCAGGGATCATCGGAAAAGACTATTACGTGGTCCGAGTTCTGCGGGCGCTTTGCGACTCGTTACCTGATCAATTCGTTTTTAAGGGTGGAACAAGTCTTTCAAAAGGTTGGAATCTGCTAGAGCGATTCTCCGAAGACATTGATCTGTTGTTTAGGACCGAGCAGGACGGAAAACCGCTAAGCAAAGGCGAGTTGGACTGCAGGATGAAGAGGGCTCAGGCCGTGGTCCAAGGTACTGACAGGTTGACCCTGGTGCATGAATTCAGCGATAAGAGCGTGCATCGTACGTGCAAGTTCGCGTATGAGCGGATCTTTGATCCTGTAAGCGCCTTAGGCGAAACCGTTGTCCTTGAAATGGGCACTCGAGGAGGCACAAATCCATCAACTGTTCGGATTGTAAAGTCGTTTCTAACAGAATACGTAATTGAACACGGCTTCGAGGGGCTGGCTGAAGATCTAGCGCCGTTTGAAGTTGAGTGCCTCGATCTAACTCGAACCTTCATAGAAAAGCTGTTTGCGATACATGCAGCTTACGAGAAGAATAGAGCCGACGGAAAGGTCCGACATTACTACGACGTCTATCAACTGGCAGGCACGGCTGAAACTCAGGCTTTCATAGGCACCCAGGAGTATCGCGATGCCTACCGTGACGCTGAAACGTATAGCCGTGTGCACTGGCCCGACGCGGCCTTACCGAATGGGGGCTCATTTGCAGATAGTCCTGCTCTCTCACCGGATGAGGAAGGACGTCTAGCGCTAGAGAAGAACTACGCAAAGGAGGAGGGCCTATTCTTCTCGGAACCTCCACCTATTGGCGTAATCCTCGCACGCATTCAAGACATCCTTCCTAAACTCTAGACCGTCCCAGCTATCAATCATTAATACGCACTTGGTCCCTCTCACTACGGAACGACTGAATAAGAACATATCAACCCAAGAAATCTTGGGAGCTTGAATGGTTTAGGATCTTAGTCGCTGCGATGATATGTTCAACGACCTTCGTCCATAAGAACTCGAAATTCTTCTTAGCGATTCGCATCACGGTTCCAGCTCTTGGAAAAGTGTTGATAATTTAGAATTATCCGTCAGTCGGTTACCAGCCGATTGATTATGGCGTAATAGAAATCAGCCTTGTGTAAGGCTTATCTTATTGTTCGTGTCGAAAACTTTATCTACCACCGAGGCCAAGGAACTTCTCCGACTATGCAAAACGGGACGGCTGTTTGAGATCCAGAACTGGATCGCATCGGGAAACTCAATTTGTGTATCGGCCGAATCTCTATTTGGAGTGGGTTTTTGATGAGGCAATTCGATTCGTTGACTTTCCTCCCGCACGAGAATATTGTCACTCCGTTCTCAGAAAAGAAGGCTGAATTCTCGGCAGCCTCTGCTTCCTTGCACACTCGCCAAATCCAGCCATTTAAGCTCAGTTCTGGTTTCCATCGATCTGCTTTTAATAAGAGCGACCTAGGCTAGTCGCTCTGTTTCATAGTGCTGCCCGCAATCGCTCTTTCACAAATTGCCATATCAGTTTAGCGCGAACGACTCTCACGACCTCAACAAACATTTGTCCCCGTGGTCGTAGGCTTGAACTACAAGACAGCGCAAATTAGATTGCGCGATGCGAATCTCAACATCCGCGTTTTGGGCACTCGGTATGATTTCCAGCCGGAGCCTGGAATAATCATCGCTCAGACGCCCCAAGGCGGCGAGCGTGTAGATTGTGGCACTGTGATCGGAGTAACAATGAGCGGTGATTTGCACAAAGAGGGGGATCCCTAATGGAATTTTATGTAATGTCTACGCGGCGGGACGGTAGGGGTCTGGCGTTCAGATCCGCTGGCGCCTACCATTCTTTTGATCGGGGTCGGTTTCTGGAGTTACCGCTTCTCAAACCTGTGGCGGTAACATGGGACGATTACAGGGTCACGCAACGACCTTCAAAGTTTGCTTGCTGGTGGCCGCATGACAGCTAGCTGAAAGTAGTACAGCACAGGTTCGGCGAGTAGGACGGGGTCATTGAGAATTACGAAACTGCGTTCATTCAGAAGCCTTACACGCTGGAGGCTGGGACCTAAAGTGCGCGGGCTCTTAAACAAAGAGCGGGCCTGCCAGAACGTGAACCTCCATTTCTTTTCAGGATGTGGATAGCACACTACACTCGTATTCCGGCGACCGAGAAGCGGACGAGTAAATGCTGGAACCTCAACCTTTCTGTTTTGTTTGAACGCTTTTGAGGGAGCACAAATTAATCATCAACACGGTCCAGGCATAAGAGGGAAGCAGTTACTCTCCGTTCAGGATTCACAGCACGATCTTGAAGTACTTGAAGAATTGAATCTTGATAGCTGTGCGTTGAACGAAGTTCCGGAGCACCTAGTTCGACTTACAAGACTTAGAATTCTGAGCTTGTATGATAATGAACTGCGTGTCCTGCCGGATTCAATTTGGAGTCTTGCAAAGCTGGTGACATTAAATCTCGCTGCAAATCATTTTTCATCCATTCCTGGAGGCCTTGGCAAATTAACCAGCCTCCAAATGCTCGATTTAGGTCACAACGAACTCCCCCAACTTCCCGACTCATTGGGAGACCTTCGTAATCTCGCGTTTCTCTATTTGAGCGATAATCGACTCAAGGATCTTCCTACATCTCTCGTTTCGTTACAGAAACTTGTTTACTTGAATGTCAGTGACAATCAATTCGTCGCGTTGCCGGAGTGGCTTGGCGATCTTTCCAGCCTTGTAGAGTTGCGGTTGTACAATAACTCTCTCACTCATCTGCCGCCGTCCATAGGAAAGCTGACAAGACTGAAGGAATTGCACGTCAACAACAACAAGCTAACGGAACTTCCGGCAACAATCGGTGACTGCGCGGCATTGAGCAAGTTTATTTTGCAGGGTAATCAGTTGACCTCACTGCCCAGGTCGATCGGAAACCTCGAGCAATTAACTGACCTCGATTTGAGAAATAACAGTCTAAACTCCCTGCCTGACACATTCGCGACGTTGAAGGGTCTTAGGTTTCTAGATTTACGAGCGAATTACCTGACGTCTGTCCCCAGAAGTTTGGCGGCAATTCCGAGTTTGGAGAGATTGGACTTGAGATGGAATCGGCTATCGGAGTTTCCTGATTGGCTTCGGGAGATCGAGAAACGCGGTTGCGTCGTCTATGCGTAAGTGTTCGTTGAATCCAGACCAGCCGCGATCAAATCAAATTGTGAAGGGTCGCGAACAGGAACAAGACAATGTTTACGCGATCAAACACGCTCATAACTAAATTTCCAGAGCACTCGACGTCAACTAAAACCCGAGTGCAGTAAACGATCACCATTTTCACAATCAAAATCAAAGATCTTTCGGGAATTATGCAGATGACACACCTTGGGTATAATGGGCGCGGCGTGACAGGCAAAAACGAACAATTTCCAAACACACGAATAGCTACGCCGCTTTTGTTGGCGCAACGCATCATGGATCTGTTTGACGCGTCTGAAGCTACGCCTCAAGAGCAAGACACGGCACTGGATAT
>DATETN010000124.1:0-15417 GCA_035283645.1 Pyrinomonadaceae bacterium
GATCGGCGCCCAGAACTCCCGTAGCTCCTCAATGCTCAATTCATCCCCGAAGCCCTCACGCAGGTGCTTCGTGGAAAGGCCGCGCCAGACGACATCGGCTACATAGCCCGAAACGTGATTGAAGGTGCCTGCATTAATTCCCGGTTCATGAGCAAAGGCAAGGAATGCAATGCATGAACCTACACTCGTTCCAAGAATGCCCACGCGCTCATAACCCGATGTTCTCAGCCATTTGACCGCAGCCCGCGTGTCGAGCACGGCTTGCCGCATTGATTGAATGGTGCGCCCAACATTGGTGCTGACCAGATGGTCCGCACGCTCAAGGTCTGGAGGTCTACGGTGTTCGTGGTAGGGCAGCGTTAAACGAAGTGCTGAGATGCCCAGCAGGTTGAAGATCCTGCAAGCCTCAATGTGACTGTTCGGCTGCGCATTCCATTGTGGCAGAACCAACACCGAGGCTCGTGCATGCGTGGGCTTTTTAGGCTTGGCCGGAAAGTATCGGGCTCGCGCGAGATTATTGACTTCGGATGGCGTACGAACAGCACTGGTCCAAGTGAGTTGATCGCCCTGCAGTTGGAAGTCATGGATTGGTGGAAGTTCATAGAACTGCTCGCTTCGCCTCGTAGCTTGGCTGCTATAACTGCGGAGGACGTTTCGCGGATCGTCGCCATTCACATGATCCGAGATAAAGGAGAGACCCCACTCCAATGGTCGGACGACGCGGTTGTTATCGCGTTCGTGGTGGGCGATTTCTCGCCGGTGCATATACCGCTTCCACACAGTTAAGGCGTACCTCGTTTTTGGAACGAATTTGTGATCGTACAAGCGACTGGAAGATGTGACAAGCGAGCAGCCTACCTCGCGGGTGTCCTAAATTAATTTCTCCGTGCGCCTCTGTTTCTCCGCGCCGCTGTGGTGAACAACCGTGGGACAAATCAACCACCGAGCAACAGAGCACACAGAGTTAGCATAGAGACAACGTCGCATGAGACATCACCCCAGGAGATGGGCAGTTGCAGCTTTCGCATCAAGGGTCTGTACCTCCGAGAGGCATTACTCCGCTTACCACACTGCCATTGCCGAAAATTGGAGACGGCTGGAATTTTGTCCCCTATTGAGCCTTTTCCCTGCATTTTCCTGCAATCTTTACCGGCCATGAGCGCCGCCACGTATGAACCCCATGCTCGGTATTGACAGCCGGCCGGAGCAGGAATACTTTATGCGGGTTCGCGCTCGTGAATTGCCTCGCTTCTGGGGAAACGGTCCCTCGCAGAGGCCGCCGTAAACGCCTTACATCCTCGAAAGGGAAAATCTTTATGTCTATGTTTCGACCTCGTCGTTCTTTAGTGATTCTGTCTGTATTCCTTTGTTGTTTGGTAATGACTGCCGTCACCTCGGCCGATCACGCATGGGGTAACTATCACTGGGCCCGTACCAGCAACCCATTCACTCTGAAAGTTGGAGACAACGTCAATAGTGCGTGGGATGCCTACCTGAATGAGGCTATTAGTGATTGGAACGCATCTAGTGTGCTGGATCTGCAAAAGGTCACAGGCGGAGCAAACCCCAAAAACTGTCGACCGACTAACGGCCGCATTGAAGTTTGTAACTCGAAATATGGCAACAATGGTTGGCTCGGGATAGCGCAGATCTGGGCCAGCGGCAGTCACATCACACAAGCGATTACCAAAGTTAACGATACCTATTTCAATACTCCTACCTACAACACTCCCGCATGGAGAAGGTTGGTGATGTGCCAGGAGATCGCTCACGACTTTGGCTTAGATCACCAGGATGAAAACTTCAATAATGCAAACCTTGGATCGTGCATGGACTACACCAACGACCCAGACGGTGGCGCCGGAGGAGCGGTAAATAACGACCCTTCAAACGAACATCCGAATTCGCACGACTTCCAGCAGATCTCCACAATCTATGGACATCCAGATAGCAGCACCACAATCAGCCAAACAATATTTGGTCATCGTGATGCTGAAGGTCCCGCACCACCTGCTATGAACCAGATCGATTTGGAAGGGCCGCGGCAATGGGGTCGGCTGATTCGCTCTTCACCAGAAGGCCGAGTACAACTGTATGAACTCGACTTCGGCAATGGACACAAGGTCTTTACACATGTGCTCTGGGCCGACGGCGAAGAACGAGGACGAGGCCACCAACATTGATCAGTTAGCCGCAAAGAGCATGGACAAAAAGGGTGAGGCAACTGCCTCGCCCTTTTTGTTGCTTCCCGCTGTTCTCACGGCGGTAGCTGCGAGCTAGGCCCTACCCTCGTCTTAAAGACAACATTCGCCGCAGCATCTGAGGAAGAAGCCGGCTGGTTCTCACAATTGATCCAGTCGTGAAGTGTTTAGCCAGGGCCCGGAACAATCTACTCGCTGGCTCATCATAACGGAACCACCAAAGGTCGGGGAGAAACCAGATGCGATTCACATGAATGTGCTGTGGTATGACCAACTCCAGCAGCCCAGCGCGACCATGTGTTCGTCCATAACCACTTTGTTTCATCCCGCCCCAGGGCGTTTGTGCAATCCCGTGCGTGTAAAGAACTTCATTCACCATTACCGTTCCTGCTTCTATCTGTTCGGCAATCCGGCGACCTCTGGTGATGTCCCTGGTCCACACACTGGCAGTCAAACCAAACACGCTGTCGTTGGCGAGTCCCACTGCTTCGCCTTCTCCTTTGAAGCTCATGATCGGCAGCACGGGACCAAACGTCTCATCTCGCATTATCGACATCTCATGAGTCACGTTAGTTAGGATTGTGGGCTCGTAAAATAGGCCCTTCAGCTCAGGCGGACGGTTGCCTCCGACAACCAGTCGTGCGCCCTTCTGCAGTGCATCCTTGACGTGGTTTTCTATCAGGTTCAACTGGTTCTGGTTCGAGATAGCCCCAATGTCGCTAAACGCCCCATCCGCGCCCTGTTGCAGTTGTTGCGCTTGCGCCGTCACAAGATCAATGAATTTGTGCGCAACCTCCTCTTCAACATAGCAACGCTCAACCGAAGCACACGCCTGCCCGGCATTTGCAAATGCCCCCCATACAGCAGCTCGCGCAGCGTTTTCAAGATCCGCGTCGGCAAATACGATCATGGGATCCTTACCACCCAACTCCAACACCACCGGGGTCAGATGTTCGGCAGCCGCTGCCGCAACACGCTTTCCCGTGGCAACGCTACCGGTGAACATGATCTTGTCGACGGGCGCCTCGATCAACGCCGCCCCCGTGGCACCATTTCCTGTAACCACTTTCAGAAGGTTCTGCGGTAGACCAGCTCGTTCGCAGAGTTCGCCGATCTTCAGAGCGATAAGTGGCGTAAGTTCGCTGGGTTTGAGTACGACTGCGTTTCCGGCCATCAACGCCATGACGGTCTCCTGAAGTGGCGTCGCGAGAGGAAAGTTCCACGGCGAGATAATCCCGACTACGCCGTAGGGCCGGTAGACGACTCGTGAAGAACGACCCATCAGACCGTATTGGCCAATATCTATCTTTTGAGGACGCAGCAGCCGCTTGGTGTTTTGGGCAAAGTAGTGGATCGCGTCAAGCGTAGGAACGACTTCCATCGCAATGGCTTCGGCGATGGGTTTGCCTGTCTCTCGAGAGATGAGTGTTGCAACAGCATCTGTTTCGGCAAGTAAGAGCTCGCGCAAACGGAGCATGATGCGTTTGCGTTGATCAAAAGAGAGCTTTGACCAACTCCTCTGAGCAATGCGAGCACTCTCCACGGCTTGAGAGACTTCTTCGGCCGTCCAGATTGGGGCGCGGCCAATCTCTTCGCCCGTTGCCGGATCGTACGAGATAACCGCATTCACTTGCCGTTCTGGAAGGACCTCGGTGGTCATGCTTGTCCGATTATCCACCAACCTGCCACATGAAGCGAAGGTTCATAGAGGCTGAAGGATTCGGGTAGGTAAAGCGGAGGAGTTTGGCAAGACGCGTAATTGGGAGGCGCTGCGGGCGGGGACGCCGCGTTCCCGGGCGTTCTGGAGGCGCTGCGGGCGGGGACGCCCACGTTCCGGGGCGTTCTGGAGGCGCTGCGGGCGGGGACGCCCGCGTTCCCGGGGCCCGCGTTCCCCCGGGCGTTCTGAACTTTAACGTTGTGCGCCGTCAAGAAAAGCTTTTAATTTCCTCGACCGGGAGGGATGTCTTAGCTTCCGCAAAGCTTTGGCTTCAATTTGGCGAATGCGTTCGCGCGTAACCGCAAAATGCTGGCCCACCTCTTCCAAGGTGTGTTCGGACCCGCTGGTGCCCAGCCCGAATCGCATTTTTATTACCTTCTCTTCCCGCGGGGTTAAAGTCGCCAACACCTCGTCAGTGATTTCCCGAAGGTTTGAGGCAACAACAGCATCGGCGGGGTTGAGGATCGACTTGTCCTCAATGAAATCTCCTAAATGAGAATCCTCTTCCTCACCTATTGGTGTCTCGAGTGAGATCGGTTCTTGTGCAATCTTCAAAACCTTTCGCACCTTTGAGACTGGTATGTCCATCTTCTTGGCGATCTCTTCACTGGTTGGCTCGCGCCCCAGCTCCTGCACCAACGCGCGCGAAGTCCTAATCAGCTTGTTAATCGTTTCGATCATGTGCACGGGAATACGAATCGTCCGTGCCTGATCGGCGATTGCACGAGTTATCGCCTGACGAATCCACCAGGTTGCGTAGGTTGAGAATTTATAACCGCGCCGCCACTCAAATTTGTCTACGGCCTTCATCAGACCAATGTTGCCCTCCTGGATCAAATCCAGGAACTGAAGCCCGCGGTTGGTGTACTTCTTCGCAATCGACACCACCAAACGGAGATTCGCTTCGACTAATTCCCGCTTGGCCTGCCCGGTCTGCTGCTCGCCGATAATGATCGAATGCAACGAGCGTTTTATTTCTACCGGGCTTATGTTCTGATCGAGTTCGATCTGTTGCAGCCGTTTCTTGGCCACAGAAATTCGCTTCTTGTATTCCTTTTGGTCCTCAGGCTTGATGCGCTTTTTTCCGAGTTTCTCGGTAAAGGTGTCAATCTCTCTCTCCGCCTCACGAACTTCTTTCTGAACGGAACGAATTGCGTTGATCAAGCGCTGGCGTGCACGCTCTGTGAGATTGAGCCGGCCAATCTCCTGAGCAATTTCGAGGCGAAGGCGCGCAACCTTTCGGCGCAGGCGTAGCAGCTTCTTCGTCTTTTTTCCTCGGGTGATCTTCTGTTCGGCCCGCAGTTTCTCCCACTCTTTCAAACCCTGCTTGAAGAGTTTGCGGATGTTCTGAATGCCCTCAACTGTCCAGGCGCGATATTCCTCGGCTTTATCCTCATCACCGGTTAACTCTGCCTGCTCCGAGAAGTTGACGATCTCGCGAATGTTCGCTGTGCCGGCTTCGAGCTCCTCGCCTATTCTCAGCAGTTCTCTAACGGCTATGGGTGACCGAGCAATTGCTTTTTGAGTCTTCAGTTGACCGCGCTCAATGCGCTTCGCTATGGCGACCTCTCCTTCCCGCGTTAACAGGGGCACAACCCCCATTTCGCGCAGGTACAGACGGACAGGATCGTTAGTCTTCTCGAGGGCTCCAGCCGAGAGATCCAGCTCGATATCCTCATCGAGCGAGTCGTCATCCTCATCCGGCACAACTGCTGCAGCCTGCGCCAACAGTTGCTCATCGGAATCGGCTACGGGGATGTTCGAACTGTCGAGCTTCTGCAGTACGTCTTCGATGTCATCTGGAGAAACGACATTGTCGGGAAGTTCGCGGTTAAGGTCGTCGAATGTTAGGTATTTTTTATCGCCGCCGAGCTCCAGCAGCCTCTCCATGACATCGTCGCGGTCTTTATCTTCAATACTCACTTATCTCTGCTCCGTTAATTCACACCTTGAAGAACGTCTGTTCTGCCGCAAAATTGCAGAAGCAATATCAACTCACCATCTGCAGCACTTCCGCGCTCGGAAGCAGTGCAATTTTCAGGCGTTCAAGTTCGATCTGTTCATTCGCAAGTTTCGCTACTTCCTGCTCGTCATTCGCGCGTTGGGCGTCTGCCAACTCGGCTTTTACTTCATCAATCCTTCGACACACCTTCATGAGCCTGAGCGTACTAATGCAGCGCTCTGCGAATAACAACCGCTCATCTACCTCCACAGCTTCAGGGGCCTCGCTGATGAGGAGCATTGGCAGTAACTCGGTGGCCTGAGATTCGGCAGGAATCAATGCGTTAACCGATTCGAATGTCGGCTCGGTGCCTGCTGCGTCAAGCGAAATTATCGCTCGAAACAGATCGGTAGTTGGCAACTCTTCGTAATCCTCCGGGCTGAGCCTGGGCAGGATTACTTGTCTTACATGTTTGTCAGCAAAGAGCAGCTCAAGAAGCCTTTCCTCAGCTACAGTAGGCTTGTCAAACACGCGTCGTGGCTCAAAGCTTCCACCGGCCGCCAGTCCGCTTCGCACCGAATACCACAACTCGCGTCGTAAACCTTGATCGCCGACGCGCAGCGTATCCATTGCAATCTCAAAATATTCGCGCTTCTGGAGCTTACTCCGGACAGCACGAACATACGGAAGCACCTCATTTATCGCAGCCTCTTTCTCGGCTGGATTGCTGAGTTTGCGATCCCGTACTGCCTGATCGATCACGAATTGTATGTGGGGAAGTGCCTCCCCCCGCCGCCGCTGATACTCAATTCCGCCAAATTTTCTGATGAACTCATCCGGATCCAAGTTGCCCGGAAGCACCAGCACCTTAACCTCAAAGTCCTCTGCCAAAAGGATTTCAATGGCCCGTTTGGCCGCCTGTACACCTGCGCGGTCCCCATCATAGTTGACTAACACCTTACGCGCAAACCGACCCAAAAGTTTCACCTGCTCAAGAGTGAGCGCTGTTCCTAGACTGGCAACCACGTTTCTGATCCCTTGCTGGTAGGGGATCATCAAGTCCAGGTAACCCTCAACCAGAATTGCGTATTCTTGCCGGCGGATCTCGTCTCGCGTCAGGTTTAAGCCGAACAGATTCCGGCCCTTGACGTATACGGCAGTCTCGGGCGAGTTGATGTATTTTGCAGTGTCGTCCGGGTTTAGGGCACGGGCGCCAAAGGCGATTGGTCGCCCCTGAACGTCCATGACAGGAAAGATCAGGCGACCGCGAAAGCGATCATAAATGCGACCATCCTCTTCCCTCTTCACTACCAACCCGCTGCGTTCGATTTGAGCTTGGCTGGCACCCTTCCGCTTCAGAAAGAAGGTCAGTGCATCCCAACTGTCAGGACAATACCCGAGTCGAAACAGCTTCTGCGTTTCAAGCTCAATCTGCCTTTGCTCCAGGTATTGACGCGCAAATCCTGCTTCAGAACTTTCCTCCAGGTGTTCCTGCCACCATTCCAACGCCCAGGTGTTCAGTTGGATTATCTCGTCCCTCTCGTTTTGACGTGCTTCAAAGCGAGGGTCTTCCTGGAGTTTGGGAAGCGGCATGCCACTCTTCTCGGCAATTATCTTGACCGCCTCTGGAAACGAGACGCGCTCCATTTCCATTACGAAGTTGAAAACTGAACCCCCCTTATGACAACCGAAGCAATAGAAGATCTCTTTGGAAGGACTGACCGAAAAGGAGGGTGTCTTTTCTTTGTGGAAAGGGCAACACGCCATCCAGTTTGAGCCCTTTTTCTTCAGGGCAACATAGTCCTGCACAACCCGTACGATGTCGGCTTGTCGTCGCAGGTCATCGATGAACGTCTGGGGGTACCGCATTTTCTTGAGCTGAGGGATTAAGCTTTTAAATCCACAAGTGTGGCCCCACTGCCACCCTGGTTTGGGGGCGCAGGTGAAAAGCGCTCTACGTGTGGGTGCTTCTTTAAGTGTTCGCCAATTGCTCTTCGTAGTGCACCCGTGCCATGACCGTGCACAATCCGAACTTTGGTTAAGTTATTCATGAAGGCGTTATCGAGAAACTTGTCTAACGTATCGACCGCTTGGTCAGTAGTTTGTCCAATAACGATCAGCTCAACGTCAGTCTCACTCTGGCCGTGATCCGAAAGACCCCGAAGCCCCCGAAGACCTCGAACCTCAGCTTGTGGCACGGGGCGGAGTTTTGCCAGACGACCTTTGTCCTTAGGTGCGCTTGAGATTTCTTCGACGAGTTCCAGCGCCTCCAGCTTCTCACGAAATCGCAAGGATTTTACTCTCACCTCAGCTTCGCCGTGTTTTATCTGCTCGACTACGCCGACTGTGCCTAATGGCAGTCGAACTTTATCCCCAGCTTTGATTTCCCGGTCCGGGACGACAACAAATTGGGGTTTATTAGTCGCGACCGGCGTCTGGTGAAACTCAGGCGATACCTCTTCCCCAGCTCGGATTACGCGTACGCGGCCCTTCCCCTTGTCAGGTTGTGCCGTTGTTTGGATCGTCTTTGCGGCTTTTTTGAATTCAGCCGACCGTTTTTTGACCTCACGCTCCAACTTTAAGCGCTCGGCCTTGTCAGAAACAGCAGACAGCAGTTCCTGCGAGCGCTCGTCAAAGTCTCGTTTGGCGCGCTCCATTTCCTGCTCAAACTCAGCCTGCCGCGCTCGCTCCTTTTTTTCGGCATCTCGGTCGAGCACAGCGAACTTCTCAGCCACTGCTTCTCGCTCTTCTTCGAGGGCTCGCCGGAGGGCTTCAGCGTGTTCGGCCTCGCGCTTGATCCGCACCAGAAAGTCACTTGCCCGCCTCGACGAATCCTTCACCAACGTAAGAGATTGTTGAACGATCACATCGGGCACGCCAAAGCGGCGCGCAATCTCCAGACCCGATGAAGCACCAGCGAAACCCAGGATCAGTCTGTACGTTGGCCTGAGCGTCTGCTCGTCAAATTCAACGCTCGCATTTAATACCCCCGGCTCTGTTGTCGCATACATCTTCAAACCGCTGTAGTGCGTCGTGGCAATCACCTGCGCACGACAAGCCTTTCTGAAATGGTCTACAACGGCCACACCGAGTGCTGAGCCCTCATCCGGATCCGTACCTGTCCCTACTTCGTCCAGAAGAACCAACGCCGGTGGTTCACACATTTCCACCATCCGCGCGATGTTCGCGATGTGTGAAGTAAAAGTAGACAAGTTGGCCGCAAGCGACTGATGGTCCCCTATGTCGGCAAGGACCATTCTGTATAACGGAATCGTTGCCGCAGCCGCCGGTACCGGCAAGCCCGAAAGTGCCATGAGCGATAGCAGGCCTGCGGTCTTAAGGACCACGGTTTTTCCACCAGCGTTGGCCCCGGAAATGATCAAGCAATTATGTTCGGCGCCCAACGAAAAGGAGACTGGCACTACAGATTCGCCGGTGCTCTTAAAGTTCTCCTCCAGCAGCGGATGCCTCGCTTTGACCAACTCGAGCTG
This sequence comes from Pyrinomonadaceae bacterium, assembly GCA_035283645.1. Lineage (GTDB taxonomy): Bacteria > Acidobacteriota > Blastocatellia > Pyrinomonadales > Pyrinomonadaceae > PSRF01. Next base: position 9,352 of record DATETN010000124.1, read on the forward strand.
CGCACCTGAACCTGTCTCCGACGCTTCGATAGTGGGAATTACGCACCTAAATGCCTCTGAAAACGCGGCCTTCGCGTTGATGAAGTCCAGTTCAGAGACGGCTTCAACAGCCAACTGAATGGCGGGAAGGTTGTCGCGAAGCTCCTCCGTGAGATTGGAGAGGATGCGAAACACTTCACGCATCTCAAGTTCACGCAAGCCTTGTAACTCGTTGTTGCTTTCGACCGTCTCAATCGGTTCAACAAAAACTGTTGCTCCTGATGAAGAGAAGCCGTGGCCCACCCCCGGAATCCTGCCTCGATGATCTGCTTTAATTGGAATGACGAACCGCTCATTCCGAACTGTTACGAGTTCGTCCTGTATTGCCTCCGCAGATTTACGCATCAAGGACTCAAGCGAGCGCGTGATGGTTGATCGCAACCGAGTGATGTCATGTCGTATTCGGGCCAGCTCGGGGCTCGCACGGTCATCAATCTCGCCATTGGGTAAGATCTTGTTGGCGATTCGAGCCGTGAGGCTACTGAGTTCACGAGGAAGGTCCGCAACCAACTGCCAGAGCGTTTTCGTGCTTTCGCGTTCATCGAGAATGACGGCCCTTGCGGACATAGCGTGGTCGCAGATTCGAGCCATCTGCAAAATGTCGACGGATTCTAGTGTAGAACCCAGCACTCTCAGGCGCCCAAGCAGCTCTTCTGGATCGCTGAGGTCGTCCAAGGACCATCTAAAGCCGCGGCCTCGTAGTTTTAAGCATTCATCAACAGCCTTCAACGCGTTTTCTAACTGTGCTCGATCGCCGAAAGGCTGCAACTTATCTGCGCGAGATTGTCCCATTGGCGTTTGTGCGTAACGCCGGACTATTCCGCATAGCTGGTCAAATTCGAGTATTTTGAACGACTGATCGTGCATGCAAATGGCCAGGCACCCTGCAAGCAGGGTCAAACCTCAGCATTTCGACTAAAGATGAGCTGATTCTAACATCGCAGGTTGTTTTTCCAATGCTGGTGACAAACGACAACAGCAAGCTAGAATCAGCAGTCAACTGTAAGTTTGTTGTGTCGCCCGCGACTAATTCTGACCGAGAGGAAACTCCCGTATGGACGAATTTGACCGATACCGGCAAGAGATGAACGAAAAACTGCTGGGCAGCAACCACTTGGGTATTAAACGGTTTTTTGCACTTGACTCACGGGCGTACGAGGATGGCGCCCTCGATAAACGTACCAAGGAGATGCTGGGACTTGTCGCGTCAATTGTCCTGCGCTGCGATGACTGCATCACATATCACATCAAACAGAGCGCCTATGCCGGAGTAACAAGGCCGGAGTTTCTGGAGGTGTTCAACATAGCACTCATTGTGGGCGGCTCGATAACGATTCCACATCTCCGCCGCGCTGTTGACCACCTGGATCAGACGCTGTCAAACAACACTGAACCAATCCAGCGCCATGAACATTGAAGTTCAATCTAAACCCATTACCGTGCCAGCACGAATTCATCTTCCTTGTAAGTTATTAATCGTCCTAACGTTGATTTTGGTTGGATGGAGCGCAACCAGAACCGGCGAGTCCAGAGGAGTGTCTATGTCGATGTCTGTTCAGAACAGCGCCAAACTTAAGGTTCGAGCGCCTGAAATTACCGGCGGTCTTGGTTGGCTTAACACCGATAAACCGCTTTCACTGGCGGCTTTGAAAGGAAAGGTGGTGCTGCTCGACTTTTGGACCTATGGCTGCATCAACTGCATTCATATCATTCCGGACTTGAAGAAACTGGAAGCCAAATATCCCAATGAACTCGTTGTGATCGGGGTCCATTCAGCAAAGTTCGACAACGAGAAAGAGACCGAGAACATTCGTCGGATCATCTTGCGATACGAACTCGAGCATCCTGTTTACAACGACGCCGACTACAAAGTTTGGCAGAGCTACGGAGTGCGTGCATGGCCGACGCAGGTGTTGATCGATCCGGCTGGATACGTGATTGGAACAGTATCTGGCGAAGGTAACGGAGAGATCTTAGATCAAGCGATCGCCAAAACGATCGAAGAATTCCGCAAGCGAGGCGAACTGAACGAAGAACCGCTGAAGCTAACCTTGGAACGAGCGAAGACGGCCGCTTTGCCGCTGGCGTTTCCAGGCAAAGTTTTGGCCGACGCGACCGGTAACCGACTTTTTATCGCGGACTCAAATCACAACCGGATCGTGATCGCTAAACTCGACGGTACAATGATCGATATCATCGGCACTGGAACGGCAGGAGCCAAGGACGGAAGCTTTCAAGAGGCGAGCTTTTTCCGACCACAGGGCATGGCGCTGGATGACAAACACCTTTATGTCGCAGACACTGAAAACCACCTAATTCGCCGCATTGATCAGTCCGCTCGTACGGTCGAAACGGTCGCAGGAACAGGTAAGCAGTCTTACGAATACTTTCGAAAAGGCCCAGGCCGCACTATTGGATTAAGTTCACCCTGGGACCTGACGGTTCTGGGTCGCGTGCTCTACATTGCCATGGCGGGTCCGCATCAAATTTGGCAGTTGAATTTGATTACGCTAGAAGTATCGACCTTCGCGGGTTCGGGACGCGAGGTGCGGCGCGACGGTCTTTTGGCCGAGGCTGGTTTTGCTCAACCGTCTGGTATCACTACCGATGGAAAGGACCTGTTTATAGCCGATAGCGAGTCAAACATAATTCGACGGATTGATGTAAGGGCGGGAATTGTCGAAACACTGGTTGGAGGTGATCTCTTCGAATTTGGCGACGTGGACGGACTTCGCGACGACGTGAGACTGCAACACCCGTTGGGCATCGCAAGTCAAGGCAACAAGATTCTGATTGCGGATACGTACAACCACAAGATCAAAGAGTTAAGTCCACAGGAGCGCGCGGTGAGAACTGTGTTTGGAAATCGTAAACCCGGGCAATCAGACGGTTTGTCTCCTACGTTCTATGAGCCTGGCGGTCTGAGTTTGGCTCAAAACAAGCTCTACGTCGCTGACACCAACAACCACGCAATCCGAGTAATTGATTTGGATTCAAAGCGGACAACTACTCTTAAACTCAAAGGCCTTATGCCGCCAGCAGCAGCCACAGACAGCGCTACCTCTTCTGACGATGGGCCCAACAAGGAAGAGGTGAAACTGCCATTACAGCAGATCCAGTTCGACAAGAACGCCTTCATTATCACTGACGTGACTTTGCCCGCTGGTTATCACCTTAACCCTGCGGCGCGACAGCGACTTCGCCTTTCTATTGATTCAACGGCAGACGCTATCATAGCGACCGAGGGTGGCGCCGATTCCAAAGGCAAGGAACTCTCCCGCTCAACGAAAGACCTGACGTTCCCACTTCGAATACCACTTCGCGGAGTTGCGTTAGGCAAAGCCGAGATCCGTGTCCAGCTCACTCTCTTCTATTGTCGTGAAGACAACACGGGAACTTGTCATATCAAAACACTCGTCTGGCAAATCCCGGTAGAGGTAGTCGACGATGCAAACGCTGGGCAGCAGATAACTCTGCAGCGGACAATCGGAATCACGTGATACTGGTCCAAAGACGAGCGTCTTGCGAGCATCCGCAAACTTGCTCCGACTCTGGTGAGCGAGTAATATCCACTCACCCCCGAAAATTTGAATTCATAAGGAGTCGCAGCCGTGGCCGATAAACCATTTCTGACCGACATTAAGACCTTGCGTGAACGCGCCCGGCGGCATCTCGAAAAGGGAGCCGTTACCGAAGGTTATTCGGCGGATCGGGAGACCGTCATCAAGTTGTTGAACGAGGCTCTGGCTACAGAGATTGTCTGCGTCTTACGGTACCGGAGACATTATTTCATGGCCTCGGGGATCAATGCCGAGAGCGTTGCCGCAGAGTTTCTGCAGCACGCCAATGAAGAACAGGGACACGCAGATCAAATTGCGGCCAGGATCGTACAACTCGGTGGGGCGCCAAACTTCAATCCAGAGGGCCTCTTAACCAGGAGTCATGCAGAGTACGTTGAAGGCGAGAATCTAATTGACATGATCAAAGAAGATCTAGTTGCCGAGCGTATTGCCATCGACAGCTATCGAGAGATGATCACTTACTTCGGGAATGACGACCCGACTACTCGCCGGCTGATGGAAGAGATCCTGGCAGTCGAAGAGGAACATGCGGACGACCTGGTGAGCCTGCTCGAAAAGATGGGCTAGTTCATAAACGAGCTTGACCACTCATTTTCACTGAATAAGGGAAGCGTGATGCGTTTTCAATGACGAAAGCATCACGCTTGTTAGCATACGACGTTGTCGGATTCCGAAGCAGAGCAAGTAAGAAAAGATTCCCGACCCGGTTTGTGCCGGAACTGCGGTGCAATCGTTGGTGCTGGAGAAAGCGAATGTGCCGTCTGCGGCACGCCTCTGGGTTGGCCCGCAGGTCGCACTCCTCCGAGTCCTCCCGATCGTGAGGCAATACGATTCGCCCGCGCCGTACTTAGTCGCCCACACAAATTCACCATCATTTTTTTGGCGGCCAATTTGTTTGTCTTTTTAATGATGTGGCAATCGAGTGGGACGCAATCAGGGGCTCTCTGGGAGTTCCCAACTGAAGTTCTGATCGCTTATGGGGCAAAACTCAACATCCTAATCAAAGGACAAGGACAGTGGTGGCGGTTTATCACGCCAATGTTTCTTCATGCCGGGTTGATCCACTTACTCGTAAATATGTATGCGTTATGGATGCTTGGGCCATATGTTGAGAAGCTCTATGGGTCCGCCAAGTTCGTGGTTTTCTGGGTGGTAACAGGCATCGCCGGAGTCGTTGCGAGTTACTTGAGCGTCGTGGAACCTGGCAGGACCATCTCGCCAGTCTTTCGGTTCATCTTCAAGTACCAGGATGCCCCGTCAGTCGGTGCTTCAGGGGCCCTTTTTGGCTTGGTGGGCGTACTGTTTGTCTTTGGAATTAAGTTCCGGCACGAACTGCCGGAGGGATTTAAGAGGGCTTTTGGCACGGGCCTTCTACCGATGATCTTGCTCAATCTATTCATCGGTTACATGGGACGAGGCATTATTGACAATGCAGCACACCTCGGCGGTCTTTTGTCAGGCGCCGCAATAGCCGTCGCTGTTCATTATCGTCGACCGGGTTCACGTGGTGGCGTGGCCCTGATTTGGCGCATTCTTCAAATTTCCGCATTGTCTGTGATTGCCTTTAGCTTCTATCGAGTCATACAACACTTCCGGGATGCCTTACCAGATTACGCCATGGCCGCTCGGGTACAACAACTCGAGCGACCGCCGACTCCATCGTTTATTCGGTATTTCAAGGCATTTCATGAATCGCAAGAGGCACTGCTACTGACCATCAACGATCGTGACTCAGGCGGGATCGACGCAGCGCTAGAGCAACTTGATAGCCTTCCGCCTCTGGATGAGAAAGCAAACACACTCCGTAACACATTGAAGCCAATTCTTAGGAAGGCAAAGGAGTTGAATACTCGCGTAGTGGCATCACCCCGGCCGTTACCCGTTGATCTTGAACGTGAACGCGCCACTCTCGTACGCGAGCTTTCCTTATGGACCACCAACTATAACGAATGGCTAAAGACTGAAGGTAAAAAATACGGGGTCGCTGTTTCCGAAGAACAGAATGCGACAAATTAGATAAGCCTTTCAGATTATTAGCGACTGAAAAGAGGAGACGGTGAAATGGAGATTAGGAAAGTAGGTGTTCTAGGTTGCGGATTGATGGGCTCGGGTATCGCCCAAGTCGCAGCCACCTCCGGTTTCGAGACAGTCGTCTGTGAAGTGTCGGATGAACTGATCGAAAAGGGATTTAAGGGGATCGAAAAATCGCTCGCGAAGTTTGCAGAGAAGGGGACGATTACGGCCGAGCAACAAAGCCAGACCCGAACACGTCTGTGCGGCACGACCTCGTTCGACGACCTCGCGGATTGCGACATCATCATCGAAGCCATCATTGAGAATATCGACGAAAAACGAAAGACTTACGCTCAGCTAGACAAGATCTGTAAAGCAGATACTCTGTTCGCATCTAACACCTCATCAATTTCAATCACTGAAATGATGACTG
>DATETN010000125.1:0-3565 GCA_035283645.1 Pyrinomonadaceae bacterium
CTGCGAATGAACGCCACCAACTCGTTCGTCCGCTTTACCCGCTCGATCTCTGCCTTGTCGATCAGCATCAGCTTTCAGTCGTTTTCAGAAAAAGCTGTCAAGAGGAAAGTTGCATTGCCAACTAAAGCGGCTAGTGCTAACTTTAGTTGGCTGGGAGATCAAGCAGAAAATGAACGAGCCATATAATGCCGGCGTTATGGCAGGACGTCCGGCAACCAGGGAAGCGCCAATGTTCGGGCAAAGGCTTGCTGCCCTCCGACGCGGTAAGGGTTTGTCGCAAACGCAGCTCGCCGATCGGCTCGGCACCACCCGCAAGATGATCGATTACTACGAGCGCCGCGCCGGCAACCCTTCGCTCGACTTCATCCAGCGCGCCGCCGAGGCCCTCGATGTCTCGGTCGCCGAACTCTTGGGAAGTGAGCCAGACTCCAAACGCGGCAAGCCTGGCCCGATTCCACAACTACAGCTCCGCTTCGACCAGATCAGACGCCTCCCCCGCAAAGAACAGGAGTTCGTCCTCAGATTCATCGATACTGTTTTAGGGAAAGCTCAGAAGGCGTGAGATCTAAGAAGCGAAACTGCTACAAGCTGAATACTCGGGTGAAACGATCAACCTTAACTTTCCCTTCCCAGCAGGTCTGATGGTTATCCAAGCCGATCCCATGTCTTCCTTCGTTGAACTGTTGGGCAGGGCCTCCCGCAAGGCCTCGTTGATCCTTTCCTCCAGCCCGCTAAAGTAATAGCTGAGAAGGGGAAGCCCCGGCGTTATACCCCTCTTTTTCAATGCCGTTTCAAACTTGGCCTCGTCAACCTGCGGCAACTTATCCAAAGAGATCTCACTAATGATAAAGTCTGCCATCTGACGATGATAGACGGTCTCTATCTCAAGTTTGCGGACATCAACTTCGCTTGTTCTTACAAGCTTCGCCCTTACATCTGCAAACATCCCGCTCGCCTTGAGGTCGTCAACGAGACATCGGACGGCACCCTGAATGTCGCTTTCCTTGACCAGCCTATCTTGCGGGATTATCCGGTTCGACCGATTAAAGATGTACCTTGAGTCATGCTCAGTAAGAGCCTCGACCCGAACGTAGAAGCCTGTGGGGCCCAACTGGATAGAGGGCGATACAATTGCCAGACACAAGAATAATGTCAACATTCCGCTTCTCCTTAGTTTCTATTTCTCCTCGGTTCTTTAGGGACGTTCCTAACAGGGATGTATTTGTCCCCCCTTCCCTCTGTTGATCTTCTCTCAACCACCTTGCCGGTGTTCGGATCCTTCACAACGACTTTGTAATTAATAGCGGCCGTCGCCCCAGGCTTTGATTCACGGCGCTCGTTGACTACGAACCGTTCCGTCTTCTCGACAACCACTGACTCTTTTTGTTTGTCAACTTTGGTGGTGCTGTCAACAAGTCCTACCTGATTGCTTTCTGTGAAGGTCCCCGTAGGAGTAATAGGCCCTATGCTTCCAGCATCTCCGGGTTGTGATCCATCAGTGGGCTCATTAATGACATACTTGTATTTGATTTCGAACTCTCCACCAACTGGAACCTCGCCTGTGTTTGGAACTTTGTCAATCAGCTTCACATCAAAACTGATGATCTTCGGATCTATCGTCTTGATAACTACTACGTCTATGTCATCCGGTTTCTTTTTCTTCTGAGGGTCATCCGGCTCGTGTCCATCTGGATCTATCCACCGTAACGGATTGTTGTAGGCATATTGATACTTATTCAGCGACTGTGGCTTCCTCAGGTCGGAATAGAAAGTAGGATTCGCCGATGCATCTTCCGCAAAGTGGTACAGCTCCAAAGGCCCGCCGGTCAACTCTTCCGGACTTGTGAATCGTCCCTGCGTGCTGGCGTAATACCTAGCCTCAAAGTAGTCCAGCCCGGTCTCATTATCCCGTTCTTTGGAGGTTAAGAACGGGTAATGAGAAGCCGACACCCACCCGCACGAGCAGCAATTTGTCAAAGAACAGCAGCAGTTTAAGAGCAGCAGCTAAAGAGAAAAGAGCGATTCAAAAGCCACTCCAAAAGAGCGTCGAGCAGCGCTCAATGGGAGAGGATTATAACCTGCTTTCTGGTTCCTGTTAGAGGGCGTGGAAGCGTGAGGAGTTGCTGCGCACCTGAAGTTTTCAGACACGTCACCCCTCAAGGATTTCGCGTCCAGCACACGGGAGCATGCTGGCTGCATGCTCAACAAACAATTTGCATGCTGCAGCCTGCTGAAGCAAGCAAAGAAGTTAACGCGTCTGCGGTATGCCAGAGCATGCCGGGGCATGCTGGAGCAGGCTCAGCAAACTCGGGGCATGCCCAGCAAACTGAGCCTCAGGACGCCTCACTAGTCGCTGGCGTTCTTTGCGGCGAAGTTTTCCATCGCTTGTTTGAGATCCGCAAGTTCGAGGTGCGTGTAGATTTCGGTGGTGTTCAGATCACGATGGCCCAGGAGTTGTTGCACGTGACGAATGCTGGCGCCGCCACGCAGAAGATGAGTCGCGCAGCAGTGACGAAAGGTGTGGACGCTGGCTTTGAGTTCAACTTGAAGAGCGTAGTCACGGATACGGTCGGCGATCATTTGATAAGAGAGACGATGGCCCGTAACTGAAAGCCAGAGAGCTGAAGTTGGAGGAATGATTTCTGGTTTGTTGCGACGTTTACCTTTGCCCCAGAGCCTACCGGCAGCCAACTCCGGACGTGCGATCGTGACGTAACGAGTGAGCCAGTGCGCGGCGGTTTCCGTGAGTGGCACAACACGATCGCGCTGACCTTGGCCGAGACGCACGATGAGACGTTGCGCCGCAGTGTCAACGTCGTAGAGATCGAGACGGTGAGTTTCCGCGTGACGAATGCCGGTAGCGTACAAGACTTCCATCAGGGAGCGATCACGAAGGCCAAGTGCGGTCCTGTGTCAGGAGTTTCGATGAGCCGAGCCATGTTTGATTCGTTAAGAACATACGGCAGTGGTTGCTCTTTGTGGGGAAAGGCCAGGCGCTCAGCAGGGTTTGCCCCGCCGCTCCCCAGGGAGATACAAGTGCCTTCGTCCTTCAATGCTCCGCCCGTACAGACCGACTACGTGGCCATTGTGAGAGCCAGAGGCGGCAACTAAAGGAAAGATCACGCAGCCGCGCAGCAACTCACGTCCCGAGCCAGTCAGTACACCGAATGCGTCGCAACGCTCGCCGTCCTTCAACGGGTAACTTGTCAACCAACAATGCGCTCGCTTCGTGACCACCTACCCGGTCGCTACCGCTCCAGGTTCTGACTCCGTCGTCTGCATACCCGAGATGAAAGCTGGTCGCGATCTCCGCCGCCGTCACCCCCCGCGATCGCAAGTAGTCCTGCGCTGCCGGCGTCTCAAGCAGCCGCGCGTGATAGTGATCCACAGCGCGCGCCAACCATTGCTGATCTTCCACGGCAACAGATTTTGATTCGGCTTCGTTGCCGCCGAGCCGTCGATGCGCTTCGCGAAAGTCTACGCCAGCCTTCATCACAAAGCGATACACGTCGCCGCCTTCGTGACACGCGCCCAGACAGTTCCATAGTTGTTTCTTAGGATCGAC
>DATETN010000126.1:0-35420 GCA_035283645.1 Pyrinomonadaceae bacterium
ACATGAAGATTATCGATCGCGCTGGTTTGGAAGCCGCCGCATGTGAGTGCTATCGCGTGGTCAAGGATTCCGTCGAGCGGCCTCATGTTAGGTCTGAGTAGAAAGACAGGTTGGAGTGTTCGTCGCACTCGTACGGTCCTGGAAGTCCTTGTACTTATTGTTGGTTGGATGGGAGACGAGCCACATTTCTATTGCGAGGGAATGCCTAAAGAGCTTGGTCGGGTTCGAGTCTTTTAAAGTTCCGAGTCGCCTTTACTCTTTTCCCGTTTTCACTTCCCATGACTTTAAAACGGCAACGGGGAGTACCTTCGCGGTCGCAGTGCTCTCGGACTTCCACGCCAATTATTTCTGACAGGAGTGTTTCCGCAAGCCTGCAAACTTCCGGATGCTCAGAGACTGCTGTAGCCAGCGGGCAACTCTCGCTGCAGATGACAAGCTTTTCATTCTCCTTCTCAACACGAGCAGCTCCGCCTATGGCTTCCAAGGCAGCCAGAGCCCTACCGATACGGCTCCCCATGTCGCCGTTCATTTGGCTTGCAGCTTGAGCCCCAGCTAAGGAACGGCCCACCTCGCGCAAAACCTCCTCCAGCGCCAATGGCGTTAGTCGTCCCTTAAGTACGGCAATAAGCTGATTGAGTAGGGTGTCGTAGGCTTTAGGGAAGAGACTCTCCGCCTCTTCGGTCAACTCGTACGCGAAATGTGGTTTACGGCCATCTGTGAGCTGGTGAAGGGTGATGTTTCTGCCGAAGTCACCAGTCTCGAAACCGAAGGAATGCTGCGCGAGGGGCGCGAATACGCGGCGATCGCGCCCAACGTTGTGGTGAAGTGTCCGATTACTACTGACGGGTTGAAGGCCACGCGCCAGCTAACGTCAGAGGGAATTAAGGTGAACGTCACGCTTTGCTTTTCTGCCGCGCAGGCGATCCTGGCAGCGAAAGCGGGTGCCGCTTACATTAACCCGTTTATGGGCCGACTCGAAGATATTGGACAGAACGGTCTGAAGCTCGTCCGCGACATCGTCGAAATCTATAACAACTACGATTGGAAAAAAGAAGTACTCGCCGCCAGCATTCGCCATCCCATCCACGTTATCGAAGCGGCGCGTATTGGTGTCGACGTGGCAACAATGCCGTTCAAAGTGATGGCCCAACTCATTAATCATCCGCTTACAGAAAAAGGGCTCGAACAATTTCTCGCCGATTGGCGGAAGGGAGCCTGATCAAAGCGGTACCAAAGAGTCAATCTCTCAAAGGAGGTCGTTATGTCAGATAGTAGCCCATGCGGAGACACCATGCGAAAAGGAAGTGCAGCAAATGACGGAAACGGGAAACTCATGACAATAATCAAAGTTCTGGTGTTGGTGGCAAGCCTTACTGTGGCGTTAGGTTATCTTTCGAATCGAAGCCGAGCCCAGCAAGGCGATGATCGTATTCGCGGTCAAAATGCAAAAGGATACGACCAGCAGATAAGCGACAACGCACAGCGGATGATGGAGCAAGGAAAACAGATCTTCCGCTACGACACATTTGGCTCTGAGGATTTCTGGGGCGGTAAGTTGCGCCTGCACGAGGCAATAGCCGGCCAGAGGCTCGGCGGAGTAGGGAACGGAGTAAGTCCGAAGACTGCGCTGGCACTTGGCTTGAAAGTCAGCCACTCCATCCGGGGCTTCGCCTACATGCAATAGGGCGCGGTCGAAGTCGTCCATTACGTCGAGCGAAGCAATGCAGGATACGGCGGCAGTTACGAATGAGATTCTAAGAAAGGCCAAAAAGTGGGGAGCCGAACTCATCATCGTGGGGTCAAGGACAAGTCCTTCGCCCAACCTAACCGACTATGCCGGGCCGGTGCTGAAAGTTGCACAAAAGGCACATTGCTCAGTTCGAATTGCGCGGCCATCTCCTCGAAAGGATGATTCTCTAATACGGTTCATCATTGGGTTCGAGAGAGCTGACCCGGTGGCCCAGGTAGTTCAATCCGTGGCGCAGCGAGTTTGGCCGCAGGGGAGCGAGGCCCATTTAATTGCAGTCCGAAACGTGGGCCCACGCGATCCAAAGGCGGATTCTCAGCTCACGACGGCGTTGGAACAGTCGGCAGAAGAGTTGGGGGCTCTAGGTCTACAGGTTTCAACTGCAATCAGGGAAGGGCAAGCACAAGACGTGCTTTTGCAGGGGGCTCGCGAGCGGTCGGTTGATTGCATATTCATAGATTCGGACGGAATGAACCACACATTAGGCGATGGCTTTGACCGACGCGGCCTTAGCAAATCTGCAGTTGCGCTGGTCTTGGGAGCGAATTGCTCAGTCGAGGTTGTGCGTCCGAGATACTTGATCGATCAGCATTTGAACCCCGCAGCTTGATCAACCTGCTCTTATTTGTGTAGATGTCGGGTCGTGGGTTGTGGAGAGAAGGCAACACCATGAAACTCTTGATTGCAGTAGATTCACTTACCACGTTGGAGATCCTTCTTGACGCGATGATGGCTCGTTCGTGGCCCGTGGCCTATTGGAACGCAGGCTCGCGTACTCTCGATTGTTGAGGACGGCGAGGTTCCGCTTGAAACTTGGCGCGAAGAGGGTTACGGGGTTACTGCCGTGCGGAAGGAGATGCGGCGGAGGGGCGAACAGATTACTGCTCTAGCATTCGAGCGCCTCCGACAAATGGGAATTCCGGTTGAGGTGACGGTTATGAGGGGAAATCCTGAATTCCTCATCTCGTTCGCAGCCAGGAAGTGGCCAGCGGACCTAATTCTTATTCGCGCGCACAATCGCAACGACTTTAGAAATTGGCTGCTTGGCAGCGTGGCCAAGTCGGTCGTCAAGGGTGCCCCCTGTTCTGTAGAGGTCATTCGTGATGCCGACGAGCCGCACTCAGTAAGTGATAACTGGGGCATGAGGATATTGCTTGCTACGGATGGATCCGATGTTACCTATTCGTTGGTGTTTCCAACAGAGGCGAACTTTAGCGAAGGTAAGATTTCTATCTTGGCCCCCATTGGTACGGCTATCTTGGGTTACAAACGGGGCGACACAATTGAGTGGCCAGTGCCCTCCGGTGTGCGTCGACTTAAAGTTGACGAGGTTCTGTATCAACCGGAGGCTGCCGGAGACTATCAGCTGTAGAAGATTATATTCCCGTTCTCCACGGTTTGTTGACGTCCTGTGCGCATTATTTCTGGGCTCGTATTGGATCGAACCCCTGACCTCAGCATTGCGAACGCGGGGACAATACAAAACGATTTCTCTCGCGCCCCCAACTCTGACAAGGCGGTGAAATCCCATTTATAGTTTTGCCACGATCTTGCCAGTCCTCGCTTCGCTTCCCGCTTATCCGTTTCTATACAGCGCATTCGTGCCTTCTCTTGCCGCGAGGTTGGTTTTTACGCACCTAAAAACGTTACGGTCTATACGTGACGTTGGGTCGCGGATTGACAAGGTAGGGTCTGCGGTTCAAATACCCACGCGCCTACCATAGTGCACCTGCTGTTGTCATGTCGCATTAGTTCCTGCGTGATTTTTCCAGTCTCGCACTCGTCGATCACAATGGGTGACCGGTCTCGCCCCTGATCCTGCGTCGAGGGAGACGGCGGGAATTTTGTTTCGCTGGTAGTCTTAAGGCCTTGGTCTTACATTTCTCGACGAGTCGCGAATAGTCAATCCCACCTAACTCCGCTACAATTGCCGCCTTACCTGTGCTGGGGGCTCTCGAAGATACAGGGGTTTCAAGCAGGCAGCCAAAAAACTGGGAAGGCAGCTAAGAAGCAACTGGTTTCTGTTAGCGCTGGAACCGAGCCGCTCAGAGATCCGCGGATCGGAGCGGGAATCGGTGAGGTAATCTGGCGGACTAATAAGAAGCCAACTAGAGAATTTTCACAACGAACCCACGCTTCAGGACACTGGTCTGACGCCCGAAACTGCCGGAGTGATTTCCATTAGACAACGCTCCACACGCCAAAAGCGCAGCGATACAATTTGAGCAAAAGCATATCCCCGGACGCGATCATCGGACATTACCGTGTCGTCTCCCAGATTGGCGAAGGCGGAATGGGCGAGGTCTACCTGGCCCAGGACACAAGACTCGACGCAAGGTCGCATTGAAAACTCTGCCGGCCGACGTGGCCTCGAATCGCGATCGCATGGAGCGCTTTGTGCGCGAGGCAAAGTCGGCCGCGACGCTCAACCATCCCCACATCGCGCATATCTACGAAATCGGCGAGAGTGACGGCACGCACTACATCGCGATGGAGTTCATGATGGCGAAACGCTCCGCCATAAGATCCACAGAGACAAAGCACCACTCCCGAAAATTGCTGAAGCTAATAGCGGCGTATTGCCCAGCCCCGCAATGCCCCGACCGACGGCGTCCACCTTGCCGTAGCGTTGCAGCGCGGCGACGTAGGTGACGATCCCGCAGACGAGTAACACCACGCCCCAGGCAATCTTTTGCTCGGCTTTGCCGCTCGACACGCGGAACATGAAGTGGAGCGCGGTGGCGGCGGCGAGGGCGACGAATCCGATGTTGAGGCCGAAGCCGAATGCTGCGACGGCCACCGCCAGGATGACGAGCAACGTACAAAGCTGGTTACTCACTTAAAGGCCGCCGAGATGATTCGACTTGCTCACCTGCGGGCGCGGGTTCCGCGACTCTTGCAGTCAGCCAGTTGAGCCGGAGCCCGCCGCACACTATGTAGATAACAGCGGCGAGCGAAACATTGTAGGCGAGGTTCCCCAGAAACAACGTCGCCGCAGAGCTTGGCCCTTTACTCAAAATTGTCATCATGAGGCAAACTGGCAGGGCTCTGGGCGACTTGCGTAGAGGGCATGACTGCTTGGGTTAATAGTCCGATGCAGCCCTCTAACGTAGACAACTTCGGATACTCAGATTCAGGGATCCCGACGTCGAGTTCCTCATCCAACGCAATTACAAAATTGAGGAAGTCCATTGAGTCAATGTCTAATTGATCACGAAAGCTTACATCGGGTTTTAGTCGACTCAGGTCTGCTTCCGGAGCGATCTCACCGAGTATTCGTAGCACAGTTGCTTTGGTTTCTTCTTGCGTCATAGCTTACCCGGATCCTGGAGCAGTCGGTCAACGGCTGTAAGAAAGAGACTACCACGATGGCCATCGGTCACTCGGTGATCGGCTGAAAGCGTCGCGTTAATCGCAGGACACAAAGCGACCTGTCCGTCTACCTGTCGTGGACGTTCAATAGGTCTGCCAAAACCCACAATTGCGACTTGCGGCGGGTATATAACTCCAAAGACACTCTCTACACCGCGTTCACCAAGACTCGTGACTGTAATTGTTGGCTCTGAGAGTTCGGAACTGCGAAGCGATCCCGCGCGCGCACGCTTCACCAAGTCGCGAAAGTTCTTCATCAAATCGTCGAGGTCCTGTTGATCGGCTCTTAGCAGCGCTGGTGCGACCAATCCACCTTCGCGCAAGGATATAGCCACACCGACGTTAATCTCCAAACAATGACTAAGCTTGTCCTCCTTCCACAGGGCGTTCAGTTCCGGAACTTCGTGCAGCGCCAGTGCAACTGCCTTGAGCAAGAGCACGCCATACAACAATCGATTGGCGACGGGTCGCTTCAGGTTCTCGGCAGACAGCCAAGCCATGGCCTTGCTCAAATCAATAGTTGTGCTCAGGTAGTAATGCGGAATCTCTCGCTTGGACCGCGCCATCGCAGCGGCAATTGTTCGTCGCATTCGTTCTTGCCTCGCGGCGGCGGCTTCTTGAACACCGCTGGGCACCGGCTTGGCAGGTGCTGCGCGTTCGACATCTGCCCGTTGTATGCGTCCACCCGGACCTGTTCCCTTTACCGTCGACAGGTCAACATGCAACTCCGCCGCTAGTTTCCTCGCGGTTGGTGAAACGTGTACTCGAGGTTGGGTTGGCGTTGGACGAATTATCGCGGCAGGTTTTTGGACTTCTGCGGGGATAGACGGCGCTGTGACCATCGGCAGCTCTTCACGGCGCACTTCATGCTCCTCGCGGATGACTGCCATAACCGTGCCAACGGGAACCTCAGCACCGGGTTCGATTAGCAGCTTTTCAACAATACCGCTGGTGAAGACTTCAACTTCGATGACACCTTTATCAGTGTCAACTTCAGCAATGATCTCTCCGCGCTTTACTTCGTCACCCGGCTTCTTCATCCAGGTCAACAAAGTGCCGGCAGTCATGTCGGCGCCAAGCGTGGGCATCACGAACTCAGCCATTGGTTAGTGCCTATCGCCAGGAATTCTCTTCGGAAGCAACAACCTGATGATTATGCTTAGTCCGACGAGGGCCAGAAATATCGCAAAAATCGGTGGTCTCATGCCAGAGCACTCTCTCAAAACATCTGCAGAACGGCTTCCGTAATCTTAGTCACCTGCGGCAGCGCTGCGTCTTCCAGATGTTTTGCATAGGGCATTGGCACTTCAGCACTGCACACACGAACGACTGGCATGTCTAATTCGTCAAATGCACCTTCCATGATCCGGGACGTGATCTCCGCTGCGAAGCTGCCGGTGCGCCAAGCCTCATCGATGACTACAGCACGATGAGTCTTTGCGACCGAGTTTAGGATAGTTTTGACGTCTAATGGTCTTAACACCCGAAGGTCAACGACCTCGGACTCAATGCCCTCAGATGAGAGTTTCGTCGCGGCCTCAAGCGCCTTGAATAGAGAACCGCCGAATGTGATCATTGTGACGTTGCTGCCTGTTCGCCTGATTTGGGCTTTGGTGATGTCTCTAGCGCCTCCCTGCGATGTTAGCTCGCCTTCCATTGGATAAAGTAATGCGTGCTCAAATATGAATACTGGATCGGGATCAGCCAGCGCCGCAGGTAACATCCATCTCGCGTCGTCGATGGTTGCAGGCGTCAGCACCTTAATACCGGGGATATGCGCGTACCAACCTTCGAGACTGTGCGAATGTTGCGCCGCTAATTGACGTCCACCCCCGGTAGCCATGCGCACGACGAGCGGAACACTCAACTGGCCTCCTGACATATGTCGCAGCGTAGCGGCATTGTTGAGTATTTGGTCCAGGGCAAGCAAACTGAAATTGACTGTCATCACTTCCACAATCGGCCGCATCCCACCGATTGCTGCTCCGATTCCTGCCCCAACAAAGGTCGATTCGGAGAGCGGTGTGTCGCGTACACGCTCTGGTCCAAACTCGTCCAGTAATCCATGACTGCAAGCGTAGGCACCGCCATATCGACCAACGTCCTCGCCCATGAGAAAGACTCGCTCGTCATTTGCTAGAGCCTCGCGAAGCGCTGCGCGGACCGCTTCTCTATATGTGAGCTTCATTGTTGTCACTTAAAAACGCCTCATGCCCTCGGTTAAGTTCTGTGAAGGTTACCAACCAGAGTAGTCGGGTATCTCCCTCATCTTCTCCTCGGCACGTTGACGGCCTAATTTTTCAGCGCGCTCCTTGATTCCCAGCAGCATCTTTCGCTCCATGATGAAGTGAGCCGGTTCAAAAATAACACGCCATAAAAGGAAGTTGAGAACAACGTTCTTTAGGTCCGGGTCATAGTTGCCCTGTGATCGAACAATCAAACGAGTCGTTTTCTCGTCGATGGGCTCAAGAATGAATGCACCCCAGCCCTTAAGCACGATTGCACGGCCAGGCTCAATGTCAGCCACTTGTAGCGGCGGTGCCTTGGGATGAAGCCACACGCTGTCGCCGACTTTGAGTTCCTGCCATTCGGGAATGATTTTGTCGGCGTTGCGCATATGACAGCCAACGAGGTTCTCCAGCCAGGTGTAGCTGTAAAAGCCTCCTCGGGTTTGGCCCATCTGTACCAGCCAAGGCCAGACGTCAGCCGCTGCGGCATTGATAGTGATTGCATGATTGGCTTTGAGTTTGGCAACCGGCACCAGTTCATCCCCCGCTAAGCGCTTCCCAACCTCTTCATCCGTTGCGCCCCACCGGAGATGCCATGGACGAACACCCCAAACATACGCCGCAAGTGCCCCCGCTCCAGCTATTGCCAAGCCGGCGCTAACCTTCTTGAAATCACGATCTTGCATCTCTACTCCTTCTTTGCTCTAAGTAAGAACATCTCTGAGTAAGTCTTCGATGGGCTCCAAAGGACCAGCTTCCGCAAACGCGACGGCTTTATCAAGTTCATCAGTGATGGACGATTCGAGTTCCTTCTTTTGTTGATCGGAACAATGTTCTTCCGTTCGCAGCCTTGCCTCGAGAGCTGCGATCGGGCACCGCTTCTTCCAATCTTCAACCTCTTCTTTACTCCGATACAACTCCGGGTCGTACATGGAGTGGGCGCGAAAGCGATAAGTGCGACATTCGATCAGATACGGTCCGTGTCCCGTACGCACCTGTTCGACTGCCGCGCGTGTTGTAGTTTCAACTGCAACGACATCCATGCCATCCACTACTTCAGCCGGGACGGCATAGCCTGCGGCCTTCAAAGCGATATCGGTTTGTGACTGATGGCGTTCGAGCGCAGTTCCCATTGCGTAAAGGTTGTTTTCGCAGATGAAAAGTACCGGGAGCTTCCACAACGCGGCGAGATTCATCGATTCGTGGAACTCACCCTCTGCTACGGCGCCATCTCCGAAAAAGCAGGCCGTGATATTGCTTAGTCCCTGCATCTTGTCGGCAAGAGCAAGTCCAACAGCGATCGGCAATCCACCGCCAACAATTGCGTACCCGCCATAAAAGCGACGAGAGATGTCGAAAATATGCATCGATCCACCTCGCCCGCGGCTGCACCCATTTGCCTTGCCATACATTTCTGCCATCAATGGGCCCATAGGCACACCGCGCGCAAGCGCATGACCGTGCTCGCGATAGGTCGAAACAATACGGTCGTCCGGCGTTAGCGCTTGCATCGCTCCGACGGCAACAGCTTCTTCGCCAATATAGAGATGGAGAAACCCGCGAATCTTGCCGAAGCTGTAGAGTTCAACGCATTTTTCCTCAAAACGACGGATGCGTAGCATTTCACGCAGCAGTGCTTGTGCGTGCTCGGTTGTCGGTGCGAGCTGTTTTGTTTCAACGAGTGCGGTCATTTAGGTTGGCTCCAAGGTTGAGATGTCGCCTTCGGGCAAACCCATCTCACGGGCTTTAAGTAGCCGTCGCATAATCTTTCCACTGCTGGTATGCGGCAGTGTGCTCACGAATTCAATCTCCTTCGGGGCCACAACTGCCCCTAAGCGAGCACGGGCGAAACCAAGCAATTCGCGGCGTAATGATTCTGAAGGTTTGTAACCATCCTTCAGCAACACGAAGGCCTTAACAACCTCCATCGCTACCGGATCCGGCTTTCCGATGACACCCGCTTCAGCAACGGCCTTGTGTTCCATCAACGTGCTTTCCACCTCGAATGGCCCAATCAGATGCCCCGACGTCTTAATCACGTCGTCTTTGCGGCCGACGAACCAGAAGTACCCATCGCTGTCTTTGCGAGCTAGATCTCCAGATAAATAGAACCCGCCGGCGAAACACCTCTGATAGCGTTCCGGTTCGTTCAGGTAAGCCCGGAACATCGAGGGCCAGCCAGGCCGAAGTGCTAACTCACCTTGTACGTCCGGTTCCTCAATCACTTCCACATTCCCGGCCTCGTTCTTATTCACGATAGCCGCTTCAATTCCAGGAAGCGGACGGCCCATCGAGCCGGGCTTGATGTCCATCGAGGCGTAGTTTGCGATCATGATTCCGCCCGTCTCCGTCTGCCACCAGTTGTCATGGAAGGGCAAACCAAAAGCCTCCTTGCCCCAAACGACAGCTTCGGGGTTCAGCGGTTCACCGACGCTCGTGAGGAACCTCAATGCGGGCAAATCATATTTACGTGGTAGATCTGTTCCTGCCTTCATCATCATGCGAATAGCGGTTGGCGCGGTGTACCAAACCGACACTCGCTGGTCTTGCAGGACTCGGTACCAACGCTCGGCGTCAAAGTCACCTTCGTCGATGATGCTAGTTACACCATTTGTCAGCGGAGCGATAATTCCGTAAGACGTACCTGTGACCCATCCTGGATCGGCGGTGCACCAGAAGATGTCATCCGGATGAAGGTCGAGTGCCAGCTTTCCGGTGATGTGGTGAGCTACCACAGCTTCATGAACATGAAGTGCTCCCTTGGGAGTACCTGTGGTACCGCTGGTGAAGTGAAGCAACGCTGGATCTTCCGGATCAGTTGGTCCAATAGTAAATTCGTCGCTGCTTTCATCCATTGAACAATGGAAGTTCAATGTGCCCTCGACTGTCGTTTGGTTGTCTCCAACAACGATGATGTGTTTGAGATTTGGCAGGGCCTCGCGAATAGCCCCAACCTTACGTTCGTAGAGCGAAACTGTCGTGACGAGGACTTTGGCTTGACCGATGACCATTCGAGATCTGATCGGTTCCGGGCCGAATGCGGAGAATAGCGGACAGAAAACGCTTCGGTTCTTCAGAGTTCCGAGAGCAGTGATGTAGAGTTCGGGAATCCTTCCCGCAAGAGCGTAAACTGTTTCACCTTTTGCGACACCGAGTCGTTGGAGGATATTTGCAAATCGACTACTGAGTTGTTGAAGGTCACGGAAGGTGTAGTCTCGAGTTTCTCCACTTTTGCCAAGCCATCTAATCGCGAGGTGATTTGAAAGCAGGCCTCCCGCGTGGCGATCAACGGCTTCGTGAGCAATGTTTACTCCTTCACCATTAGGAAGACCGTCCAACTCAAGACGAGCTTTAGTCCATGAGAAATCGGCGCGGGCCTTTTCATAGTCCCAAAGGTTTGGAACCAGGCCCACGTTTCTTCGAGACTTCACAATCAGTTGCCAGGTCATTGTAGTTTCAACTTGACCCGTTCCTGACGCAGGCTCGACCCGTTAGCCAACCTACTAGCAATCCAATACCTGCACCCAACCCAAGTGCTCCCCCTACCGATTGCCAGGGGTGCCGCTTGATGAAGTAGGTCGTATCTTCTATGCAATCCTCCGCTCTAAACATTCCGCGTTTAAGTGTGCGCTCCGCTCTTATCTTGCCCTCATCAATGACGTCGTCGATAAGCACTTTCGCCTTTGCCACCTGCCGCGTTAAATGCGCTAAGTTGACAGCGGTCTCCGTGACATTCTCCTTTATCTTGGCTTCCATTTGTTTTCTCCTTTACTCGTTGCGGTGAGTTCTCACCTTTTTCTTGAGTTCTTATTTAAGTCGACACTTACTCGAGGCCCTCGGCGTGTTCCATTTTCTTCTCGGGAACCTCAGTCAGGGTGGCTTCGGTTAATAACAGCACACTCGAAACCGAGACCGCATTCTCGAGTGCAACACGAACGACTTTGGTGGGGTCGATAATTCCCGCCTCGATCAGGTCGCAATACTGCTCGCGCGCGGCGTCAAAACCGAAACTGCCAGTTCCATTCCTCATCTTCTCGACAACGACGCCTCCGTCCACGGAAGAATTTTCGGCAATCTGTCGCGTGGGTGCCTCAAGGGCGCGTTTAAGGATTAACAGTCCGGTTCGTTCATCGCCCTCACATTTCCCAGCTTCCTGATCGACAGGCTCAATCGTGCGCAGTAAAGCCAAGCCTCCTCCTGGAACGATGCCCTCTGCGATTGCAGCTTTGGCCGAGTTGATTGCATCCTCAAAAGCTTCTTTGCGGCTCTTCATTTCTGCTTCAGAGGGAGCGCCGACATGAACAACTGCGACCCCTCCGGCCAACTTTGCCAGGCGTTCTTCGAGTTTTTCCCGATCGTATTCTGAAGTAGTCGTCTGGATTTGTTTTCGCAGCTCCGTACAACGCCCTTCGATGGCTTCCTTGGCACCGCCACCACCGATGATTGTTGTGTTCTCGCGATCACTAACTACTCTCTTGGCCTTGCCGAGTTCATTTAGCGTCACGTTTTCCAGTTTCAGTCCTAACTCTTCAGCAATTACCTTTCCTCCTGTCAGAATTGCAATGTCTTCGAGCATCGCCTTACGGCGATCGCCGAATCCTGGAGCCTTGACGGCCGTGCAGGGCAGTACTCCTCGAAGTTTATTCACAACCAGAGTTGCTAGCGCCTCGCCTTCAATCTCTTCAGCGATGATGACTAAGGAAGCGCTCATTTTGGCGACCTGTTCCAATAACGGCAGCAGATCGTTCAAATTAGTAATCTTCTTTTCATACAGGAGAATAAGGGGATCAACGAGCACAGCCTCCAACTTCTCTGGATCAGTGACGAAGTAAGGTGAAAGATAACCGCGATCGAACTGCATGCCTTCGACAACTTCGAGTGTGGTTTCAGTACCTTTAGCCTCTTCTACCGAGATCACGCCTTCCGACCCGACTTTTTCGACTGCGTCCGCAACCAATTCGCCAATACTTGAGTCGTTATGGGCGGAGATAGTCGCAACCTGAGCCTTCTCCTTTCGGCTATTTACTGGCCGGGAGATTTCCTTAAGCGTCGCGATGGCTACACGAAGGCCGCGATCGAGTCCCCGTTTTAAATCCACTGCGCTGGCTCCCGCCGCGAGATTGCGGATGCCCTCTGCGAGAATAGCGTGTGCGAGAACGGTGGCCGTGCTGGTGCCGTCGCCAACCTCGTCCCCGGTCCGCTCTGCTGCTTCACAAATCATCTGGGCTCCGAGGTTCTCTTCCGCGTCTTCTAGTTCGAATTCTTTGGCGATGGTGACGCCATCATTGCAAACGATCGGCTTTCCCCACTTCTTTTCAATCAAAACTGACTTGGATTTCGGACCAAGCGTTACGCGTACTGCGTCTGCGAGCGCCGTCGCACCGCGGAGGATCTTCTCGCGTGCAGCGGACTTGAATAGAACGTGTTTGTGAGCCATAGAGAAATCCTTTCATTTAAGAAATTGCCTTTCTTTTGATTGCAATGTATATGCCTGCCTAACTCTTTCGGAGTTACCTTAAAACCGGCGGTGTTGCCCGCTGCTCGATCGATGTTGGTAGCGGGTTTTCCCCCAAAAACATCGCAAGTTTCCACAGAAACACGCAGTCCCCACTTACAAATGGTTGCATTTCTGCGGACCCTGCCCGGTACATTGGTTGCGTGCCCTTAGCGAAATATGCTTGCACGAGTATGAGGTATGTCCGGCAGGCTATTTTGTCGGCGAAGAGAGGTGTGCAGTGAAGGAGTAAAGCTATGAAAGTTAAAGAAATAATGAGTACGAACCCAAAGGCTTGCACGTTAACCGACAATCTGTCGGCGGCAGCGGGCCTGATGTGGAAAAACGATTGTGGGATTCTGCCGGTGGTTGCGGAAGGCGGAAAAGTGGTTGGTTTGATTACCGACCGCGACATTTGCATGGCGGCGAATCTGAAAAACCGAAATTTGTCGAACATCGTAGTTGAGGATGTGATTTCGGGGAAAGTGTTTGCTTGTAAACCCGAAGACGACATTCACACGGCGCTGCAGACGATGCAGGAAAACAAGGTTCGGCGCCTGCCGGTAGTTTCTGCTGATAGAAAGCTGGAAGGCATTCTGTCAATGAACGACGTCGTGTTGAAAGCGGATGAGGCGAAGGAGAAGAGGGCACCCGAGCTTTCCTACGCAGATGTGGTGAACACCTACAAGTCGATTTGTCAGCACCGTCTGCCAACACACCAAGCACAAGCGGCATCGAGTATCTGACTCGTTGCGGAATAAATAAATCCCTATATTCAGGATTCCTCTGGCCCCAGGAATTCAGAGTCTTAGTGTGTGGAAACTAGGAGCCCATGTTCAGGAAGAGCAACAGCGACATGAAAGAAGTTGCCGGCGACGTGATGACATTTGACATCGAATGTGGCTGGCTAAACGTTGAATAAGAAAGAGGAAAAATCATGAAAGAAAAGAAAGAGACCAAAGAGCTCGCGCCGAGGGAAGAAAAGGCGATTACAGCCTCGACTCCCTTTAGTTTTATGCGCAGGTTCGCAACAGACATGGAACGACTCTCTGAAGAGTTTGAAGGTTTTCGGTTTCCAAGTCTTTTCGGAAGAGAATTCTTCCCGTTCACCAGAGAGTTTGAGCATGTGGGCTGGGTCCCAAACATCGAAGTTCGGCATGACAATGCAAAGTTCATTGTGCGCGCGGATCTGCCCGGCTTGAAAAAGGATGACGTCAAGGTGGAATTGACCGACGACGTGCTTACCCTTTCCGGAGAACGGAAAGAGGAGAAGGAAGAGAAACACGAAGGCTATTATCGGAGCGAGCGTAGCTACGGCAGTTTCTACCGTCAGATACCACTTCCCGAAGGCGCAAAAACGGACACAGCGAAGGCGGAGTTCAACGACGGTGTACTTGAAATAACTATGCAAGCGCCGGCACGCGAACCTCAAAAACGCCGATTGGAAATCAAACAAGGTGAGGCGGCGGCTGGTGCAAGGGCGGCGGCAGCCAAGTAGGATCTATGGTGGATTAGGGACAACTAATCTGGTGCGAGCGCCGAGCGGCCAAAATCTCGGCGCTTTCCCTTCCGTTGACTCAATACCGGTAGGTGGCGGCCAGTCCCGTCCGCCCCGGCATCTGCTCGGCTGGAATGACAAGTACCTGACCACCCCTCTTCTCGACCAGTTCGCCCATATCGTCGAGTAGGTCATCGACTTGCGGGTGGCTCAGATCAGCAACTTCGAGCCGACCCGTCGCGCAGTCGAGCCGGCCTGCTATCTGGCGATCGGCCTCGATCATCAGCGTCGCGACCCGCCCGGCGGCCGCCGCCTGAGCGACCTGCGTCAGGTCGTCACTACCCAGCCCATTGGACTTCGCCTCTGCGAACTCGTTGGCCAGTTTGGCCAGCCGCGCCTGATACTGCGGCTCGACGACTTGCCAGGCGTGTTCCCGAAGTTCATCGATCGACAGGGCATCGGGATTTTTACTGAGTCCCTCCGCCATCAAGAACGGGTTGTGGCTGACCTGGCGGAAAAGGCGGTGATGCTCGGGCAACGCCGCCAGGATCAACGGCAGGCCCGACGGGCGGGAATGGTGCTCGAGCACCGCACGGTCGACTGCTCGAAAAAACCGCTCCGCGTCATTCTGCACCTGGTCCTTTTTCCCGCCGTGGCCGTGGTGCATGGCCGTGCTTCCCTGACCGACGCCGCCATAGGAGGCGACGGTCAGATGCGGCGCAGTCAGCTCATCTCCCAGTGCCTCGGTGATGGACTGCGGGACTCCCGCAGCGGGATCAATTTCGTCAAGCGCGTCGCGGTTCCCCTCGAAGAGCTGGATCCTGCCGAGGCTCAATCCCAGAATCTGAAAGCGACCGACCGATTGCAGAAAGCGTCGCAAGGGCTTGGTGTGAAAGCTCTCGGCAACGACGGCCAATTCGGCGACCGTCCGCTGAAGCCGGAACACTCGAAACAGGGTCGGCCCGCCCATCACCGCTAGTCCTTCCAACGTGTGATTCCAGAAGGCATCATCGTGCGCGAGGGCCTCAAACGGTTTCAGAAGCAGTTGCGTATCGATTGCCGGATACTTCTCTCGGAGTGATGTCTTCAGCTCCTTCACAAGATTCCGAAACCGGATCGTGTCCTGCTGATTCTCCGGACGGCGCCGATGGGTCGGCTGGTAAAGTGAGAGACAAGGCGGCTGGTTCACCGATGCCAACTCGGCCAATGATTCGATGGTAAGGAGATTTTCCCTCCGTATCATTTTCTGACTCCTATTTCGGTTATTTTTTTAGCTTCCACATTCGGTTTTCAGCGTCGACTCCTTCGGTTTGGTTACCTCCAATGGACTCGGCTATCGCGGCAGGTTTGCGCTGCTCGGCAGTTTCCGGGTTACTGGCCCAGACTAGGGGGCAGGTTTGGGCGAAGACTCCCTCTCATCTTCATTACACGTCCCGGCGTTAATCCTTAGCGGATCCGTAATCAAGTGTCATGATCTTGAACGGCTGCGCTTGTTTAGCAATGGGTATGCCGCCCCATTGGTGATGTGTGAATCTGCGCATTTCAGCCTTAGCTTTCTTTGTAGGGGGCTTTGGCGGAATCAGTGGGAAAGTTTGCGCATTTACTGGATTAAACTCACAGACCGTTAGACAAAGTGAATCGGCATGTCCGTTGCAACGAAGACATCGATAAGGAACACGATGGGTTGCCGCGACAAGCGAAGAACGCGGTACGGAAACACGGCAACGCAGGAGTTCTCGCATTCGGCCGGGTTCGCGTGTCGCCGTTTAGCGACGTCGCCGCGTCCCTCGTGTTCCAAGTCTCATAAAACGTAAGCTTCAGATCATGTCATTAATAAGCAAGACAGCAGCGTACATCGGGTTGGCCGCACTCCGCGACATCGTGTCGGATCAGATTGCAATCGATATGGGTTCGTCATCGACGAGAGTCTGGGTCAGTGGACACGGTATCGTGGTTGATGAACCTTCCGCCGTCGCGGTCAAAATCACAACGGGAGAGATCCTGGCAGTTGGACTCGAAGCTCAGAAGATGCTGGGGCGGGAGGCCCGGAACATTAGGGTCACGGCTCCGATGAAAAACGGCGTTGTCGGGGATTTTGAAAGAACCAGTGAAATGCTGAGTCAACTCATGCAGAAGGCACGCAGAGGCCACTCGCATTTCAGCCGCCGCGCAGTAATAAGTGTCCCTTCTGGCATGTCGCAGGTCGAGCAACGTGCGTTACTTAATGTTGCCGAGCGTGCGCGGATTGGGCGAGTATGGATGATCGAAGAGGGTTTGGCGTCAGCGTTGGGCGCCGGCATCGAGCTAACTGATTCCGGAGCTGCGGCAATTGTTGATGTAGGCGGCGGGGTAACCAATGTCGCCGTGGTCTCACGGGGTGCGATTATTCATTCACGGGGAGAGCGAATCGGCAGCTCCGACATCAACGCCGCGTTGAGTGATTATCTCCGTCGTCACCGGAACTTTTCCATAGGTCCACTTTCGGCAGAACAACTGAAGCTGGGACTTGCATCGGCCACACCACCTTCAGACTTTGCAGCAGAAACATCGGTCAAGGGGCGCGATGCACAAACGGGGCGACCCCGAGCAATTAAGGTAACGGCCGGTGAAATCTACCCCGTCGTGAAGGTTGTAGTTGCAAGGATGTTGGATGTCGTTAGCCAGACGCTCTCTGAGCTGTCGCCAGATGTAGATGCTGATATCTATGACCGGGGCATAATCCTAACTGGTGGCGGGGCACTGTTAAGCGGGCTGGAAGCCTGTCTAATAAAGCTTACCGGTATTCCCGTGAAAACCGCCGAGGAACCCAACTACGCAACCGTGCGGGGACTTGCTCAAATGCTCGAAGAGCCATTGACGTTGCGTCGTTTGATACGCGGCGGGTCAAACCAGTTGATCTGGGCGGGAAGCGGAACTCCGGTTGTGTCCTAATCTGAGTTTCTTCTCTGTGCGACCTCTGGGTTCTCTGTGTCTTCGGTGCCAGGCGAACTAATGAAGACACTGGAGAGAGAATGCTTGATAATCCTGTTAGGCAAGCCGGACAGTCCGTAATCGAGCGGGATAAACTTGATTCCGCAACAAGCAATGTCATCACATGTCCAGTTCGGCCCGCGTTACGAGGAATCGAAGGATCCGATCGCGCGAGAGGATTCCCTCCAGACGTCCGCCTGATAATACCGGCAACTGATTAATATCAGCGCGCCCGAGTATCTCCAGCGCCTCGGTGACGCTCATCTCCGGGTTAACGGTCTTGAGCCGCTCAATTGGGACCATGGCGTTATAAACAGTTGTGTGAGGCCACCGCGCACGCTCGAAGGCTTTGACCTCCTGCAGGGTGATCAGTCCTTCCGGCGTGCCGTTCGAAACGACCAGGTAACAGCGACGCCCGCTGGGCAGCAGATAATCATCCACGAAGGTTTGCAGGTTCGAACGGCCATCAATTAGTGGACAGTCGCGGGTCATCACGTCGGTGACTTTTACACCACGCAGCCTTTCACCCATCTCCATGTGAGCGTAACTGGCACGCGCCGCGCTTAACAGAAACCACCCGATGAAAGCAAGCCACAACCCGCCGAAACCCAGGCCGAAAAAGAACCCGATGACGCCCAGGATGATGAATCCGAAGGCAATGGATTGGCCCGTCACTGCGGCAACACGTGTAGCGAATACTGAATCGCCCGTCTTCCACCAGACGGCGGCGCGCAACACCCGCCCGCCATCCATCGGGAAGCCGGGGATCATATTGAAGATGGCAAGCACGATGTTGATAAAACCGAGCCAGACCAGCATCGCCATCAGCGGCGTTCCTGGTTCGCCAAGCGTGGTCCAGCCGAGTGTCCACGCGAGCCCCAGACAGAAGAAACCGATCAGGGCGCTGGTGATCGGGCCGACGATACCCATCCAGAATTCAGTATTCGCGTCGGCCGCCTCCTTCTCGATCCGCGCCACCCCGCCGAGTGCAAAGAGTGTGATTGAATGCACTGGCAGCCCGCGCATCTTCGCCACCATGGCGTGCGACATTTCGTGGACCACAATGGAGACGAAGAAGAGTGCGGCGGCGATGATTGCCGTCGCCCAGGCAGTTCCGCGGCCCCAGTGAGGATGCAGCGCCTGAAAATGCACCGCGAGCGACAACGTGATCAAGAGTGCGATGATGATCCAGGAGTAGTGCAACCCAATTTGGACACCAAATATGCGCCCTAACTTGATGTTTGATTCCATGCGTTCCTCATTTGCGGGAAACTTGGAGGGGAGATGATGTTGTTGTCCGCATGCCTCCTCCCTCTATGCGTTCACTTCGGGGATGATCACACCATGCGGACTCGTCAATCCGTCAATGGCTTGGATTTCGGTATGGCTCAGCAACTCCTCGCACGGAAGACGCAGCAACCCCGCCGCTTCCATCACGCAATGCGCCCAACTACACCGATTCAAGAAATGCATACCCGGCGTATTGAGCGTCCCGCCCTTGTTGATGTAACCAATTCCACGCGTGCGCGGCCCCGTGTGGAGCAAGCCCAGCAGTCCCAGCAATGGTTCGGGCCGCGTGTGCGCTACAAACAACCGCGGCTGAACTTTAGATGAGAACAGTTGCTCGATGATGGCGGGCGTAGCTGCATGCATCTCTTCATTCCGGCTGCGTGGGTAGCGAAACCGGCCCGGTTCAAGCAGATAGTTCACCAAATGCGGAACTCCACGGTCGGCCAGTCTCACTGAAGCTCTCACCACTTCACTCAGTTGATAGGCCCCCACCGCAGTAAGAATGATGCGCGCGTGCTCCACATCATGACTCGCCCAGTCCAGGCGTAGTCCGCCATCAACCACTAACTGTCGCGCTTCGTCAGCAGTGAACAGATCAGGGATGGCGTTCTCTTTGGGAACCACCAGCGTCCAAATCTGGCCGCGTGTCTGGTAGATAGCCTCCATCACCGCGGCCGCCGTGTTGAAGTCCGCCACAAATTGCACGCGCGAGACGTGCGAGGGCTCCCCAAGCAACGCCTCAGCCAGGCTGGGGTCCTGATGCGATTGCTCGTTCTTCCCGTTCTCCCAGGTATGTGAGGTCAGCGCGAGAGGGATCGACAGCCAGCCCTGCGGCCGGCCCGCTTCCCCGCAGTGATTTGAGAAGATGATCTCCTGTCGCATGATGCCATGCATCTTGGTCCCGAAGGCTTCATACGTGTGAAAGAGGTTGATGCCACCCTTGTTTGCTAAGGCCGCCGTTGCGACAGCTTCTTCGTTCAACGCCGTGATGACGGCGCCGGTGACTGCTTCGGGAATGGCCGGCTCGGGATCAGTGACCCGAAATTTAAGGGTCTCAAGGGTTCTGATCAACCGATTCGAGCGCATCTCATCGGGATTACCGACGCGCGGGCGCAATTGTGGATTGGCCTCGATGATGGCCGTGAACACTTCGTCCACGGCGGTCATCGGCGATGCGGTCGTCCATAGAGCAGGCTCGCGGCGTTGCTCTGCGCTCACAGCGCGGAATGGTGGAGCTGGAATTTTGGGCCTTTGCACATTACGATGAGCCAATTCATGGTCACGCTCTTTGGGCCGGTTGGAATTGCGATGCTGTTGCAGCTTGCTGATGGCTTCCCGCAATTCCGCCGGCGCAACCCATAACTTACCGGCCCCCTCGTTGAAGAGCGCCGCCGCGCGCGCGTCTGTATGAGGGTTCGCCATCAGCGGCAGGTTGTGCGCGAGGTTGGTTCCTTCTCCCGGAAAACCTGCGCCTTTCGGCGCGACCGCCACGCCGTAAGGCAACGCAACGGGATAGCGACTGCGCCCGTTATTCACCGCTGCGGCTGCCGCCACGAGACGATGTTCGATCTCAAAGATGGCCCAGACGAAAGCTGCCGGATCGCGCCCGTCGAAAACCAGCGGATCGAACCCATTCAGCCGCAGATGTGCGCAGAACCAGTCGACGCCGCCCTGCTGCGACATCGTGGTACGCTGATCGATGCGCCGCCCGTTATTGATCATGATTGGCGCAACTAGTCCCGAATCCTCAGCCCGCCACCAGCGCGGCGCCCAATCGCTGCCACGCTGCTCTTCAAACGCGCCGTCAGAGAGAAAAACCACCAGCCGTTCGCCCACGAGCGGCATATGCACATATTGAAGCTCGGCGAAACCGAGATATCCACCCTCGGCCAATCCACCCGCTGTATGTGCGTTGACATGGCTGCCGAGCGGCGAATCCTGTTTCCCATCTTCGCGCAAACGATAGGAATAGAAATCCCGCACGTAGCGCGTCAGCCCTTCATTCGTGAGTGAGTAGCGCTCGGCGTGGGCCGGTGTGAGGTTATCGACCAGCAGATTGAGCGAATCTATCGCTGCCACGCAATGGCCCTGGCCCATAAGCCACGACCGCGTGACCCCCTCCAACGCATTGACTGCGAGATAACCCGCATAGGCGGGAACCATATTGAGCGATCCACCAGTGTGACCCTCAGGACACAATTTGAAATCCTGGAGTGATAGTGGGCGGCCATCCAAATACACGTTGCGTGCGTAGGTCTGGTGAACTGCCAGCCACATCCCGCTACTCGCCACGCGGTCCAGCGCGAAGAGGAGATCATAAAAATTCACCCCATCGCCGCGCTGTCCCAGTGCAGCGAAGCGTTGTTCAAGCTGATGAATCCGTACTTGCGTGACGTCCGAGTGCCGGATCACACCATAACCGCGTGCCCATCGCGCAAGCTCTGCATTCTCGCCGCGAATTTTGGCCGCCAACGTAACAACTTCATCGGGCCTCTTGTTATTTTGAAGCTCGTCTGCGGTCACGGTTTACCTTGACACTTTCTCCTCAATCGCGCCCACGTCTGAGGCGGCGCAATGATCTATTTTCCCCAGCGTGTTCGGAAATGCTTGTGGATTCGTCGCCAGTATAGCGCGTTCGTTGAGGGTGCGGGAGTGCAATTATCTTGCCTCAACGGTCGCTGAAAAAATTGAGGATATGCAGACTGAAAATTGTCGAGGACCACGAAAACACACGACAACATCGGATAAACCTGCGAAAGAATTCCCATCAAAAACTTGGGTTCCTACGATTTGTACTGAATAACCTGGTTCTAAAACCCGGTACGCATGTTGATGGCTCGCGACGTGAGTTAGAAGCAAACAAGAACCGCAGTTGGTAAAGTTTGTTGAAGTGCGCTGCCGAGAAAAAATCGCCCTGCGGTGGAACGACTGTGTGTGCCGACGATGATTACGTTTCTATTAGGCTTTGTTTACACTCCTTGCTCGCGGTGACAGTGCCAGAGCGGAACTCGCCTGAGTGACTTCTACTTTACCTATCGTGATACTGTTACTCATTCTAACTTTTAGATGACGACACTCGATGCGGGAATGGGTTAGGAGGAGTCTCAGGAATTGAAAGCATCCGCCTCACTGAAGGAATCCGGAGGGACTCTTGTCCACAAGGTAGCTCCCTGGCACGCAACGCCGAACAACGACGTGTTAAGGCAACTCCGCACCTCAACAGAGGGACTCACCGGGGCTGAGGCTGAATCACGGCAAGAGCAATTTGGGAAAAATGTACTGCCGGCGCAAGAGCGTCCGACTCTGGTCATCATCTTCCTCCACCAGTTTCTTAGCCCGCTGATCTACATTCTGCTTGCAGCCGCCGCCGTCGCATTGGCGCTCGGGGATTTCACGGATGCCGCCTTCATCCTGGCGGTAGTGTTGCTCAACGCCGGGCTTGGGACATTTCAGGAATGGAAAGCCGAACAAAGCGCTGCCGGGCTGCAACGGCTGCTGAAGATTCTGACCCGCGTGCGACGCAATGGAGTCGAACGGCAGATTGAAGCCGTTGATCTCGTGCCGGGTGACATAGTGCTGTTGGAATCTGGAAACAGAGTTCCGGCAGACCAGCGTCTGTTACAAGTCAAGAACCTAAGCATTGATGAATCGTTCCTGACTGGCGAATCACTAGCCGTCGAAAAGATTGCAGAGCCACTTGCAGCGGACATTCCGGTGAGCGAGCGATTGAATCTGGCCTTTACTGGCTCAACCGTCATGTCCGGGCGCGCAACCGGGGTCGTCGTCGCCACAGGGCTGCAAACCGAAGTCGGGAAAATCGCTGAGTCAGTGGCCACCGCCAGCGCGACCAAACCGCCGCTGGTGATCAGAATGGAGAAGTTCGCCCGGCAGATCACCCTGGTCGTCATGGTCGCGTGTGTGCTGCTGGCTATGGTTGCGCTGGCCAAAGGCATGCCCTGGCTGGATGTTTTCTTCCTGGCTATCGCGCTGGCGGTTTCAGCGATTCCTGAAGGCCTGCCCGTGGCAATGACCGTCGCGCTTTCCATTGCCACCAACCGCATGGCGAAGCGCAACGTGATTGTACGGAAGCTGACAGCGGTTGAAGCGCTGGGTAGTTGCACGTTCATCGCCAGCGATAAAACAGGCACGCTCACCGTCAACCGCCAGACCGTCAGGGTAATCACGCTGCCTTCCGGCGAACGCTTTCACGTGTCAGGTGAAGGCTATTCGGGTGAAGGTAAGATCACCACGGAAACAGGCGAAGCGATTTCGGAAGAGGTCCGGCCGCGTCTTCGCCGAGTGGTAAGGGCCGGGGTTCTTTGCAACGAAGCGACGCTCACACTTGAGAACGATGATTGGCAGTACAGCGGCGATGCGGTGGATGTTGCACTACTCGCGTTGGGATACAAGATGAATCTCGAACCCGCCGCCGTTCGTGGCTCGGTGAAGATCGTTGGCGAGATTCCGTTTGAATCCGAGCGCAGCTATGCGGCCACATTCTACGAAGAGCAGGGCCGGATCAAAGTTGCTGTCAAAGGGGCGCTCGAAGTGTTGTTGCCGCGTTTTCAAGCCATGCTTTCGGCCGAGGGCCTCGTGGCGTTGGACGAAAAACGGATCGGGGAGAAGGTGTATGCAAAGGGACAATTTCTATAAACGTTCATGAATGAGAGCGGCTTGCGTGGTTTAATGGGAGATAAATTCACTATCGGCGCTGACGCGAGTGTCGCGGCACTGCATCCTGCGCCACCAATATCAGTCTTGACGCCGGGATTCTACTGGCGTGTCGTTAACTGGCGTTGGTATCATGCCGGACAATAATCTTAACCGGGCTCCTTATGGAGGCAAGACGGCCGGCGACGTTCTGATTGAAACTGCGACGTTGCCTATAGCCCGGGCCCCGGCCAGCGTTCGGGTGTATCCGCAAACCATTGCACGGTATTTCCGCGCAAGGAAACCTGTTTAGCTACGTTACTGAGAAACGTGGAAATTGCAGGTCCAAGGGGTTCATGCCTCAAGACCTTGCAAAATTCTTAAACTTGAAACCCAGAGCGAGCGGCGATAAATGCGAAGTGTGGTCTACACTATCTTTTTCGCGATTGGAGCGGCACTCTTGTGTTTGTCGACCGAAAGGCCGGCGCAAACTCAGGCCGAGAGCCCGCCTGTGGTCCTGCGACTGCGAATAGATAACGAAGCGATCACGCCGGTGACCGCGCAATTTATCGATCGCGCCATTAAACGCGCGGAAGAAGAGCGGGCTCAGGGTCTGTTAATTGTGTTGGATACGCCCGGGGGGTTGGTCGACTCCACGCGCGGGATCGTCAAGAGCATCCTTCAAAGTAATGTTCCAGTTGTCGTTTACGTTGCCCCTTCAGGAGCACATGCGGCTTCTGCTGGTCTCTTCATTACACTGGCGGGACACGTATCCGCTATGGCGCCGGGCACCAACATCGGGGCCGCTCACCCGGTTACAATCGGTGGACTACCCGGCTCGCCACAACCAGAACCACGGCAAACAGAGGAAGGTGAAAAGCCACCTGCCAAGTCGCCGACGGAACAAAAGATAGTCAATGATACGGTGGCGTGGGCACGCTCACTGGCGGAGTTGCGTGGGCGCAACGTTGACTGGGTCACGCGGGCAGTTAGCGAGAGCTTATCTGCATCGGCTTCTGAAGCTGTTAGCAACGGTGTTGTGGACTTGATGGCCGCCAATGAGCAGGAACTCCTGGCGGCGCTCGATGGAAGAGAAGTTAGCCTCGCCAGCGGCCCGGTTCGGATGAGAACGGCTGGCGCGGAGATCCGTCTTCACGAGATGTGGTGGGGCGAGCGCATCCTCGCCGTAGTCTCTAATCCTAATGTGGTTTTCCTCCTAATGATCTTCGGGTTCTACGGCATCCTGTTTGAACTCTACACGCCTGGTTGGGGAGTAGCTGGAGTGTTGGGCGTGGTGTGCCTGGTACTGGCGTTTTTTGGGTTAGCCGTGCTGCCCGTTAGTTATGTCGGGCTTGCTCTAATAGGCATCGCCTTGGCGCTGTTTTTGGCTGAGGCCTTCGTCACGAGCTACGGTTTCCTTACTATCGGTGGCGTTATCTGTATGGTGATTGGGGGTGTAATGCTTGTCGATTCACCTGCCGGCTTCATGCGCGTGTCATTGAGAATAATCATCCCGTTTGCTTTAGCGACCGCCGGTGTCACTTTCTTCCTGGTCACCAGAATCATCCAGGCCCAGCGGGCTCCGCCCCAAACTGGCGGCGGGCAGATGCTAACTGCGGACGCAGTGGCCGTGGAAAAGTTTGAGAGCGACGGCGAACGATATCGGGGGTTGGTGCGCGCACGGGGAGAATTGTGGCGGTCGGTTAGCAGCTCCCCAGTGGCTGCCAAGCAGCGGGTCGAGGTCCAAGCGCGTGATGGTCTGACTCTAATAGTGCAGCCGGCCGGTCAGAAGAAGGTCTTATCAATTCAAGAAGAGCGAAAGAGCAACCAAGAGGAACTGGAAGATTCGGCTAACGGAAGGAGAAAGAGATGGTTTTAGATACGATAGGGGTACTTGGCATGGTTATTGGCCTGGTGGTCCTCTATTTCCTAAGCTGTATCCGCATAATACGCGAGTACGAGCGTGGAGTGGTTTTCCGCCTCGGGAGGGTGTTACCCAGCCCGAAAGGCCCAGGGATCGTCATGGTCTTCTGGCCGGTCGATCGGATGGTGCGACTGAGCTTGCGCACATTTGTCAAAGATGTGCCGTCCCAGGACGTGATCACTCGAGACAACGTTTCGGTGAAAGTCAATGCGGTTGTCTATTTTCGAGTCGTCGACCCACTGCGGGCAATTCTCGAGGTCGAGAACTACCTGTACGCGACGAGTGAACTCTCGCAAACGACCTTGCGCAGTATTCTCGGACAAGCTGAGTTGGACGAATTATTATCTGAGCGCGATCGCATCAACCGGCGCCTGACAGAGGTGATCGATGAACAGACGGACCCGTGGGGCATCAAGGTTTCTACCGTGGAGGTCAAACACGTTGACTTGCCGGAAACCATGAAGCGAGCCATGGCAAAACAGGCTGAGAGCGAGCGTGAACGGCGCGCAAAGGTGATCCATGCGGAAGGAGAGTTTCAGGCTGCGACCAAGCTTCGGGAGGCCGCTGAGATCATCCAGCACCAGCCAATGGCCATGCAGATGCGCTTCTTGCAGACTCTTGCTGATGTGGGTAGTGAGAATAACACAACGATCGTGTTCCCGATTCCGATTGATCTCTTCACCCCATTTCTAAACCACGTCGATGGTCACGGAAGTCTAGGGAAGTCGGAACCGAAGGCCCGGGCTATCGGTTCTTGAGAGTTCGTCAGCAGTCGATGGTAATTGCGGCTTGTCGGGACATCCTCGCGGCAGGACAAACTCACTCGTCTTCAGCTCTTGTGAAAGAAAATCTGAACGCGGTCGTCCTGTCGCGTTGGCCGGCGGCCTTTGACTAACTACTCAGATCCGGCAAGCGGCGGGATCGCACTTTGCGAAATGCTCTCGTTCGTGCACTGACTCACCCAGACCCAATTCAAGCAAACGTTCCTTTCTGGAACCATAGCGGAAGACTGTCACTCCTTTACAGCCCAACTGGTATGCAAGACCATAGACCTTTGCCACGTCAGTTGGTGTTGCGTCGTTAGGTAGATTGACTGTCTTTGAAACTGCATTGTCAACATGACGCTGAAAGGCGGCTTGTATTCTCACGTGATGCTCGGGAGCAATATCGAGAGCTGTGACAAACAAGCGCCGCATATCTTCGGGCACATCGACCTCATTATCGATTCGACCTGTGTGGCCCACGGCATCAAGTACTGACTGGCTTGCGAGATTCTTTTTCTCCAGATATCGCACGAAGAGCGGATTGAATTCAGTTAAGGTTTGTCGATCAAGTACGTTTATTCGCCGATAGGCGAGTGCAAAGAGCGGCTCAATCCCGGAACTCGTGTCCGCGACAATGCCAATCGTGCCGGTTGGCGCGATTGACGTCTGCGTCGCATTACGCAGGAGCCAGTTCGTTCTTGCGTAGATGCTCTCGGTCCAGTTTGGAAAAGACCCGCGTTCCTGGGCCAGAAGAGTTGAGGCTTTAGCAGCCTCAGACGAGATGAATCTCATCAAGCCATCAGCCAGGCGCAATGCTTGTTCGCTGGCATATGAGATACCGAGCAGAATGCAAAGTTCAGCAAACCCCATGACACCGAGGCCGATCTTTCGGTTTGCAAGCGTTGCTTGTTTGATTGATTCAATTGGAAATCTGTTCACGCTGATCACGTTATCGAGAAAACGAACTGCATCGCTGACCAGCAAACCAAGTCTGGTCCAATCAATGGAAGTTCTTGCGCTCTCCGTTACCACGAGATGCGGCAGATTTATGGAGCCCAGGTTGCACGACTCATATGACAGCAACGGAACCTCGCCGCAGGGGTTAGTACTCTCGATCCGGCCGCTGGCTGGTGTCGGATTGGTCTTTGCAATTGTGTCAAGAAAGATTAGGCCCGGGTCACCAGTCTCCCACGCGGCCTGACAAATAGATTCGAAGAGCTCACGAGCATCTCGACGAGCGATCTCGCGGTTTGTAGCTGGATGACGGAGCGAAAACTCGCCTCGCTCGTTGACAGCACGCATGAACTCGTCTGTTATTCCAACCGAAAGATTGAAATTGCGAAGAGTCTTGCCATCCCGTTTGACATTCACAAACTGTCCGATGTCAGGATGGTCTACACGCAGCACACCCATATTCGCGCCGCGCCGCTTACCACCCTGCTTGATGTTTTCGGTAGCGCAGTCGTAAATCTTCATGAACGAAACAGGACCTGAAGCTGTGCCGCTCGTGGATTTGATGAAATCATTCTCTGGTCGCAAGCGTGAAAACGAGAAGCCGGTGCCGCCACCTGTTTTCTGTACGAGAGCCATGTCTCGTAAGCTCCCAAAGATCGATTCCATCGAATCTTCAATGGGCAGCACGAAACAGGCAGATAACTGGCCCAGTTCGGTGCCGGCATTCATTAGAGTCGGCGAGTTGGGTAAGAAATCGAGCGAGGCCATCATCGTGTAGAAACGCTCTTCCCAATGGCGTGCCTCAGACGCCGGCCCATAAAGCAGTTCTGCCTCTGAGATTGCCCGCGCAACCCGTTCGAATAGTTGAGCCGGACTCTCAATGATTCGGCCGTGCTTATCTCGACGCAGATAGCGCGCTTCGAGCACTTGCAGGGCATTCTTACTCAATGGCGGAATCGTGGCCGTCGTATTAACTGCGAGAGTCATGAGTTAGAGAACTTGCAATGAGAGTGCCTGACATTTACTCGTGAAGAGTTACCGGTGAGACGATACAAACCTCTGTTACCTGCGTAAACTTACCCAAACATTTGCGAGAAAGCCCACCCTTCTGTCGACATTCCGAAGCATTTAGCAGCGTTACTGCTGGCATATTGGTTGCGGCCCTATCAGACGAAGCCTGTTTCTCAACTGCATCAACAAGTAGATGCTCTTCGATACGCTCGCAGATTATTTTGAAAGAATCTCAGCCACCGGCGAACGAGTAGTGTTGTACAAGCTGATTGGTGAGCTTTTGGATCGTGCAAACGCTTCGGAATTGCCGAAGATTGCCTATCTCTTTGAGGCCAGATTGGCGCCGGCGTTCGCAGCCATGCAGTTGGAAATGGGCGAACGGTTGGTAGCCGAATCAGTGGCAATTGCTACTAACAAGACTGTCCGCCAGGTTAACCGCGCTTACAAACTTGTTGGCGATCTTGGACTCGTGGCCGATAAGCTGTTGCCGCCAAAAAGCAGCCGTCTAACAGTCTCTCAGGCACATGAAAACCTTCTGAAAATTGCCAGGGCTGGCGGTTCGGGTTGCATGGAAAGAAGAATTCGATTACTTGCTGGTCTCATTGTAAGAGCCTCACCGCGTGGGGCACGCTACCTCATTCGTTTCGCTGTTGGCCGCCTCAGACTAGGAGTGGGCGCGCTCACCATTATCGAAGCTGTTGCACGTACTTATCCCAATCATACAAGAACCCGCGCTCTCATAGAACGAGCTTTCAACTCCTGCTCCGACCTCGGCTTGGTATTACAGTCCCTGCGTCAGAAGGGGCCACGCGGGCTCGCTCGGTTCAAACTGCGAGTCGGCAGTCCGGTAAGAATGATGATGGCGGAGCGATTACCATCTGCTAAGGCCATTATCGCCAAGCTCGGTCGTTGTGCCGCCGAGGCAAAGCTCGACGGTTTTCGCTGCCAGGTTCACCTGAATAATCGAAGAGTAGACATTTTTTCACGCAATCTGGAACGCACCACGGAGATGTTTCCTGATCTGGTTGCGGCGGCACGAGAGCAGATAAAGGCTCCAAGCGCGATAGTTGAAGGCGAAGCTGTGGCTATAAACGAAACGACCGGCGAATTCTGCCCATTTCAGGTAACGGTCAAGCGCAAGCGGAAACATGATGTTGAGCAGATGGCGCGTCAGTTTCCGCTCGCGCTCGTGGCTTTTGATCTCCTTTATGGCCATGGAAAGGACTACAGCAGTGAACCTTACAGAATCAGGCACTCGAAATTGAGCCGTCTGATCAAGCGCGATGGCCGGATCCGTGTTGTAGAGAGATTGCTCACCGGGAATGTTAAAGAATTAGAGCGCTTCTTCGATGAGCAGGTAGCACGAGGACTGGAGGGAATCATCGCCAAGCGCCTTGATGCTCCCTATTCCGCTGGTGCAAGAAATTATAACTGGATCAAATTAAAACGGACTTACAAAGGTGAACTGAGCGATACGGTCGATGTTGTCATAGTCGGATATTTGCGCGGTCGTGGAATGCGTGCAGCGCTGAAGATCGGCGCACTGCTGGGGGCTGTCTATAACTCCAGAAATGATTCCTTTCAAACGATTGCGAAGATTGGCAGCGGATTAAGCGAGCAGAATTGGATCAAACTCCGGCGTCTCCTCGACAAACTAAAAGTATTGAAGAAGTCTGCACGCGTCGATTCACGACTGACACCAGATGTCTGGGTTGAGCCGAAGTATGTGCTGACGGTTTTGGCAGACGAAATTACGCGTTCGCCAGTGCACACTTGCGCGCAGGACAAGGACGGTATGGGAATGGCGCTGCGGTTTCCGCGTGTGGTGGGCTTCATTCGAGATGATAAATCGCCGGAAGACGCGACCACGGTCAAAGAGATTCGCGAGTTGTACCGCATGCAGAGGAGAGCGCAATGATTAACGAAGAGATAGCAAACATTTTCGAGCGTGTAGGCCAGACGCTCGAGTTCAGGGGTAAAGACCGCTTTCGGGCATTGGCGTATGAACGGGGCGCTCGGTCGTTGCGTGGATTAGAAGGCGATCTTGTATCAATGGCGGCGAAGGGAACTCTCGAAGACATTCCCGGTATCGGGCATGATCTGAGGACCATGATCGAGGAATACGTTCGCACGCACCATATTCGTCGTTGTGAGCAGGAGCTTCGTAGAGTGCCTGCTGAGCTGCTTGTGTTAATGGACATTCCCGGTCTTGGCCCGAAGACAGTTGCTTTACTGCACAAAAAGCATCACGTCAAAGCTTTTCCCGATCTCAAGCGTCTGCTCGATACAGACGCCCTGCTAGGTGTCCGCGGTTTTGGCGAGCAGAAGATCTCGAATATCAAACGCGGAATTGCGTTGTGGCAGGCGAGCAAGCAGCGGATGCTCCTGGGGGAGGCCTTGCCGCGCGCGGAAGCGTTGCTGGAGGAGATAAGGAAAATAAAGGGTGTCGAACGAGCAGACGTGGCCGGTTCGCTTCGTCGACGAAGCGAAACAGTCGGGGATCTCGATTTTCTAATCATCTCCCGCAACAGCGCTCGCGCACTGCGAGAGTTCAGCCGGCTGCCTACGGTCAAACAGATCATTGCGCTGGGTGATACCCGCGCTACCGTAATCATCGAGGGAGGAATTCAGGTAGATGTACGAGCGGTTCCAGAGCGCTGTTACGGTGCGGCGTTGCAGTATTTCACTGGCTCAAAGGATCACAACGTGCACCTGCGCACCATCGCGCTAAAGCGCGGCCTCAAGATTAACGAGTACGGCGTCTTTCACGGCAGAAAACGACTAGGTGGCACCACGGAAGCTGAATGCTATCGGTTGCTTGGCTTGCCGATTATTCCCCCAGAGTTGCGCGAGGACCGCGGCGAAATCGAGGCGGCACTTGAACATCGCCTTCCTGATCTGGTCGACAGAAAGGACTTGGGCGGCGATTTACATGTGCACACAGACTATTCCGATGGTCGTTCGACTCTGGAAGAGATGGTCGAAGGCGCTGCTGCTTTAGGATACGAGTACGTTGCCTTGATTGACCACTCGCCTTCAGCGCGCGTCGCCCATGGTTTAAGTGAAGAACGTCTGGAGAAAAAGATCGAGGCGATTGAAAGACTGCGCCGGCAGCGTCACGGGCATAAGCCGCGAATTCTAATGGGGGCTGAGGTAGACATACTTTCTAATGGAAAGCTCGACTACAAAGATAAGACACTGGCGCGATTGGATGTTGTAGTAGCTTCAGTACACTCAGCATTTCGCCAAAGCCGCGATCGCATGACGGGCCGGCTGCTGGATGCAGTTAGTAACCCCTACGTGCAAATCATTGGACATCCGACAACGAGACTCATTGGCGGCCGTGAGGCAATCAATTTTGATTTCGATCAGGTTCTGAGAGCTGTGATTGACGCGAATGTGGCCTTCGAAATTGACAGTCAACCCGACCGACTCGATCTCACCGATACACTGGTGAAGGCTGCCAATGAGGCAGGCGCGCTGTTTGCCATTAATTCCGACGCGCACAGTCTTTCGCAGCTCGAATACGTTCGCTACGGAATATTCGTCGCGCGGCGCGGCTGGACTGAAGCCGGCTCCGTCATTAACAGTTGGACCTGGAGCAAACTGAGCCGCTGGTTAGAAAAACGACGGAGCAGTTAAGGTGCTCAGGTGCCGCGCGCGGAGGCAAGCGGCTGCAACTTCTTTTTAAACCATTCACTCGCGAGCCTCGCAACCTGCTCCAGGGTCCCCGGCTCCTCAAACAGATGCGTGGCTCCAGGCACAATCTTCAATTCCTTCTCGCAAGTGAGTTGTGCGTGCGCCTCTTCATTCAAGCCGATGACCACGTCATCATTGCCGCCCACGATCAATAGCGTAGGTGCTTTGACTTTTGGCAACGCGTCTCCTGCAAGGTCTGGTCGACCGCCACGTGAAACCACGGCAGACACAATATTGCTTAGCTCTACCGCGCCAATCAACGCAGCGGCCGCGCCAGTACTTGAGCCAAAGTAACCAATCCGCAAATGTTGAGTAGCGGGTTCCGAGGTTATCCAATTCGTTGCATCAACCAATCTTCTTGCAAGGAATTCGATGTCAAAGCGAAGCTCGGCAGTATAGGAATCGATGTCCTCTTCGTCTTTTGTCAGTAGATCAAATAAGAGTGTTCCGACGCCAGCTTCGCGTATGGTTCGTGCGACGTACTGATTGCGGGGACTATGACGACTGCTGCCACTGCCATGCGCAAACAGAACAATACCGGTAGCTTGTTGCGGTACCTTCAGTTCACCTTCCAGCTCAACCTTGCCTGACGGAATATTAATCACTTGATCCAGTTGCAGCTCATGTTTCATATCACTCATGTCAGTTACTCCTCAATTGCACTTGAATGTGAGGCTGTTTTTCGGCCGGTTTTATTATTCCTCTGTGGCAGTTTCTGTCCGTTAGTCATCGATAGAATTTCCTTGAGCGTTTCAGAAATCGCTGCAATAGCCTGTGGCTCGTTGAGGTAAACAGACCGTATTAACTTGCCGATGTCGCTCGGTGTTAATTCTTCAGGAATCTTTGCAGGAATCCCCAGTAGGAACAGGCGGGACCCGACTCTGATTCCCGCCTTTTCGAGGTCGCCAATTAACCTTTTATACAGTAGTACTCTCTCAGGCAAAGCGAACCTGGAAAGTGCTTTGTAGAGACCGTTCCGCAGCCCGTTTGCGCTCATGGGTTTTCCGTTGAGCTCAGGAAGCGTCGGGAGTTCACTCTGGCCCAACTCGGATTTCGGCGGAAGTGGACGAGCAGATTGACTTTGCATGGGCGAAACTCTGTTGCCGTTTTCTATTTTTGCGTGCAATGGGCGTACCGACTGGCGAAGGACGACAAAAGGGAATAGACAGGAGGCTTTCGCAAGGCGCCCAACTCACCGGCCCGCGCATCGATTCGGGCTGCGAGGTTTGACACACGAGCGTGGGGAACTTTGCACAGAGACCTCCGAATCATGACTCGGCGGCGCGAGAGGCCTTGTTGATTTTCGGCATCTTTGTTGCACTTACTTTGGGAGCGGGGGAGACTGGAAGCATGATCCAGATTGACGGGTCACTTGGCGAAGGCGGAGGACAGATTCTCAGAAGTGCGC
This sequence comes from Pyrinomonadaceae bacterium, assembly GCA_035283645.1. Lineage (GTDB taxonomy): Bacteria > Acidobacteriota > Blastocatellia > Pyrinomonadales > Pyrinomonadaceae > PSRF01. The sequence continues at coordinate 33,010 of DATETN010000126.1, forward strand.
TAACCCTGGCCCTGGTTACGAATCAGGCAACTGAGGTTAAGAACATCCGCTCGCGCCGCCCCCAGCCCGGTCTAATGCCCCAGCACCTGAAGGCTGTAGAGGCTGCTGCCGCCGTTGGGGGTGCTCGGGTCGAAGGTGCCCATCTGCAATCGCGCTCTCTTCTTTTCGAGCCAACGACGATTTGCTCAGGCGATTTTGAGTTCGACGTCGGCACGGCGGGCAACACTCCTCTTGTCTTACAGACCATCTTCTTGCCCTTAAGCTTTGCACAAACAGCTTCATCTGTAACTCTGATTGGCGGGACACACGTTCCGTGGAGTCCATGCTTTCACTACCTCGATCTGCACTGGCTACCTTATATGAGACAAATTGGCTTTGCCGCGGAATTGAAGCTCGAACTCGCCGGCTTTTATCCCCATGGTGGAGGGCGAATGCGCGCTGATATTCGGCCGGCGACAAAACTCACGCCGCTTAACGTAAGGGAACGCGGTGCTCTGAAGTCAATTCGTGGAATCTCAGCGATAGCCAATCTTGACTGGAGTGTTGCAGAGCGGCAAGAGCGACAGGCCTTAAAAAGACTAAAAGACTTGTCCCAAGATATCGAGATAGAAATGATTCAGATGCCGTCACTCTTCCGCAGCACGATGCTCCTGCTCATCGTGACGTTTGAAGGCTCTAAGTGTTGTTTCTTTGGTCTGGGAGAACTTGGTAAACGAGCCGAGCGCGTTGCTGATGAAGCTGTCGACCAATTGCTGCAGTTCCTCGCAAACGAGGGCGCGATCGATCATCACCTCGCGGATCAACTGATACTTCCACTGGCCCTGGTGCCCGGCGTTTCAGAATTGAAACCAGACAAAATTACGAAGCACCTTATTACCAACGCGGAAGTAATTAGGATGTTTTTAGCGGCAGATATTGATGTACGGGGTGAGCTCGGACATTCTGGTTCGGTGAGAATAAACGGCACATCCATTTCAAAGTGCAGATCACAATCGACCAATTGATCACTTCCTGTTGAGAAAATTGTTCTGGATTCACCCAGTTTGAGCGTGCCCCCGCGAGAGAGCACAATCAACCCACAAGCGCTGGGCGGAGCTAGAGATCGTAGTTCCCATCTCTCTCGACAAATTGGTAATGCGCTCTAATATCGCCAGACGATGAGATCCAACTGCGACGTTAACCTGGCACTTCGATATGAATACAGGAAGCAGCTCCAGGTGCTTAACTTGCTTTTCTTCTACCAGCAGACGAAACAGCAGGCCGAAATCATTGCGCAGGACGGGATCAACTGAATAATCGTCGACAAAGTCGCCGGCATCATAAATTATTGGCTTGCCACCATATATTTCAATTCCCTGGAATATGTGAGCGCTGTGACCATGAAGGACATCTGCGCCCGCATCAATCACGGCGTGCGCAAACTGCTGAAACAAAGGTGAAGGTCGCTCGGCCATGTTAGGTCCCCAGTGAATGGAGAAGATCACCAGGTCTGCTCCAGCCATGCGCGATTTGATAATGCTCTCTTTGACAACGTTTAGAGACTCTTCAGCCAGCGATACTTCAATGTAATTAGTTCCTGCCTTGTTTGCGGAGGCTGCCCAACCGGGCTCATTGTCGGTAAAAGCCACAACTGCCACCTTTAGACCGGATGTTTCCAGCACTGCAGGTTGCATTGCTTCGTTGAGGTTGGGTCCGGCGCCCGGATGTTTGATCTTGGCATTTTCAAGTAAAGCGAGCATTTCTGTTAACGCCTCTTCCTCGAAATCAAGTACGTGATTGTTGGCCAACGTCACGCAGTCGATTCCAGCTAAATGCAGTGATGTAATAGCGATGGGATCTGCCTTAAAGTGAAAAACTTTAGGCCAGCGTGACCAGGGCCTCCCGCCACGAGCAATGACGCATTCGAGATTGATGATCGTTAGGTCGGCGGCGCTCAGTGTGGGATGCGTGTTACCCCAGGGGTAAGCGGGTCCTGCACGGAGCAGATAACTATTAACTCCGCGCCCCAGCATTACGTCGCCCGCTAGTATGATTGTCGTTGGCTGGGCCATTTCCGCTCCACGCCTTGAAAAACTGTGACCGTTATCATCAGACGGGCTCTGTCCGAAAAGTCATCTTTCTTCCTGGCAAGGTTCTTGCTCCGGAGGAGCAACATGTTTAAAGCCCCAAGTTCCTGTATTTCCCCGCTCCGTCAGGAGCGGCATGTAAACTGAAGCGCCAAAGCACTTGCGCTCCTTTGGAGCGGATAGCTATTCGAGTCTAAGGCTATAAACATCATGCTCCTCCGGAGCACTTCGCATCGCGAGGTTCACACCAAAACCACCTTTCGGGCAAAGCCCGTCCGACGTTTACGTATGTTTAGGTTCAGGTGCTACGAAGACCAGCGGTTGAGGCCGCATTACCTGCAGCGC
>DATETN010000127.1:0-37813 GCA_035283645.1 Pyrinomonadaceae bacterium
ACCGGACATGACTCACGCAGTTGGCGCTGGACCGATATACGGTCAGTCGGACGCTCAGACATTTATCGGTTTGACGTCGAGACGTTTGAGCCGCAGCTTGGCGCGTCAAGTCGTAGCTTCAATTTCATTCTTAAGGAGCAGATGGCTGACAAGACATACGATCTAATTTGGAGTCGAGTGTACCGTCCGACTCCACTAATCAGTGCTGAAAAGAAGTCTCTTAGGTAAAACATGAAAGTCTTTTTTAATAACAAACGACGCTGCTTGATGTTGCTGAGTTGTTCAGTCTTTTTATTCACTACCAGTGCCCTCGGACAGGTGCAGTCGCGCAGTGCAAAAGAGCGAGAGACTACGTCAGAATCTCCTGAAATCGAACACTATCTAGATCGTCTCATAGCAACTGCAGTGGTGGCTGGAGATTCCGCAACAGCAGTCAAAGAAGCAGACGCTTTTCGAGCAGAAGCAAATCAAAAACTGAAGAGTGGCGAGCGTGACGAAGCGCGCTCCCTGCTGAGGCAGGCCGGTGAAGTAATCGCAGCCGCTGCGCCTGAAGGAGACGCTAAGCAGCAAGACCCTCTGTTGCGCGAGTATCTGCGCGACATTACCAGAGAATTAGTAGCACTAGATGCTCCGAGCCGAAGTGTCGCCCTAGCCCCGATCGATGGAAACTTTTTCGTGGGTAATTATTCAACACAGCCGCGCGTAACTGCATTTCTAACCTACTTCCAAGGTCGGGGACGATCGCGTTTGGAGATCGGACGCGCACGTCTTGCCGTGTATCGCCCAATGATGGCTCAAGTCTTTCGTGAAGAAGGTGTGCCTGAATGGCTGCTCAGCGTCGGCTTCGTCGAGAGCACCTACAACACCAGCGCTCATTCCCCGAAAGCGGCACACGGTATTTGGCAATTCATTCCAGGCACTGGCGACCGCTACGGTTTAAAGCGAACAGCATGGGTAGATGAGAGGAGTAACCCGGAAAAGTCCACCCGCGCTGCCGCTCGATATCTGCGGGATCTTAATGCGCTGTTTGGCGATTGGTTACTGGCAGTAGCGGCTTACAATTGGGGGGAGGGGCGTGTTGCCAAAGTCACGCAGCGCACCGGCATACGCGACCTCTGGACCTTGGCTGATCGTGGTTTCTTGCCGCAGGAAACGACCAACTATGTACCCGCCGTGCTCGCCGCGTCCCACTTACTTTTCGGCAACACCAAACCAACCGATCAAGCAAGTGAACTATCAATTGAATCGGATCAGCCGCCAAGGATTGGGCCAACCCGCAATCAAGAGTTTCGGGAGCAAAAAGTTGGACAACAGTAGGCATGCTTAGCAAGAAAGGAGGAAACGCAAATGCGAATCAGAAAAAGACAACTCCTTTGGCTAAATGTGTTTGTCATAGCGACGATGGCAAGCGCACAGGCACAGCGAACACCTGAGCACGTGGCGCAACAAGACATTCCAGTTGAGATCATAAAAATCGATACGAACCTGGTTGTTCTCAGAATTGCGGTTAGCGATCACCAGGGTCGAGCGGCAATGAACCTCAGGCAGGACGCTTTTAAGGTTTTCGAGGATGGAATTGAGCAGCAGGTGAGCTTCTTTAGCGCAGAAGAATCTCCGGTTAGCTGGTTGCTGAACGGAAACTCGGGACAACTAATTGCACGAACGCGAACCGGATACTACGCGCGTAAACAGCAACAGCCGAATTGAAAAATGTGGAATCAGTTATGAATGAAAATGTTCCCCGCGAAAAGAGTGGGTGCCATGGTCAGCTCGCTAAAGATCCACTAACGGGCGTTCAGATTAGGATCGGCATCATGGGATCTTCGGTGTGGTCATGATAAGTGGACGACGCTAGTCGCTCATTGAGAGTGAGGAGGAAACGTGCAAGCACAAATCAAGCTTGGCCGCATCTTCGGTATCGAAATTGGCCTGCATTACAGTTGGTTCATCATCGCGCTTCTGATCACACTCTCGCTCGCCGCGCATTTCCGCCAGCATAACCCGGAGTGGGGCGACAGCTTGAGCTGGGGGTTAGCCATCATCACAGCTTTGCTCTTCTTTGCTGCCATCGTTGCCCATGAACTGTCCCATGCAGTGGTCGCGAAGGCTCGCGGTCTGCCCGTACGTTCCATCACGCTCTTTGCTCTGGGAGGTGTGGCCGAGATCGAGAAAGAGGCGGTCGACGCTAAGACGGAGTTTTGGATGGGAATTGTTGGTCCCATAACCAGCTTATTGATAGGAATCATTTGCCTGGGGCTGGCGATGCTTTTGGGTTGGACGCCGCCGGAATTTCCTCAACGACCGCTGCCGGCAATGCTGATGTGGCTTGGGTACATCAACATCGTGCTGGCGGTTTTCAATATGGTCCCAGGCTTCCCGCTGGACGGCGGGCGCGTACTCCGAGCCATTGTCTGGTGGATCACCGGGGATGCAAAGAGCGCGACGACAATCGCAGCGCGCGTGGGTCAGGTTATTGCCTTCGGCATGATCGTCTATGGAGTGATGCGATTCTTTGGCGGCGCGGGCTTTGGTGGTTTATGGATCGCCTTCATTGGTTGGTTCCTGCTCAGTGCTTCGCGCGAGAGCCAAGCGCAAGTGGCAATCACCGAAGGCCTGCGCGACGTGCGCGTCGCAGACGTGATGTCGCGGGAGTACCCCACAGTTGATGGTTACGCGAATCTGCAAAGTTTCGTTGAGGACTACTTGGTTCGCACTGGGCGACGCTGTTTTGTGGTGATTATGAATGGCCACCCGGAGGGTATGATCACACCACACGAAATCAGAGAAATTGACCGTGCTCGGTGGCCGTACACAACAGTTGCCGACTTGATGCGCCCTCTTGATCAGGTCCGAACAGTTGCGCCTGACAGACCTGTTAGTGAAGCACTCGAAGTGATGGCCCACGATGACCTGAACCAGTTGCCGGTTGTAGCTGAGGGTGAACTCGCCGGACTAATCTCTCGCGCGCATGTGCTGCAATTACTTCAGACCCGCGCCGAATTGCACGTTTGAGAGGTAACCATGGATAACGCGGTAGCTCTGGTCCAGGCATATGGCAAGGGGGTCCTGTGAAACAGAATAGTACGCAGAATCGCGCTGGCCGAAGGAGCGTCACGTGAATCTGTCGCGCTGCAAGTCGGACTTCTCACGGGAGTTTACCCACTGATGCAGCTTCTCTTCGCGCCGGTTTGGGGACTTTGGTCAGATCGCGTCGGTAGAAAGCCACTAGTGATTATGCCTGAAGAGTCAACGAAGATCGTTCTTCGCGTTGATAACCTTCGCACCATTAAGTGTAAGGCTGAGACGCTCCGAGAAGAGTTACAAGAGATGACTGTCGCGGAAAAGGGAACGCAAGCCCTCACTGCGGAAGACGTAGACAAGATGAACACTTAACAGCGTGCGGCGGAGTTATCTCTCTGTCGGCCAGAAGTTGAGAGGTAATCCACTAACTGATGGAAACTTTGGCGAAAACATGACCACTCGAACGACAGAGGAATCGTCAAACGGATGAGATCATGAGCAGCAGTAAACCAAGCGTCGATGCCGAACTGGAAAAGCTGCAGCGCGAAACATTCGATTATTTTTTGCACGAGACAAATCCCGCTAACGGTCTTGTCATCGACAAGACCGCGCCGGATTGGCCTGCCAGTATTGCCGCCACCGGTCTCGCATTGGCATGTTATCCGGTGGGTGTCGAGCGCAGGTTCATGTCGCGTACGGCCGCGGTAGAACGAACGCTTGCGACACTGCGGTTTTTTTGGAACAGTCCCCAGGGTGCGCAGACCGATGCCACTGGCTATCATGGCTTCTATTACCATTTCCTGGATATGCGAACCGGCAGGCGGGCCTGGCAATGCGAACTGTCGTCGGTAGATAGCGCTTTCCTGCTGGCGGGCGCTTTGACGGCTGGAGTTTATTTCGACGTGGATAACGCGGACGAGCGCGAAATTCGCAAGCTCGCCGAAGCGCTTTATCGACGCGCCGATTGGCAGTGGGCGCAAAATGAAGGTGCGACGGTTACGCACGGCTGGAAGCCCGAAAGCGGATTCCTCGAATATCGCTGGCAAGGATACGACGAAGCGATGCTGCTCTACCTGTTGGGGCTTGGCTCGCCGACGCATCCCCTGCCTGAGAACAGCTACAGCGCGTGGACGTCTACCTATTGCTGGGAACAGCACTACGGATATGAATATCTTTATGCAGGGCCATTGTTCACGCATCAGCTCTCGCACGTTTGGATCGACTTTCGCGGTATTCAGGACGCCTTCATGCGCGACAGGGGCATCGACTATTTCGAGAATAGCCGCCGCGCTACATATGTCCAACAACAGTATGCGATCGATAACCCCCGGAAATTCGCCGACTATGCTTCATGCTGCTGGGGAATAACCGCGAGTGAGGGACCTGGTCCGGACATCGTCAAAATAAACGGCGTTGAGCGTCAATTTTTCGATTACGTCGCCCGGGGCGTGCCTTACGGTCCCGACGATGGCACGCTTGCGCCCTGGGCAGTGGTGGCATCGCTGCCCTTCGCACCCGAGATCGTGCTGTTCGCTCTTGACCATTGTATTCACCAGGCCAAGTTAACAAAGTTCAATTCCTACGGCTTCAAAGCGGCCTTTAATCCAACCCACCCGGGAGAAGCCGGCAATCAGTACGGATGGTGGGTATCACCGTGGCACTTCGGGCTTAATCAAGGCCCCATTGTGTTGATGATCGAAAATTATCGTACGGGCTTTTTGTGGCGCTGGATGCGAAACTGTCCACATATCATAAGCGGCTTGCGCCGGGCGGGTTTTGACGGAGGTTGGTTATGAGCTCTGTCGAGGGATCACAGTAAAGGTGAACGCAACAGACAGATCTCTTGCAGACATGAGACCGGTTTATTACGAAGATGCCTATGATTGAAATGAAAGACGCACTACCTCTGGCGGCGGAAGACGTCCAACCGATGAATGCTTACTGGCGCGCGGCAAACTATCTTTCGGTCGGTCAGATTTACTTGTACGACAATCCGCTGCTGCGCGAGCCGCTGACACTCAAACATGTAAAACCCAGATTGCTCGGGCACTGGGGCACAACACCAGGTTTGAACTTCATCTATGTGCATCTCAATCGTCTGATCAGAATGCATGATCTGAATGTCATCTATGTGGCTGGTCCGGGACATGGTGGACCGGGACTGGTTGCGAACACCTATCTCGAAGGCACTTACAGCGAGTTTTATCCAAGCATATCGCAGGATGAGGAGGGAATGAAAAAACTGTTCAAGCAGTTTTCCTTCCCGGGTGGTATCCCAAGTCATGTTGCTCCTGAAACGCCAGGATCAATTCACGAAGGCGGTGAGTTAGGTTATGCGTTGGTTCATGCTTACGGCGCGGTCTTTGACAACCCTGATCTGATTGCCGCTTGTGTGGTCGGCGATGGTGAGGCTGAGACCGGGCCACTAGCGGCGAGCTGGCAGTCGAACAAATTCCTGAATCCTGTGCGCGACGGTGCAGTATTACCGATTCTGCACCTGAATGGTTACAAGATCGCCGGCCCAACAGTGTTGGGACGGTTGAGTAACAAAGAACTTAGGAGCCTACTTATAGGTTACGGTCACAAACCCTATTTCGTTGAAGGTGATGAGCCGGAACCGATGCATCAACTCATGGCCGCAACCCTGGACACAGTGCTGGCTGATGTGCGGGCGATTCAACACGACGCGCGCGAAAACGGATTCAAACAACGGCCGCAGTGGCCGCTGATCGTTCTACGCTCGCCCAAGGGATGGACCGGACCAAAGATTGTGGATGGTAAACCGACCAAAGGCTCATTCCGCTCCCATCAGGTACCGCTTTCGAATCTTGCGACAAACCCAGAACATTTGCGACAGCTTGAAGACTGGATGCGCAGTTACAAACCCGAGGAACTATTCGACAAGAATGGCAGTCTCCTGCCGGAACTGGCAGAGCTGGCGCCAAAGGGCGAGCGTCGTATGGGGGCAAATCCGCATGCAAACGGTGGCGTATTGCTCAAAGAATTGAAGCTTCCAGACTATCGTGATTACGCTATTGACATTCCACAGTGCGGCGTGGTTGAAGCTGAAGCAACACGCGTGATGGGCCGTTTCCTTCGCGACGTAATGAAATTCAACCAGCAGAATTTTCGACTCATGGGACCAGACGAGACTTCTTCTAACAGGCTCGATGCAGTTTTTGAAGTTACCGATCGGGCGTGGATGGAAAAAGTCTTGCCCGCTGATGAGCACGAGTCACCCGACGGCCGCGTGATGGAAGTGCTGAGCGAACACATGTGCCAAGGTTGGCTTGAAGGGTACTTGTTAACCGGCCGGCACGGTTTCTTTTCCTGCTATGAAGCTTTCATTCACATCATCGACTCGATGTTCAACCAGCATGCGAAATGGCTCAAAGTGACTCGACGTATTCCCTGGCGGCGGCCGATCGCCTCACTTAACTACTTGCTTACTTCTCACGTTTGGCGGCAGGACCATAACGGCTTCAGTCATCAGGATCCGGGGTTTATCGATCATGTGGTTAACAAGAAGGCCGAAGTTGTCAGAGTCTATCTTCCACCGGACGCAAACACCTTGCTCTCAGTGACCGATCACTGCTTGCGCAGCCGTCACTATGTCAACGTGATCATCGCCGGCAAGCAGCCGGCCCTCCAATACCTAAGCATGGATGCCGCCGTGAAGCATTGTTCTGAAGGCATCGGTATTTGGGACTGGGCCAGCAACGATCAGGGAGAAGAGCCGGATGTCGTTATGGCGTGCGCTGGCGACGTGCCAACAATGGAAACTCTCGCGGCAGTGGACATTCTTCGTCAGCACTTTTCCGAACTAAAAATCCGAGTAATCAATGTGGTCGATCTGATGACCCTTCAACCGCAGAGCGAACATCCACACGGCCTTTCAGATAAGGAGTTCGACATTCTCTTCACCACAGACAAGCCAATCATTTTTGTGTTCCATGGTTATCCGTGGCTGATTCATCGACTGACCTACCGTCGCACAAATCATTGGAATCTTCATGTACGCGGTTATAAGGAGGAAGGAACCACAACCACCCCTTTTGATATGTGCGTGCTCAATGACCTGGATCGTTTTCATCTGGTGATGGACGTTATCGAGCGCGTTCCGAAGCTCACAGCGATCGGTGCGCATGTGTTGCAGGCGATGCGCGACAAGCTAATTCACCACCAGGAATTCATCGTCGAGCACGGTGAAGACATGCCCGAGGTCCGAGATTGGAAGTGGCGCTATTAGCTGATTGAATCTGCAAAGCTTGGCAGGATCGGAAGGAATTTTGCCTCTAATGTTGAATCATATACACAAGCACCCTTCTGCCGGAAGCAAGTCGGTAATCGAGGTCGATCTCAAAAACGCGTATAACGCAAGCGAGTACGCAAATCTTGAGAACTACCTGAGCAAGCTCCCCGGCGTCCAAGCGGTTCATCTTGACCGCACACGAGGTGTGGCCCACCTGACATACGAACCTTCCGCGACAACGGCCGAAAGAATTGAGGCTGATCTTCATGGCTGTGGTTACAAGTGTGTTTGCCAAAGTCGCGGGGCATCGAAGTGCCAACCAGGTCATCCGCCTGTCGGAACCAAAGATGAGATAGGCGCAGTTCCGGTGGCCGCAAAATCTCTCGAGACCGACGCTCAGTCGCATGTCTCTCATAAAGAAGCTAGCCATGTGATTGAACCCCCACGAACCGGCTCCCATGCTGAAATGAAGCAAGACGAGCATGCGGGACATGGCGCAGAGATGGTGCGCGATCTTCTCCGCCGCTTCATCGTCTCGATCATTCTTTCCATCCCTATTGTACTGTTCTCTCCCATAGGCACAATCCTCGGTTTGTCCGGTATGCCACCCTTCGGCATCCCGATGGACATCTTCGGCTTGATTCTTGCCACTCCGGTCGTCTGGTGGGGAGGATGGCCGTTCGTTTCCGCAGCCTGGCGTGCGCTCAGACGAGGCGAAGTCAACATGATGACGCTGATAGCGCTGGGCATCCTGGGTCTCTTACACCTATTCGATTGCCGCAACGTTCATCTTTAAAGGCGAAGTGTTTTATGAAGCGGCGTCGATGCTCACCTCGTTCAGTCTTGCCGGTCACTGGCTGGAAATGCGCAGCCGGTTCGCCACCGGAAAAGCGGTTGAGGCGTTATTGAAACTCGCTCCCGCGACCGCCCGAGTAAAGAGGGCGGGAGTGGAAACAGAAGTCCGGCTTGAACAAGTTGTCGTGGGTGACGAAATAGTTGTGCGACCAGGCGATCGGGTTCCCGTTGATGGGGAAGTCATCTCGGGCTCTTCTTACGTTGATGAGTCGATGATCAGCGGCGAGCCCATACCTGTAGCCAAGACGGAAGGTGCGCGCGTCATTGGCGGTACAGTAAATCAGACGGGCGCATTCAACTTTCGAGCAACGGCAGTGGGCGCTGACACTGCGCTGGCCAGGATCGTACAGATGGTCCAGAATGCGCAGGCGAGCAAAGCGCCTGCGCAACGCATCGCTGACACAGCCGGAAAGTATCTTGTCTTCGTAGCGCTGGGCTCTGGTCTTCTCGCGTTCTTAATTTGGTACTTTGTTGGTGGCAAATCTCTGGATCCATCGTGATGCGTTCACTTAAATTCATTTGTTCACCCCGCGGGGAATTCTAGCATAGAGCTTCTCCCGAGTAGGCTTAGATCGCTAGAAACGAGGCGGACCAAAGGGCGAGAACAGTTCGACCCCGAGTGCGTGTGACGTGGCCCCTCGTGTGACTATGCGGAGGTCAGGGGTTCGATCCCCCTCTGCTCCACCAATAACTCACGTTAAGCTGAATAATCCAACTGGGCTTCACCCCGGTTACGGGTGGCATGTTTATAGACCGTGACGCTATGAACTACTGCGCCGTCGGAGGGGCGGAATGAGACTGGACGAGTACACGCCAAATTGAGTTCCGCCCCTTCGAACGGTGCAGGCGAAAAAGACAGTGTCGAATGCTATAAACATCTTACCCCTGCGGAGTAAACCTAACAGCTCTGACCTAATGCGCACACTAAGGAAAAACGCCGCCGGGAGTTTGTACACTCGCGGCGGCGAATCTAAGTCACAAGGCGACGTGCTACGCGAAGACTACACCTAGGGAGAATTATACAAGCGCATTGTTCCCTCTTCGGATGCTTACCGCATACTAACCCGAATCAGTGCCCGGCTTAACTGACATCCAGTACGATGCGGCCGTCGATCTTGCCGGCGCGCATTTCGTCAAACACGTCATTGATCTCTTCCATCTGCGCCTTCGTGTAGTTGCATTTGACCAAACCACGGACCGCGAGATCCAAAGTCTCCTGCAAATCCTTGCGTGTCCCAACTATCGAACCCTGCACGCTCACGCCTTTCAACACCAGATCGAAGATGGGAACCGGTAAGGCCTCGGGTGGCAGGCCTACCAACACCATCTTGCCGCCACGCCGAAGTGCGCCGAAAGCCCCGGCAAACGCACGTGCCGACACCGCCGTGCCGATGACGATATCCGCTCCTCCAAGTTTCTGTGTCGCCTCAGCCACATCCACGGAACGTGCATTGATAACTTCATCGGCGCCAAGCTTTCTCGCCAATTCAAGCTTCTCCTCAGTCACATCCACCGCAATCGTACGCGCTCCTGTAACGCGCGCATATTGCAACGCCATATGTCCCAAACCACCGATACCGGAGATCAGCACGGTCTTGTCCGGCGCAGAGCCTGAGACCTTGACTGCCTTATAGGTCGTCACACCCGCGCAGAAGTGTGGGGCTATGTCAGCAAACTCTAATCCGTCTGGTATCTTGCCGACATAACGAGCGTCCGCAACTGCAAGCTCTGCAAAGCCACCGTCAACAGAGTACCCGGTGTTTTGCTGCGACTCGCAGAGCGTTTCCCAGCCAGTCAAACAGTAATCGCACTCGCCACATGCGGAATGCAGCCAGGGGATCCCGACGCGGTCGCCGGGCCTGGCGTTTGTGACCAGCGCGCCGACTTCTTCGACTACCCCAACTCCCTCGTGGCCGGGAATGAAGGGGAGCGTCGGCTTGATGGGCCAATCGCCGTCAGCAGCGTGCAGATCTGTGTGGCAGACGCCAGACGCCTTAATTCGCACCAGGGCGTCAAAAGGGCCGCGTAATTTTGGTTCGGCCACTTCTTTAACCTTCGGTCGCTTTTTGAACTCTTCAACTAGAATTGCTTTCATGATCTTTGCTCCTTGGGGTTAAAAGATACGTGGCCACCAGCGGACCGCGCTTCGTTTGAGCGGCAGTTAGCATGATGTATGCCATTTGCAATTCACTGAAGAAAACGGCTAAGACAACAGACCGCCAAAAAAATTCCGCAACTTCGTGCGGAGTCTTACCCATTAGTGACGGCTACTGGATTCACGGAGAGTCAGAGTCGCGCAGAGAAAATGAATTTAGGAGACTACGAGGTTGGGGGCGTACTTAGTGTAGGTAGGATCTGAAAAGCACTACCCACTGCCGTGGGTAGGATCTCGCTGGGTTTTTCACACACTCTATAAAGCCCGTGGGCCTTGAATGGTTTATATCGAGATAGGCTAACCGAGGTGCCGTGCTAGGCCAAAGATGAAGCTCCAACAGACTAACCCTGTGGTGTCTTACAAGAATTGGCAAATCTCACGGAGATTTCAAATGCTTCTCCTCGTAAGGACGCCGTTTGACGACATTTGGGGCAAATTTGTCGAATTGAAACCCTCACCGTGTAACTGGCACACTCAAACCTTGACAACTGTCAGGACCATGGCTCATATCCTCGCCATAAAATCGGTTGACCTGTCTCCAAACTAATTGGGCGGCGAATGGAGAACGTAAGATCCGCTGGCTGAAACATTGTCCATCCCCCTGTCCGCGCGGGTCCTATGCGGAGTTGCAAGTACAATCCCTTTTAGTAGTCGAGCTTCCCTGTAGCCTTAAGGAGTATCAAAATGAAAAAATCCTTCTTGCCTCTCGCCAAAGAGTCATTCTCATCTGTTATCAAAAACTCACTCTCACTCTTCACCATAGCTCTAGTACTACTTGTCGTAGGTGACTGGCCGGCGTACGCACAGCAGAAGAAGACTCCCCAACCAACGGTTGCCCCCGATAACAACGAATGGCTGCGATTTCGCGGACCGAACGGCACCGGCGTGGCTGAAGGCTTCACCCTTCCCACTGAGTTTGGTTTGAAGAAAAATCTCATGTGGAAAACAGCCGTGCCGTTCGCGCGATCCTCGCCTGTAGTCACCGCCAATCGCGTTTTTCTGACAGCAAGCGAAGGCGACAAACTGATCACACTCGCTCTTGATCGCAAAACAGGAAAGATTCTGTGGCGACAAGATGTTGTACGCGCCCGTCACATGCCAATTTACCGCGCCAATGATGCGGCCTCACCGAGTCCGGTGAGCGACGGGAAAAACGTGTTCGTGTTTTTCGCCGAATTGGGATTGATCGCCTATGCTCCGAATGGCAAGGAACTCTGGCGAGTGCCACTGGGACCGTTCAATAGCTTTTACGGCATTGGTGGATCACCGGTGCTGGCAGGTAACACCCTCGTGATGGTTTGTGATCATCGCACAGATTCTTTCGTCATCGCGATCGATGCGCGCGATGGAAAAGTACTTTGGAAGAAGGCGCGTCCCAATTTCGAGGCGTATTCCACGCCGGCCATTTACCAGCCCAAGGATGGACCAGCACAAATAATCGTCCTCGGTTCACACACGCTCGACGCCTATTCTCTGGACAAAGGTGAACGGCTGTGGTGGGTTACGAAAATCGGCTCGTATCCTAAGGGCGTGCCGGTACTTGGAATGTTCGGGGAAACCGACATGGTCTACGTCAATGGAGAAGGCGGGGAGGCCCCATTCTTACCACCTTATGATGAGAGCCTGAAGCAGTCCGATAAAGACAAGGACCAACGCCTTCATCGTGAGGAAGTGAAGTCACATGCTGAAGCGTACGAACACTTTGGATGGCTGGATGCCAACAACGACGGATACATCGATCGTAGTGAATACGACTTCGTCCGCAATTCCACCACCGCCGGCCACGGTCTTACGGCTGTCCGTTTCGGAGGTCAGGGAGATTTGACGGCAACAAACGTAGTTTGGCAACTAAAGAAGTCTTACCCGAATATTCCTGCGCCGCTAATCTACCAAGGCGTGATGTATCTAATGAAGGAAGGTGGGATCGTCACAAGTCTGAATCCGACGAGTGGAGAGGTTTTGAAAATGGGCCGCACACCAGATGCACTCGAGGATTACTATGCATCTCCGATTGCAGCCGATGGGAAGATCTTTCTGGTAAGCGCGAGTGGCAAAGTGACGGTGCTCAAAGCGGGTGCGCAGTGGGAGATCATCGCCGTGAGCGATCTGGATGAAGAATGTTGGGCCACTCCTGCGATTGCCGGCAACAATCTCTACATCAGGACACGTAATGCGCTGTACTCCTTCGCGCAGGGGGCGAAACAGTGACGCCCCAGATAGATCCTGAATACCATCAACTTGATCTTTGTGTTTCCTTTAGCTTTCGCCTGGACAACCACCCCTTGACCCAGGGTTTCGTGTCACGAAGAAACAATTGTTGTTCCGATGAATTGGGCAGGAATAATTCTAGACAAGCGCCAACATCGAACTTTTGGCCGCTCAATTTATGGTCGGATCCTCCCTCTAACATTCAGAACTATCAAGGCCGAGTACGTCGCCCACCCGCTCTTCAGGAATGAAACAAACTGGGACTGATCCCTGGTCAACCCTGGAAAGATCTTGAGCGCTTTACCATCCGCGTTAACAACCGCATACAAAGGCAGAGCCACCGTGCCGAACTTCTCCTGCTGCATCTGTTGCTGTCTCTGATACACCTCGCCATCACCGTCCGTGTACAAGCGCACACAAACGTACCTTCCAAGTTCCTGCTGGACCAGCGCCTTGGTAAACATATTGACTTCCATCCAACGGCAATTCGTGCACGTGTAGCCGGTAAAGTCTATGAAGACGAGCTTACCTTCGGCGCGAGCCTGATTAAGTGCCCCCTCGTAGTCGTTGACGATCCAGCTGAGCTCACTATTCTGGTCAAAGTCACCCGGGGTCCGCGGTGCGAATGATGAACTAACGATGGTGGGCGGTAGGAATGATTCGAGTTCGCCCAACCTTGCTCCAAACAGTCCGGTCGCTAAGTAAAACGACAGTGACAATGAGAGCAGTGCAATCAGTAATCGCAACGAGCTGATGCCATCGAGCGGTGTGTCGTGAATGAGTCTAAACTTGCCGAGTAGGTGGAGTGTAATTAGCAACATTATCGCCGCCCAACCTACCAGTACTACCTCGCGAGTAAAGATGCCCCAATGCCAGACCAAGTCCACATTGGAAAGAAACTTCAGGGCAGCGGCAATTTCCAACAGCCCCATGACTACTTTTACCGAGTTGAGCCAGTTGCCTGATTTGGGTAATTGGGAAAGCAGCTGTGGCGCAGCCGCAAGGACAAAAAAAGGAAGGGCGAAGATAGTTGAGAACGCCAGCATTCCCATCGCGGGATAAACCCATTCGCCTTGCGAGGCCACTACCAGAAGAGTACCGACAAAAGGTGCCGTGCAAGTAAACGAAGTTAATGAAAAAGTGAGGCCCATTAACAGAAGATGAAGTAAGTGTCTGCCCGGTCCGGCCGCTCCGCCCTTGATATTTGTTAGCTTGTCGAGTCTGGTCAGGACACTCGATGGAGCTTGTATGCTAAATGAGCCAAACAGCGATAGCGCGAAACAAACGAAGAGGGCCGTGATAAGCAGGTTGATCCAGGGACTGGCAGCAAATCTGTTCATTCCCGACGCGCCAAGCAGTATAGCCATTCCTAGACCCAGTGCCGTGAAAGTCAGAATGATTCCCACCGCATATATGAGCGCATCCCTTAATGCTGTTTTACGATCAGATGCGGCGTTCTTCGTAAAGTAAGAAACCGTGATCGGAATCATTGGGAAAACGCACGGGGTCAACAATGAAAGACCGCCCACAGTCATGGCTAGCCAAATAAAAGACCACAATGAGCGACTGTGGCGACTCTCGGTGTTGAACACCACCGCTCCGTCGCGCTGCCCTGTGTAAGAACTTTCCGCATTATTTTTCTCGACGCTGATTGAGGTGCTTTCCGCAGGCGCCGAAGCTCCGACCTTCTGAGGGTCGGAGCTGCTGTCGGAGTTAAGGGGTTTGAAGGGAGATGGTAGGGGCCGCTCGGGTTCGGGCCCTCCAGCTACGGTGCTGGTCGTACCTAAGACGCGGGATGCGAGGGTGCGAGGCACTGTAAGTTTCCGCGTGCTTGGGGGCAAACAAGTCGTCTCATTACAAGCCTGAAACCGCACGTTGACGCGTAACTGCTGAGCGCCGGGCTGAACCTCGGCCGCGACTTGAACCTGCAGAGTGAAGGCAACGGTATCGTGATGAACTTCAGTGTCGATACCGAAATTAGAATCGAACTTTACTTGTGGCCGAGGTCCTTTGACAGTACCGGCGAGCCTGAAGGGCTGCCCTCCAGCCAATGAGATGCGCGTAGGACTTGGACCACCCGGACCTTGCGTAAGGGAATAGATGTACCAGCCGCTTGCAATCTTCCCCTTCAATTGCACCACAAACTTTTCGGATGGCAACAGGGTTCGGTTTGTCTTGGCTGTGACTGACCACGAAACCGGTTCCTGTGCGCAGGCGGCCACTAAAGCGATTTGAAGCAGCCCCAGCAAGCACAGCCAGTTCCCGAGTTTGACTTTCATTACTGTCGGGCCGCCATCTGGCGCAAATCCTCAATCCGCCAAACGAATTCTTCCAACAGTTTTTCACTCCAGCCAACCTTAGTGAATGCAATGCGTCCTTGCTCATCAATGAACCACGTGGTTGGAAAGCTCCTAATGCCAACTTTCTCCACATATCCATTATCAAGCAGCGTAGTGAAGTTGTAATTGTTCTTGGCTAGCCACTGCTTCAAGACCGCAGGATCGGGATCGTTGTCGATGGTCACGATTGCCACCATCGAATCGTCCTTATATCTTTCGTGGAGCTTTTGAATGTCGGGTAACTCTTTAACACAAGGACCGCACCACATACCCCAAAAATTGATAACTGACACTTTGCCTTTTAGATCTTCAAGAGACAGCTTTTCGCCCGTAACCGTTTTCAGAATGAACGGAGTCGCGGGCCTTGGATCTTTGATTCGCAAAGCAAAGATTTTCTCTCTTCTCTTGGTGGTATCTATTTCTTTGAGTTTTCGGACATACTCCTCATAACCATTGAGACCTCCATTACGGAGTTCATAAAGAGCCTTCAGGGCATTATGGTTCGGGTTGGTACCCAGCGTCTCGACCAAAGCGCCTTTAATGTAGAAGCCCTCAGCCTTATCCAAGTCTTTCCTAAACTGATAGAACTGACCAAGATGATGCAGTAGGGGAGTGTGCTGCGGCGCGAGTTCGTATGCTTGGAGAAGTGTTTTCTCGGCTTCCGCATATCTGCCTTCCTTAAAGTGGACCCAACCCAGGCCATGCCACACCATGCCAGTAAGTCGGTTAAGGACAAGCACATACTCACCTTGCGTCTCGAAGGCAGCTCGTCGTGCAGCTAGTTTTTGTCGGACCTTACTAAAACCCTGGCGGGCCATTGCTTCAGCTTCCTGGAAATGGGCGCCACGGTCGGCCAGTGCAATCGCCGCAGAAGGAAAGATCGTCTCTGGATTGGCCACACAAAAACGCGTCATGCCCCTAGCCGCTTCAATTATCTCCGCCGTACTGGCTGAAGGATCGTCATTGAGATCGATGAAGAGATTGCGGTAAGCATCGCCAAGGAGCGCGTCATCGTGATGCATGGGTCTATTGATGAATTCACGCAGCATCGCGCGATACATATTAGTCTTCGCGGGATCGCTAAAGCCCTGTGGGCCAGCTTCTTTGCGGAATTCTCGATAGCGATGTACGAATACCCATTCGGCTTCTTTGCTCTGAGGGAACTCTTGGAGAATTTTTTCTTCGATCTGTCTCTTCTTTTCGCTGACCTTTAACAGTTCATATTGAGCTCGTACGGTTGACAGAGTTGCCGGAAAACCTGACCGCCTTTCAAGTAGAGATTTGATGTCTGCCTCGATCTCCGCTTGTTTCTGTTCTGCAGAGAGCTCTGGCAACCCGGCTACCGCTTGCCAGTAGAGCCTGTGGACTCTGTTCGAATTAGGCGAAAGCTCGAGAGCCTTTTTTAACAACGGATAGCCTTCGGGTGTGCGGCGCGCAAAAACCAAGAACTGGCCAGGTAAAACATGGGCCAGAACATTTGTCTTATCTAATCTCCGAATCTCTGCAAACGCTTCCAGCGCCGCTGACGTTTTGGCTGTATCAGGCCTGGCGCCTGCCCCTGACAGATAGAGTGCCTCAGCTCGGACTACCATCAGTTGCTGAGGATCTTTGACGCTTGCGTAGTTCTTCTCAATGAAATCAATTGCTTCCTGAAACTTACTCTGGTTCTTCAGCGTTTCCGCCCGCAACCACATAAAGTCTGGATGCTTTGGAGCTTTGGCCAATGCTTTTTGGCTGGCAGCGAGCGCTTCTTCGCCGCGATCAGATGTGTGGCTTAGGACCCCCGCCAAGGCAAACCAACTCCAAGGATCGTTCGGCCTTGTCTTGGTCATCTTTTCAGCGGCTACGAGGGCTTTCTTCAACGACGCATTTGCGGCCATATTAAGAATATGCCAGGCAGTAACTTCAGATGATTGAGGGAACTTTTGCAGCAGCGGTTTGCCCTCAATCTCCCCCGAGTCGAAATTAAGGTTGAAGTACATTGCACGCAGCTGCTCGCTGGCACTTGACACCTTAACTGCGTCGCGCTCAGAAGAAATTGGAACTACAGAAAGCGAAATTAGAATCAAGGTACAAATACTCTTCATCGTTCTCCTGCTCTCTCGATTGAAGACTAAAGGAGTAAGTGAGTTTCTTGTTAAAAGGTATATCTTGCCGAAAGCTGAATCGTGCGTCCGGGCGCTGCCGATCTGGCTTGACCGAAGCTTGGTATTTCGATTGTTCGATCCACAGAACCGAAGTTCGTGCGATTAAAGACGTTGCTAATATCAGCCCGCAGTTCAATTTCGTGGGATTCAGCTAAGCGGGTTCTCTTAATCAACGAGACTGACGACAAGTTAACACCCGGTCCATTGATCCTGTTGCGTCCCAGCGAACCGCGTCTGGCCTGAGTAAAGTTGGCCACCGTCACGGCGCGAAATGCCGTTGGATCAAAGAAGTAGTTCCCTGTCTGCGGTACGCCGTTGATGATGAATGTACGCGCCTGCCGGGGGTCAAGCTGGACGAATGTACTAACCAGATCGGGATTTCCACTGGAAGTGGCACCAGTTAAGGTTGACTCCAGGAACTGAAAGACTTCCATTGGACCACCCGATCTGAATTGAGTAATCCCTCCAACCTGCCAACCGTTCGTAATACGTCCGAGGAAACCGCTTCGTCTTAGCTCTGGAAGATCATAGGTGTAGCTGAGCACGAAGTTGTGATTGCGATCAAAAGCTGAGCGGGCCCAAAGCGACGGATAAGACCTGGCTGAAACTGCTCCAAGTGAAAAGAAGAAACCGATACCCTGCGGACTTGAACCGTTGTCGAGGGACTTGCTGAAAACGTAAGAGGCATCAAAGCCCAGCCCTTGGCGAAATCTGCGACTAAGCCTGAACTGACCCGAATCATAGCGCGCTCGTCCGCTGCTTTCGCTGTTCGCAATGCTGCCAAACTGTGGATACGTACGCCTTAGTTGCAGGTTCCCGGGATTAGCTCCCGGTCCGACAATGCCCAGGTTAAGCTCGCGCTCGCGGTCGGCCTTGAAAGTATTACTGCCCACATAAGCGATTTCGGCCATGAGTGACCAAGGTAGCTCACGCTGTATCGAGAGGTTGTAATGGAGTGTATAGGCGGTCCGGTAGGTGGGATCAAACATCTGGAGCGCGGGGAATCCAGTAAACTGCCGCTCATTGAGGTCTATTGGCCACGGATTTGGTATTGAGCCAAACGGATTAGCGAAGGTACCGCCTGCAGCATTAATTTGATTCGCCCCGAGCGATTGAGAAACTGCAAAAGGCTGGACAAACTGAAACTGAGTTACGTTGCCACCCCAGGACTGATCGTAAAAAACTCCCCAGCCAAGTCGAATTGCCGTCCTACTTTCACCAAAAAGCGAATGGAGCAGACCTGATTTGGCATTGGGAGAATACGCGATGCCCAAGCGTGGGGCTATATTGTTCCTGTCCGTGCGATAACCGGCGCGTGGCACGCTGCCGAGAATTGGGTCAGGATCGCCGACAAACAGAAGGCCAACTGGTGCATTGGGGAAGCGTTGTGATCTCTGGCCTGGCCTAAAAGTAAGGATCTGATCAAGTTGGTCTTTCATTGGGATAGTCAGTTCATATCGAACTCCCAAGTTGATCATAAGACCTTGCTGCGCTTTCCAGTTATCCATGGCATAAAAACTGTAGGCCTTCTGCCGTGGGTACATGGTATTGCCCGTGGACTGGAGATATTGGGCTGGAAGCCCCAACAGAAAATCTGAGATGGCGTTGCCACTGCCAAACGGGTTACCGGGAGTGAAGCCAAATCTCCCATTATCATTTCCGCGAATGCTATTGAGCAGAAACGAACGAAGCTCACCACCAAATTTGAGCGCATGGGACTTGCGCATGTGCCATAGGTCATCCTTGAGCTGCCAGGTAGTCTTGGCGCTGACAGAGCCCGCCGAAGTAGCACCAATCGGAACTGTGATATTTGGTGTAATCAGCACAGTTGGTAGGGCCAGAAACCTGTCCGTCTGAGGACGAACGCCGGTAAAGCCCGCCTCGCGCGGATGTATCGCAGCACTACTACCCAGGAGAGGCTTCAACTCTGACACAAACCGAGTCACCGTGAAAATGAACTGATTGACTGTTTGGGGCGAGAAGATGTGCGTCTCACTTAGTACAAGGTTCTTGTTGACCGAGTTGTCGGAATCCCTGGTACCGATAGGGAGATTGAAACTGTCGGCCAAACTCTCGGTCAGGCTGTAAAAGAAGGTGCCGCTCAGGTTGTCTGTATTGCTGAGCTTATGCGTAATGCGCGTGGTGACCTGATCGTTTTTCCGTTCGGTCAGTAGGAGTTGGAGGTAGTTGCGGAGGCCCTCATTGGCTCGAGGAATGAACTGATCTAGGTAATGCTTTGCAATCGGATCAATCCGTTCAGCTGGAATCCTACCGCCAGGAAAGGGTTGGCCTGTTCTTGGATCGCGGGGCCGCTGTGCCGTCGGTAATTGACTGAAATCTCCGACTCGTTCGGCATCTGACATTAGAGAGACCAAGTTTGATCTCTGCTGATCGTTTCTGGTTCCCTCGTAATCAAAGAAAAAGTGGGTACGGTCCCTGCCATTATAAAGCGAGGGGAAAACTACTGGGCCCCCGACTTGCCCGCCATAGGTGTCAAGCCGATTTAACGGAATTGCTCGATCAAAGAAACTGCGAGCATTTAAAGACTCGTGAATGCGAAAGTAACGTACATTGCCGTGCAAGCTGTTTGTCCCTGTTTTGGTGACAGCATTAAGAACACCCCCCGAACTGCGACCCAAATCAGCTTGGTAGTTATTCGTAACTATTGTGAATTCTTGCAAGGCGTCCGGATTAGGCATGGTTGAAGCGGCGAGGTTCCGCTCGCTATCGTTGTTGTCGCCACCGTCAAAGTTATAGCTAATTGAGATCGTCCGGTTGCCATTGACACTCATGGCTTCACCCAGTCGATTCGAAGTCCCGCTTGAACCGAAGTCGCCTACCGGAGTAACTCCCGGAACGAGAAATGGGAGCACTGAGAGTGGGCTTCGCCCAACGGAGCTGGTAAGTATGGGCAACTTCTGCACCTGTTCATTTGTTACCGAGTAAGCAACTGTAGCGCTGCTTGTATCTACTGTGTTTTCCCGAGATGCGACACTCACTGTCTCAGCAATCTCTTTGGGTTCAAGAACAATAGGAACGTTGGAGTTGATGCTGACACGCAAGACAACATCGGTCACTCTGAGAGTTGCGAATCCAGGCAACTCGGCAGTAAGGGTGTAGGTCCCGGCGGGCAGTAGCGGAAGCGTATAGGTCCCATCACTGCGTGTTAGAGCTTCACGTCGTATTCCAGTGGTTTCGTTAACCGCCGTAACCTTGACCTCGGGAAGTAAGGCACCGCTTGCGTCTATTGCTGTGCCGTAAATGCTTGCCGACCCTTCCTGCGCATAGACGATCTTGATCCCTGGCAGGCAACCTTCGTGAGTACCGCCAATTAAGTAGAAGGCGGCACAAACAATCACGATTCGAGGAACGAGTCTTCTAATGGAAAACATATCAATCGCTCCTTTGCGATAGAACTTGTCTTATTTGGTTTGAGTGGCTTCCCTCAGTGCCGATGCCAACTCCTCAGCGCTAATAATCAGTTGCCAGAATTGCGGCGTGTTGATGGTTGAACTGCCAGATTCTTGAGAGATGGCAAACGCTGAGCCGATCGCTTTGTTGTAGTTACCACTGAGGTCGAACAGTCGGTACACCGTGCGAACAAGCGCGGCTTCGTCGTTGATTTCGATTCTCGCCCCTGAACCAGAGGATGGCGCCGGCAAAGGACCGAATACGTCCTGAAGCTGCTCGCGCAGTAAACGCGTCTCGAGCTGAAAAGCCCGTGCATGTTGATGAAACATGAACATTCTCTTTACTCGTGCATCTGGGCTGAGCGAATAAACCTGCTCCTCCGTGAACTGTTCTGAAAGTCGCTTCAGTGCAAAAACGTGGCTCATAGCCTGGCCAGAACGCACAATCATCCGACTCGCGAGCGCTCTCAGCTCTTCATCTATCTGACCTTCTTGCACGCCACGAGCGGATAGATATCGCCGCAGCTGCGAATCAACTGGAAGATGGGCACCCTCCCTTGCCGTTAAGCTCCCTGCAACCTGGGTATCAAAAGTCCGTTGCTTCTGTTGTCGAATCGCCTCTTCAACTGTCCAGACTTCAATTCTGATAGCTGGATTGTTCGCAACCGAGGACAAGGCCCTGACAATTTCAGCCTTGCGATTCCCCGTGTCGACGATGCCGAAAACGCGCAATCGTCCGTCTGCCAGTCGCGTCAAACTCACCTGTTCGCCAAGATCGGCCCTGGCCTGATTCAGCAGGTAAGTGACTTCCACTTCGAGATCAGTAAGTGCGCTGGCTGAGGATGTAGGGACAGAATGTCCGTCCACGTTCGACATCGGTTTGTTTAGTTTCAGTTCCTTTAGACCGTTCTCGGAAAGCAACTCAGAGTTTGCCTCAAAGACCGAGGAGGGTACCGATCGTGGGTCTTGCGCTTCAAAACTGATTTCAGTGAACCGATACTCAACGAAACGGGTATTTGGAACTCTGGACTTGGATTCAACCCCTTCAACAAGCCGCATAGTTAAGATCATCTCCATCGCACGGAGATCTGCTTTGTTGAGTTTCAGCGCAGCATGCTCCAAAACAGGCGTGCGATTGCGGAGTTCCGATTCGCCACCCGTCCCATTCACATAGCGGTAAGTTAATAGGTAGCCCCCATCCAGTTCTGTGAGACTTGGTGATTCGTTCGCGCCAATCACGGATATGAAATCTTTTGATGACGGAGAAAGTTGCCATACCTCATCAGAACTCAGAATTGCGCTACTAAGTTGATCAGACTGCGATCGAAAACGAGGGCGAACGCCATGTTGATAAAGAATCTGAACTCCGTCCCTCCTCCTCCAATCGCCCCTGATAAGTTTGTTCTTCTGATCATAAAGACGGCGCGCTGTTACTCCCTTTCCGGCACTATGCCAGACCTCAATTCGGTGTCGAGAGATCGAAGTGCCGACGCCAGGCGAACCAATCCCCCCAATTTCTCGCTGTTCAAAATCAATGATCCGATGCAGCACTTGGTCCGTCTTCTCCGCAGCGGCTTCTTCCGAGATCACTGCTTTCTGGAGCAGCTCTGTGGTGGACAGTTTAGGAGTTACAGATGGCGACCAGTCACGGGTGAGTAGCAGGGTGGAGAGGAGTGCGATAGCAACTATAGCCGTTATCGTAGCTGGTCTCAAAAACAGGGCAGCTAAAGTCCCCAGGTGCTGGCGCAACTGCAGGCTCAGTATGACTTCCTGTTTCTCTATTGACGGCGAGGCGTTCTTCTCATAAACAGACTCATCAAAGACGACCGGGCCAGGGGATTGCCCATCCGGATTCAAGGTGATATCGAGCATCTCCCCTATTTCTTTAAAAGTAGGATCTTCGTAGACCACCTGAAGGGTTGGTAGAGGACTGCGGAATTTGAGGTTTAACAGTAACCTGCGTCCTTCACTCAATAGGATCTCCGCAGACTGCTCAACCTCACCAGCAGGCGGCAACTCATCTACATTTAGTAATAGCAACCGGATTAGCTGTTCGCTAAAGACCTCAACGCAGCCGATCTGTTCGGGTATATTGATATTCAAACTGAGCTCATTCAGCTCTGAAGTAATTCGTTGCGAGCCTTGTACATAACCGTTAACTGACACATATAACTCTTCTGGCTTATGTTCGATCACTGTCTTCGCGCGGCGTCGCAAAGTTTTGATGGAACCTGCTGCTCCTGCACCACCAGCGGGGCTGGAACCATCATCTGAACCCGATCCACGACCGCTTCTTCGTTTCTCTCGTCCGAGTACCTCAAAAGGGCGATCCAGTTGTGGAGGTGGTAAGTTGAGCATCTTGTTAACCCCGTTTAGGCAGCGGGGACAGCTCACAATATGCGCTAGCTGTTCAGCCCCCATCTGAGGTGCCTCATCTTTGTAGAGACTGGAAAGTTGTTCGCTGGAAGCGCAATCACCTCGTCGCGATTGGAATATTGTTGTGCGCAGTTCAGATAAGAGATCGTCCGAACGTCGCTCAGGTGGAAAGATTTCCAAGCTGGCGGGCTCATTAAGCAAACGGAGTGATCCGGGTTTCTCGAGAATAGCTCTAGCCTCGTTGCGCGCTGTGCGGAGATGGACATCTACCGTGGGACGAGTAGTTCGCAGAATGTGAGAGATCTCGCTTGGGTAGTAACCGTGAAAGAACCGCAAGATCAGCACGCTTGCCGACTTAGATTTCTCCTTGCGCAAACAAACGTACTGGCAAACCCTACGCAGCTGGTCCTTTACCTGTAGCTGGTCTCGCAAATCTATTCTGCGCAACCCGTGTTCAGCAGAGTCATAGTCAACAATGGACAGTTGCTGAAGGCGGTTACGCGTTTTGCGACGCACGTGGAGAAGGTGCAGATTGCGCAGCATTCCATAAAAATAGCTATCCAGGTTGCGAATCGTGTCGAGATCACGTTGCGCAAAAGTAAATTGGATAAAAGCATCGTGCACTAAATCCTCAGCTAGTTCCCGATCATTGTCAGTCAACTGAAGAGACCAGCTGAGCAACCGTTCATACCGATCAGCGAACAGTACCTCGTGGGTAGGCGGGATCTTTAGTCGAGTCAGCATTGAGATAAAGCGCCTTCCGGTACTTACTGCCCTAAGAATTAACGTTTCTTACTACTAAGTTGTCTGCCGCCGGTCCAATCTTTAGATCCTACCCAACCTTTTTAGGCACGATGGGCTGAAACAAAGCGAGGCCCTTGTTGAAGGACTTACTGCGCAACCTCATCCCACACCGGTAGCTACGTAGCAGAGTTCTATCGTTTACGTGCTGCCAGGTCAGACACAGCTTGCGGAGTGCCTTAGAGGGTGTGGAGAGCCTACGGATTCTTTAACGCATTGCGACGAAATTTCACGAGCCTATGAAGTGTAGTCATTCGTTAGGAGGCAACCTCGGGCCTCGCAGTCTTCTGGAGTAGTCGAACTTTTCCGAACCCTCCCGAACCTCTCCACAGACAACTTCACCCGCCTACCTCTCTGGTCGTGTCGGTTAACTTTTCTGTCCGGGACCGAGTGAGTAAGTAAACACCCACAGGTTCGCCATTTCTTTGGGAGCGAAAGAAGTCCACCACTAAATAACCTGAAGCCAGAGCTGCCGAAAATGCCCACCGAGTAGCTCTTCGCCATTGCATGGCGAGCTCTGGAGAGCGCTTGTTTACTGAACTTATATCCTGAGGAATTTCAATCAGGAGATAAGGATGCGAAAAAGCCTGCTCAGTGTTTGTCGGAACGGGAAATCCAAAACTTATCTCGAGTAAAGGCTTTAGAACACTCGCCTCTGCGGGAAGAGCTTCTGGTCTCAATTCGTTCTGCAAGCGATCCGCAACCCGTTCGCTGTCCAGAACCCACATTATCCATAGACGATCTGTGCCCCCCCGTTGCAGGAAGCTCGACGTTCCCTCTCCGTAAAAATCTGCCTTGTAGCTGTCGGCAATGACTCCCAACTTTGCGAAGTTGAAATACGCATTTAGGCTTTGGAGCGGATCGAAGGCCCAAGTCATCCTCGTGATACCCGATGCGAGTGCCCGTTCACGCTGCGCCAGTTTCAATCTGTATCCAAGATTCAGGTTTCTGTATGAGGGCTTCACGGCGACCATCTGGGAGTGGATCAGTAAATCCCCCTTCTTGCGACCCAGGAAGCCAAATACAAAACCAACCAGTTCCTCTCCATCAAATGCGCCAATTAAGATGCCACCCACTTCCCTGATCGCAACGAAGTGGGTTAAAGGAACAATGTCAAGATCCTCCGCTTGCCACACTTCCAGCTGTAGCCTCTGGACTTGTCGGATCTCGGAGATGGTTTCAACATCCCTTATTAGAATCCTCGAATCCACTTTTTTTAGGGGCATAGTTGAGTTCGTGAGCTGTGAGCCTCCGATGATGACGGGCCGTCGTTAGTTTGCTGCTGGAACCGGCGCGGTGTAGTAATCGAAGGCGATCTTGGCAATCTCTGCAATGCGCCCCTCGGCACTCGTTATCGCCAGAGTGTTTTCAGGCACGGTCAATTCGGTTTGAGAGCCACGGCTGAAAACGCTGAGGATCAAATGTCCCTGTTGTTTCGGGAGAAAGATGATTCCTGCGTCATTGACCATCCATACAGGTCCGGTCAAGGTCCCGGTCTTGTGTGCGCAGCGCACGTCATAGGGCAACAGTCGCGGTATGCGTTGATTGAATTGCTGGAGGGACAAGATACGAAGCATTTTCTCGGAGGCGCTCTTGTCGACGGTGACCCCCATTAATATTTTCTCCAGTAACAGAGTCATCTCCCAGGGAGTGGTGCAATTTGGACAATCCTGTAAAAACCGCTGTTCGTTCTTCTTCACCTCATCTTGAATTTTCTTCCAATCAACTTTATCGAGCGTCTTGGTGGTGAGATCCTGGTAAGCCTCACCACGAAGTCCCAGTACCTGCAAGATCAAATCTCGTGTGCCCATGTCGACAGAAGATTTACTGAGCCCTAGAGACCGCAAGCGCGCAGTTACGTTCTTAACGCCTAGCTTCTGGCACAGCAGATCAGTGGCGGCATTGTCGCTTAGGATGATCATCAATGTGGCCAGGTCGCCGACAGTGGGTCGCAAGCCGGGTGTCAAACTAACCAGAACGCCACTCCCGAAGTACCGTTCAGGGGTGGCCCACTCAATACGTTCATCGAGGGAAATTCTCCCTTCACTAACCTGATAGAAGAGCTCAACTAGTACAGGTATCTTAAAAACGCTGGCCATTTGAAATCTTTGATCAGAGTTGATCCCGGCAACCTCGTTGCGCTCAACATGCTTCACGCTGACGCCCCAATTTCCAGCGGATCCTGCCAAAGCGGCTTTCAAGCGGTTCTCAAGTTCCAGGTTTCGTTTTGAGGGTGCCACCTGCAACGCCACGGTCTGTCCGTCTGCAAAGGCGGGCCATAGAACCGCAATCAACGAAATAATGAAGAGGAATAGGGTCAGATGTGATCGGTGTGCCATACGTGAACTCTCTCGATCAAAGATATGTATTCTGTTTTAGCTCAGTTAACCAGTTAGGTCGACAGAAGGCTCATTGTAATACAGTATTGCACACTGTCAATACACGCAACACTCGTTGCATTGGAGGGGAAAGAGAAGCGAGCCTGGGTTATGAGAAGAGTTTCAGCACCGGAGAAAGAGAAAAGGGATGGGCCGTGATAAACCGACCCCCGTTTGACCTTGGGGCCTCAGATAGCGACGGGGCCCTCGGACGCCGCTCAGTCGCTATCGGGTGATCGTATTGTGACGACAAGCCCGGAGAGCGCCTCGCTCCCACTCAATACTAAATCGACTCAGTGATCCTGCTGGCTGGGACACTCGGATAGTTGAAGAGTGCGTCACTGACAAGATTCGTAATACACATCCCTGAAGCCATTGGGCGTACATCCTCTCATGAGGAGACGCTGAATTCTCTGCACTCGTTCCCTATTCCGCACTGGCTGGCGGTCGACATGAAATTCGTTTGGACCAATAAGCATTGCAACTAACGAGAGGAACTGGTTCTTCGAGAGGCCAGTAAAGGTTGTGTTGAAATAAGCCCTCGAAGCATCCTCAAAACCGACTATTTCTCGACCGTTATGATTTCCGAAATAAGCTGAATTCACAAATATGAGGAGCTGCGTACGTTTATCCACTCTCATATCGAATACCCAAGCGATCACCGACTGCTCAAGTTTTCGGTATCGCAAAAATCCCGGAGTGAAACCATTATAAAAATAGACCTTCACAATAGCTTGGGTAATGGTCGTCCAGCCAGCGCCCGGCGTGTTGAAGTCAACTCCATGATGGTCGTAGAAGCCAGGGTCTTCGACAGCTAACAGAATGTTTTGATACTCGTCAGATATATCTTCAAGCTGCAATCGGACCTTTTCAGGGGAGGTTGCCAGCGCGGCTACCACGGGCGCCTTCATCCATGTCCGGATGACGATCCAACCGAAACATAAGAACATGAACGAAATGGATAGAGCAGCGATAGAAATCAACATCGCTGCTTTCTTATGCCTGCGATAAAACGTTTTCATTTAGGTGAAGCGAAAAGACGATAAGGTTGGAAAACGAAACCTTAGGTTACGTTGCAGTCCGCTTAGTCAAAGAAACCTGCGGTTATTTCTGCTGCGCTCATTTGCGGACCAAAGTTGGGCCAGCGCGCTTCGTTCAATATTACATTGACCGACTGAGGCCTCCGAAGCGCTTCCCTTTTGTCTCCTAAATTTTATTTTCTATCCGATAAATCGAGATTGCGCCGGGCGCCTTCATAGATAGCGCGCCTTCTACTGAAGTCCAGTTCGGGGTCGAAGTCAGTCGCCAGTAATAGTAATGTTTTCTCATAAAGATGGCGCGCGCGTTCTTTATCTCCTAATCGTCGATGAGCTTCTGCTGCAGCATAGTTGGCCCAAGCCGAGCTGGGATAACTATCCAGTCTCAGATCAATGATCGCTTTAACCGCGTTCCAATCGCCTTTTTGCCCCAGCCAAATTCCAACTTCGCTTAAAGTCTGCTGCGGCAGAGGCTGGGCATCCATTTCCTTGAGTTGCTTATAGAGGGCAACAACACTTTGAATGCCTTTTCCTTCGATCATGGCTTGCAATTGAGAGGAGCTAGGCGGAGGGTTTAATCTTGCTTTTCTCTCGACCGTGAACAACCCTGGCGGGGCCCCATTGCGCTCAGGAGAATTTTGGAGGAATTCAAGGCTCTCTCTATCCCCACCCAGGTAAGTTCTGAGAAAATCAAGCGCGTAACGCGAGACCCACTCAAATCCAATTTTTGTATTTCCCCCTGGTTTACCCGAGATATTAGGCACAAAGTGTTCGAACATACCGATGTTGGTAAAGTCCCGGTGTCTCATGCCTGTAAAACCAACCAGGTAACGCTCTGAATATTTCAATGAGTAAAGATAGCTAAGGTCGGTCCCTGTGACATTGGAGCCGTACAGGTGAATCAAGGGGGTCGTTATTCTGGACAGACTGTAATAGGCAGTCCGTTGCACAACGTTTGCGCCAAATACGGAGCCAATGCCTCCATCAAGACTAATTAAGGCATCAACATCGCCATTGCGCGTCTGCAATCCTAGAGCGCTAATGGCTCCAAAGCTCATCCCGATGATTGCAATCTTATCGCTATCGACCTGCTTATCCGCCTTCAACACGCCTATAACGAACTCGATATCCTTTATTTGGGTTTCGACTCCCGTTAGACCAACATCCAGATTGTACTCAAAGGTGCCCTTCCAGGAGATTGCGGCCACAACGAATCCATGACTGGCGAGGTATTCGCATAGGATGCTATTCCCCGAAGGCGGAACATGAGCGTAGACGACTAAAGGAAAAGATCCCTTAGCAGGTATCGCATCCTTAATGGCATTGGTTTTCATCCGAAGCAGGGCCCAAAGTCTATCTGCGGATGCACCTTGAGAAAGAGGCCCTTTCATGAAATCGTCAACAGCCTGCCTTCGTTTCTCAAGTGTCGGAGGAGAAAACTCTAATTCCTGTGCCGCAAGGTATACGTACTCTTCAAAGCGCATTAAGGGTTTCCTTCCGGCGTTGTGCGCGGGGTACCAGACGCTGATCTGCATCTGCCGGCCCTTACCTGCTGGCACAATCTCTCTGCCTTGTGCGTCCCACTTAATAAATGGTCTGGTGAGGTCATAAGTGAAGACTGCTCTATACCCAACACTATACAAGCCGGGTTTGAGATTTCCCCAAAGAGTCCCTCCCTGGACTTCTGTGCTAAAGGCGAGTTGCCCAACCATTACGAGGATGATGGAGAGAGCGGTGGTTCCCAGGTGGAACCTTGGCGCTGCATCACTTATCGGTAGCTTCCTGGCAGCGTACCCCACCAAACCAGGGCAAATCGTTAAGGGAGCGCTAGAAACGCTTTGCAAAAGAGTCTTCATTATCGGAGTGCGGAAGTAGAGCCTGCGGAGGGTAATCATCCTAATAAACGCTATTGCGAATTGTCAATCTCGCAACACTCGTTGCGTAAAAAAGATATGCCGCCTGGAATCCTTGCAAGTGATGGAGGGGTCCTTCTCGGGAGGGAGGGATCTCTGCAGCAGTGATTAACGGCGTATTAGGATCGGTCAGCGTTGGCTCTGGGTTCTCGATACCAGCGACGGCCTGAAAGGTATTCTTTATCAGTGGGTCTAAGCATTGTAAGCGACCGCGCCGGATATACGTGAACACAAGCGGCACAGAGGGCACTGATCAATGCCAAAGG
The DNA here is from genome assembly GCA_035283645.1 of Pyrinomonadaceae bacterium. Taxonomy (GTDB): domain Bacteria; phylum Acidobacteriota; class Blastocatellia; order Pyrinomonadales; family Pyrinomonadaceae; genus PSRF01. The sequence goes on from DATETN010000127.1 coordinate 29,159, forward strand.
AGCCACATAAGAATTAAAGTACGAAGGGTTGGCCACAACCGTCACGACATGATCGTCGCAATAACGCGCAATGGGTGTTGTATCGGCATCGGTGATCCCAAATGTAGGCACTCCAGCGGCTCGAGCTTGCTGAACTGCTTCAACGGTTTCCCTCAAGCACTGTCCAAAACTAATGGCTATAAGTAAGTCTTTGGCAGTCATTACCGCGATTTTATGTTGCAGATTTCCGGTGGTCCCTAGTGGCGCTTCCGCCTTAAACCTGAGCGCGGACAGATCGTAGGCAAGATAGGCGGCCAACCAATGAGCACCATCAACGCCGACAACTAGAATATTTCGGGAGTGGTGAATAAGTTTGGCTAAACTGACGATCTTGGCACGGTCCAGATCCGACCGCAAAACATTCAAATTCTCGACAGCTCTATCGAGATTGAGATTGATGTTGTCGGTGACACTTCTATTCTCCTTGGTGATAGCCTTCAATACTGTATAAGGCGTGATTCGCGCGACGAAATGTTGCCTTAATGCCATCGCAAAATCGGAAAAGCTTTCATACCCCAAAGCCTGAACAGTGCGGACTATCGTGGCGGCATCAACGTTGTATCGCTTCCCTAGCTCCCGCGAAGAAAGGAAGTACGTTTCGTTTGGTGAATCAAGAATCGACCGGATCAATTGTTGCCGCCGCGGACTGAGACGTGGTCTGGCCTCTGTAAATCGTAGCTCAAGATCAGATTGTGAAGCCTTTGCCTCACCATTGACTCGACCTCGCGTTTTCTTGCGCGAGACTTTTCGAACCATTTAGCCTCCAACCGACATGATTTCACTGAACGGTTTCAGTATTGCACTTGGTCTTACCCGTTTTCAATATGGAATCTTGTTCTTCCGGATTTTGCTCACTTTAGCTTACGCGTCTCACGGCCGTTGAAAAGGGCCCCTTTGCTTGCGAGCGCTTATTAGAGAATCTGAGCCCTACCACAAGTGTATAGCAATTAATATTGCATCGTTGACCGTCATGCAACACTTGCGGTATACAGCCGGGGATGCCTCAACCAGGGATCAACCAACGATCGCCCGGTCAAAGACTAGAGGCGAAGGGGTTAAGCAGCCGACGCAGATGAGGATTCTAACAGCAACATCCGGGGCAACGATCAATTATTGCCTTTTCCCCCGATCAATATTAGCCGCCGCTCTCTTCATCCTCGGTCTTCATACCGCGGGTGCACCGGCTCGGTCTCAAAGCATCAGTGTTACGCCGGATCGGCTGGTACTAAAATCCAGGGTCCTCGGTGACGAGCGAGTTGTATTCGTTCGCACGCCTCCTGAGTATAAGAAATCAAGCAATGACTATCCGGTGCTCTACTTACTTGATGGCGATGTTCATTTTCTGCACACCGCCGGGACAATTGAGTTCCTTGCGCGAAATATGCGAATGCCTGAGATGATTGTTGTAGGCATCCCTCACGTTGATCGTAATCACGACTTAACACCCACTAGAGGTTCGATCCCTCGCATGGAAGGAAAAACCGAATTCTTTCCAACCAGCGGCGGGGGCCCTGGCTTTCTGAAATTCATTGAGGACGAACTAATACCCTTCATCGAAGTTCACTATAGAACAGAGTCACTTCGAATTCTGGCTGGACATTCATTCGGCGGTCTTTTTGCTGTTTATACTCTACTGACTCGCCCTGCTCTTTTTGACGGATACATCGCTGTAAGCCCATCGTTGCAATGGGACAATCAAGTGCTATTAAAGCAAGCTAAGGAAGTTTTTAGTCAGGGACGCCGGGGGCACAATAGGCTTTATCTGGCGTTAGGAAATGAACCAGGACCAATACTTCCGGCGTTCGACCTTTTCATTAAACTTTTGGCCGACCACAAACCCAATGGCCTTGTATGGCAGACGCTAAGACTGCCAGAGGAAGATCATGGATCTGTCGTGCTGCGCAGCCATTACTCGGCGCTGAAATGGCACTTTGCGGATTGGCAGCGAAATCGAAAGAGCCGGAAGACCCAGTAGTGCGGAAATGCAAAGGACCGGCGGTTTTCTGCAATGGATTCACAGCTCACTTGAATTGCCCTTACCCCCAAGCGGTAAACACAGACGCGTGCTTTTCGAGCGTGATCCCTCATAAACAATTACTCTCCACGTGGTGTGACAGCATTTGCTGCAAAACGCGAGTTGCGCCACAGATATTGCACAACGCCTTGCCTCATGAATTTCGATTTGTTATCGTCCACCAGATGCAAACGCCGAACTGGCTAACTAAGACAGGAATTGACCTCGAACCTGTAAACGTCGAGACCATTGACATTCGTCTGGTTCGGTTACCCCTGCGAGATCCTTTTGAAACCAGTTTTGGACGGATTGATTCTCGGCTGATTTTTCTCGTTTGTGTTTCGGGAGAAGGGCTGAATGGCTGGGGCGAAGTGGTTGCCTCCGAGCAGCCACGTTACAGCTCTGAGACCGTGGGAACCGCTCGACATGTAATCAGAGACTATCTAGCGCCTGCTATGTTGTCCCGTCCTGTGGCCGGCCTGGGTGATCTTACTAGCCGGTTCAGGCCGTTTCGCGGGCACAAGATGGCGAAGGCGGGATTGGAATTGGCCTACCTTGATCTTGTTGCCAGAGCGACAAGTCAATCTCTATCTCAATTGATTGGAGGTGTACGCAGGAAAATCCCTGTGGGTGTGAGTTTGGGCATTCAGCCCGAGCTCGGCAAACTTTTGGAGAATATTGAACACTACCTGGCTCTCGGGTACCAGAGAATCAAACTCAAGATTAAACCCGGCTGGGATATTGGCGTCGTCCCTGAGGTAAGGCGCCGTCATCCAAAGATCCTTCTTTCCGTCGATGCGAACGCTGCCTACACACTCGAGGATAGAGTCCACCTCAAAACTCTCGATGAGCTCGACCTGCTTATGATCGAACAGCCGCTGGATGGCGATGACCTCATCGATCATGCCAAGTTACAGTCTGAGATAGGAACGGCACTATGTTTGGATGAGAGTATCACTGCGCTGAGGCGAGCCGAGCAGGCCCTCGACATTGGCAGTTGCCGCATCATCAATCTCAAAGTTGGACGCGTCGGTGGTTACTCCGAGGCTTTGGCGATTCACAACGCGTGCTATGCCAGAGGAGTCCCTGTATGGTGTGGGGGAATGCTCGAGTCAGGCATTGGCCGTGCTCATAACATAGCTCTCGCCAGCCTGCGTGGATTCTCGTTGCCGGGGGATATTTCCGCCAGTTCGCGCTACTTTGTACGAGACCTGATCTTTCCAGAGGTCAAGGTTGCCCACGACGGCACGGTCGAGGTGCCAACTGGCGCCGGTCTTGGATTTGAAGTTGATTTTGACTACATAGCTTCTAATACTGAAGCGGTAGAGAGAATCGATTGAGGCGAGGTCCAACCAAGAATTCACCCTTACGAGTCAACTTCCAGGATGCTGAATAAATTGAACGGGTGCTAATCTGTACAGATGGTTCGACGAGAAGACAACTCAACATCCACGCTGGCACGCACGCTTAACCTGCGTGACCTCATCCTGCTGATAGTCGGCACTGTAATAGGCTCAGGAATTTTCGTCGTGCCGAGTCTGGTTCTTCGTCAAACCCTGGGAGGAATTGCAGTAGCGATGCTGGTTTGGCTTGGTGGTGGGATTCTCTCAATGCTCGGTGCTTTGACGTACGGAGAGCTGACCGCGACAAACCCTAAGGCGGGTGGTCTGTACGTTTTCATTCGCGATTGTTTCGGACCACTGCCGGCCTTTTTGTATGGCTGGACTCTCTTCTTCGTAATCAGTAGTGGATCGCTCGCCACCCTTGCGGTCGCATTCAGTGGTTACCTTAACGAGTTCACACCCTTATCGCCCCTAGCGGTCAAATTGGTGGCGCTTTCGATGATTGCGGTCGTCACGGTTGTCAATGTTACTGGTACCAGACGAAGTGCGAGGGTACAAAACTGGACGACGGTAATCAAGGTTGCCGCAATTCTTGTTCTGTGCGTTGTCTTATTGTGGCTTGGAAGTGGCTTTGCCGGTATTTCAGGACAGCTTTGGCCCGCAGATGACGGCGTCGCATCCATCCTTTCAGGAGTTGGGCTAGCCACGATCAGCGTTTTATGGGCGTACGAAGGATGGCAATATGTGACCTTCAGCGCTGGAGAAGTTATTAACGCGCAGAGAAACTACCCGCGCGCTTTGTTAATCGGTTCGGCATTCTTGATCGGCATCTATCTTCTCGCAAACCTGGCGTACTTATCCGCGCTCGGCCCTCATCAGGCAGCGCAAACTGATAGCATCGCAGCCACGGCGATTACCGCTGTGGCGGGTCCTGCAACATCCAAGTTTGTAACAATCGCGATCTTAATCTCAATTCTCGGCGCTGCTAACGGAATTACGATGACCGCCCCCCGTGTCTATTACGCGATGGCTAGAGATGGTCTGTTTTTCGATCGGCTGGCTCAGATTCATCCACGCTTCAAGACACCCGCCTTTGCCGTGATGGCCGGGTCACTTTGGGCGGCTATTCTTGCTGTGTCAGGGACGTTCGAACAGTTGCTGACCTACGTCGTTTTCACCGGTTGGATCTTCTATGCGCTAGCGGGCTCCAGTATTTTCATCTATCGGCGAAGGGTCCTAAAGCAAGACTTACCCTATCGCGTTCCTGGTTATCCCTGGACCCCACTTCTTTTTGTTGTGGCCGCCGTTGCTCTTGTGGCAAATACGATTGCCGCTCAGCCCGGACGCGCTGCAGTCGGGCTCGGCATCGTTTTTTTGGGAACGCCGGCCTATTTCATATGGAGAGGAAGTAAACGAAATCCTGGCTCGTAGTAAGGCGGAGTGCAACGAAAACTGCTGCAAGTTTCCTCGCTCACCTCCGAAACGACGGTCCACCTTCCGGGGGCATCTATCGCCACAATCATGAGCATCGAACAATTGCTTCCAGGATAAACGCTTGATTCTTTTTCCAAATTCGGTTAGGCGCTGTGAGCGTCGGGTGGGTTTTTTGGATGGTCACCGACGGAAACACATGTACGTCATATGAGTTCGGCCCTTTTCGGCTTGACCTTAGGGAACGTCTTCTCCTCCGTAATGGCAAAGTAGTGCCTCTCGCACCCAAGCTGCTCGAAACCCTCGAAATTCTGGTTCAGAACAACGGCCACCTTATGGAAAAGGATTTCCTCATGCATAAGCTGTGGCCCAACAACTTTACTGAGGAGAGTAGTCTGACGCAGAACATTTTCCAACTCAGAAAGGCGCTCAGAGGTGCGACAGAGGAGGAGTACATTGAGACCATTCCAAAGCGAGGTTATCGCTTCGTTGCTAATGTCCGTGAAATCATCGACGTCTCCACTGTTGGACAGCACTCGTTAAAGACCCCGCTTTTGGAAGAAAAGACCAAAGAGGAGATTGGCGTAAAGTCTGTGGTTGTGCTGCCATTCAGGTCTTTTGGCTCTGAAGTAAGTGATGAGTATCTGGGTTTGGGCATGGCGGACGCCATCATCATAAAACTCGCCGAATTCCGAGAGCTCGTCGTTATGCCGACCAGCACTGTCTCCAAATACTCCGGCAAAAAGAACGACCCTCTGACCATTGGCCATGAGCTGAACGTCGACGCGGTCATAGATGGAACAGTGCAGCGTTCGGGCTTCCGTGTCAGAGTGACGGTGCAGCTAATTAGTATCAAAAATGGCAGGGCAATATGGTCGGGAAAATTTGATGAGGCAATCAATGAGATTTTCGCTTTGCAGGATTCTATCTCCGAACAAGTAGCCAACGCCTTCACACTCAAAATCTCTGCACCTGAAAGAGAGCAGCTTAGAAGAAGGCACACGGAAAACATTGACGCTTATCAGACCTATTTGATGGGACTCTTTTTTTGGAGTAAGGCTACAAAAGAGGCGTTGCAACAAGCTATCAACTACTTTCAGATGGCGATCGAAAAAGATCCCGAGTATGCGCTTGCCTACGCCGGGCTAGCTGATTCTTACTTCCTTATGACTGACCGGCATTACGATGATCTGCCACTAGAGCAAGCCTACCAGAGAATTGAAAAGGCTGCTTTGAGCTCGCTCGAATTAGATCCACTCCTTGCGGAAGCGTATGCGGCCTTGGCGGTGGTCAGGATCAAGCATGACAGAGACTCAGTCGCTGCGGACAACTTGTTCATGCGAGCCATCGCTGTAAATCCGAATTGCGTGGTGGCCCATCTTCGATACACCTGGTTTCTCGCGGCGATGGGTGATTTGGATCAAGCGCTTCAGGAAGCCAGCAAAGCGCAGGCTCTTGATCCTCTTTCGCCCGCGACAAATGCGGCGCTTGGCGGGATTCTTTACTTTGCACGGCAATGGGAAGAGGCGATTAGCTACTGCCAGAGAGCAATAGTGATAGAACCAGCTTTTGTTAGCGCTCTACTTTGGAAAGGCCGATGTTATGAGCACCAAGGCATGCTTGATGAAGCAATCGCCCAGTTCCGCGACGCAATCGAAGTTGCGGTGGAGGATAACGAGCCGTGGGCACTCCTTGCTCATGCCCTGGCGATCGCCGGCCATCGAGATCAGGCACAGGAGACATTGAATCAAGTCCTGGAGTCAACCCAACTACAGAATATCCGACCTCACAGTGTCGCTTTGGTCTATTGCGGTTTGGGCCAGCTGGAACCAGCGTTTGAATGGTTGGAGAAGCCTTACTTTAATTGGACTGAGCGTTTGAGGATGCTCAGATATGATCCGTTACTGGATGCTTTGAGACTTGATCCAAGGTTCGAGGCAATTCTGAAACAATCAGTCCCCGACGGCCATGATCCCGGTAACTAAAGCCAACCTAATCAATTGCCTAAACTCTGATGAAGCTGTGAAAAAAATTAATGAGCCACAGATATCGCAGATGAACACGGATCAGAATTTTGAAAAGCGGCAGCGTTTTATCAATCATCCTTATTCAGATCTGCGTGTATCTGTGAGATCTGTGGCTGAATCCGATTATTTTCACAACTTCTGACTATGAGCCGATCGAGGTTTCTTAGCTCATGAACGTGCTGGTCGCGGTCAAGCGAATGATGGAAAGCAGGCTTCAGGAACCAGAACTTCGATCATTTCACGGAATTCGTGTCGATGAGATAATCCACATTGATCCCGAGTTCTCAGACACTGTTGCGTTCTGCGAGAGATATGGCTACTCACTCGATCACACCTGTAACACTATCATCGTGACATCAAGAAAAGGCGTGAAGAAGTATGCGGCTTGTGTTGTCCTGGCGCATACTCGACTCGATGTCAATAAGCGAGTAAGAGGTCTCCTGAAAGTCCCCAAGGTCTCGTTTGCGACTCCCGAGGAAGCGGCGGAATTGACCGATATGAAACTAGGTGGAATTAGTCCGTTCGGTCTTCCCACCGATTGGCCACTGTACATCGACGAGCGCGTGATGGCATGTAGCTGGGTAATCGTCGGTAGCGGAAGTCGCGAGATTAAGTTGAGGATTGCGCCAGGAGTGTTTGCGGAACTCCAGGCAGAAATCGTTTCGGGCTTGGCAATTGCAATTTAGTCGCTTTATCGGGCGAACCACTAAAAGTGATTCTCCGGCAGAGTTTCTCATGCGTCTTGCTCCGTTCCGTGGTCTAGGTATCTTGCGAACGAGCATTCACATCCGGTTATTCGAAAGTTGAAACATTGGCAACTTTGATCCACTTCTTGTCGCGTTTCTCATATGTCATGATTCCTGCATAGACAAACTTCTGTTCTCGCTCTACGCCAGTTGCGTCTTTCTGTGTACGCCGCACTTTCAACCGCGTAATTATCCAGCCCATACTCCCATCATTTGAAACTCGAACGATCGGCGGTTCCAGATCGTCCCATTCGTGATAGGTCGCGTCTTTGAAATATGTCTCGAAGGTATTCCGAGTATCAGCCTTTTGTCGGCGGCTTACTTTTCCCTGGCTGACTGCGATGAACTCTTCCGGATGATGCGAAAGCAACAAGTCAGGGCCCGTCTTGAAATGCGCTTGGCGATCCATTTGATGGAGCTTCAGCAGCTCAGCCTTCGCCTTTTCGAGATCAACCGAGTTTTGTGACCAAAATCCGATGCTTCCGACTAAAAGCAACAGTGTGAATAGCACATACTTCAGCATTGTTAGTGTCCTCCCTTGTGACGATTCCCAATTGTCGATTGTCGACTGCCAAATGCTTCAGCGTATTGCGGTGAAGTTAATTGGTAATTAACAATCGCCAATTCGCAGCCTCACGTCCGGCGGCCGAAGCCGTTGCTCACGTTGAGCAACTGGCAATTGGCAACCGACAATCCAATCGCCTTACATCCGACGGCAAAGCCGTCATTCCGACTTACGCAGTGGGCGACCTGGCCGCTTACCGGTTACCGCGCGTTCGCGCCACACCTCTACACCATTAACAAAAACACGATGGATGCCGGCAGAAATTAGTTGAGGTTCCGCAAACGTTGCGCGATCAATCACGGTCTTCGGATCGAAGAGAACCAGATCGGCCTTGAAGCCTGTGCGAATGAGTCCCCGATCTCTTAATCCAAGCCTCTCGGCTGGCAACGACGTCATCTTCCTAATCGCTTCCTCCAAAGACAACCAGTTCAATTCGCGGACATACCGGCCGAGGACTCGAGGGTAGGTTCCTGCACCACGTGGATGTCTT